>JAJYLH010000011.1 GCA_021787845.1 Myxococcales bacterium | reverse complement strand
ACCTCGCTCGTTGCCACCGCCCTCGTGCCCGGCCCTCGAAGGGCCGTGAGGGCTCGGCACAGCCTGTGCCACCCTCGCGCTCGCCCTTCGAGGCCCGCGCATGCTTGCCGTGCTCCATTCATGCTCCATGGGCGCGGGCACCTCAGGGTGAGCGGATCGGGGACCAAGACACCTGAGGTGTCTGGATACCCAGTCGGCCGAGAGGACATTGAGACGCGTACCCGGCCACCTGGTTGTCGGAGCACTGGACGTGTCGAGGAGGCAGGTCGGCCGAGAGGCCATTGAGACTCCAGGAGGCGGTCACCATGCCGAGCGCGTTGTCGTGTCGAGGAGGCAGGTCGGCCGAGAGGCCATTGAGACACCTTGACGCGCTTGCATGCGGCCTTGTCGCGGTCGAGGAGGCAGGTCGGCCGAGAGGCCATTGAGACTTGTTTTGGAACGGCCGTCGTGCGCCGGTCCGAGTTAGGGTCGAGGAGGCAGGTCGGCCGAGAGGCCATTGAGACGTTCTGCTCTTCTTCGTGCTCAGTGCCGTTCGACAGTCGAGGAGGCAGGTCGGCCGAGAGGCCATTGAGACCGTGCTCGTGCTGTTCGCCGCCGGCTTCTCGCCCGGGTCGAGGAGGCAGGTCGGCCGAGAGCCCCCCCCCGAGGTGTCAGCCGGTGACACGATCGAGGGACCTGAGCCCCCCCGAGGCGTCAGTCGATGACACGGTCGAGGGACCTGAGCCCCCCCGAGGTGTCAGTCGGTGACACGATCGAGGGACCTGAGCCCCCCCGAGGTGTCAGTCGATGACACGGTCGAGGGACCTGAGCCCCCCCGAGGTGTCAGTCGATGACACGGTCGAGGGACCTGAGCCCCCCCGAGGTGTCAGCCGGTGACACGGTCGACGGACCCGAGCCCCCCCGAGGCGTCAGTCGGTGACACGATCGGGGGACCTGAACCCCCCCCGAGGTGTCAGTCGGTGACACGATCGAGGGATCCGAGCCCCCCCGAGGTGTCAGTCGGTGACACGATCGGGGGACCTGAACCCCCCCCGAGGTGTCAGTCGGTGACACGATCGAGGGATCCGAGCCCCCCCGAGGTGTCAGTCGGTGCCTCGATCCGGCGAGCCGAGACCTGGCCCATCACCTCCGTCTCCCGCTCGTGGGACGGGTGCGGGAGGGCATCGCCGTCGGCCTCACCCCGCCGGACGCCGCCGGTCTGTCGCCGAGGCGACGTTCGCGAAAAAAGTCTCCCACCGCTCTTGACCTCGTGCAGGATGGCTCCAGAAGGATTCCGCTTCCGGAACCCTGGCGCCCGAGGAGGCTCCGATGCTCCGATGCCCGTTCATCCGAAGTCCGGCTCGCACACCCCCGACCAGACCACCCAGCCCGCGCCGACCCCGGCCGAGCTCCAAGCGCAGCGCACCGCCTTCGACGCCCTCGCGCCGCAGGCCGCGGCCATTCCCGAGGCGGAGGTCAAGCCCCGCGGCGACGTCTACCTCGCGAAGGACAACGCCAAGTCGGGCTACGACGAGGTGCAGAAGAAGCTGCCCAAGCTCGCGGGCAAATGGACGCCCGAGCGCATCGCCTTCGCTCGGCAACGTCGTGCCCGCCTACCTCGCGGCGATGTACGCCGATTCTCAGGCCGAGCTCGCCGGCGCGCCGAGCGGGACCGTCCGGGCGGACATCAACGCCGGGTCGCACCTGTACACGATGATGTTCTCGGCGCTCGACACCTGCGCCTTGTTCGACGTCATCCCGGCGGAGGACGTTTCCCGGTTGCGCGCCGGTCGCGGGGCGGCGCACATCGGGCAGGCCCTCGTCAACGTCGCCTCGTACTGGGACGACAACGACGGCGCCCTCGCCGGCAACAGCCCCGTCAAGAGCACCCACCGCTCGCAATGCGTCGAGCTCGGGAACAAGCTCGTGATGGAGGTCAAGCCCAAGTCCGCTCATCCGCGCACCGACCCGGCCATCGAGGCGGCCGACGACCGCGCCAACCGGCAATGGACCCTGCTCGTCAATGACTACGAGGAGGTGGAAAAGGCCGGCTTCGAGATCTGGGGCAACCACTACCGCGACCACGTCCCGCCGCTCCAGTCGCGCGTCGTGCCGAAGAAGGCCGCCCCGGCGAACCCGTCGACGCCCCCGGCGCCCCCGCTCGAGCCACCGCCCGCGCCCGCCCCGGCGACGGACAAGTCCTGAGGTAGCACGCGCCCACATCGATGGGCCCCGGGCGCTCCACCCGACTCTTGCTCGGCCAAGAGCCATCGCCGATCGATGCCGCTCCTGCTCTCCACGGACCGGCATCCCGAGGGCGCCGCCGAGAGCCGACGCCGCTACCGCCTCTCGGGACCGCCCAGGCTCGGCGGGATCACTCAGGCGAGGAGGCCACGCTGCCCGGAAGGCCATCGACCATCGACTGTCAGATCCGCCCGGCTCCCCGCGTCCCTTCCACCGAGCGACGCGAAATCAGCGGCGCGGAGGACGTCATGCCAGGAGGAGCCATCGTCGTAGCGGCGGAGACCACCGGGGTCGCTCTCGCGGTCACGGGACTCACGGAGACGGCCGTCACCGTCGCGGCGGTCGTGCCGGCGATCGGGGTCGCGGTGGCCGTGGTCCTCGTCGGCTATGGAATCTATCGGCGCTTCACGCGAGCCGCGCCCGACCACGCGGCGAGCTAAGGCCATGGTCACCCCGAGCGTCGCCGAGCTCTCGCGTCCGAACGGGAGGCGCCGAGGCCCATCGCCTCCCGTCGGCGTGGCGATGGGTGCCGCCGCGCGCCTCCCAGCGCGACTCCGGCGCCGGCCACGCCGGCGAGGAAGCTGGCGTGACCAAGCTGTTGGACGCGGATGTCCGCGACGCGGTCAAGCCCGCCCGCAATCAGCAACACTACTGGCGGTTGAGCTGGGTACGAAATGCCCTCGTGCATGGTTCAGAAAGTGCAGAAGGCTTCGTTCGCCAAGCGCTCTCATCCAATAACGCCCTGACGCGCGCTCTCGAAGAAATATTCGTCAAGGCCAAGGAGTAAGTCGGCGCTTACCCTACCCTTGGGTACTCCCGGAACCGGCGGAACACGAACCGATGGGTCTTGATGGTGGCGCCGGAGGCGTCCTGGCCCTCGACGACGTCGCGCTCGGTGGCGGCGGCGACGCAGCGGGTGCCCTTGCGCTGGAGCTCGGCGACGACCGGGAACGCGAGGGTGAACTCGCCTTGGACGCAGACGGTGTCGTCGGGCGCGATGCGCGCTGCGAGCTCGCCGGCCATCCGGCGCAACCAGAGCTCGTCGGCGTCGACGGGCACGTCGGGGAACGGTAGGTCGACGATGGAATCGCCGAGCGCGAGCGCCGCGTCGCGCTGAGGCGCCGACCACTTCGGCGAAGGATGGTTCGTAAGGTTGATGAACCGGCCCATGTGTGCCCTCCGCTCTTGGCTGTCGGTGTGACGCGCCGCCATCGCCCACCCTGACAGTAGCCCAACCGTCTGCGTGATGTTCATCGCCGAGTGTCAGTCTTCAGGCACGCGGCGCGTCACCCACTCGACCGCTTCGGTTGCGGGGAGATGTGGCGGCGATGGCGCGCGGGGCCGAGGAGTCGAAAGTGGCGCTGGCGGGGCTTCGGGTGACGCGGATGCTGTCCGCGGACCTCTTTCGCGAGGCGGACCGGCTGCCGCAGGAGGCGCCGATGGCGGCGTTCGTCGGGCGGTGCGCGTCGCGGTGGCTGGTTTTGGCACGGTTGCTCGCGGCGGTCGCGCCCGCGCGGGAGTGGCTCTTGGTGTTGGGCTCGACGGCAGAACGGGACTACGGCTTGGCCTTGTGTGCGGTCGGGCGCGGCGACGACGACGACGCGGCGTCGGCCCAGGCAGTGGCGCACGCTTTCGGGTTGCGCGAGTTCTTCTTGAAGTCCGTCGACTTTGCTGAGACCGAGATTCTCACGGCGTCCGAGTTGGTCGATCTGCCCTTGTTCCTGGAGCGCGCGCGGCTGGTGGAGCTTCGCCGAGAGCGTGAAGGGGCGATGGGGACGGGCGCGCCCTCGCCGTTGGCGCCGATCGGTTTCGGCGCGCGGCCCGCGTCGGAAGCACGATCCCCGGAATCGCTTTCGGTCAGCGGCGCGTGGAGCGCGTTCGCCGATCCGTGGTCGGCGCTGGTCGAGGTGCTGGCGGAAAAGCGCGCGGCGCTGACGATTCACCTGCGCAACTTCCGGACTCCTCCCGAGGAGGCGCTCACGCAGGGGCGCAGGGCGCTCTTCGCGGTCGAGGAAGCCTTCGCGCGCGCGACCTCGGACGGCGGCATCGGAGGAGCCCAGGCGGCGGTCCGGCGCACGCGGGCGGTTGAGCGCCTTGAGCTTCTCCAGTCGCCGCTCCTTGCCGCTCGACTGTTCGTCGCGTCGGACGAGGAGCCCTCGGCAGCGCTCTTGTCCTTCGCGGAGGTCGCGCTGACCGGCGCGAACGCGGACTTGCCGGCGCCGTCGCGGCTCGATCGCGTCGTCGAAGTCGAGCCCGGTGCGCTCCTCGCGCCGCTCGACGCACCGACGCTGGACGAGCTGTTCGCGCCGACCGAAGCGATTTCGTTCGTGCGCACGCCGACGCCCGGACACCGCGCCCTGCCCGGCATCGCCATCTCGCGCGCCCGGACCACGGCAGCCCCACTGGGCACAAGGACCGGTGCCAAGATCGGCATCAACCGCGACCGAGGCATCGACCGCGTGGTGGCTCTCGACGACGCCCTGCGCCCGACCCACACCTACGTCGTCGGCCAGACCGGCACCGGCAAGTCGACGATGCTGCTCCAGATGATCCTCCACGACATCGAAGCCGGGCGCGGCGTCGCGGTGATCGATCCGCACGGCTCGCTCATCGACGAAGTGCTGGAGCGCTTTCCCAGGTCGCGCGACCAGGACCTGGTTCTCGTCGACGCGAACGATGTGGAGCGCCCGGTCGGGTTCAACGTCCTTCGCGTGCAAGAAAAGAGCGCTCCTGCTTACCGGTTGGCCCGCGACTACATCATCGACGACCTGTATGGTGCCCTCGACCGGGCCTACGACCTGCGGGTCGTGGGCGGGCCCGTCTTCGAGAGCCACTTCCGCGGCATGCTGGCGATTCTCATGGGAGCCGAGGCGCCGCGAGAGCCGCGCATCCCGAACCTGATGATCTTCCGCTCGCTCTACACGAACGAGAAGCTGCTCAAGGCGCTCGTGCGTGAGCGCAGCGCCGAGGACCTCGTCATCCGCGAGTTCGCCGATGAGGCGCTGGCCGCGGGCTACGAACAGTCGCTCAAGAACATGGCGCCGTACGTGACAAGCAAGTTCGCGCGCTTCATCTCCGACGGCACCCTGCGCAACATCATCTGCCAGCGCCGAGTCTTGAACATCGACGCGATTCTGAACGAGCGCAAGGTCCTGCTGTTCGACCTGGGCAAGGGCAGGCTGGGCGACTACGCCGCTGGTCTGCTCGCGAGCCAGATCATCTCGCGGCTGCGGCAGGCGGCGTTCAAGCGCGGGCCGACCGCGGGCGACGCCTTCCACGTCTACGTCGACGAGTTCCAGCTCGTCGCCGATTCTCGGTTCGCGGAGCTACTCGCCGAAGCCCGCAAGTTCGGGCTCGCCCTGACGCTCGCGCACCAGTACACGCAGCAGCTCAGCGAGCACGTGCTGCGGGCGGTGCTCGGGAACGTCGGCACGATGATTTCCCTGCGGGTCGGGACCCCGGACGCGGGGCTGCTCGCGCCGTACTACGCGCCGGTGATCGACTCGGCGGACCTGGTCGGGCAGTCGAACTACGAAGCCTTCGTCCGTACCGGCGGCGCTGAGGTGTCAGCGTTCAGTGTGCGCCTGTCGCCCCCGCCCGCGTGTGGCGATGCCGCTCGCGCCGACGCTCGCCGGGAGTGGTCCCGGGAGGCCTACGGTCAGCCGCGGGAGCGGGTCGAAACCGAAATCGAGGAGACCTACGAGAGCTTCCGTGCCCTCGCCCACGAGCGCGAGCCGAGGGAGCCGTCGCGGTTACTCTGATCTTCTCCGATGAGGCTAACCATGCACGGAGTGCGCGGGAACAGCACACAAGGGCTTCCTACCCCAAGCGACCACAACGGAGTAGCAGCGGCAGCGGCAAGCTCGCAGGCACTGATCGTTCCGCGTGCTTCCGCACCCGGCTGTCAACAGCGGTCCCGACATCGAAGCCCGAGGTCGTCAGATCGCCGCGCCGCAGGCGGCATAGGACAGCTTCTCTCCGGCGCCGAGGCGGTACATCCGGCGTAGGTCGGCGAGCAGCCCTTCGATCGAGCTCTTCACAACGTATTTCGCTTCCAGGCATCGGCAGTAGAAGCTCGCGAGCGCGTTCGCCTTGCGATAGCGCTCGTCGGCGTCGGGCGGGAGGCCCTGCCGAAACGAGACGTCCTCGAAGAGCGTCCGCCGCAGCGCTCGGGCGCCGTGCCGCCGGGCGGCATCGCCGAGGTGCAGCAGCATCAGGACGAACTTGTCGATTTCCGCCTGCAGCTCCAGCTCGAGCCGGCTGACCGGCCGCGGCACCCGCGCGCGATGGGTGAGGTAGACGAAGTGGCTGACGCCTTCCAGCGCTTGGAGGTACGCGTTCAGCTTCCGATGGGTCCAACCGCCCGCTCCGTCGAGCGCTGCGTAGACGTCGTCGTCGAGAAACAGCCCGACCTGCAGGTCGTCGTCGCCCTGGACGACGACCAGCTCTTCGGACGCGCCGGTGCCCGACAGCTTCTCCCATCGGGCCCGGTCGATGACGAACTGCGCGACGTCCGCCTGAGCCTCGACCCGGTAGATCGCTTCCAGCTCGGCCTGCAGATCCCGCAGCAGCCGCGCCCGCGCCGGGTTGACGGTCACGAAAGCTTCCCCTCGATGGCCAGAAGGCCGCGCTCCTGGAGCATCCACCGAAGCCGCTCGGAGCCGGTGCGCACGTAGCGCTCGTAGAGCCGCAGGATGCCCTCGTTCGAAGTGACGAGCGCCCGCTCCGAGATTTCGCTCAAGACCTCGGCGATGCGCAGGAACTTCTGGGCGAGCTCCCGGAACGTCTGCCCGAGCGAACCCGGCTTCATCGTGCCGAGCGCGTCGTAGGCCCGCTCGCCCATCGACGAGTAGTAGTCGACGTCGACGAGTTGCCGCGCGAGCGAGTCCGAGAAGAAGCCGCTGACGACCAGCGCCGTGTCGCCCATCCGCTTCAGGTGGCGCGCCCGCTCCGGCCCCGGCGCCTCGATGGCCCGCTTGAGCATGAAGACCAGCGGCTCGGGCGCCGTGCGCCCGCTCGAGGCGGAGAAGAGCTGGTCTGCCGCCGAGAAATCGACGAGGAGGTCGACGACGTAGGCTTCGGTCTGCGGTCGCACCTCGAGACGCTGGCGGGCGCGCACCTCGTCGACCGTCTCGCGGAAGAACTCTCGCACGTCCGTGGCCGGCGCGACCTTCGTCGCCCTCCGGGGCGCTTCCTCGTGCATCCGCACCTCCGCAGAATCGTTCGCCTTTTTTCGGACCCGCGTCTGCTCCCGACCGAGCCCGCGATCACGGTGCACCCATCCAGCGCAGCGAACAAGCCGACACTTTCCCGGCGGTCGGCCACGCCTTGCGGGCGCTTCCGGGTGCGCTGGCAGCCCACCCGAGCCGATCGCCAGCGCGATCCGCAGTGTTTCTCGGCGATTGTGCGTCGCGGCGGGCGGACCGGCGGCTTCGCGCTTGACAGCCGGACGGCCGTGCTTAAGGTACGCGCCGCTTGGCACTCCGACCGTGAGACTGCTTACGGACACGGAGGGCCAGGGCGACCTTTTTCATCGCGCCCTTTTCGGCGCGACGGACATCCGCGGCGACTGGAGAAGCGCCGCGCCAGAGGAGAAAAGAGCCATGACGATTCGTCCGCTGCAGGACCGCATCCTCGTCAAGCGCGTGCAGGAAGAGGAGAAGACCAAGGGCGGCATCATCATCCCCGACACCGCCAAGGAGAAGCCGGTCGAGGGCGAGGTGATCGCCGTCGGCAACGGCAAGGTGCTGGAGGACGGCAAGGTGCGCCCGCTGGACGTCAAGGTCGGCGACCGCATCCTGTTCTCGAAGTACGGCGGCACGGAGGTCAAGCTCGACGGCGTCGAGCACCTCATCATGCGCGAAGACGACATCCTCGGCGTCATCTCCCGGTAGCTTTCCACGCCGTAGGATGGGTGAAGCGCAAGCGGAGCCCATCGCATCCGGCGCCACCTACGTGTGATGGGCTTTCGCTTGCGCGTCGCCCATCCTACAGGAGCATTCCCACATGGCAGCGAAAGAAATCGTGTTCGACGTGCGTGCCCGCGAGGCGATCCTCCGGGGCGTGAACCTCCTCGCCGACGCCGTCAAGGCGACCCTGGGCCCCAAGGGCCGCAACGTGGTGCTGGAGAAGAGCTTCGGCTCGCCCACCATCACCAAGGACGGCGTCACCGTCGCCAAGGAAATCGAGCTGGAGAACAAGTTCGAGAACATGGGCGCCCAGATGGTGAAGGAGGTCGCCTCGAAGACCAGCGACGTCGCCGGCGACGGCACCACCACCGCCACCGTGCTCGCCCAGGCCATCTTCCGCGAGGGCGCCAAGCTGGTCGCCGCCGGCCACAACCCGATGGAGATCAAGCGCGGCATCGACAAGGCCGTCGCGGCGGTGGTCGAGGAGCTCAAGTCGCTCTCCAAGGCCACCCAGGACCCGAAGGAAATCGCCCAGGTCGGCACCATCAGCGCCAACGGCGACACCACCATCGGCGACATCATCGCCCGGGCGATGGACAAGGTCGGCAAGGAAGGCGTGATCACCGTCGAAGAGGCCAAGGGCCTGGAGACCACCCTCGAGGTCGTCGAAGGCATGCAGTTCGACCGCGGCTACCTCTCGACCTACTTCGTCACCGACTCGGAGCGGATGGAGACCGTGCTCGAGGATCCGTACATCCTCATCCACGAGAAGAAGATCTCCAACATGAAGGACCTGCTGCCGCTCTTGGAGCAGATCGCCCGCGCCGGCAAGCCGCTCTTGATCATCGCCGAGGACGTGGACGGCGAGGCGCTCGCGACCCTGGTCGTCAACAAGCTGCGCGGCACGCTCAACGCCGCCGCGGTCAAGGCGCCCGGCTTCGGCGACCGCCGCAAGGCCATGCTCGAGGACATCGCCATCCTCACCGGCGGCCGGATGCTCGCGGAAGACCTGGGCATCAAGCTCGAGACGGTGAACCTGAAGGACTTGGGCCGCGCGAAGCGCATCCTCATCGACAAGGAGAACACCACCATCGTCGACGGCGCCGGCGAGAAGTCGAAGATCGACGGCCGCATCAAGCAGATCCGCGCGCAGATCGAAGAGACCACGAGCGACTACGACAAGGAGAAGCTGCAGGAGCGCCTCGCCAAGCTGCACGGCGGCGTCGGCGTCATCCAGGTCGGCGCGGCGACCGAGACCGAGATGAAGGAGAAGAAGGCCCGCGTCGAGGACGCGCTGCACGCGACCCGCGCGGCCGTCGAGGAGGGCATCGTCCCCGGCGGCGGCGTCGCCTACCTGCGCTCGCTCAAGGCGCTCGACGACCTCGAGGTCAAGGGCGAGGAGAAATTCGGCGTCGACATCATCCGCCGCGCCCTCGAGGAGCCGATTCGCCAGATCGCCGGGAACGGCGGCTGGGAAGGCTCGATCATCGTCAACAAGGTCAAGGAGAACTCCGGCGCCTTCGGGTTCAACGCGGCGACCGGCGAGTACGGCGACCTCTTGAAGGAGGGCGTCATCGACCCGACCAAGGTCTCGCGCTACGCGCTGCAGAACGCGGCGAGCGTGGCGAGCCTGATGCTCACGACCGAGGCGATGATCGCCGAGAAGCCGAAGGAAGAGGCTCCGGCTCCGGCGATGGGCGGCCACGGCGGCATGGGCGGGATGATGTAAGCGGCACCGCTGCCTTGAGAGCGTGGCGACGCCCCGGGTTTCCGACGAGGAGCCCGGGGCGTTCGCGCTTCGAGGGCCGAGCTTCACCCCGACCGATCAGTCCGATCCGACCGATCGGGTCCGATCGCCTCGAGCGCGATTGACGCAGGCGACCAGGCCCGTGCCTACGGCGTCGCGTTCGCGCAGTCGTCCTTCGACTGCGCGGGCGTCACGTTCGGCGCCACCTTCCGCGGCGGGCACCAGCGCTTTCGGATTCGCTCGCGGGCGGGCAGACGCACGTAGCGAATGACGGTCCTCGGCGGCGCTTCCTGCGGGGTCACGACGATCGGCTCCACCTGCGGCGCCGGCGACTGGATGACGATGGGCTGCACCGCTGCCGTGGGGTAGACGGGCGCGCTCGCGCCCTGCACGATGATGGGCTGTGGCACCGCTGCCGGAGGGCTCTGGAGAATCACCGGCTGCGACGCCGGCGGCTGGACAATCATCGGCGGCGCGCTCTCGGACGCCTGTCTCGTCGAATGCGACTCCTCGCTCTTCGCGTCTTGGCGCGAGGAGCCGTCGCCCTTCCCTTCGGCGCTCGCCGTCGCCACCGCGCTCCCCGCCGGCTTCTTCGCCGCAACGCCCAAGTCCTGCGTGATTTCCTCGTCGTGCGAGCGCAGCCGGTCGCGCTCGGCGGTCGCGTCCTTGAGCTTCGCTCGGAGCACCTCGTTTTCGCTCACGGCGGCCCGCGCCGCTTCCGAGAGGCAGGAGCGCAGCACGTCTTCGTCCGTCGCCCGCGGCGGCAGCGCCTCCTGGTGCTGCCACGCCTCGAGCGCGCGGTTCTCCCAGAGGTAGTCCTGCTGGGCGACGCACTCCTGCACCAGCCGCGTCAGCCGGTCGTTGGTCCATTTCGGCGCCGGCCGGGCGCAGGGCCCGACTTCTTCCGTGACCTGCCCCGGCCACCGGTCGGTGGTGCGGACCCAGCAGCGGTTTCGCATCGCGAGGTGGACGGAAGTGCAGCCGCCCACCATCAGGCCGACCACCGCCCAGCGCAGCGACATCGGTTCCCCCCGTTCGGCGCCGGACGCGAAGGCGTCACGCCGTGCGGCTTCTGCACAGTAGGAACGGTCCTGCGACCTGGCACCTCGCTGGGAAACCCCAAGGGGCGCTGTTCAGCTCACTTCACTTGCGCGCGGGCGAAGCCTCGGCTCGCGCTCGGGAAGCCCGGCCCGGGGCAAGCCCGAGCAGCTTGTCGATCGCGTCGTCGAGGAACGTCGAGGCGTCTTCGCTGTAACCCTGGCGAACGAGGGCGATGGTCCCGTCGGGCTTGACGAGGAAAATCGCCGGGAGCGCCACCGTGTCGCCCAGGTAGCGGCGCGCGAGGAGGTTGAAGCGGTCAGACACCACCGGATAGGTGATGCGATCCTTCGCGACGATTGCGCGCACCTTCTCGAACTGCTCCGGCGTCTTGTCGATGGAAATCGAGACCACCTCGAGCCCTTTCGACTTGTACTCGTTCCACAGCCTCACGAGCAGCGGCAGCTCGTGCTTGCAGGGGCCGCACCAGCTCGCGAAAAAGGAGAGCAGCACCCCTTTCGCCGGCGTCGACGCGTCGTCACCCACGAAATCGCCGAGCGTGAAGGTCCGCATTCCGGCGGCGGCCGGGTTGTGCAGGAGCATCGGCCCGAAACGCGGGGCGTCGTCGCCCACCTTCAAGAGCGGCGGGCTCGCCGACGGCGCCTCTTCACTCGCCCGCGCGACCGACGCGACGCCGCTCGCCGCCACGGCGAACGCCACCGCTGCCGCCGACCAGAGCCGAAACCACCGAGCCCTTCCGCTCCCGCTCTGCATCACCGCTGCCCCCCGTCGGTCTCACGTGCCGCGCCGACCACCTCGACCAGGTCCGCAAGCGCGATCTCCCGCTCCTCGCCCGTCGCCAGGGTCTTGAGCTTCACCCGCCCGCTCGCGCGCTCGCCGTCGCCGATGATCGCTGAGAAGCGGGCACCCAGCCGGTCCGCCCGCTTCATTTGCTTGGCGACGCCGCCGCTCTTGAGCGTCAGCTCCACGGTGCACCCGCGGTCGCGGCAGCGCTCGGCGACTCGCTGCGCCGTCCGCCCCGGCTCGTCGCCGAGAACGCCCAGGAACAGGTCCGGGCCCCGGCGCAGAGCGGGACCGCTCGCCTCCAGCAGGAGCGCGAGCCGCTCCAGGCCCATCGAGAAGCCGATGGCCGGCGTCGCCGGTCCCCCCAGCTCCTCCACCATCCGGTCGTACCGGCCGCCTCCGGCGAGCGTCGACTGCGCGCCCAGCCCCGAGGTCGCCACCAGCTCGAAGGTCGTGCGGGTGTAGTAGTCGAGGCCCCGCACGATTTTCGGATCGACCTCGTAGTCGATGCCCAAGGCGTCGAGGCCGCGGAGCACCTCGTCGAAATGCGCCCGCGACGCGGGCGAGAGATAGTCGAGCGTCGACGGCGCGCCCTCGGCCAGGGCCTTGACCGTCTCGTCTTTCGAGTCGAGGAGCCGCAGCGGGTTCTTCTCCAGCCGCCGCCGATCGGTTTCCGAGAGGCGCGCCGCGTGCGGCGAGAAGTGACGCACCAGCGCCTCGCGATAGGCCGGCCGGCTCTCCTCGTCCCCCAAGGAGCTCAGGTGGAGAACGAGACCGCTGACGCCGAGCTCGCGAACGAACCGGACCACGAGAGCGATCAGGTCGACGTCCGCGCGCGGCTCGGCGACCCCGAACAGCTCCGCGCCGAACTGGAAGAACTGGCGGTAGCGGCCCTTCTGCGGGGCCTCGTGCCGGAACATCGGGCCCAGGTAGAACCACTTCTGAATCGGGTCGACCGCGTGGCGGCTGTGCTCGACGTAGGCCCGGACCGCTCCTGCTGTGCCTTCGGGCCGCAACGAGAGCGACTCGCCGCCGCGATCGTCGAACGTGTACATCTCCTTGCCGACGACGTCGGTCTCGCCGCCGATGCCGCGCACGAACAGGCTCGTCGACTCGACGAGGGGCGTTCGCACCTCCTCGAAGCCGTAGAGCGCGGCGATGCGGCGGGCGGTCCCTTCCAGCTTCTGCCAGAGCGGCGCTTGCTCCGGCAAGAGGTCGTTCATTCCTTTGACGGCGGCGATGCGGGGGGTGGCCATGCGAGAAGAGGCTTCGGTCCTTTCCAGCGCGAATCGGCTCTGGGCGAGAAGCGCCCCTGGGCCGACCATCCGGGGTCAGCTTAGCAGAGACTGCGGCGGGCACGCGGGCGGCCGCTACGCGAGCGACGTCTTCGCGAGCGGCTGGCCGAGCCTCACCGGCGCGCCGGGCACGAGCGCCCCGTCGAGCGTCGCGCGCCCCTGTTGGAACAGAGCAATCACCGTCGAGCCCATTTCGAAGACGCCGCACTCGACCCCTTTCGCGACGTCGAACGGCTGTTCGTAGCGTACGCGCCTGAGCGCGCGGTCGCGGGCGGTGTTCGTCACCACGTCGTCGAAGGTCGCGCGGATGCGCCCGACGCAGGTCGCGCCGACCTGGACCAGCGCCACCTTCCCGGCGTTCGTCTCGAAGTGCGTCACCAGCCGCTCGTTGACCGCGAAGAGCCGATCGATCTCCTGGACGCCGGAAGCGTTCACCGGCCAGAGGTGCCCGGGCACGTAGGTGTAGCCGGTGATGCGGCCGCCGAGCGGCGCGTGGATGCGGTGGTAGTCGCCCGGCGCGAGGTACAAGGTCGCGAACGTTCCGCCCTCGTAGTCGCGCGCGTCGTTCGGGTCGCTGAGCAGCTCCGCTAGCGTATACCGGCGGCCCTTCGCCTGGACGAGGGTCTCGCCCGCGATCGATCCGGCCTCGCCCACCGTCCCGTCCACCGGCGAGACCGCCACGTCGTCGCCGGGCGCCACCGGCCGCAGGCCCGACTTCAGCCGCCGGGTGAAGAACTCGGCGAACGTCCGGTAGTCCTTCGGCTCCCGTTCTGCTTCGCCGCTGCGCACCTGGTAAGCGCGGGCGAAGCCGCCAATCGCCAGGCGCACGACCGGCCGCGGCCACGGCGCGCGCAGAACCTCGCCAACCCCGCGCGAGAACGCGTTCTTCGGAACCAGCTTCAGCGCCGTGATGAGCAGGCTCAAACCGCTGCACCTTCCAAGCGCCGCGAGATTGCCGCTACGGCGTTCCCGCGTCCGCCGGCGCGGGCGCGTTCGCCGCGGCGGGCGGGAACATCGAGCGGGGAATCACATTGAACACCTTGCCGTCGAGGATGGCGACCGCCACCCCCTCCAGCTCCGGGAACCGCTTCTCGCAACCCTCGGCCAGCGCCCACGCGGTCCCCTGGCGCTCGCCGCCCTTTTCGTGGAACGGCGCGAGCGGGGCCACGCACGTGCCGTAGCGCGCGTGGAAGTCGGCTTCCGCCGAGCCGATGCTGGGAGGCCTGGCGGAAGCGGTCCTGCTCAGCGTTTGGGCGGTGCTCGGGGTCGCCGGGAACGACGGCGCGGGAGGCTCCGGGGGAGGCTGGCCGGCCGCCTTCATCCCCGCGGCGAACGCGGCCTGCTCCTCACGGCCCTTCTCGATGCGCAGGACGAGGGCCTGCGCCGCCACGTGGTCGACGGAGCTCGGCGAAACCGCGCGCGCCGCGGCGAGCGCCTCGTCCGCGCGCGGGTCCTGGAAGGCGGCGTCGCCTCTTTCGCTCTCCGCCTCGACGAACGCCGCGAACGCGCGCTCGAACCGCGGGTCGGGACCCGTCTGGCGATGGCAGCCCGTTCCCCAGGCCGCCACGGCCGCGATCACCAGCCCAAACCGCAGAAAACCCCTTCGCACGCGCCCACCATACGCGACGCTCCGCCGGGCCGGCAACCACCCCCGAAAAGCCTGTTGACATCCGGAACGGAAGATGCGACTCCTTCCGCCCTCAGGACACGACCGGTCTGCGGGGCGTCGACTCCGCCGGAGAAGGAGATGGGGCAGATGATTTCGAAGCGATGGGCGCTCGGGCTGGCGATTCTGGCGTCAGGTGCGGTGGCGTGCGGCGGAGGCACCACGACCGGCCCGGGAAACAAGAAGACCTCGGTCAAGCTGTCGATCACGAGCGTGACCCCGCACGCGGTGTTCAACGAGGGCGGGACACCGGCCGAGGTCAAGACGCAGAACGGCTGCGCTCTTACTGACCTCACCGTCACCATCGCGGGGACGCCCGTCACCGCGAGCACCATCACCGGCACTGCGAACGACTACAAGTTTCCGGCTCCGCCCGCGCCGGCGGGGACCAGCACCACCCAGCCGACGACCGTCACGCTGGCCGCCACCTGCGCCAAGCCCGCGGACGCCACCACCGTGTACGCCGCCGGCGGTAACACCGCGAGCGCGTCTTTCATCTACGACCCGTCCCTGGAACCGCAGCCGACGATCACCAGCTACGCGCCGACCGGCACCGGCATCTCGGTGCTCGCGAAGATGGTCGTCACCTTCTCGCGGCCGATGAACCAGCAGAGCGTCGAGAAGGCGGGCAACGTCGGGATTCAGGGCGTCCAGGGCGCGACCGTGTACGACCCCTCGACCCGCACCGCGACCTTCACGCCGGCCAACCAGCTCAACTATTCGAACACCTACACCTGCGTCGTCGTCGGCGGCTCCCCGGGTTCGGGCGGCGTCGAGTCACAGAGCGGCAAGCAGCTCTCGACGCACCTGTATCCCGCCGGCGGCGCGTCCGACCCAAACAAGGACTCCTGGACCTTCACCACCCGCTGCGAAGGCTGCGGCAACCCGTGGATCGGCGACATCTCGGCGGCGGCCGGCATCTCGACGGGCGGCAACTACAAGCTCTTCAGCGTCACCGGCGCCCCCACCCCGGTCGGCACCGCGCAGGACCAGAACAAAACCTACACGCTCCAGTCCGGCTTCCTCTACGCGACTCAGCCGCCCAGCGGCAATTAGCTGGCGGACGACGTTCTTCGAAGCGGGCCTCGCCTCTTGCGGGGCCCGCTCGCGTTTCTCCCCCCTCGCTCGACATCGGCGCGCCGCAACCTACAATGGGAGCCGGCATCACACCCTTGGAGGTGTCCGATGCGCGCTGTGCTTTCGATCCTCCTCGTCGCGTGGTCCCTGGCCGGGTGCGGGCCGGCGTCGACGGACACCACAAGCCCTCCTCCCCAGCCGACCGCGACGCCGACCGCCCCGCGGGTGGACGGCGTGGTGCCCGCCCGCGTCTCGGTGGAAGGCGGTGAGGCCGGCACGGTATACGGGGCGCGCTTCTGTACCGAAGCGGTCCTGTCCCTCGGCGGCGCACTCGTCCCCATCGACACCAAGTCGACGACCTCCCTCACGTTCCACTTCCCGCCCGCCGCGGACCTGCACGTGGTCTCGACGGAGGCGGCGACCGTCACCTGCGGCGACCAATCGTCCACCCTCGCCGCCGCCGTCATCCGCGACCCCGCCCTGGTCGTCAAACCCAAGGTCGTGAGCTACGCGCCCGCCGGACCGGTTTCCACCCTGCGCCCAACGCTCGAGGTGACGTTCAACCGCTCGATGGATCCCGCGAGCCTCGACGGCGCGGTCGGCATCGAGGGCGTCGACGGGGAGGTCGGCTGGAACGCGGACACCTTCACCGCGACGTTCACTCCGACAGCGCCGCTGGTGAACGACACCACTTACGAGGGGTTCGTTCACGGCGGCGAAGCCGGCGCGCGCTCGGCCTTCGGGGACCCGATCCCCGGCGACGTGCGCTGGCTCTTCCACGCTTGCTCCGGCTGCGGCCCCTCGCTGCCGTGAGTTCGTCGCCAGACCTCGGCCGCGATTGACTTCGCCTCGCCCGCTGCGCATAACACCCGCGCCCGCCTCTTACGGGCGGAGAAAGGGTGGCGATGGCGCTGTCGGAAACGGTCCTTCTCGATGCCCTGCGCGCGATTTCCGAGCCGTCGATCGGCCGCTCTCTGGTCGACCTGGCCCGCGTCGAGGTCCACGCCGAGGGAGATCACGCGCGGGTGACGGTCGCGCTGGCGACGCCGCCGGGGTTCGGCACCGCTGCCCTGGAGCGTGACATCGAGCAGGCCCTGGCCAAGGTCGCCGGATTGAGCGAAGCGCAGATCGCGTTCGCCTTCCGGCCGAGCGTCCCTCCCGCGAGCGACGGACAGAACCTGGTCCCGAGCGTGAAGAACGTGGTGCTCGTCGCCAGCGGCAAGGGCGGCGTCGGCAAGAGCACGGTGGCGGTGAACCTGGCGGTGGCGCTCTCGCAGGCCGGCGCGAAGGTGGGGCTCCTCGACGCCGACATCTATGGCCCCTCGGTACCGATTCTGCTCGGCGTCAGGCACGCGAAGCCCAAGACCACCGACGGCAAGAGCCTCCTGCCGATCGAGGCGCACGGGCTCTCGGTCATCAGCATCGGCTTCTTCGTCGACCCGCAGGAGGCGATGGTCTGGCGCGGCCCGATGCTCCACGGCGCCATCGTCCAGTTCTTTCGGGACGTTCACTGGGGCGAGCTCGACTACCTGGTGCTCGACCTGCCCCCCGGCACCGGCGACATCCAGCTCACCATCGCCCAGCAGGTGCGGGTCGCGGGCGCGGTCATCGTCACCACCCCGCAGGACCTGTCGCTCGCCGACGCGATCAAGGCGAAGGCGATGTTCGACAAGGTCGACGTGCCGACCCTCGGCGTCATCGAGAACATGAGCTACTTCGTCTGCCCGCACTGCGGGGCGCGATCGGAGATCTTCGACCACGGCGGAGGCAAGGCGGCAGCGCAAAAGCTCTCCGTCCCGTTCCTGGGCGAGGTGCCGCTGGTCACGGCCATCCGGGAGGGTTCCGACGAGGGGGTGCCGGTGGTCGCGGGACGGCCGCAAGCGCCGGAGTCGAAGGCGCTGGTGGAAATCGCGTCGAAGGTGGCGGCGGAGGTCGCGCGCCAGAACGAACAGGGCGTCGCGATGCACTTCGCGATGCCGGCCGGCGCGCCCGTGCAGCTCAAGGTGTAGCCTGCCTGGAATGCGGCGCGCGCTCGCCACGTTGGCCGTTCTCGCGCTGACCGGCTGCGGCTCCGGGCTCTCACTCTCGAACCTGCGCTGCGACGGCGCCTGCCAGTCGGTCGACGACCCGTTCACGCTCACGCTCGAAGTCGACTACGACGACCCGGACGGGGCGCTCGCGCACGGAAGCCTCCAGTTCAAGTTCGAGGACGTGGTCGGCGCGGGCACGGAATCGACCGCTTCGCTCGTCACCGGCGCCGGCCGTTCGGGAACGATGCACTTCGCCGTCCCGCTGAAGCTGACCGCGATTCAGGATGGGGAAGCGCTCACGCTCGGCGTCACCGCTTCCGGTGCCGGCGAGACCTCCGACCAGGTCGAGCGCGCCTTCGTCCTCCACCTCTAGACCGCCTGGAGCCTCCGATGCCATTCGATCCGACGGACGAGAACGGGCCGCGGCCACCCGACGATCTGCCCGGTCCCGAGGAGACGCCACGCGGCACCGGTGTCGGAGAGCTCGTGCGGCGGGCACTGCTCGCTGGCGTCGGCGCGGTCTTCATGACCGAGGAACAGATTCGCAAGACCGTCAACGAGCTCAAGCTCCCGAAGGAAGCGCTGAGCTACCTCTTGACCCAGGCGGACAAGACGCGCACGGAGGCGGGCCGCATCCTGCGCCGCGAGGTTCGGCGGTTCCTGAACTCCGAGCGGTTCCGCCAGCAGGTCTTCGACCTGGTCAGCGGTCTCACGCTCGAGGTCAAGGCGGAGGTCCGGCTCAAACCGCAGAGCCTGAAGCCGGAAATCAAGGACGTGTCAGCGAGCGTCGAATCCAAGCCGGCGGACGAGAATTCGTGAGCGAGCCGCGAACGCCTCGCCGCCCGCTCGTCATCCGGATGCTGCCGATTCTGGTTGCGGCGGCGGTGATCCTGGTCGTCGGCGCGCTGTACGGCCCCCATTCGGTGACGGTCTTCGTCGAGCTGCCCGAGGGCAGCCAAAGCGTCTCCTCGCTCCAGATGCGGGTCACCCGCCTCGACGGGAACGAAGTGCTCCGCGCCTACCGCGAACGGCATCCGACCGGGGCTCGCTCCTTCGTCGTCCACACGAGGCTGCCCCGCGGCACCTTCGAGATGGAAGCGTGGCCGGACGGCAAGCCTCCGCCGCTGTGGGCGAAGTTCGCGTTCAACGGCCGCAGCGAGTCGGTCGACGTCCTTCTCGGTCCGCAAGAGCCCAAGTGAATAGTATCTGCGCTGCCTCCCTCCATCGGACGGCGGACCCGGACACGCGCAGGCGGGCACGCGCGATCTGACGCGACTCTGGTCTTGACGCGCGCCTCGGAGGATGATCGCGACCACCGCGCGGCATTTCCGCCCGCGGCTTCCCCAGGACGTCGGATGACCGATGCGCATCCTTGTTCCATGACCCGGCTCACGGCGTTGCTGCTCACGCTGGCCTCGTCGGTCGCGCTCGCGCAGGCGACCGGGCCCGCCAAGGCTCCCTCGGCCTCGAAGAAAGCCGACGAGGCGACGCAGATCGCGCAGCTCAAGCAGCGCGTGCAGCAGCTCGAATCGCAGGTCGCCGACCAGAACGACGCGTTGCAATCGCTCGACCAGCAACTCCAGGACACGACGGACCAGGCGCAAGCCACCGAGGAGGCGCTGACGCAACTGAACGATCGCGGCGCGAGCCTCGAAGCGGCCCGCCAGGCGCGCATCCAGGCGCTCGACACCGTCGCCTACCAGGCGTCGCAGATCGACTATCTGCTCACGCTCGGCACCACCGGTCTCGACCCCTACCTGGCGGCCCTCCAGAGCACTCTGGAAGCGGTGCAGCAGAGCGCCGATGCCACTTCCGGGCGGCTCGAGCTCGGCCGGGAGACGGCAGCGCTCCAGGCTCTCGAACAGGCGCGGGACGCCCTCGCCGCCGACGACTACTACTCTGCCCGCGAGGCGCTGGACGCCATGGTCGCTTACGATCGCGCCGCGCGTCAGGCGGCGGCCGCCAACCCGATGCGGGTCTGGACCCGGCAACCATCGGCGCTACCGCCCACCAGCGGCGGTCAAGGCTACTGAGGGTGAGCGCTGCCGGTGACCTGAATCGAGAGGCGGACCTCGCCCGCGCGCTCGCGCGCGAAGCCGGGCGCGTCATCCTCGACGTGTACGCGACGGACTTCGCGGTCGAGGAGAAAGCCGGCGGCGAAGGGCCCGTCACGCAAGCGGACAAACGCGCGAACGCGCTCATCGTCGGCGGTCTGCGCGCCGCCTTCCCGGACGACGGCGTGGTCGCGGAGGAATCGGCGGACAACCGGGACGCCGGTCGGTTCACGCGCTGCTGGTTCGTCGACCCGCTGGATGGCACCCGCGAGTTCGTCGCGCGAAACGGCGAGTTCGCGGTCCACATCGGCCTGGCCATCGCCGGCGAGGTGAAGCTCGGCGTCGTCTTTCTGCCGGTCAGCGACAAGCTGTACACGGGGGTCGTCGGCGCGGGAGCCGAGCTCGAAGCGGATGGCACGACCCGCACGCTCCACGTCAGCGCCGCCGCTCGACCGCGAGAGGTCCGGCTGCTCGTCTCACGCTCGCACAGGACCAAACGCACCGAGCACTTCTGTGAGCTGGCCGGAATACCCCGGGTGATCGAGCGGGGAAGCGTCGGCCTCAAGTGCGGCCTCATCGCCGAGGGCGCCGCCGAGGCGTACGTGCACGCGAGCCCTCGAAGCTCCCGCTGGGATTCCTGCGCGCCAGAAGCGGTGCTGAAAGGCGCCGGAGGCCTCATGACCGACCTGTTCGGCGAGCCCTACCGCTACGACGGTGTCGAGCTGCGCAATTTGCGCGGTCTGGTAGGCAGCAACGCTACCGCCCTGCCCATCATCCGGCGAGCGCTGGACGCGCTGCTCGCGGAGGGACGCCGGTAACGCCGGGCACCGTGCCTTCGACGATGTCCGATCGGACCGATCGGTCGGATCGGTCGGATCGGATCGATCCGCGACACGCAGGCCGAGGCCGCGCGGACCTGCGGACGATGGGCGGCGGCCGGCAATCGAGCACGCGGGCAAGAGCCCTTCACTTGTGGTACGGCTCGCCACGCAGAATCGCGAACGCGCGATAGAGTTGCTCGACAACCACCACCCGGGCGAGCCGGTGCGGCAAGACCAGCCTCGAAAGCGACCAGACGAAATCGGCCCGTTCCCTAACCGCCGGCGCGTGCCCTTCGTCGCCGCCGATGGCGAAGGCCACCTCGCGTCCCTCGTCCCGCCACCGGCCAAGCAGTTGCGCTAGCTCCAAGCTGGAGGGCTCCCGCCCTCGCTCGTCGACACACACCAACAAGTCGCGCGGGCTCACCTTCGCGAGCAGCCGCTCCGCTTCCGCCTCCCGGGTCGCGGCTTCCTTGATTTCGACGAGATCGACGTGATGCTGGCGCCGCAGGCGAGCGACGTACTCCTGGACTGCCGGTTCGAAGAGGTTCGACCGGTCGCGCCCCACCGAAATGAGCTTCAGGTGCACTACCCCCGCACGACAGCGCTGACGCTCGGCCGCTCATCGACGTGGACCCGCTTGGCGTCCGCCCACAGGCTGTCCAGGTCGTAGAACTCGCGCGCCTGCTGCTGGAAGACGTGCACGACCACGTCGCCCGAGTCGATGAGTATCCAGTTGCCGCTGCCGAGCCCCTCGACGCCGATGGGACGGTGGCCCGCCTTGCGCAGGACCTCGTCGACCGCGTCCGCGATGGCATTGACCTGCCGGTCGCTCGTCGCGCTCATCAGGACGAGGAAGTCGGTGTACGACGCGAGGCCGCGCACGTCGAGGATCGTCACCTCCTCGCCCTTCTTCTCGAGGCCGGCGAGCGCCGCGGTCTTCGCCGCCTGGAGCGCCGTGTCCTCCGAACGCTGCTCGTGCTTCGCCCGTGCCTGACGCGCCATGAGCTTCTCCGTACCGCTTCCCCCCACCTTTATTTCGCGGCCGAACCCATCGCTTCCAACTAGCGCACTTGCCCCTGTCCCGTCACTACGAACTTGGTCGTGGTCAGCTCGCGCAGGCCCATCGGCCCGAACGCGTGCACCTTGCTCGTGGAAATCCCGATTTCGGCCCCCAGCCCCAGCTCGCCTCCGTCGTTGAAGCGGGTCGAGACGTTCCAGCCCACCATGCTCGCGTCGACCTCGCGTGTGAAGCGGCTCGCGACCTCATGGTCCTCGGTGCAGATGACCTCGGTGTGCTGCGAGCCGTAGCGGGCGATGTGCGCGAGCGCTTCGTCGTAGCCGTCGACCACCTTCACCGCGAGGTCGAGGCTCAGGAACTCGCGGCCGAAATCGTCCTCCGTCGCGGGCACCACCTTCTTCGCCGCCGCGCACCAGGGCAGCGCGCGTTCGTCCGCGTGCAGCTCGACACCGGCGCTGGAGAGCTTCAAGGCGATGAGGGGGAGCGCTCTTGCGCTCACCTCGGCATCGACCAGGAGGCACTCCAAGGCGTTGCAGACGCCGGGGCGCGAGACCTTGCCGTTGAACGCGAGCCGGGCCGCCATCTCGAGGTCGGCCGCGCGGTGCACGTAGAGGTGGCACACGCCCTTGTAGTGCTTGACGACCGGAACGCGCGCGTGCTCGGCGACGAACCGAATGAGCCCCTCGCCGCCACGAGGAATCGCGAGGTCGATGAGGTCGGCCTGCTCGAGCAGGTCGAGGAGCAGCGCGCGGTCTGGATTCTCGACGAGCTGGCACGCGCCGGGCGGCAGCCCTTCCGCTGAGAGCGCCTCGCCGATGAGGCGCGCGATCGCCCGGTTCGACCGCATCGCCTCCTTGCCGCCCCGGAGGACCACGGCGTTGCCGCTCTTCAGGCAGAGCGCCGCGGCGTCCGCCGTCACGTTCGGGCGCGCTTCATAGATGACGAAAATCACCCCGAGCGGAATCCGCACCCGCCGGACGTTCAGCCCGTTCGGCCGCTCGTGCGTCTCGGTCAGCTCGCCGACCGGGTCGGGCAGCGCCACCACGTCGCGGATGGCGCGCGCCATCGCGCCCACCCGCTTCGAATCCAGCGTCAGCCGGTCGAGCATCGCCGCGCTCGAGCCCGCTTCCCGCGCCCCGTCGACGTCCTGCCGGTTCGCTTCGAGGATCATCGATTCGCGGGCATCCAGCAGGTCCGCCAGCCGTTCGAGCACCCGATTCTTCGATTCGGTCGTCGCCACGGCGAGCGTGGGCGACGCGGTCTTCGCGCCAGACGCGATAGACCGCGCAAGCCCTCCAGGAGCGCTTTCACCCGCCATTTCCGCTCTCCGTGACCAAGACGAGGTCGTCCTTGTGCACCGCTTCGTCGAAGTACTTGTAGCCGAGGATCGATTCGATTTCCGAGCTGCGCCTGCCGGCGATGCGCTTCAGGTCGTCGCTCGAGTAGCCGGAGAGGCCGCGGGCGATGGCGCGCCCCGCCAGGTCGCGGACCTCCACCGCCTCGCCCTGGTCGAAGGTGCCACGCACCTCGCGGATACCGCTCGGCAAGAGGCTCTTGTGGTGATCGACCAGCGCCCTCGACGCGCCGTCGTCGACCCTGAGCTCGCCGCCCGGCTTCAGGTCGCGGGCGATCCACCGCTGGCGCCCGGTTCCGCGCCCAGCGGGAGCGGTGACGAGGGTCCCGACGGGCTCTCCTTCGAAGGCGCGCTCGAGCACCCGCTCCTGCCGTCCGGGCGCGATGAGGGTAGCGACACCGCTCTCGCCCGCCCTGCGCGCGGCGCGCAGCTTGCTCGCCATCCCGCCCGTTCCGAGCCCCGAGAGCGATTCGCCGGCCGATTGCAGCATCCGCTCGTCGATGCCGTCGAGCTCGTCGAGCTTCACCGCCGCCGGGTCGAGCCGCGGGTCGGCCGTGTACACGCCGTCGATGTCGGTCAGCACGACCAGCAGATCGGCGCCGATGAGGTCCACCGCCATCCCCGCGAGCGTGTCGTTGTCGCCGAACTTGATTTCCTCGACCGACACCGTGTCGTTCTCGTTGATGACCGGAATCACCTGGCGCTCGAGAAGCCGCTCGAGGGCGTGGCGCGCGTTCAGGTAGCGGGTGCGGCTCTGCACGTCGCCGTGGGTGAGGAGCACTTGCGCTACCGTCAAGCCGCGGGCGCCGAGGACGTCGTCGAACAGGCGCATCAGCCGCGACTGGCCGACGGCGGCCGCCGCCTGTTTCATCGGGATTTCGGTCGGGCGCGCGCGGAGGCCCAGCTTCTCGACGCCGAGCGCTATCGCTCCCGAGGAGACGACCACCAGCTCGCGCTCGCTCGCCACCCGGGCGAGCCCCGCGCACAGGGCGTCGAAGCGGTCGCGGTCGAACGCACCGGCAGGCGTCGTCAACACGCCCGTTCCGAGCTTGACGATGACGCGCCGGGCTCGCGCGAGCGCTTGGCGCGGGTCGGACCGGGCGGGAGCGGACGAGCGTCGGTCGTTCATGCGGGGTTTTCTAGACGGGAACAAGGGGCGGTGTCGAGGCACGCGGCTTTCGTCCAGCGTGATGGCACCGGGTCGCTTGCTCGCGAAGGCCTCGTCACTCGAGGGTGATCTGGCTCGGCTGCGACAGCTCGATCTCCGCCCGGCCGCGGTACGACGAGATGCGACCGGTGAGCTTGACGCGCTGGCCGGCGAAGCGCGACAGGTCGCCGAACGCGGCCGCGTCGCTGGACAAGACCACTCCTGAGAAGGGGCAGCCCTTATAAGTAGCGCAGAAGTCGAGGAAGACGGTTCCGCTCCGGGTCCGGTGTGCGTCGACGAGCGTGCCGTGAACCGAGGCGAACTGGCCGATGTGCGCGGGGGCCTGGGTGAAGTCGAAGTCGCCCGCGACGGTTGGGGCCGCGGGCTTCTTCACCGGCGCGCCCTGATAGGCCGAGAGCAGCTTCTCCAGGATGGCCGCGTAGCTCGCGACCAGCTTCGGGTCGGTGCCGATCTCCAGCAGCTCGTCGTTCTCGCGTGTCGCCGCCCCGGTCCAGTTGTAGCTGCCCAGGGCATAAGCGGTGTCGGTGACCATCGCCTTGATGTGCATGATGCCTTCGCCGTCCGGATGGTGCTCGGTCTCCAGTGGGATTCCGGCGGCAGCGAGCTCGGCGATGACCGGCTGGTCGTACGGCTTCACGCTTTCGCGCGCGTCGACGAGGCCGCGCACGTCGACCCCCCGCCGCTTCGCCCGGACCAAAGCGTCGGCGACGTCGCGCAACGTGAACTCGTAGATCGCGAAGTAGACGCGCGTCTTCGCCGCGTCGATGAGCGACACGAGCTGGCGGTCGTTCTGTCGCTCATCCAGCGAGTAGAGGATGCGGACGGAGTCCGGGGGCGGTGCTGCCTGGTTGACCGCCGGAATGCGCGGACACCGGGAGCGCCGTGGCGACAACCGTCCTGCCGCGTACCCGATGAGCCCGGCCGCGACGACCACCAGGAGCCCACCTGCACAGCCTTTCGCTTTGCGGGCCATGCGCCGACTATAGCGCTGCCCCTCGACCTGGCGCGCACACCTTTGAAGCCCGCTACGAACGGACCCTCGCCGCGCTCAGGACGACCCTCGGTTGCGCTCTTGCTCGGCGCTACCGCACCGGCCGGACGTTCGCGGCCTGCGGGCCCTTGGTGCCCTGCTCGACCTCGAACTCGACCTTCTGCCCCTCGGAGAGGGTGCGGAAGCCCTCCGCCTGAATCGCCGTGTGGTGGCAGAAAACGTCCTTGCCACCGCCGTCGGGGGCGATGAACCCATAGCCTTTCGCGTCGTTGAACCACTTCACGGTACCGGTCATCGTTCGCCTTCTCTTCGAGTGAAACCTCCCGCCGGCGTGTCTCGCCGCGGGAGCCGTCAGGCACCTCGCCCTCGAGGGCCGACCGAGAAGATGCCTATGTCGGGTCGTCTTCGCAAGCGTTTGCTGCCCGCGTGCGCGAATCGTGGCGTTTCGCTTGACGCGGGACGAGACTTGGGGCCCATGCTGCCCCCGGTGAGCGCGGCGGAACACGACCTCTTCGCGGTTTCGGCGCCGGGGCTCGAGCGCGTGGTGGCGGGCGAGCTCAAGACGCTCGGCTTCTCGAACGTGCGGGAGCTACCGGGCGGCGCCGCGTTTCGTGGAAGCCTCGCCGATGCCCTGCGCGCGAACCTCTGGCTCCGGACGGCTTCCCGGGTGCTCTTGCGGCTCGCGGCCTTCGACGCGCCGGGCCGGCGGGAGCTTCTGGCGCGGCTCAAGCGGCTCGACCTGTCGGCGTTCGTCGGCCCGCGCGAGCCGATCGCGGTCAGCGCGACGAGCCACCAGTCGCGGCTGTACCACACCGGCCTGGTGACCGAGGCCATCCTCGAGGCGTTCGCGCGCCTGCCGGCCGCAAGGGGGGCGGCAGCGCCGCAGCTCTTCGTGCGCCTGGTGCGCGACCGGTGCACGCTCTCGATCGACACCTCGGGGGAGCTCTTGCACCGGCGGGGGTATCGGCTCGGCGCCGCGCGGGCGCCGCTGCGGGAGACGCTCGCGGCGGGGCTGCTTCTGTTGTGCGACTACGACGGGTCGCGTCCGCTCGCCGACCCGATGTGCGGGTCGGGAACGATTCCGATCGAGGCGGCGCTGATCGCGACCGGGCGAGCTCCGAACGCGGCGCGGGCGATGGCGGTCGACCGGTTTCCGGGAGCGGAACCGGCTGCCTTGGCGAAGGTACGGGCGGAGGCGTTGGCGAGCGCGTGCCCGGCAGGAGCGGTCATCCTCGGCGCGGACGTGAACGGCGGCGCGCTGGCGACGGCGCGGGCGAACGCCGAGCGGGCCCAAGTCGCGTCGGTCATCCGGTTCGAGCGGGCGAATGTCGCGGACCTTCGGCCTCCGGCGCCGGCGGGACTTCTCCTGACGAACCCGCCCTACGGCCGGCGGCTGTCGCGCCTCGCGCGGGGAACCGACGCCTGGGCGGCGCTGCGCTCGGCGCTGACCGGCGCCTTCGCCAGTTGGCGGCGGGCGGTGCTGGGACCGGGAGTCGAGCTGCGGGAGCGGCTGAAGCTATCGGTGGTGAGGGCGGTGCGCCTGGAGAACGGCGGCCTTCCCGTCGAGCTACTGGAGTACCGGCCACCGACAGCGGAGCCGGAAGCCGCGCCAGCCGCGGATCGCTGATCGCATCTGTCGCGCGGTGAGAGATCGGCCGCGCGCGTGGGCGGGCGGGCTCGATGCGGGGTCTTCGGGCGTGCTATCAACGAGGGGTGCGAAACGCCATCCTCTCGCGGACGGCGGCCTGATGCGCCGAGTCGTCCCGAACCTTTCGCTCGCGAACGGGCTCATCGTCTCGAACGTCTGGCTGCTCGTCCACCAAGGTCGCCGCGTGCTCGTCGACACCGGGCACGGGCTCGAGCGGCCGATGCTCCGGCGTCAGCTCTGGCGCGCGGGCGTGCGCGGGAGGGGCGACCTCGACCTGGTGCTCTTGACGCACCGGCACAGCGACCACGCGGGCAACGCGGCGTGGCTCCGGCGAACGTTCGGCGCGCCGGTCGCCTGCCACGAGCTCGACGCCCGGGAGCTCTCCGGCCGAGCAGCACCGCTGCCGATGGTCCCCGGCGCGCGCTGGCCCCATGAGAGACTTCTTTGCTTGCTGGAAGATCACTTTCCCGCGCGCTGCGACATCGATGAGACGTTCACCGACGGAGCGACCATGCGCGGCTTTCGCGTCTTCCACATCCCCGGTCACACGAACGGCTCGGTGATTCTGCACCATGAAGCGACGGGGACGCTCTTCACCGGCGACGTCATCGTCGCCGGCATTCCCCCGCTCAGGCTCCTCGAATACCCGCGGCTCGCGGTGCGCGGCTTCTCCTGCGACGTCGAGCTGTGCCACGCGCGGGCCCGCGCTTTTCTCGAGGACCTGCCGCCGACCGAGGTGCTCTGCTCGGGTCACGGGCCTCCGATCGTCGGCGACGTGGAGAAGAAGCTCGCACGCCTTCGCCTGCCGGTAGCGGTTTCACCGAGCGAGACCGCCGCCGGGCCCGTCCATCGAACTCGCGCCTGACCGAAGACCGCTCCCACTTTGCTTGCGAGGCTTCCCCATGCGCCCGACTCGTCTGCTCGCGCCCCTGAGCCTGCTCGCCTTCTCCTGCGCGACCGCGCGACCGGCGCCGCGGGTGGTCCCCGCCACGTCGAAGCCACGCACGAGCTCCACCGTCGCCGCGTTCGACCCCGGGGCCGAGCAGATGCTCCTGGTTCCGGCGACCGACACGGTGGTGCCGCGCAAGTACGAAGAGCCGTCGCCGCCGCCGCCGAGGCACCACCACGAACGGGTGATCAGCCGGCGCGAGTATCTCCATCTGATTCGCCGCTATCCGCTCGGCTTCAGCCCTGACGTCTGCCGGAAGCTCTGTCGGGATCCGGCAGCGCTCGAGCCCGCCGGGCCATGGACGTGGGTGCTCCGGTGCATCCTGACGCGAACGATCCTCGGCGAGCCAGCCGTTGCCTGCCACGAGGACGCCGTCGGTCACGCCGAGCTGGAGCGCATCTGCACCCGGTGGCGCCTCGAGATGCCTGAGCGGACCGCCGGGTTCGACAACGGGCGCTAGTGCTCCGTACCCAAGCGGCGACGAACGGGAGCCCAGTAGGATGGACGGTCCGGTCGCGTTTCGAGCGCGTGCATCGCGGCAGGACGCCCGCGCGACCGGCCATCCGTCGTTCCAGAGCGATCTCGCGCGAGGAGAGCGTCGTAATCCGCGATCGCTCTGGAATGTCGGACGGCCGGCTGCCGCGCCTGTCGGCGCTCGGCCGGACCGTCCAACCTACTGGCGCTCGGCCGGACCGTCCAACCTGCTGTGGGTACGGGCGACGACGCCTGGAGATCAACTCGAAAGCAAGCGTCCCTTCCCGACGCTTGATTGCGCCAGGAAGGGACGCCGCTTTCCCTCTGCAAGAGCCCTCTAGTAGTCCATGTCCTCGCCGCCGTAGTCGCCGCCCATGCCCGCGCCGGGCGCCGCGCCCTTGGCCGGCTTCTTCGGCTTCTCCGCGACCATCACTTCGGTCGTCAAGAGCAGGCTCGCGACGCTCGCCGCGTTCTGCAGCGCGGTGCGCTCGACCTTGGTCGGGTCGATGACGCCCGCCTCGAAGAGGTCCTCGAAGGTCTCGGTCTGCGCGTTGAAGCCGAGCTTGCCGTCCGACTCGGTGATCCGCTGGACGACGATGGAGCCTTCCCAGCCGGCGTTGGTCGCGATCTTCCGGGTCGGGGCCTCGAGGGCCTTGCGGACGATGCTGACGCCGAGCTTCTCGTCGCCGACGGTCTGGACCGCGTCGAGCGCCTGGCGCGAGCGGAGGTAGGCGACGCCGCCGCCGGGGACGATGCCCTCCTCGACCGCCGCGCGCGTCGCGTGCAGGGCGTCCTCGACGCGGGCCTTCTTCTCCTTCATCTCGGTCTCGGTCGCGGCGCCCACCCGGATGACGCCGACGCCGCCGTGCAGCTTGGCGAGGCGCTCCTGGAGCTTCTCCTTGTCGTAGTCGCTGGTGGTCTCTTCGATCTGCGCGCGGATCTGCCGGATGCGCGCGTCGATGTCGCTCTTCTTGCCGTCGCCGTCGATGAGGGTGGTGTTGTCCTTGTCGATGAGGACCTTCTTGCACCGGCCGAGGTCGGAGAGGGCGGCGTGCTCGAGCTTGGTGCCAAGCTCCTCGCTGACGACGATGCCGCCGGTCAAGACCGCGATGTCCTTGAGCATCTCCTTGCGGCGGTCGCCGAAGCCGGGCGCCTTGACCGCGGCGATCTTGAGGACCCCGCGCAGCTTGTTGACGACGATGGTCGCGAGCGCCTCGCCCTCCAGGTCCTCGGCGATGATGAGGAGCGGCTTCCCGGTGCGCGCCGCCTGCTCGAGAATCGGAATCAGGTCGGTCATCGCCGACAGCTTCTTGTCGGTGATGAGGAGGTACGGCTCCTCCAGCTCGACCGTCATCTTCTCGGAGTTCGTGACGAAGTAGACCGAGAGGTAGCCGCGGTCGAACTGCATGCCCTCGACCACGTCGAGCTCGGTCTCGAGGCCCTTGCCCTCCTCGACGGTGATGACGCCTTCCTTGCCGACCTTCTCCATCGCCTGGGCGATGATGTCGCCGATGGTGGAATCGCCGTTGGCGCTGATGGTGCCGACCTGGGCGATGTCCTTCTTGCCCTTGGTGGGCGTCGACAGGTTCTTCAGCTCGCCGACCACCGCGTCGACCGCCTTGTCGATGCCGCGCTTGAGCTCCATCGGCGAGGAGCCGGCGGCGACGAGCTTCAGGCCCTCCTCGTAGATGGCGCGGGCGAGCACGGTCGCGGTGGTGGTGCCGTCGCCGGCCTTGTCGCTGGTCTTGGAGGCGACCTCCTTGACCATCTGCGCGCCCATGTTCTCGAACCGGTTTTCGAGCTCGACCTCCTTGGCGACGGTGACGCCGTCCTTGGTGACGGTCGGCGCGCCCCAGCTCTTCTCGATGACGACGTTGCGCCCCTTGGGGCCGAGCGTGACCGCCACCGCGTCGGCGAGGGTCTGCACGCCGCGCAGAATCGACTCGCGGGCGCTCTGGTGGAAGAAGATCTCCTTGGCTGGCATCCTTGACTCCTCCAAAGGCGCCTTCCAAAGGCGCCGAAAACTGCCGCGAACGACGGAAGGGAGCGCGCCGAGACCCAAAGCGTCGGCTGGCACTCCCTTCGGGCGAGCGCCAACTTAAGCAGGCGAACGGACCTGTCAAGAGCCCGGGCGATTCCGCGGGGAAAGACCTTGGCGGCCGGCGTTCGGCGCGCGCGGTCGACCGCAGTCGATCAGACCGATCGGTCGGATCGGACCGATCGGTCGGATCGGTCATCGTTCACGAGAAGAGCCGACGCAGGAGGGCACGCAACGAACAGCGCTACAAGAGCGCCAGCGCGTCGTGGGGGATGGGCACGTTGCCAGCGAGGATCTGCTCGTTGACGCGGGTGCGCTCGTCGGTCAACTGGCTCACCAGCTCGAGCACCGCCGGGTGCGTGAAAATCAGCTCGTCGAACGCCGCCTTCGCGAGGTGGAGCACGAGCGAGCGTCGCTTGGTGATGACCGTCGCCGTCGCCGCCTTCTTCGTCAACAGGCTCATCTCGCCGAAGACGTCGCCCTCCTTGAGCACCGCGACCGGCGTCACCCGGCCCTTCGCGACGTCCTTCTTGGTGACGAGCGCGATGCCGTGGACGACGACGAACAGCCCGGTCGGCTTCTCGCCTTCGCGGATGAGGACGTTGTCTTCCGGCACCACGCGCAGCTTGAACCTTTCGATCAGCGCGCGCTGGTTCTCGCCGTCGAACGCGCGAAAGAGCGGCGAAATCGCCATCACGTTCGCGAGCAGCCGCTGGCGGTAGAAGCGCTTCAAGCTCTGCGCGACCTCGGGGTGCCGCTGCGCGAGCTCGGTGAGGACCGTCTCGCGGATTTCCAACAGCTCGCACTCCTCGTTCGCGACGACGCTCGCGACGCGCGGCGCGCCGTTCAAGAGCGCCATCTCGCCGAAGAACTCGCCCTCCGACAGCTCCGCCAGCTCGACCGCGGCCTGAGTGCCGTGGCCCTTGACGACCTTCGCCCGGCCGGTCGCGAGCACGAAGATGCTCCGCCCCTCGTCGCCCTCGCGCAGGATCACGTCGCCCGAGTCGGCTCGATGAAAATCGGTCTGCTCCAGCAAGTCGACGAACGCGGCGCGCGGCAGGCCGGAGAAGAGCGGCACCCGTTCCTGGGCGACGTCGCTCCCCGGAGGCGGCGGCGGGGGCGGACGGACAGCGGGAGCGGTCCCCTTGGGGCTCCCCACGGCCGAACGGCGAGCAGCAGCGGAATCGCCGAGCACGTTGGCCATCGTCGGCGTCCGCCGCTCCGCCGCGCGCTCGACCTCCTGGAGCAACGCGTGCTGGGCGGTGTTCTCCGCGATCACCTCGTCCGCCGGCTCGAGGTCGATCAGCTCGCCCTCGATGATTTCCTCGTCGCTCTCGTCCACCTCCTCCGCGACGGGGATGATCCACGCGGCCGCGTCGTCCTCCATCTCGACCTCGACCTCGACCGGCGCGGGCGCCGGACCCTTGCCGACACCGCTACCGCTAGGCGAGACCACTTGTGGCTGGTCGACGAGGACCGCCCGGGCGATGTTCGGCGGAGCGGCGCGGGAGCCCTCGACGCCGGGCGGGACCGGTTTCGGTCTCGGCGCGGTCGGCGGCCGGGGCGCCTCGGCGATCGGCAGCATCCGATCCGGCTCGAGGGTGAGCTCGCCCGAGTCCTCCGGCAGGTCGATCTCGAACGGCTCTTCGACCCGCTCCGCCACCGTCCGCCGAGGCATCGGCACCTCGGACCGCCCGAGGTAGCGCTTGCCGTACAGCGACGCGAGCGCCTCCTGCGCCTCCTTCTGCGTCGGGTCGATTTCCAGGATGAGCTTGCAGGCCGCGATGGCCTTGATGAGGATGCCGTCCTGCGCGTAGCGGTCCACCGCGCGTCGATACGCCTCGATGGCCGCGCTCCGGGCGCCGCCGCGCCGGTGGCTGTCGCCCAGCTTGATGAGGACCTGCCCGTCGTTGGGCTCGAGCTGGGCGAGCTGCGCATAGGCCTCCGCCGCTTTCGCGAATTTGCCCTTGCGAAAGAGGTCGGCCGCATGGTCTTTGAGCTCGCGCGCCTGCATCGATCCCTCCGAGCCGGCGGGATTATAGAGGCCCCGCCCGCCGATGGCGCCGCTTTCGAGCAACCGGCCTCTGAACGCGCTCCCGCCGCCCGTCGAGGCCGTGCCCGCGTTATCCTGAGGGTGATGGAGCTTCCAGCCGGCATCGCCCGCTCGTTCGCGATTTCGCGCTTCCAGGCTGCGCTCTGGCGGCGCAGGGAGCCGTCGATGGAAGAGACCTTTCGTCGCGTCGTCGCAGTGCTCCGGCGCACGGGCATTCCCTGGGCGCTCATCGGCGCGCACGCGGCCAACGCCTTCGTCCGGCCGCGCGCGACCGTGGACATCGACTTCGTCGTCGATGGCCCGCGGCTGAAGGCAGCGCTCGCGGCCCTCGAGAGCGAGTTCGGCAAGCTCGACGTCGTCGAGGCGGGAGCCGCGGTGAGCATCGACGCGCTGGCGCTGGACCTCGTGCGCAGCGACAACCACGCGCTCTTTCGCGCCGCGCTCGACCTCGCGCAGGACCGTGAGGGCGTGCGGATCCCGCCGCCGGAGTTGCTCGTCGTCCTGAAGCTGATGGCGGCCGTCAGCCCCTGGCACAACCCAGCCGATCGCAAACAGGACGCCGCCGACCTCATCCGCCTCGTCCAGACGCTCGGCAGCGACCGCGACCGCGATGCCGCGCTCCAACACGCCAAACGCGCCTTCCCCAGCGGCGATCGGGAGCTCGCTCGCCTCTTCGACGAAATCGACCGCGGCGACGAAGTCTCCCTCTGACCCGGAGGCCTCGCTCGGGGCTCGCTCGCGTCGATCCGATCAATAGACGAAAGGGATCAGCCGTTTGGTCGCGCGGCGGTAGTCGTCGTACGCGGTGCCCAGGGCTTTGGACAGCGCCTGCTCTTCGACTCGAATTCGTGACACCAGCGCGATGCTCACCGCCCCCAGGATCAGGAGCAGGCTCGCCCAGCTTCGCAGAGACACTCCAAAGCCCAGGACCAGCAGCAGCTCGCCGGAGTAGGAGGGGTGGCGCAGCCAGCGGTAGACGCCGCTGCGCACGAGCTGGTGGTCGCCGGCGATGGCCACGTCGACGGTGAAGAATCGCCCGAGGGTCAGGATGGCCGTCCAGCGAAGCACCATCCCCGAGACCATCAGCGCCGCGCCGACGATCGGCAGTGCCGCGCCAGCCACCGAGACCCGCCCGATGCCGTACTCGGCCAGCGCCACCGCCCCGCCGATGCCGACGCCGAACAAGAGCCATTGCAGCCCGAACGTCCCCCGGTCGGCTGAGGTCGTGCCCTTCCCCGCGCGTTTGGTAAACGCGAGAACCAGCTCCGACAGGCCCCAGAGGGCAGAGAGAATCAGTGGCAGGTCGAGGGTGCGCATCGCGCCAGCCTACTCGGGCCTTAGCCAGAATCAAGCCCGGAGGCGTATCGCGTTCGCTCGGGTGGCGGGGGGGTCTGGCCGGGGCTTGACCTGGGGAACGGACGGCGGCTAGGCTGCTTCCGCTGTTGCGTCGGGAATGTCTCGCTGGCGATCGAGCCCGATGCTCCTCGCCTCTGGAGCACGCTGTGTCTGACCGCTTTCTCGGCATCGACCTCGGCGCGGAGACCCTCAAGGTCGTCGAGCTGACCCGGCAGGGCGAGGCGCTCGGCTGGACCCGGCGGGCACTCGTCGAGCACCACAAGGACCCGGCGCCGCACCTGCGGGCGCTCCTCGCCGAGTGGCGCTGGAACGAGGTGTCGGCGGCGGCGGTGAGCGGACGCCTCGGGCGGCAGGTCGACCTCCCGCGCGTCCCGGCCAAGCAGGCCCAGGCGCGCGCGTCGCGGTTCTTGTTCGGCCAACGTCCGGCGACGCTCGTCTCCATCGGCTCGCACGGGTTCAGCGTCCTCGAGCTGCGCGACAACGGGACCGAGGTGTTTCGCGAGAACGGCCGCTGTTCGCAGGGCACTGGAAACTTCCTGCGCCAGCTCGTCGAGCGCTTCGACCTGGACATCGAGGAGGCGAGCCGGCTGTGCGCCGAGGTGCCCGACCCGGCGCCGCTCTCCGGTCGCTGTCCGGTGATTCTGAAGACCGACATGACCCATCTCGCCAACAAGGGCGAGAACCGCGGGCGCATCCTCGCCGGACTCTTCGACGCGGTCTGCGAGAACGTCCAGGTCCTCCTTAAGCCGCGGCTGAGCCCGCCCGACGTGGTCCTCCTGGGCGGCGTCTTCCGAGCGCCCCGGCTGCGAGCGAACTTCCGCCGGTTCGCCGACCGCCACGACCTGCGCATCGTCGCGACCGATGGCGACGACGCGCTCTTCTTCGAGGCCCTGGGAAGCGCGCTCATCGCCGCCGAGCAGCCGCGGCCGGTGGCATCGCTCGACGAGCTGCTCAAACACGCGGAGGCGGCGAGCCTCGAGCAGGTTCCGGCGCTGTCGGGCTATCTCTCGCGGGTGCGAAGGATGCGGGCGCCGCCGATGCCCGCCGATCCCGGTGCGGGCGCGGGGGTGGTGCTCGGCTTCGACATCGGCTCGACCGGCTCGAAGGCGGTGGCGCTCGACGCGAAGACGAAGGAGCCCATCTGGGAAGGCTATCTGCGCACGGGCGGCGACCCGGTGGCGGCGGCCCAACGCCTGATGCGGCAGTTCGTCGACTCGCCGGCGTCGCAGCGGCCGCTCGTCGCCATCGGGGCCACCGGCTCCGGCCGGGAAATCGTCGGGTCGCTGATGAGTTCCTGCTACGGCGCCGAGTCGGTCTTCGTCCTCAACGAAATCGCCGCCCACGCCGAAGGGGCCACCCACTTCGATCCGCGGGTCGACACCATCTTCGAAATCGGCGGGCAGGACGCCAAGTACGTTCGCCTCGCCCACGGGCGCGTCGTCGACGCGGCGATGAACGAGGCATGCAGCGCCGGGACCGGCTCGTTCATCGAGGAGCAGGGGAGCAAGTTCCAAGGCATCGACGGCGTCGTCCAGCTCGGCACCGAGGCGGTGGCCGCGAAATCGGGCGTCTCCCTGGGCCAGCACTGCTCGGTCTTCATGGCTGAGATCATCGACGAGGCGGTAGCGACCGGCGTCGAGCGCGAGAGCATCGTCGCTGGCATCTACGACTCCATCGTCCAGAACTATCTGAACCGGGTGAAGGGCAGCCGTTCGGTGGGGCAGGTGGTCTTCTGCCAAGGGATGCCCTTCGCCGCCGACGCCCTGGCCGCCGCGGTCGTCCGCCAGACCGGCTCCGAGGTCATCGTTCCGCCGAACCCGGGCACCGTCGGCGCCCTCGGCATCGCGCTGCTCGCGCACAAAGAACTGGGCGCGCTCGATCGAAAGATTCTGGACCCGCAGGTCTTCTTGACCGCGAAGGTCGAACGCAAGGACACGTTCGTCTGCCGCTCGCGCACGGGCTGCGGCGGCTCGGGCAACCTCTGTCGAATCGATCGGATCACGACTCGTGTGCTCGGCCAGAAGGGCCGCTTCACCTGGGGCGGCGGCTGCTCGGTCTGGGACAAGGGCACGAGGCGGCAGAAGCTTCCCGACCTTGCGCCCGACCCGTTCCGCGAGCGCGAGGAGCTGATTGCCGAGCTCGTCGCCGAAGTGGGCGAGCCCCGCGGAAACCGGACCATCGCCCTCACCGACGAGTTCCAGCTCAAGGCGCTGTTCCCGTTCTTTGCGACTTTCCTCCACCGCTTGGGATTCGATCTGAAGATCACCCGCGGCGCCGACCACCGGCTGCTCAAGCGAGGCATCGAAGAGGCGAACGTTCCCTTCTGCGCCCCGATGCAGCAGTTCCACGGTCTCGTCTCGACGATGGCCGAACAGAAGCCGGACTACCTGTTCCTGCCGATGATCCGGAGCATCCCGCGGGCGGGCGACGAGCCGCATTCCGTCGTCTGCCCCATCGTCCAGGGCAGCCCGGACATGCTCAAAGCCGACCTGGGCACCTCGGCGCCGAAGATCCTTTCCCCGGTCATCGACATGGGCGTCGGGAACTTCCAGTCGCGCGAGCTGCGAGAAGGTTGTCGCGAGCTGGCGGAGAGCCTCGGGGTACCCGAGGAGCGTTGGCAAGACGCATTCGTGCAAGCCGCGGCAGCGCAGGAGTCCTTCGACGCCGCCTGCCTCGACATCGGCCAGCGCGCGCTCGACTTCTGCGCCGAGCGCGGCATCGTGCCGGTGGTCGTGCTCGGCCGCGCCTATACCATCTACAACACGGTGCTCAACTCGAACGTCCCGGCCATCCTCCGCGAACAGGGCGCGCTCGCGATTCCGGTCGACTGCTACCCGGTTTCGTCCGAGGTGCCGGTCTTCCACGACATGTACTGGGCCTTCGGGCAGAAGAACCTCCGCGCCGCTCAGCAGATTCGCCTGGCCCCCGGCGTCTACTCGATCTACTGCTCCAACTACTCGTGCGGGCCCGACAGCTTCACCCTCGGCTTCTACGGCTACGTCATGGAGGGCAAGCCCTTTGCCATCATCGAGACCGACGGGCACTCGGGCGACGCCGGAACCAAGACCCGGGTCGAGGCCTTTCTCCATTGCGTCAAGGGCGACCTCGCCGGCGACCTCGCGCCCCGGCCAGCCAACTCGTTCAAGGCGATCGAGCTCGATAAGCAGACCCTTCCCGGCGCGCGCCGCGACGACGAGCTGGTCCTGATTCCCTGGATCGGCCCGAGCTCCGACGCGACCGCGGCCGCCTTGCGTGGAGTCGGTGTCCGCGCCGAAGCGCTCCCCCTCGCCACCCGAGAAACGGTCCGCGTCGGCCGCCGCTACACCTCCGGCAAGGAGTGCGTGCCGATGACCGTCACCCTGGGGGCGCTCCTCCAGCGGCTGGAGAAAGAGCGCGACTCGAAAGAGCGCTTCGCCTTCCTGATGCCGACCGCCGGCGGCCCCTGCCGGTTCGGCGTCTACAACCTCCTGCACAAGATCACGCTGGAGCGCCTCGGCTGGAAGGACCGCGCCCGCGTCTGGTCGCCCTCCGACAGCAACTATTTCGAGGGGGTCCCCCAGGGGACGTCGGTTCTGATCTTCGCCGGGATGATGGCGGCCGATCTCCTGTTGGAGGCGCTCTACCATGTCCGTCCGGTGGAGGCGCGGTCCGGCGCGGCGGAGGCCGTCTACCAGAAGCACGCCGGCGAGCTGCACGAGCTCTTGGAAGACGCTGGCCACGGCGACCTTTCGGTGACCGCGGCGCTCTCCCAGGTCGCGACCGGCCACCTCTTCGGCGTGATGGAGCTGCTCGACCAAGCGGCCCGCGACTTCGCGGCCATCAAGACCGCCAAGGAGCTCCCCACCGTTCTCGTCGTCGGCGAAATCTACGTCCGCTGCGATGATTTCTCGAACGACTTCGTGGTGCAGAAGCTCGAGGCCCGGGGCCTGCGGGTCCGCTTCGCGCCGTTCACCGAGTGGCTCGAGTACACCGAATACGTGAACTTCCTCGAAGGCACCGGCACCGGCTTTGGCGCCATCGTCAGCCGTTTCGTCCAGAGCCTCATCCAGGCAACGACCTACGCCGCCGTCGCGCGCCAGCTCGGCTGGCCCAGCCGCACCACCGTCCCCCAGATTCTCAAGGCCGCGGCGCCGTACATGCGCGAAGACCTGGTCGGGGAAGCGGTTCTCACCCTCGGCGGCCCGGTGCACGAGTGGCGCGAGGGCCGCATCGACGGCGTCGTCTCGGTCGGTCCGCTCGAGTGCATGCCGAACAAGATCGCCGAGGCGCAGTTCTTCCACGTCGCCGAGCGCGAAGGGCTGCGGTCACTGACCGTCCCGCTCAACGGCGACCCGATCGACCCGGAAGTGATCGACAACTTCGCTTTCGAGATCCGCGCCGCCTGGCAACGCGCCCGCAGCGGCGCTCGCGAGGCGCCCGAGACGTCGGAGGCGAAGTCCGAGAAGCGACCGCGTTTCCCCATCCGGATGCCGCTACTCTGAAGGAGCGATGCCTATCCGGTTGACGCTACCGAAGTGAATCGGCCATGCGCCGCTCCCTGACGGTCGCGGTACGGACTCCTGACTCGCGCACGCGGCAGCCTGATCCGTACCGCGACCGTCAGCGAGCGGCGCGCCGAAATGGTGGTACTCGCGTGAACTCGATAAGCATCCCCCCGACGATTATGGTTCGTCACCCTTTGTCCGCGCCACGTGCGCAGCGGAGTCGGTAGCGTGCGAAAGGCTTGCTTCCTGGGTTTCATCTGCGCGCTCTTCCCGCGGGCTGGGCGCGCCGAAGTGCCGGCGCCGATCGCGGCGGCGAACAGCGAGGTCGCGGCGTCCTTCGACCTGCGCCAGCTCAGCTACTCGGAGCACAACAACGGCTTGGTGCCCGGCGCTCCAGACACCCTCGACTCCGAGAGCGGATTCCTCCCGGGTTTGCGCGTCCAGGCGTCCTTGCAGCACGACCTCGAGGGTCTGATGGGGGCCTCCACCGAGTACTTCGCGGCGTCCTTGTCGGTTCTGCGGGGAACGGTCGCCTACGACGGCGCGATGGAGCGGTTGAGCAGCGACGGAAGAATCTCGCTCACGCCCTACACCGCGACCAGCGGCGCGACGCTCTTCGGCGCCACCGCCGCGGAGGGAATCAGCTTCCGTCTTGGCGACAGCGCGGCGCTCACGCCGCTCCTCCACTATGGCTTCCGCGAGTGGTGGCGAAAGCTGGGGCAAGGGACCGCCCAGCAGTACCAGGAGACGTACACCCACCACGAGCTCGGCGTCGGGGCGCTCGGGCAATTCGCGTTCGGCGACCGGGTCGTCGTCGACGGCGAGCTGACGGTCGGCGCGGTCGTCGCGGCGAGCATGGAGGACGATCTCGCCCCCTCGACCTCCGTGGAAACGACGCTCAAGGCGGGCCCGCTCGTTTCCGGCGCCATCGGGATCGACTTCGCGCTGTCGCCCGAGATGCACCTGCTCGCCGCGTATCGCGCGCGCTTCTTCACCTATGGCAGGTCCGCGCCCGTGAGCCTCCCGCCGCCGAACCAGGACCTCGGCGTGACCGAGCCGGACAGCTCGAGCTTCGAGCAGAACGTCGACGTCAGCTTCGGCTGGTCCTTCGGCTCCGACGACGGGCCTTGACGAGACGGGCTCTCGCCCCCGTTCGGGTTGGCCCCGCTCCCAATCCCGCGGTTTCGGCGGGGTGGATCGGCGACGGATGGCGGGATGGAGGGTTTCAGCGGGCGGCTCCCCGCAGAATCTGTGCGTGCAACGCCTCGATCTGGGAAGCCGGACGCGTGAGTGTCCGGGTGCAGGAACAGCGTTCGCCGCCTTCCGCCCATCGCCCTCGCCGATGGGAGATGTGACGCGCAGTTCTGGGGGTGTCTCCACGCGAAGGAGACCACCCGGACACTCGCGTGTCCGGCTCCATCTCCGTGTCGAAGCACGCATGCCTATCCGGTTGACGCACTCGTGATGGCCATTGGGCTTGAGCCGCGTGGCGTTAGCCCGCGGTTTCGAGGCGGCGACCGCGGTTTCGAGGCGGCGACCGCGGGCTAACGCCGCGCGGCTCAAACCGGTCGCCGACGTCAAGTGTGTGAACCGGATAGGCATGGAAGCACGCATCGATTCTGTTGGAGAGCCCAGCGGGCGGACGCGCCGAACTTGTCGGTCGGCGACCCGAGCTCGCCCATCGGCGGAGCCGAATCGGGAGGCGTCAGTTGATGAGCCCCGCCCGGTGCGCGTAGGAGACGATCTCCGCGACGGTGCGCACGCCCAGCTTCCGCCGGATGCGCGCGAGGTGGTTGGAAACGGTGCTTGGGGTCACGTCCAGCTCGGCCGCGATTTCCACGACCGACCGCCCCTCGCACAGGAGCGTGAAGACCTCGTGCTCCCGCGCCGCGAGCTTGGAATGCGGCGCGCCGTCGCCGGCCTTCTTCTCGTCCTGCGCCGCAACCGCCGGCGTGACGTAGCGCTTCCCCTGCGCGACCGTGCGGATGGCGTCGATGAGCTCGTTCTCCGACCGATCCTTGCCGAGGTAGCCCGCCGCCCCCGACCGCACCATCCTCAGCGCGTACTGCTCCTCCGGGTACATCGAGAGAATCAGGACCGGCAGCTCCGGCTTCAGCTCCTTCACCCGCCGCAGGACCTCGATGCCGCTGACCCGGGGCAACGACAGGTCGAGCAGCAGCACGTCGCACCCGACGGTCCCGATCTGGTTCAGGACCTGGCGCCCGTCGGCGGCTTCCGCGACCACCTCGATGTCGCCCGCGGTGGCGAGCAGCCGCTTGATGCCGGTGCGGACGATGGTGTGATCGTCGGCGACGAAGACTCGAATCACGAAGCCCCCTTGGTGCTGATGGCGAGCGGCAGCCTTGCCCGCACCCGCGTGCCGTGCCCGGGCGCGCTGTCGATCTCGATCGTTCCCCCGACGTGGCGGACCCGTTCGCGCATCCCGATCAACCCGACCCCGGAGCTCTTCCTGCCCGGCATGAACCCGGCGCCGTCGTCCTCCACCTCGACCGACAGCGTGCCATCCTGCTCGCCTAGCGAGAGCGCCACCTCCTGCGCCCGGGCATGCCGGGCGACGTTCGTCAGCGACTCCTGCAGCACCCGGAACGCGGTCGAAGCGATCTCCGGCGGCAGCTCCATCTCCGTCGTCGGCAGCGAGAGCCGGCAGGTCAGGCCGGTGCGCGCCTTCGTCTCGCGGGCGAGAAACTCCGCCGCCGCGAAGAGGCCGAGGTCGTCGAGCAGCTTCGGACGCAGGTGGGTGACGATGGAGCGGGTGGTCTCCGTCGCGCGGCGCACCAGCTCTTCCAGCTCGTCGAGCTCCTCGCCCATCGCGGCGGGCTCGCGCTCGGTGCGGATGCGCGCGACCTTCAGCTCGTAGCGCAGCGCGGTCAGGTCCTGCCCCAGCTCGTCGTGCAGCTCCCGGGCGATGCGCGCGCGCTCCGACTCCCGGGCCGACTCGGTCGACTGGGTCAGCCGCCGCAGCTCCGAGGTCTGCTCGTCCACCCGGGCGTTCAGGTGCCGGTTCAAGTCGAAGAGCGCTTGGGCGTCCCGCGCCGACCGCCGGCGCAGGAAGAAGTTGCGGCGGCGCAGCCGGTCGAGGAGCAAGCCGCTCCACACGCTCATCAGCGAGATGAAGAAGAGGTAGGCGAGCTCGCTGCCGGCGAACGGCTGGCGCAGGTAGCCGGGATGCAGCCCGAAGTAGCCGAGCACCAGGGTGGCCGCGAACGCTCCCGTCCAGACGAGGCGCTCCCGCAGGGACACCGAGATCGCGATCGGCGTCAGGACCAGGGCGTAGAGGAAGTTGAACCACAGCTCGTGGGGACCGCCGAGCTGGCCCAGCTCGTAGCTCGTCACCGCGCAAGTGATGAGCCCGACCAGGCCGAGGAAGCCGAGCGCGTGCCGGCGCATGAACCGGACGCGCGGCAGGAAGAGCCAGGTCAATAGCCCCGCTTCCGCGGAGATGCCGCGGGCGACGGAGAAGGCGTGCCGGATGGCCGGCGAGCCGTGGAAGAAGAGGAGGTCGGTCGGCCACCACAGAAGCGCGAAGACGCTCACCGCGAGCACCATCGCCCGCCAGTTGGCGACGTTCTCCGGCCGCTCGTGGGCGCGGAAGGCGGCCTCTTCCTCGCGGCTGACCCGCGCCGGAAAGAGCAGGCTGTTGAGGAGCGCCCGAATCGATTCGGCCGGGTCGCCCGCCGGCTCCTCGTCGAGGGGCGCCGGTTCCAAAGGGCGCGGCGTGTCGGTCGGGTTCGTGCCGCCCGAGCTCACGCGACCGAGCGCCTCCTCCATCGCATCCACGCACGCGAGGGTAATCAGCGTTGCCGCTCCAGTCGATTCCAGGGCCGGGGTGTCAGGCGCACGAGCAGGCGCCCGTCGTGCCCCACGTCAGAGCGCCCCTCCGGTCGAGCGGCTCACCGGCCGCCAGGACCGATCCCCGTGAACGATGCCGACCAGGACCGCCAGCGACCCCGACCACGACGCCGCCGAGGCACGGGTTTCGCACCCGAGGGCCGCTTGGGCTTCTTTCGCGTCGTAGCTCCTCTCGATCCTTCCGGCGACTCTTCCTCGGGCGCTTTTCAGGCCGCCCGCCGGGAGAAGCTCGTCTCGAGCCCAGGCCCGAGCGCTCGACTTGACGCTTTCGGACAGAACCTGTACGCTCCTCTGCTCGTGAACCATGCCGACCATGACCGCCAGCGACCCCGACCACGACGCCACCGAGGCACGGGTTCGCACCCGGGGACCGCTTGGGCGCCTTACGCGTGCTGCCGTGTAGAGAGCGGTCAGTTGGCTCCCGAGTTGGAGGACGACGCCTTCGCCGCCGAGATCGCCGACACGCTGATGCTGATGGGGAAGCCGGTGCCGCACGAGATGGCGGACCGCCTGCTCGCGATGGAGGCGGCCGGGTTCGTCAGGCTGGACCCGTTGACGAGAGCGCAGGCCCAGAAGGTGCTTGACGCCCTTCGGGCACGGGAACGTCGATAAGCCGAGAGGCTGGAGGTCACATGGCGGGCGGCGGCGTGCACGCGATAATCCATTCGGCATCGGTGGCAGCGGGGGGTGTTGGTGCGGGCCTGGCCCAAATCCCAGGTTCTGATGCACCTGTGCTGATGACCATCCAAACCGGGATGATCATCGGCATCGCGCACCAGCACGACGTTTCTCTGGGGAAGACCGCTGCCCCGGACCTTGTCATGACCTTCGCGGCTCTGATGGCCGGGCGAGGGATCTCGCAGCTACTTGTCGGATGGGTTCCCGTGCTCGGCAACGCGATCAACGCGACGACCGCAGCGGGCATCACGGAGGCCATCGGGTGGGCCGCCAACACCTACTTCTCGGACGAGGGCAATCGGAAGAAGCACGGAGGGAAGTAGAGATGCCAGGATGAGGCTGGGCGCCAAGCGGTGCCGCCGATGTCAAGCCGACCGTCCGGCACCTGGACGTGTACCTGCTCGACTTGCTGGCACGGCACAAATAGCCGACGGCGACAGTGTCGTCGGTGGCTTTGCGGTGCGAACGCTACACGTCCTTCGTTCCGGCGCTCTGCTCGACTCGTTTCCGGGCGCGTTCCACCTCAGCCGGGGGGGCGCCAAGCGCGGCTACCCGCCGGGCGGCTGCGGCGGCAGCGGCGGCGACAACCACTTGGCGGATGTCGCTGCACAGGGGCATGCCCCGAAGGCGGTGGACGATGCCCTCCGCCACCTCGCACGCGGTCGCCACGACGATATCGATGGCCTCGTCGGATAGGACGGCGTGGGAGGGTCGCGCCGCATGTCCTCGGGTTGGGAGATCATCCGACCGTCCCAGCAGTCGGATCGACCGGGCAACGCCGGGCTCTCGGGCGATCCAGCCGCCCGCCTCCAGCTTCAAGATCATCTGGTGCACGGTCGGCGCGGACACGAGGAAGTGCTGGGCGATGTCGGCTTCGGCGGGTGCCTGCTCGTGGACGGCGCTGTAGCGGGCGATGAAGGCGAGGTACTCGGCCTGTTTCGGTGTGGGTGATGGCATCGTGCTGCTCCCCGGGGGGCGGCTTCTACCGGTGCAACCCCGGGAACATCGTGCGGTGGCGCTCGAACATCTGCTTCGCGGTCTTCCGCAGCTCGGCACGCTCGCCACCGTCCATCGGCAGGTTCGCGAGCACGCCGTCCAGCAACTCCGCACGTTCGATGCCAGGGCTTGGATGTCTGGCGCCGAGCAGGTACCCGCCGTGCCCCGCGTCGAAGCGCCCCTCCGGTCGTAGCGGCTCACCGGCCGCCAGGACCGATCCCCGTGAACGATGCCGACCAGGACCGCCAGCAACCCTGACCCCGACGCCGCCAAGGCTCGGGTTCGCGCCCGAGGGCCGCTTGGGCTTCTTACGCGTCAAGGCAAGCGGACGGACTTCGGCGACGGCCTCTGCGGCTCGAGGGGCCCCGGGAGGGCCAACGCACGGCCGGAGGCGACAGCTCCCCGGGCCGCGCTCGGCAGCCCTGGCCATCTTCCAGGTGGCCCAGCCTATCTCCCGACCCCGCCCAGCCTATCTCCCGACCCCGCCCAGCCTATCTCCCGGGTCGCCCAGCCTATCTCCCGACCCGCCCAGCCTATCTCCCGACCTCGCCCAGACGATCTCTCGGACGCGCCCAGACGATCTCTCGGACGCGCCCAGACGATCTCTCCGACGCGCCCAGACGATCTCTCCCACTCCAACGCGCCCAGACGATCTCTCCGACGCGCCCAGACGATCTCTCGGACGCGCCCAGACGATCTCTCGGACGCGCCCAGACGATCTCTCGGACGCGCCCAGACGATCTCTCGGACGCGCCCAGACGATCTCTCGGACGCGCCCAGACGATCTCTCGGACGCGCCCAGACGATCTTTTCGACGCGCCCAGACGATCTCGCGGGCAGCAGCAGCCGCGCGCCAGGAGCCCGCGCTCCGCGAAGCACGCAGCCCGTCGAAAGTGAAATCCCATCCACGCGAGCGTCCCGGTAGTGCATCGCTTTCGGCAGTCGTCAGCCGGATCCTTCACCGTCGAACGGAGACGATGGGCTGCTTGACACGAGCGGCAGCCTGTGGTCGGGTGCGTCGGCGGCGGGCCTTCCGGGACACCCCGAGCCCCACGCCTCCGGGGGCATCGACGGTGGGAGCTCGGGCCAGAGGAGCTTCGCGAGATGCTCTGGGGAGCGAACGATGTTTGACGATCCGAAAGAGTTGCTTGCGAAGATTCGCTTGGGCGAGGATTCGCTCCTGGAGGTCGAGTCAGTGCGGTTTCAAGGCGACCGTGTGACCGGACCGGCCCGGGAGAAGCTCGCGGATGCCCTGGCGTCGTTGGCGAACACCCGCGGTGGAGTGCTGTTGCTCGGCGTGGACGACCGCACGCGCACCATCGACGGAATCGACCTCGCGATGCTCGACGCCGCCGAGGCGCTGGTGCGCGAGGCGTGTAACGACAGCGTCAAGCCGCCGCTGCCGGCGGTGGTGGTGCGCCTCGAGTTGCCCAACGCGAGCGGAGTCCCTCGCCCGATTATCAGGGTCGACGTTGCGCGCGGGCTTTTCGTTCACAAGAGCCCAGGAGGCTACATGTTCCGCGTCGGCAGCTCCGTGCGGGAGATGCCGACGGAATACCTCGCCCGGCTGTTCCAGCAGCAGAGCCAGGCGCGGCTCATCGCCTTCGACGAGCAGGTGGTGCCTCGGACCGGCTTGGGAGACCTCGACGTCGAGAGAGCGCGGCCATACCTCGCTCCCGGCGAGCCGGACGAGACGGCGTTGCACAAGCTCGCCCTGCTCGTGCCGGACGAGGAGGGCGTGCTGCGCGCGTCGGTGGCGGGACTTCTCTTGTTCGGGCGCGAGCCGCAGCGGTTCCTTCCCGGAGCCCGCATCGACGCGGTCGCCTACCGCGGCTCGGTGGCCTGGGCCAACTACCAACTGGACGCCCGCATCTGCGAAGGCACTCTCGGGGAGCAAATCGAGGAGGCGTTGCGTTTCCTTCGACGAAACATGCGAATCGGAGCCCAGAAGACCCCGGCGCGGATCGACCTGCCCGCCTTCGACGAGCCTGCGGTGTACGAGGCGGTCGTCAACGCCGTGGCGCACAGAGACTATGCCATCCACGGGTCGGCGATTCGTTTCTTCATGTTTGACGACCGGCTCGAAATCCATAGCCCCGGGTTCCTACCCAACACCGTGACGCTCGATACCATCGCGTCCCGGCAGGCCACCCGCAACGAGTTGCTCGTGCGATTCCTGAGCCGGATGAGGGCCAGCGATCTCGCCACCTGGCGCACCCATCTCATGGAGGCGCGCGGCGAGGGAGTCCCGCTCATTCTGTCGCGCAGCAACAAGGTGTCTGGACGCGAGCCGGTCTACGAGATGCCCGGGGAGGAGCTCAAGCTCACCATCTGGGCGCGACCCCTGGCGCCGGAAACCGAAGAGAGCCATTGAGAGGCTGAACGGCACGACGCAAGCTGGCACCAGGAGCCGCGAGCGGAAGCTCGGACGGGTGAAGCGCAGCGCAGCCCACCGCGGCCGTCGCCGATGGGCTCCGCTCCGCTTCACCCGTCCTTCTCGCTCACGCATCCACGCGCGGGGACGCCCGTGCCACGAGAGAAGAGGCCAGGGCCGAACCTCAACGAACCCGATGCGCTCGCCCCCCCACCCCGACCCTCCCCCGCCAAGAACGCGGGAGAGGGAGGTAAAGACTGCCTACGCGATCCATCTCCTCCGCATCGACCCCCAATAGCTTCGCGGCACCGACGCGATCGATCGTGCTGTGCATCTTGCGCTGCCAGGTGGACCGCGAGCGGCACTCGCCGATGTCCTCACGGCCTGCGGAGGTGTCCTCACGGCCTGCGGAGGTGACCTCACGGTCTGCGGAGGTGACCTCACGGTCTGCGGAGGTGACCTCACGGCCTGCGGAGGTGACCTCATGCCCTGCGGAGGTGACCTCATGCCCTGCGGAGGTTCACCGCGCAGGTGATGAGCCCGACCAGGCCGAGGAAGCCGAGCGCATGCCGGCGCATGAATCGGACACGCGGCAGGAAGAGCGAAGAGCCAGGTCAGGAGCCCCGCTTCCGCGGAGACGCCGCGGGCGACCGAGAAGGCGTGCCGGATGGCCGGCGACCCGTGGAAGAAGAGGAGGTCGGTCGGCCACCACAGAAGCGCGAAGACGCTCACCGCGAGCACCATCGCCCGCCAGTTGGCGACGTTCTCCGGCCGCTCGTGGGCGCGGAAGGCGGCCTCTTCCCTTCCTCGCGGCTGACCGCTTGACTCCACCTTCGCCTTGTGCCTAGGGTCGCCGCCGCGAAGGCGCGGGACCTCTCGCGGGCCCGGCTGAGGCTCCTCCCGAGCCGCCCAGCCAGAGCGCGGTGCCCCTTCTGGATTTCGCTGGAGCGCGAGACGACGAGCCATCCTGGCCAGGCAGCCGGGCAACTGAATCCCGGACGAGGAACACGACGATGAGGCATCACCAGAAGGATTCGGCACGAGGGTTTTCGGCAGGGCTGCCGCTCGGCGCCCCCGCTCGGCTGCGCGGGTTCGGGCGGTCGGTGGTCGGGCTCGCGGCCGCGGTCGGGCTCGTGCTCGCCGGGTGTAGCAGCCCGAAGACGCCGCAGGTTTCCGTGACCGTCGAGCCGGCGGGCGCGCACTGCGCCCATGGCGGCGTCCGCCTCCAGGTCGGCTCGGACACGCCGACCTTCGTCTGCAACGCGCCCGGGCAGACGGACACGACGACCACGTTGACCAGCGGCCCCAACCCCTCGACGTTTGGCCAAAGCACCACGCTCACCGCGACGGTCACCGCGAAAGAGGGGACCCCGACGGGAGTGGTCACGTTCCTGGACGGCGCGAGCCCGCTCGGGACCAGCGCGCTCGACGCGACCGGCAAAGCCACCCTCGCCACGAGCGCGCTCGCGGCCGGTACCCACAACCTCGCGGCGGTCTACTTCGATGGGCAAGGCGCTTTTGCCTCCTCGACCAGCGTCGCGGTCGCGCAAATCGTCCATCCGGCCGCGACGACCGTCACCCTGACCTCGAGCGCCGCGCAGTCGGACTTCGGCGCGCCCGTCGTCTTCACGGCCCAGGTTTCTCCCGTCGCGCCCGGAGCGGGCACGCCGACGGGCGTCGTCACCTTCAAAGACGGCGACAACGTCCTCGGATCCGCCTTGCTCGATGCGACCGGCGCCGCGACGTTCACCGGAGCGGTCGCATCGGCCGGCGCCGCGTCGGTCATCGCGGTCTACGGCGGCGATTCCGACTTCACCGGATCGACCAGCAGCGCGGTGACCGAAACCGTCGGCCCGGCCGCGACGACGACGCTGTTGACCTCCGACACCGAGCCCGCGACCTATGGCCAGACGGTGACCTTCACCGCGACCGTCGCCGCCGCGCCCGGCGCTTGGGGTGTTCCGACGGGCACCGTGTCCTTCCTCGATGCCTCGACCCAGCTCAGCCAAGCCACGCTCGATGCCAATGGCTCGGCGACCTTCACCACCTCGTCGCTCGTGCCCGGGCTGCACACGATCATCGCCGTCTACGCGGGCGACGACAACTTCCACGGCTCGGTCAGCAATGCGGTTCCCGAGGTCAGTACCCCGGCGGCGACGACCACGACGCTCTCCACCGATTCGGGCACGTCGGTCTTCGGTCAAGCCATCACGCTGACGGCCGTCGTGGCTGGCGCGACGTCCGATCTGGCACCGGCGACGGGAACCGTGACCTTCCAGGAGGGCCCCGACGTTTTGGGCACGGCGACCGTCGATGCGTCCGGCACGGCGACCTTTTCCACTTCGTCCCTCGCGGTCGGCTCGCACGAGCTGACGGCGGCGTACGCGGGAGATACCGACTATGCGCCCTCGACCAGCGGCTCCGTGACGCAGACCGTGAGCCCGGCGGCGACCACGACGGTCGTCACGGCGGACCTCAATCCCTCGAGCCCGGGATTCGAGGTCACCTTCACGGCCCACGTGACGGCCAACGCGCCCGGCGCGGGCATGCCGACGGGGACGGTGACCCTCCTCGATGGAACGACGACCCTCGGCACCTCGCCGCTCGCCAACGGCGCGGCCACCTTCGCCACCGCGACGCTCCACGCCGGGACCCAGGACATCGCGGCGGCGTACGGCGGCGATGCGAGCTTCACCGCCTCGACCAGCGCCACGTTGTCGGAACAGGTCCAGCCGCCCGGCACGACGACGGTCACCGTGACGTCTAGCGTCAACCCGTCCGTTTACGGGCAGCCCATCACCTTCGTCGCGCAAGTCGACCCGTCCGCGACCACCGGCACCGTCACGCTCACGCTCCAAGACACCGGGACGATCATCGGTAGCGGCGTCCTGGATGGCACGACCGGCAAAGTGACCGTGGATACCTCCGGGCTCGCCTCGCCCCTGGCGACCGGCACGAACGTGATCGTCGCGACCTTTGGCGGCAACGCCACGACCGGACCCGCCGCGGGCACGCTGGCGCAAACCGTCGGGCAGGCCTCGACGACCGTCACTTTGAGCTCCTCGAAGAACCCCTCGACGTTCGGCGACTCGGTCTCCTTCACGGCGAAGGTCAGCGCCACCGCGCCCGGTGCGGGCACCCCGACCGGCAGCGTCACCTTCCACGACGCGAAGGGCGCCATCGACATGACCGTCAACCTCGACCAGACGGGCAGCGCGACGATGACCACGTCGGCGCTGGACGCATCGACACACTCGATGACCGCGAGCTACGGCGGCGACCTCGACTTCACGGCCTCGGAAAGCTCCGTCGTGCCGCAACAGGTCGCCCCGGCGGCCTCGACGACCACGTTGACCGCGAATCCGAACCCGTCGAAGTACGGCAATCCCGTGACGTTCACCGTGAAAGTCGCGCCGCCGAGCGGGCTGCCCGTGCCGCAAGGCGATGTGATTCTCGTGGATGGCACCACGGCTCTCGGGACCGAGGCGCTGGACCAGACCGGCGCCGCGACGTTCTCCCTGAGCTCGCTCGACGCTTCCACGCATCCGATGACGGCGGCCTACAACCAGGACGGCGTCGACCCCGACTACGCGCCCTCGACCAGCGCCGTCGTCTCTGAAGCCGTCCAAATGGGCTCGACCCCGAGCACGGTGACCCTGACCGTGAGCCCCAACCGTCCGTTCTATGGCCAGAGCGTGACGTTCACCGCGACGGTGACCGGCAACGGCTCGATCACGCCGACGGGCACCGTCACCTTCCAGAACGGCCCGACGACCGTCGCCACCGTCCCGCTCAGCGGCGGAACCGCGACGTACGTCGTCTCCAACCTTCAGGCGGCTCCCAACCCGTTCGCGGCCTTATACAGCGGCGACGGGACCTACCGCCCCCTGAGGAGCGCCATGGTCGATCCGGAGGTCCGGGCCGACCCGACCGTTGTCAACCTCACGGCGACGCCGAGCCCCGCCCAGGTCGGGCAGCCGGTGGCCGTTACGGTTCGGGTGAGCGTGCCGCCGATGGCCCCATCGCCGAGCAACGCCATCCCGACCGGCACGGCTTCCCTGACGGTCGACTCGAACGCGCCGCGGACGCTCACCCTCGACGCGTCCGGCCAGGCGACGTTCTCGCTCACCGGCTTGACGGCCGGGACCCATGGCCTCTTCGCGAGCTTCACGCCGGCGAACAACAACTTTTCGGTTCCGTCGGACGTCCTGACGCAGCTCGTCGTCAAGCAGGCCGCGTTGACCTTGACCCCGAACGGGCCGCTGCACCTCGCCGAGCAGGGAACGGTCACGCTCTCCGCGACCCTGACCGACTCGACTTCCCCCGCGACCGACACCATCGACTGGAGCCTCAACCCGGGCGCGGTGGGGAAGCTGCAGGTCGGAGCGACGACTCGGACCAGCACGTCGGTGACTTCGGTGGCCACCTATACCGCTCCGACGTTCGTCGGCCTGCCCGATGCGGTGACCGCCACGGCGAACGGTGCCACCGCCACGGACACCATCAAGACCGATCCGCCTTTGGCCAACCAGCCGCCGCTGCCGACGACCGGCATCACCCGGCTCGACCGCGTCGCCGACTTTGCCATCTTCGGCGCGAACCTCGACAGCAACGCCAGCGGCGCCAACGAGATGCTGCTCGCTCCGTCGTCCGCGCGCGCGAACTTCGACGGCAGCGGCGGCAACGGCGGGACCGACCACGCGATGTTCCACGATTCGACCGGCCTCGACCCGGACGTCGACATGAACTTGCGGAAGGTCACGGCATCGGGGAACCTCGACGACGATGTGCAGGACGAGACCGTCGTCGTCGCCTGGAACCCGGGCACGTCGTCGACACCCGGGAGCGGCCCGCGAATCACCATCCTCGATCCGTTCGTCGCGGCCGACGGGACCGTGACGGCTCAGGTGCGCAAACCCTTGGCCAGGACCTCCAACGGCACGGCAGTCCCGTTCCTCGGCCCCGCCGGCTGGTTCGACTTCGACGTCACGCTCGCCGACCTCGACGGCGACGGCTATGACGAAATCATCGTCACCGGCACGAACGACGCGCACCTCGACCAGCCGTCCGAAGTCTCGACCGCGCCGGGCATGGTCTGGGTCTTCGACGACCTGATGCACCAGGCGCCCAACTGCCCCGCTGGCGAGACGTGCCTCAAGCTGCTGGCTCAGGCGACCCTCACCGGCGACCTCGATGGCACGAACCAGCCGCAGGGCGCGCTCATCGCCCGGGTCGCCGCCGGGAGCATGTCCAAGGACGGCTCGAAACAGGTGGTCGTCGCCTGGATCGACGGTCACGACTGGGCCAACGCCTGGACCGGCTGCGGCGCCAACTGCACGGGAATCCCGCAGGCGCACTACCAGATTTTCGGCTACGGCGCCGACACCCTCACCCCCATCGGGAACATCCAGAGGACCTACTACGATTCGAAGAAGCCGCAAACAGCGTTCCTGGCGATGGCGAGCAGCTTGCGGACCGCGAACGTCCTCGGGGTGTCGCTCGTCGACCTCGACGGCAGCGGCGTGCAGGACCTGGTCCTGGGCTCGTGGAACACCGGCTACACCGCGAATGGCTTGAGCACCTGGGTCCGGCTCGAAGCGCGAGGAAACCTGGACAGCGTGACCTCGACGACGGACGCGGCCGCGCTTCCGATGCTGGCGGTCGCATCGTCGCCGCAGGTGGTCCCGACGCCGTCCGGGTCGTCGCCGAACGTCGGCGTCAGCGTCAACCATCCGCCCTCGCGGTGGCTCCAGCCGTCCTGGATCTATCCACCTTCCAAGGACGCTTCGGGCGCGACCCGGACGCCGCAGATCTTCGCCGGAGACAGCCTCGCGACCTGGGGACCCGACGGCTCCACGCCGCCGCAGATGACGTTCCAGTGGAGCTCGAACCCCTGGGCGATGGCGCTCCCGGTCGACTACTTCGAGACGCTCAAAGGCACCGGCAATCCCACGATCGATCAGAAAGACGACTTCTACCTCGGCCAGAGCTACCTGGACGTCCGGGCCGGCGACGTCAACGGCGACGGGCAAGACGATCTGATCGTCCTGCGGGCGACCGGAGAAATCGACGCGTACGGCTGGATGTGCCAAGTGGCGCCCGGGCCGGTGCCCTGCCAATGGACCTGGAACCCGCAACCGTTCTACAGCTACGCCGGGACACCGTTCAACGTCAACGCGGTGCTCTCGCCCGCGGCCTGGGACGACGACTCGACGACCGTCGAATACGCCAACCAGCACAAGATCGTCTACGGCAGCAACAAAGTCATCGCCCTGCTCGCGGCGCCGCCGGCGGTGGACCCGACCCTGACCGACCCGGCGGGCGACCCGATTCAAAACAACGGCAACAACACGTTCACCATCTTCGGTCAGATGTCCGGCATCACCTCCGGGAGCTCCGTGACCGCCGGCATCCACGCGGGAATCGAAGTGGGGGTCGACATCGACGAGTCCAGCGGCCTGCTCGTGAACATGAAGGACTTCGAGTTCAGGGAGGCGCTGACGGTCGAGGCCGAGGCCACGTTCACCCAGGAGTGGAGTCACGACACGACCTTCACCGTGGAATACGGGCAGGGCATCGGCTCGGACGGCGTGGTCTTCTCCACGGTCCCGTACGATCAATACGGCTACACCATCGTGTCGGACCTCGACCGCAGCCGGGTGGGCCAGACGTTCTACATCAACGTGCCCCAGAAGCCGCAGGTCCTCTTCGTCGACCGAGACTTCTTCAACCACGTGGCGAACGCCAACTCTTTCCAGATCACGTCCGACCTCCTGCGAGACAAGCCCTACGACATGACCTCGTATCCCAAGTGCACGGACTTCCCGACCGCGCCCACCTCCAGCACCTCGCCGATGGACCTGGGCAACGGCATTCAGGTCTACAGCACGATTCAGCCGATGGGAGAGATGCCCGAGGCGAGCCAGCCGTCGCCGGGGTATCCGCCTCAATGGAGTGGAGGAAACACGGCGGGCTCGTACACGACCGAGACGCTCGACGAGGGACAGAGCACGTCGCAGACGTGGGGCGGCTCGCTGACCGTCGACCTGGCGGCGGAGGTCCAGATCGGAGTCGTCGTGCTCGGCGCCAACGCCGGGTTCTCCATCGGCGGAGATCAGACGACGTCCTTCGAGCAAGGCGTCAGCTTCAGCGGCACCGCCGGCTCGATCCTGGACGACTACGTGTCGCAGTACGAATACGACTTCCGGCTCTTCGGCTACAAGCAGACGCTCTCCACCTCGCCGGGAGGCGACGCGTTCCAGAGCTTCTTCGTCGTCAACTACGGAGTCGACGCGCTCGGGAGCGAGTACAGCCCCCAGGCGACCAGCGCGTCCTGCGTCTACTGAGGTGAGCCGCCGAAAGGAACCTCGAGCCGCCGGGTAGTCTCAAGTCGAGTCGGCCTGCCGCCAGCGGCGCGGTCAGGCCGGTTCGAGCAGTGCGTACGCAGCGAACGTGCTCGACCCGCCCGCGGCCTCGGGGAGGAGCGGCGGTCCCGCTTGGACCAACGCGCGTGCGGCCTCGGGGACGGGGAACGGCCGGCCGCAGCGCACCCCCTCGCGGGCCAGGTCGCGCACCTCGGCGACACGCCAGCCGTGCGCCGCGAAGAAGCCCTGCCAGTCGTCTGGCGCGAAGCGCAGCGGGAGGTCGTGCAGCCGCATCCGGGCCATCGCCTGGCGGGCCTGCACCAGCGCCGGGGAGAGGTAGTCGACAATCAGGCCGCCGATCGCGGGGTGGGCTCGCAGGTCGGAGGCCAAGGCCCCGACATCCGCCTCCTCGAGGTACGGCAGCACGCCCTCCGCCAGCACGAGCGCCGGCTCATCCGAAGGGCACGCCCGCGCCAGCCATTCCCGGCGCGCCGGCCCGTCGAGGAGGTCGAGCGCGATCCGCTCGAGCCCACACCGGGGTCGCTCGTCCTGGAGGCGCTCCGCCTTCCACGCGATGACCGGCGGCAGGTCGACCTCGAGCCAGCGCAAGGAGGCCGGGAACGCCATCCGGTAGGGTCGGGTATCGAGGCCCGCGCCCAGGTCGAGCACCGTCCGGACGCCACGCACAAGCGCCTCGATGAGCAATCGGTCGATGAGCACCGTGCGCACGATCGAGCTCCAGCCCGCGACCTCGCCCAGGTGGGAGACGGCGGCGAGCATCGCCTGACCGCGCTCGCCTGCCAGGCGCGCGGCCAGCGGGTCCGAGAACAGCGCGTCCGGGCGTGCCGACTCCTGGGCGCGGAAGGCGGCGAGGAGAAACGCCGTGTCCGCCACCCCTGAGATGCCTTCCGGGCTCATCGTGTGCGTCTGCCTACGGGATTGCGGGCCCGCCACCGAGGGGCGGGCTGCTCTGGTGAACCCTAGCGGAAGCAGAGCGCACAGTCCACGGTCTGGTGGCCATCCCTTCGCTGGCACCCGCCGTGGCCCAGGTCAAAGCGCCGCTCCAGCCGAGCGGCTCACCCGCCGCCCGGTGCCGATCTTCCGCCAGCTTCCCTGGCTCCGGCGAGGCACTTGACCGCGCCACCAACAGCGCCTACGGTCGAACCCGATGGAGTTCCTGGTGCGCACGCGCGAGAGGCCATGACCGATGCCGGGCGAGCCCGAAGCTTCCGCCCAGACTCGCCCGGACCCGCGCGGGCGGCTCGACGAACGCGAGGTCAGCCGGGTCCAGGCCCTGCACATCCACGTCGGCACGAGCTGCCAGAACGACTGCCTCTTCTGCAGCGACGGTGGCTTCGGCCGGTACGAGCCCGTGCTCACCGATCAGGTGTTCCGAATCCTGGAGGAGAACCGCGGTCATCGGCAGGTCGCGTTCGTCACCCACGAGCCGACGCTGAATCCCGACCTCCCGGCGATGGCGCGGCGCGCGAAGGACCTCGGCTATCAATCGATCTGCGTTCCGACGAACGGCCGTCGCCTCGGACAGGAGAAGCTGCTCTCCGCGCTGCTCGAAGCCGGAGTCACCCGGTTCGAGATCACTTTCCACGGCCCCAACGCCGCAGTGCACGAGGCCATCGTGCAGCGGCGAGGCGCGTTCGAGCAGACCCTCGCCGGCATTCGGGCGGTCGTCGCCGCTCGCCAGCGCCAGCCCCTGGAGCTGGTCTTCCATTCGACCATCGCCGCTCCGAACGTCGGTCACCTGTCCGAAATGATCGACTTCGCGCTGGCGTTCGAACCGTACCACTATGGTCTCAACACCGTGTTCCTATTGGGCTCGGCGACGCAGAACCTCGATCGGGTCGCCCTCTCCTACTCCGAGGTGCTGGACGCGCTGGCGAAGTGCCTTCCGTCCGATCGGTTCCTGCCCATCAGCGTGAGCGAGATACCGCTCTGCCTCGCGCTCGACCGGATACCGCGGCAATACCTGGGGGTGCGCATCGATTCCCAGGTCCACGCCTCGGGCGCCGACGACGCCAGCGTCCGGTCGACCCTGCTCAGCCGGGGCTTTCTCTACGGTGAACCCTGCGCCACCTGCGCCGCCCGCTCGGCCTGCGACGGACTCGCTCCCGCGTACGTCGAGCGGTTCGGCTGGGGAGAGCTCCGGGCCGTTCCTCCGCAGAAGTCGGCGCCAGCTCCCGTGGTCTTCGATGCGGACGGCGTTCTCGAAAAGCGGTTGCGGTCCGGGGCGCCGAAGTTGCTCCTGACTGGCCTGAAGCGGGAGGAGCGACGCGCTATCGTCCGCCTGCGCCTCGCGGGCTCCCCGCTCGAGGTCGAGCTCCTGATTTCGGAGCGGAGCGACGCCGAGCCGGCCTTTCGCCAGACCGCCCGCTACAACGTCTCCCTCAAGGGCACCGGCCACACCAACCAGCAGGTCGCGTTCGCCGAGGCCATCGTCCGGTTCCTGCGACGGCACGAGAGAGGGAGCTAGGCGACGGGAGCCTGGCCTTCTCTAGCGTAACCCGCCAGAAGTACCCATGCTCCTCCCATCGCCTATTCAGAACCGTAGGGGCCGGGCTTGTCCCGGCCCGCCCGGGGAGCCATCGACGGCCCGTCGGCGGCGAGTCGGCGACCCGGGGAGCCGCCCGGGGGCGACAGGAAGTCGGCTACTTCGGCAACCGATCGAGGACGGCGCGCTCGTCCGCGGTCAGCTCGGCGGCCAGCGCGGGAGCCTGCTCCAAGAGGGACTCGGCGTCCGCGAGGTCCTGCAACCGCTTCGAGCGACGCCGCGACGGGTCTCGCCCGGCTCGGAGCTTCTCGTGCAGGAGGTCGCCGACGCTGAGGATGCGAATCGACGTGCTTTCGAGGTCGATCTCGACCGCGCGCCCGATCGCCGACGCGAGCGCCGGGTCGTCCGTGAACTGCACCGGCGTCTGGTCCGGGCCGATCCAGTTCTCCAAATGGGCGAAGGTCCCGGTCTTCGCGAAGCCGCTCGATTCCAAGGCCGAGGTGGGAATTCGCGCGCGGTCGGGCACCGCCACGTCGATGCCCAGCGTCGTTCGCGGCTCGCGCTGGTGAATCTGGAGCGCCACCCCGCCGATGACGGCGTAGGGAACTCGCGCCTCGGCCAGCACCCGCGCCAGCGCGAGCAGCGCCGGCTTCTTCGTCGTTTCCATCTCGCCTCGCAAGAAGCGCCAGCGGCGGTCCAACGCGAAACCGATGTCCAGCCCGTCGCGCACGACCGAGAACATACCATCGCGGCCGCGCGAAGGCGAGGGAACATCGCCTCGGACCGGGGCACGGGCGATGCGCGACCACGGCCTCGCTCCCCGTAGCCCTGGCGCCGCCAGCGACGATCAGACCGATCGGTCGGATCGGACCGATCGGTCCGATCTGCGGTCGCGATGCGCGGTAGTGCGGCATTGGGCGCGCCGCCAGCGAGGGGTGAGGCCGCCTCATCGCCGACCTCGGCGCGAAGGCGAGCGCTCAGGCGTGTCGCTTCTGGAACCGGGTGACAGAGGCCCAGAGGAGGACGGCGCCGAGGAGGGCGAGCCACAGGAGCTGGTGGGTGAAGTCGCCCAGGCCGCCGCCCTTGAGGAGCACGCCGCGCGCGATTTCGATGTAGTGCCGGAGCGGGTCGAGCAGGGTCAGCGGCTGGAGCCAGCCCGGCATGCTGGCGATCGGCGTCATGAATCCGGAGAGGAGCGACGCCGGCATCATGAACGCGAACGCGCCGAGCATCGCTTGCTGCTGGTTGTTGCTGATCGTCGCGAGGAAGATGCCGAAGCCCAAGGTCGTAAAGAGGTAGAGGAACGACGCGAACCCGAGGAGCACGAACGAACCGCGCAGCGGCATCCCGAAGGCGAGGTTTCCCACGACCAGTACCGCCATCACGTCGACGAGGCCGAAGAGGATGTAGGGCAGACTCTTCCCCGCGAGGAAGACCACCGGACGGATGGGCGTCACCATCACCTGCTCCAGCGTCCCCGCCTCCTTTTCCCGCGCGAGACCCATCGCCGCTTGGATGGCGGTGATGTTGAGGAGAAGCATCCCGAACATCCCCGCGAGCATGAAGATGGTGGTCGAGAGCGTCGGGTTGTAGAAGATGCGCGGCATGATGGTCGGACCCGGCTCCTCGCGGATCATCGGCGTGCCGGCGAGGCCGTTGAGGGTGAGAAACACGCTCGCTTCGTTGACCGCGACCTGCGCCCGCGTCGGATCCGCGCCGTCGACGATGACCTGCGCCGCCGGACCGTCGTTGCGCCCGAGGCCGCGCTGGAGTCGAGGCGGGAAGATCAGCGCCACCGCCGCCTTGCCCGATTCGAGGTCGGTCTGGGCCTGGGACGGGTTCAGCACCACGTCGCTGAGCTTGAAGTCTTGGTTGGCGAAGAATTCTTTGGTCAGCCGCTGCGAGATCTCGCTCCGATCCTGGTCGCACACCACCGTCGGGACGTGGTCGACCTGCAGGTTGATGGCATTCCCCAGGAGAACGAGCTGCAACACCGGCGCGAGAATCAGCGTCGTCGCCTGCCGGCGGTCCCGGAAGACCTGAATCAGCTCCTTGCGCATCACGTTCCAGAGCGACAACACAAACCGGCGCATCAGGTCACGCTCCTTCCTCGCAGATTCTCGGGCCGCGCCAACACCGCTCGTCCTGAACCAAGAACCCCAAGTATCTTGTCGGCGCGCGCAGATTCTCGGTGCGGCGCAACAGGGCTTAGTGGCACGGGCGTCCTCGCCCGTGAAAGCCCAGCCGAACCTGCAGGCATGGCAGGTTCCCGAGCTCTCACGGGCGAGGACGCCCGTGCCACTGTCCCGATTCCGCCCACGGTCGAGTTTGGGTTGCGGGCGTAAGCCCGCGCCATGCGCAGCCGAAGGGCGAGCGGGGTGTTGCTCCCCATGCTCTACGCCAGCCGCCGCTTGAACTTCAAGACGGCGAAGATGAGGACCAGGGTCGAGAACCCGGCGAGGATGAGGAAGTTCGGCCAGAGGATGGCGAGGCCGGTGCCTTTGAGCATCAGGCCGCGCAGCGCCTGCAAGTAGTACCGGGCGGGGAACAGCGAGGCGAAGGCCTGCAGCCAGAACGGCATGTTGCCGACTGGGAAGATGAAGCCGGAGAGGAGCATCGACGGAAGGAACCCGAACATCGCGGAGAACTGGACGGCCATGAGCTGGCTCTTCGTCCACACGCTGACGAGAAGCCCGATGCCCAGCATCCCGAGGAGGAACAGGAGCGACGAGCCGAAGAGGAGCGGCATCGAGCCCGCGAGCGGCACGTCGAAGAGGTAGGAGCCGAGCGTCACGATGAGCAGCGCCTGGAGCATCCCCAGCGCGACGTAGGGCGTCACCTTGCCGAGGATGATTTGGCTGCGCGTGACCGGGGTCGCGAAGAGCTGCTCCATGCTCCCGCGTTCCCACTCCCGGGCGACCGTCAGCGCCGTCAGGAGCGTCGAGATCATCCCGAGAATCATCACCACCACGCCGGGGACGAAGTTGAACGCGGAGCGCATCGCCGGGTTGAAGCGGACGCGGATGGGCGGGCCTTGGGAGAGCGCGGCGCCGGTCGAGCGATCGGAGAGCGTTTGGAAGATTCCCATCGCGTCGCCCATCGCGATGCTCGCCACCGTGCCGTCGCTGCCATCGACGAGGAGCTGCGCCTGGACGGGAAGATGGCGGGCGACGTCGCGCTCGTAGTTCTCGGGTATCACCAGCGCCGCCTTGACTTCGCCGCGTTGGAAGAGCTGCGGGACCTCGTCCTCGGAGCGGAGCTGGACTTTGTTCTCGAACGCGCCGCCGGCGACCATCGCTTCGACGAGGCGCCGCGAGGCCTGCGAACGATCGTGGTCGATCACCGCGATGGGCACGTGGTCGACGTCGAGGGACACGCCGAACCCGAAAATCACCAGCATCACCACCGGCAGACCCAAGGCCATGTACATCACCGTCGGGTCCCGGAACATGTGCAGGAGCTCTTTGCGCGCGATGGCGAGCGTCCGGCGAAGATAGCGCCTCATGTCAGGGCCTCCCGGGATCGTTCCATGACTCGGCATTGACTCCACGCGCGAGTCAGTCACGATCCTGAAAAATAGGATTGTGGCACGGGCGTCCTCGCCCGTGAACACATGGAAAACTCCATTGCCAGCAAGCTCAGCAAGGCTTTCACGGGCGGGGACGCCCGTGCCACTAGCGAGTCTGCATCGCAAGGAAATTGGATCCGTTCCATCACGCGTCCTCCCGGACGACGGTGAGGAAGACGTCCTCGAGCGTCACCTCGGCGTCGGCGACATGGACTCCGGCGAGACCCTGACGCTTCAGAGTGCCCTCGACCTCGTTCGCGGACGGCCCTGGCGCCGGCACTCGGACGTGGAGCGCGGCGCCGAACGGCTCCACCCCGAGAAGCGGCAGGCCGTCGGCTGCCTGGCGCACCTCCTCCGCGCTCGCGCCGCGCACTTCCAGCATCCGACCCGGCACGAACGTCTCCTTGAGGCTCCCCGGCGTGTCCAACGCCGCGAGGCGACCGGTGACCATCAGCCCCACGCGGTCGCAATACTCGGCTTCGTCCATGTAGTGGGTAGTCACGAAGATGGTCGTGCCATCGTCGGCGAGGCGGCGGATGAGCCGCCAGAACATCCGGCGCGCCTCGGGGTCGACGCCGGCGGTCGGCTCGTCGAGGAAGACGATGCCGGGCTGGTGCAAGACCGCGCAGGCCAGGGCGAGCCGCTGCCGCAAGCCCCCGGGCAAAGAACCGGTGATGCGATCGCCCAGCTCCGCGAGCTCCAGCTCTTCCGAGACCGCGTCGCGCCGCAGACGGAACTTCTTTCCGAAGAGCCCGTAGGCGCCGCCGAAGAACTCCAGGTTCTCCTGCACGGTCATGTCCAGGTAGAGCGAAAACTTCTGCGACATGTAGCCGATGACCTGGCGAACCGCGTCTGGCTTGCGAACGACGTCGACGCCGGAGACCGTGGCCTCGCCCTCGCTCGCCGCGAGGAGGCCGCAGAGGATGCGGATGGTCGTCGACTTTCCCGCGCCGTTCGCTCCGAGGTAGCCGAAGATCTCGCCGCGGCCGACGTCGAAGGTCACGTCCTTGACCGCCACGAAGTCGCCGAAGCGACGCGTCAGATGCGAGACGTGCACCGCGAGGTCAGTCATCGGATGTCATCTCCTGGCGACACAACCCCTTTCACCACAGGCTTCAGGGAGTTCACCGCGAGTCCTGAGCGGAGCGAGCGAGGAACGAGCGAACGGAGTCGAAGGACGGGGATCGAAGGGATCTCCCGAGCCCGCCCTTCGACTGCGCGCGGAAAGAACCCCGCGCTCCGCTCAGCGCGGGCTGACGCCCGCAACCCAAGCTCGACCTTGGAGACGATCGGAATCGTGGCACGGGCGTCCTCGCCCGTGAAAGCCCAGTCGAACCCGCTGGCATGGCAGGTCCCCAAGCGCTCACGGGCTTTGGACGCCCGTGCCACGAAGTCGTGCTACGTGGCGCCGAGATTCTGCGCGCGGCGCGAGCCTTTCGCGGCTTTGTAGATCAGGGCTCGCGGCTGCGGCCGAGAATCGCTCGAGACGACAAACGAAAGCCGAGGTCTCCCGCCTCTTCACGCCGTCGCCTCCTCGTGGACGCGGGCGAGGAAGAGGTCTTCGAACGACGGCGCGGTGGGAACGGCCTCGGCGCCGAGCGCCTTGAGCTGCGAGAGTGCCCCCGCTTCTCGACCGCGCTTGACGACGATGCGCAAGACCGCCCCGGCCGGGGTGAAGGCCATCACGTCGTCGCTCTTCTCGATGTAGCTCGTCACCCGCGTCCGATCGCCGTGGACCCGGTAGACTGGATGCTGGAACGCGCGCAGCATCTCCGTCGGCCGCCCCTCCTCGAGGAGGCGCCCCGCATACAACAGACCCGCCCGATGACAGCGCGCCGCCTCGTCCATGTACGGCGTCGCCAGGATGATCGCCATCCCCTCCGCGAGAAAATCGTGGAGCAGGTCCCAGAACTCGCGCCGACTGACCGGATCGACCCCGTTCGTCGGCTCGTCGAGGAGCAGCACCTTCGGCTCGTGCAGGAGCGCGCACGCCAGCGCCAGCTTCTTGTACATCCCGCCGGAGAGCGCGTCCGCCCGCCGCTTGCCGAACGGCTCCAGCCGCGTCATCGCCAGGAGCCGCTGCCGGCGCTCCTTGAACGCCTTGCGGTCGAGACAGAAGAGCTCCCGAAAGAACGCCATGTTCTCGTCGACCGAGAGATCGCCGTAGAGACTGTATTGCTGCGGCATGTAGCCGAGCAGCTCGCGCACCTTGCTCGCCGCCGCGAAGGGATCTTCTCCCAGGACGCGAACCCGACCCGCCGTCGGATCGAGTAGCCCCGCCAGCATCCGCAACGTCGTCGTCTTTCCCGCGCCGTCGGGTCCGACCAGACCGTAGATCTCCCCCGCCGCGACCTGGAGGTCCAGCCCCTTGACCGCGACTTCCTCCCCGAACTTGCGTTGCAAGCCCCTGGCCTCGATGCGCGGATCGGACGTCATGTCAGGACCTGCCTCCATCGCCAACCCAAAGCCACGCTCCCGTCCATCGGGGGTTCATGGGCCGAGCAACCTGAACCGCTCATCCCGAGCGCAGTCGAGGGACGAGCGGTCCTTCGCGCCACCGCCCATCCCTCGACTGCGCTCGGGATGAGCGGGAACAAACCATGCCGCCGGAATCGGGCACGCCATCGCCCTGCCTGCACCCGGACACTCGCGTGTCCGGCTCCGATTCGCAAACGTCACCGTCAAACCATTGGGTTCGGGTCAAGACCCCGCGTCCGCTTCACTCTTCGGTGCCGGTTATCTGCACTTCGACGGGCATCCCTTCGCGCAGGAGCATGTCCTTGTTCGGGATGCGCACCTTCACCGCGTAGACCAGCCGTTCGCGGTCTTCCCGGGTCTGGACGTTGCGCGGAGTGAACTCCGCCTTGGGCGACACGTAGTAGATGGTGCCGCGGAAGGTGCGGCCGGGGTAGGCGTCGGCGACGATGGTCACGGCGCGGCCGGGCGCGGCGGCGGCGAGCTCCTGGTTCGGGAGGTAGAAGCGAGTCAGCGCGTCGGAAACGTCGGTGATGGTGAAGATGACGCTCCCCGGCTGCACGGCTTCGCCCGGATAGTAGTTGCGGGTCGCGATCATCCCCGAACGCGGCGCGGTGAGCGTGCACTCCGCCGTTTGCGTCTTCGCCAGGTCTACGTCCGCCTTCGCAAGCTCCAGATTGCTCTGGGCGACCTCGATTTGCGCCTGCGCCGCGTCGCCCGCCTGCGCGACCGCCGCCGCCTTGTCCTGACTCGAGCTCGCGTTCGCCCGCTGCGCCGCAATCTGCCCTTGCAGCGTCGCCTCGCGAGACTGGGCCGCGTCGATCACCGCCTGCGTCACCGCTCCTTCCGAATACAGGCGTTCGTTGCGCGCGAGCTCCAGCTTCGCGAGCCTCTCCTGCGCGAGGAGCGCGTCGATCTGCGAGCTCGCCGCGAGAACCCCGCCGCGCGCCGCCGCCACGTTCTTCACCGCCGACTTCGCGTTCGCCTCCGACGCGTCGAGCGTCGCTTTCGCCACGTCCGCCCGCGCCTCCGCCTCGGAAAGCCGCGCCTCTTCCTCGTCGCAGTTGAGCTGGACCAGCACCGCGCCTTCCTTGACCAGGTCGCCTTCGCGCGCGAACTCCTTGGCGATGCGCGCCGGCAGGCGGCTCGTCACGTTCACGTCGACGCCCTCGATGACGCCCGTACCGCCCGCCGGCCCGTGCGCAGCCGCCCGCAGCACCTTCACCCGCCACGCCAGCGCCACCGCGAGGCCGATGGCGAGCAAGAGAATCGCCCGCAGTCCCTTCTTCATCGCTCAACCTCCTGCCGGGAACGTCCCGGTCTCGCGTTGCAAATCGATGGTCGCGAGCGAAAGCCCGAACCGCGCGCTCGCCCGCGCGACCTCCGCCGAGACGAGCGAGTCCTGCGCCTGGAGCAAATCGAGCTGCGTCGCCTGACCCGCGTCGTACTGCGCCCGCACCAGCTTGAGCGTCGCCTGGGCGAGGTCGACCTCCTCGCCCGCCGCCTTGAGCGCGCTCTCTTTCGTCCCGATCGCCCGGCGCGCGTCGACCACCCCGTCGCGGATGCTGTCACGCAGCGCTTCGATTCGCGCTTGCCCTTCCGCCCACCGCGCCTCGTCGATGTCCTCTTGCGCCCGGCGCATCCCGCCGTCGTAGATCGACCAGTCGAGCTCGATTCCCGCCGCCCACGCGTAGTCGTCGCCGGAGAAGCTCTCGTAGTTTCCGACATGCGCCTGCCCGAAGGCCGCGAGCGTCGGCGCCCAACCCCAGGCTTGCGCTTTCGCCGACAGCTTCGCCGCCTCGTTCAGCCGTTCGTTCGCCGCGATCTCCGGCCGGAGCGTGAGCGCCTGCCGGACCAGCGTCTCCGACGGCGGGAGCGGTGCCGCTTCGCTCGCGGCGGGCACGACCCGCACCGGCTCCTCGGTGCCCATCAACGTCCCCAGCGCCCGATATGCCCGCGCCTCGGTGTCGAGCGCCTCCGTCACCGCCTCCTTCGCGCGCACCAGCGCCACCTCCGCCCGCATCTCGTCGACCCGCGTCGCCGCGCCCGCCTCGACCCGGGCCTTCGCCGTCGAGAGCGTCTGCGAGGCGAGCGAGACCGCGTCCTGCCGCGCCCGCAACAGCTCGTCCGCCCCGGCCGCCGCGAAGTACGTTTCCGCCACCGCGAGGAGCACGCTCGCCTCCGTCGCCGAGTAGCTGGCCTGCTGGGCGGCGTACGAATCCTTGACCGCGCGCAGCGCCGGGTACGCCGGGAGGGCCAGGAGCGGTACCGTCGCGTTCAGGTTCCCGTCGAGCTGCTCCTCTTTCTGGATCACGATCGGCGACGACGACGCGGCGGAGAGCTGGCTCTCGAACTGCCCGAGCGCCGCCTTCTCTTCCGCGCTGCTGCTCGTCTTCGCGAGGACGCCCGCGAGGCCGAGCACCCCGCCGTCGAGCATCTTCCCCAGCGCGAGCGAGACTTCCTTGTTGTTGTGCGTGTACCGACCCTGCAGCGACACCTTGGGCAGGAGCGCGCTCCACGACGCCTCCACGTCGCCCTGCGCCTCGTCGAGACGCGCCCTGGCCGCCTTCAAGTCCGCGTTGTTCGCCCGGGCGAGCGCCAGCGCCTCGTCGAGCGAGAGCGTCCTCGCCGCCCGCGCGGGGGCCGCCCACACGACGAGCAGGACCATCGCCAGCCGGGCCGCCTCGCGCACCTGCCGCATGCACCCACCTCCCGACGAATTTCGCAGCCAAGACTCCGAAATCGCGCAAAAAAAAGAGCAGCCGACTCGCTACCGCTTGCTCGCCGCCGGCGTCTCGCACAAGAGGTCGACGAGCTGCGGCAAGAAATCGTCTTGGGGCTCGAGATCTTGAGCACAGGCAAGAGCCCCGCGAAACTGGAACAACACGGACATCATCACCCCGCCCATGAAAAGGTGCGCCGCGAATTTCGGGTCCATCTTGCGGATGCGGCCCGCGCGAATCTCCCGCTCGAAGAAGGCCGTGATGATCTCGACGACCCGCCGGCGGACCAGCGCCCGCCGCTCGAAGAACTCGACGCCCGGATTCGCCATCAGCATCAGGGCGCCCGGCAGGAACCGGCGAAAGAACGCCAGGGTCCTCCGGCCCATTTCCAGGAGGGCCGCCCGCGGTTCGCCCTGGCCGGAAAGATCCGGCAACGACTCGATCCACTCCGGGAACGACGTGATGAGCGCCATCCGGAAGAGGTCGTCCTTGGTCGCGAACCGCCGGAAGACCGTCGCCTCGCTCACCCCGCAGCGCTCCGCCACCTCGGCCGTCGTCCCCGCGATGCCCTTTTCCAAGAACACCGCTCGGGCCGACGCCAGGATCTCTTCCTCGGTGATGGCCGGCGGGCGACCCATAACGAAGCCGAGACTACGAAACTTTCCGGCGCGTGTCAAGCGGCTCGTCGAAGGCGCGGGCGCCGGGCGAGCCGCGGGTCTGGCAGGGGGCCCCAGGGGTCGGCGCTCGGATCGCTAGACGGCGCCGCGACGGACGAGACCGCGCCGCGACCCGGTGCTCGTGCCCGCCGGTCGACTTTCCAGGCCGCGGTTTTCGGCTCCGCCCTTCCCTGCGGGGTCTGAATGCGGCATGGTCGGTCCAGCATCGATCGGGAGGCACCCGCCATGCGGATCTTCGTCACGGGAAGCACGGGGTACGTCGGGAGCGCGGTCGTGCGCGCCCTCGTCCAGGCCGGACACGAGGTCGGAGGCCTCGCGCGCTCGGTCCAGAAAGAGGACGAGGTGCGCGCGCTCGGGGCGGTGCCCATCTTCGGAAACCTGCACGATCCGGAGCGCTATCAGCACTTCGCGGCCGAGTGCGACGCGGTCGTGCACTGTGCGTTCGCGACGCCCGAGCTGGACGAGCTCGCTCTCGAGGAGCTGGCGGGAGCGCTCCTCGCCGAGGGCGGCCAGAAGGCGCTCATCTACACCTCTGGCGTCTGGGTGCTGGGCTCCTGCCCGACGGCAGCGGATGAGGACGCCCCGACCGACCGACCCCTCCCGATGGTCGCCTGGCGTCCCGCGGTCGAGCGGTTCGCGCTCTCCCACGCCACCGAGGACCTCGCCTGCGCGGTCATCCGGCCGGGTCTCGTGTACGGCGGCGACGGCGGCTACTTCGCCGGCTGGCTCGCCAACGCCTCCCGCGGCGAGCCGGTCACCTTCGTCGGCGAGGGGCAGAACCGCTTCCCTCCGGTCCATCGCGACGACCTGGCGCAACTCTACCGGCGGGTGGTCGAGAAGCGCGCTCGCGGCATCTTCCACGGCGTCGACGGCAGCGCGCCGACGGTCGCCGAAGCGGCGGGGGCCTTGAGCGAGGCGGGCGGCAACGGGCCGGCGCGTCCCTGGCCGCTCGCGCAGGCGCGCCAGCGTATCGGGGCCGTCGCCGACGCTCTCGCGCTCGATCAAGTGGTGGTCGCGAAACGTGCCGCCGACCTCGGCTGGCTGCCCCGCGGCACCTTCCTCGAGAGCGCGCCGGCGCTCGTCCGCGAAAAGCGAGACTAGAGCGCCGTCGCCCCCCGAGAGCCGATCGGTGGGAGCGGTTCCGACCCGTTCGTCGCCGTCGCGCGCGCCGCCGCGAAGATGAGCTGCCCGGACCGGCTACTGCCAGCTCGCGCCGGTGGCGATCCAGTCGAGCAGCGCCTGCTTCTTCTGGTCCGCCGTCACGTTCGGACAGGTGTTGGTCTGCTGGTGCTGTTGGTCGCAGAAGACCGTTCCGGTCATCTGGTCGAAGCTCATGTGGTCCGGATACTCCGCCGGCGGCGTCAGCATGTGGAGCAAGAAATTGGCCTGCTCGTAGCTCTCGCCGGCCGGCGGCGCGCAGCCGCGGACGTACGGAATCCCGTCGACCGGATTGGTGTCGCCTGCCGGCAGGCTCAACGGCGCAACGACGCCGATGAGGACCCCGTTCAGGGCCGCGTTGCCGCTGAGGTCCAACTGCCCGTCGGGCTTCCACGTCTGGCTCGGATTCGGATTGTCCGGCGTCGGCGAGGGCACCGTGTGACAGTCGGTGCAGTCGGTCTCGAAGATGTACTCTTGAATCTGGTCGACGTATCTCACCGCCTGGGTCGCGAGCCCGAACGGGTACGCCGCCGACGGCTTGCCGCCGATGCTCAGCTCGACCCACACCTCGTCGGGATAATCGGCATCGGGAGCGCTCTTGGGGAGCGTCAGCGCGAGCGTCGCCGAGGTCGCGGTGCCGCCGCTCGACACGTCGACCGCGCCGTCGGCGATCCGGTTGCCCTGCGCGTCGACGAAATACCCCGTCATGCCGCCGATGAAGTTCTGGCCGGTGGCGCCGGCGACGAGCGTCTGCCCCGCCACCCCCCCGCAAGGGCTGATGCCTGTCAGGACCGGCGCCGGTGGGCTCACGTAGAGCGTCAGCCCGTTGTCGCTGGGGCCGCCGCCGGGCGCCGGGTTGACGACGTCGATGGAGTAGTTCCCGGTGGCGGGGATGGTCGCGCCGGGCACGCTGGCGGTCAGCTTGCTCGAATCGACGAACGTGGTCGTCATCGGGGTCAGCTTGACCCGCACCTGCGAGCTGCCGACGAAGCCGGTGCCCCAGACGGTGAGCGTCAGCGCCTTCGCGGGTTCGGGAGCGATGGCCGGGTCGAGCGCGGTCAGGTGCGGAATCGGGTCGATGAGCGTCGCGTCCTGGGCGTCGGTCGTTCCGCCGCCCGGCGCCGGGTTCTCCACCCGGACGTGCAGCGTGCCCGCGACGGCCAGGTCCGCCGGCCCGAGCATCGCGGCGAGCGACGTCGCCGATTCGAAGCTCGTCGTGCGCGCCGAGTAGCCACCGTTCTCGAACGCCACCTCGACGACGGAGTCCTGCATGAAGCTCGTGCCCGTGCATTGCACCTTGGCCGACGAGGTCCCGGCGACGACCGTGGTCGGCGTGTCCGACGCGGCCGCCGGATCCATCGTGATGCTGGTCAAGGTCGGCGCCGGGTTCAGCGCGACGACCACCACCGTCACCGGGTTCGAGTCGCCGCCGCCGGGGGCCGGATTCGACAGCCAGAGCTCATGGTCGCCAGCCTGGGCGACAGCGCTCTCGGGGAGCGTCACGACGCCGGAGCCGCGCGACCCGAAGACGAAACAGCCCGGACACGGCTCGCCGTCGAGCGTCGCGGTCGTCGAGGGCAGGAAGTTCGTTCCGGTCAGCGCCATCGCCGGTGGGCTTGCGACGAACAGCGGCACCGGCGTCATCGAGAGGATGGCCGGCGCGAGGTTCGGGCCGTCGACCGTGAACTCGAGCGCGTTGCTCGAGCCGTCGCCAGCGACCGGAGGCGGGTTGACGATTTTCACATCGAGGGAGCCGACCCCGGTCAAGAGCTGCGCGGGAATCGTCGCGGTCGCGGTGCTGGGGTCGACCACGGTCGTGAGCTGCCAGGGGCCGCCGTTGAAGGTGATGTGCGCGCCAGGCGCGAAGCCCGAGCCCTTCACGGTGAGCGACACCGCTTCCGAGCCCTGCGTGGCGCTCGCGGGGTTCAAGCTCGTCAGCACCGGCGTCGGGTTCTTCGCCGAGACCAGCAGCGCTACCGACGCGCTCTTCGCGCCGTCGCTCGTCCGGGTCACCGTCACCTGATAGGGCGCGCTGTTCGCCTGCAGGGGCAGATGGGAGACCAGGAGGTTCCCGTTCGGATCGACGCCGACGTCGCCCGGGAGCCTTTGCAGGTCGACGCCCGAGGGAGTCACGACATCGACCTGGAGGTCGGGAAAGCCGAAGTTCGCGCCGTAGATCCACAAGGACAGGTCGTTGCCCGGGGCGATGGGGTTGGGCGAGAGGCTCGTGATGATCGGGTCGGCGTCCGCGGTGAGCGTGAAGGTGAGCGCGTTGCTCGCCGCGCCGTCCGGGTTCTGCACGGTCACCGGGTAGTCGACCGAGTGGTCCGCCGCGCCGAAAACGCAGGGGAGCTGGAAGGTCAAGCTCGTCGGAACGATCGAGGTCGGCGTCACCTGGACCGTGCCGAACTCGACGACCGATTGCGCGGTGAAGCCGGTGCCAGTGAGCGTGATGGTCTCTTGCGCGCACGGCTCGGCGCTGGTCAGCGAAATCGAGGTGAGCGTCGGGGTCGGCTCGGTCACCGTGAGGTCGAGAACCTGGCTGTAGCCGCCGCCCGGCGGGGGCGACACCAGTTGGACCGCGTGCGGGCCCGCGGTGTTGGTGATCTGCTGGTCGAGCGAGGCGATCTCGAGATACGGCGCGGTGGAGCCGCCACTCGAGGGGTTCTTCAGCGTGGCCTGCCGCGGCTGGCCGTCGATCAGGACCTGGGTCGCGCTGGTGAGGCCGCTTCCGTGGAGGTCCAGCTCCGGGGTCGAGCCGACGGCCACGCTCGCCGGGGCGAGGCTCGCAAGCACCGGCGCCACGTTCAGCACGGAGAAATCGATGCTGTTGCTCGGAATCGGGCTGCCGCCGACCGGGTCCGGATTGGAAACGCTCAGGTTCAGAACCCTGGGCGCCGTCAACTCATCGGCCGTCATCGTCACCTGGATTTCGGTCGGCGTCACCGAGGTGACCGCCAGCGAGGTCCCCTCGTTGTCGCTGACCGTCGAGCCGCCGTTGAAGTCGTGGCCGCTGAGCGTGAGCGTCGTGTCGCCGCTGCCTGCCAGGACCGCTTCCGGTGTCACGCCGTACAGCGTCGGCATCTCGCTCGTGACGGTGAGCGTCTGCGCTTGCGAGGTCCCTCCCTGCGGCGGAACGCATTCCGGCGGATTCGTCACGGTGATGGCCAGCGTGCCCGGCCGCAGGAGGTCTCCGTTCGGCACCACCGCGGTCAGAGCCGCGGCGCTCTCGTAGGTCACGGCCAGCGCGACCGGCGGCCCGTCCCCGAGGCTCGCATCGACCACCGAGCCCGGGTTGAAGTCCGCGCCGACCAATCGAATCGGCGTATCGCCGGAACCGGCCGTGATTTCCGAGGGGCTGATCGACGACAGCGTCGGCGCGCCGCAAGACCACACCGTGAAGGCCACCGGGCTCTTCGCCTGGCCGGCACCGGCGACCGTGAGCTGGACAGGACCGGTGACGGCCCCCGGCGGCACCGCGGTGTCGACTTCGTTCGGGATGCAACTCTGCAGCGCTCCGGAAATCGTTCCGCCATCGGCCCCGGCGAACTCCACGTCGTCGACCGAGCAGTCCGCGCCGAAATGGGCGCCGAACAGTTGCACCGGAGTGCCCTGGTAGCCCTCGGTGGGCGCCAGGTTGAGGATCACCGGCGGCTCGGGCGTGGAGGGACCCGCATCGCCGGCATCGCTGATGCCACCGTCGCCGATGCCGCCGTCACCGGCGTCGACGCTGCCGCCGTCGACGCTGCCGCCGTCGACGCTTCCACCATCACCGCCTCCGCCGTCGCCGATGCCGCCGTCACAGCCACCATCGTCCAGGCACGAAACCGGCGGACAAATCCCGCCGATCGACAGGCCGCCGCCGGGGCAGGGGCCGACGCAGACGCCTTCGTCGTCGCACTGCAGCCCCTCTGGACACCAGGTTCCGCCGTCGCCGCAGGCGACGGGGCACGGCCCTCCATCGCACTCGCACTCGCCGCCGTCGCACTCGCCGTGGAGCTGCTCCATCCCGGGAATCATCGACGGGACCGGGAACTGGCCCAGGTTGTAGGAACCGCCGTCGGTCTGCGGCAGCGCTCCCGGCTGGGCGCCGCCACAGATCCACCCCGCCACTAGGTCGAGCTGCTCCTTGGTCAGGTACGGCCCGCCCAGCGGCATCCGTGGCGTCGCGGTCCCGGCGAGCTTCTGGTAGAGGAGGCTCGCGCTCGGCTGGCCCGGGACGATGCGGCTGGCGCCCGGCACCTCGGAAGATGCCTGCCGGACGGTCGCCGCCAGGAATTCCTCGGGGGTCCTGAAGAGCATCTGCCCGGCGCCGCCGCCGTGGCAAGCGCTGCCCGCGCAGGACGCGAAGGTGGTCGGCCACAGGTCGCTGAGCATCGGCCGCGGCGTCGTCGCGCAAAGGTCGCTCTGCGAGGCCACCGCAGGGCCGCCATCCGGCGTCGGCGCCGCCTTCTTGCCGCAGCCGGCGATGGCCGTCGCCAGCGCGGTCGCGAGCAGTGCGGACCCGAATCGCTGCGCACGCATGCTTAGCATGGTACCGCAACGAACCCCAGCGAAGGGACCCGCGCCGGTCCGGGGAATAGCTCGAGTCCCCTTGGCTAGCGACAGACGGGGTGCTTGGCGAGCTTTCGCTGGAGGCTGCGGCGGTGGATGCCCAGAAGCCGCGCGGCCTGCGAGATGTTCCACGCGCAGTCGGCGAGGACCCGGTTGATGTGCTCCCATTCCGTTCGCGCCAGGCTCGGCACCTCGGGCGGCGGCTTCGGTGCCGCCCCCGGCGGGACCGCGCGACGCTCGAACCCTCCCAGGATGTCCTCCACGTCCGCCGGCTTCGTCAGGTAGTGGGTCGCGCCCAGCCGCACCGCCTCGAGCGCCGTCGCGATGGAGCCGTAGCCGGTCAGCACCACGATCGACGTGGTCGGGTCGAGCGACTTCAAGCCCGTGACCACCTCGAGACCGCTCTTGCCCGGCATCCGGAGGTCGACCACCGCCAGCTCGGGGCTGTCGGCCCGGGCCGCGAGGAGCGCGTTCTCCCCGTCGCCCGCCCCGCGCGCGTCGAAGCCGCGGTCGGCGAACGCCCGCACCAGCCGCGTGCGAAAGACCTCGTCGTCGTCGACCACGAGAACGCTCTTCGCGGTCTCGACTCGCCAGGCGCCCTCGCAGCTCATGCGGTCCCTCCCAGGGGTTGCGGCAGCTCGATTTCGGCCAAGGTGCCCGTCCCCGGCTCGCTCGACAGGACGAGGCGGCCGCCCAGGCGCTGGGCGAACGCCCGCGCGATGAACAGACCGAGACCGGTCCCCTGCCCCGCCGGCTTGGTGGTGAAGAACGGGTCGCCCGCGCGCGCCAGGATCTCGCGGCTCATCCCCGCGCCGCGATCCTCGACCGAGAACCGGATGCGCCCCTCGCCGCGGCCGAGCACGAGCCGCACCGTCGAGCCAGCGGCGGAAGCGTCGAACCCGTTTCGCGCGAGGCTCGTCAGCACGTGGGTCAGCGCCTGGCGGGGCGCCTCGACCGACGCCAGCTCGCCGGCGACCTCGACTTCGAGCCGCGTCGCCCGCTCCGGCGCAAGGGCAGCGCGGACGTCGGCGATCAGCGACGGAACGGGAATCGCGCCGGGCAGCTCCCCTGCCGCTTCCCCCGCGGTCGCACTCATCTGCACCAGAATGAGGCGGCAGCGCTCCACCTCCTCGCGAATCAGCTTCAGGTCGCCGCGCAGCGCCGTCCGGTCGAGCTCGTCCACCCCACGCTCGAGCTCCTTGGCCACCACCGCGATGGTCCCCAGCGGCGTCGACAGCTCGTGCGCCGCTCCCGCCGCGAGCGTCGTCAACGACGCGAGCTTCTCGTGGCGCGCCGCCTGCGATTGGAGAAGCGACAGCGCGTTCTCACGGCGGGCGAGGTCCTCCTGCAGCCGCGAGACGAACCAGGCGATCATCGCGCCGGCCGCCAGGAACGCGAGCAAGACGCCTCCGCCCGAAATCACCGGGGAGGGCGCCGAGGAGACCGGCAGCGCTACCGGCATCAGGGAGAGCGCGAGCAGGCAGGCGGCGCTCAAGCCGAGCACGAGCCAGGTTCCCCGCCGGCCGAGAACCACCGCCGCCAGGGTCACGTGCACGAGGTAGAGCGCGACGAACGGGTTGTGGGTGCCGCCGCTCGAGGCGAGCAGCAACGTCAAGGAGAGGGTGTCGAGCGCCAGCACGCTCGCGAGGAGCCGGCGCGACACCTCCCGTCCCGAGACGAGCCCGCGCTGGAGGACCAGGTTCGTCGCCGCCGTGATCGCGACGACCAGGCCGAGAGCGACGAGCGGTGGAGCGAGACGAAGCGGAAGCCAGGCGGCGGCGATGGCGGCGAGCTGTCCCACGACCGCCCACCAGCGCAGGCGCAGGAGCCAGCGCAGCATCACGTTCGAGGCCGGCGCGACCGTCGCGCTCATTGGCGGCCGCCGTCCTCTTCGAGGTCCCCCGGCTGCGCCCACTGACGCCGAGCTGGAACGCTCACGAGGAGCGAGCCAGGCTCGACGAGCGCCGTCAGGACGCCGCCGTAGACGCAGCCGGTGTCGAGGCCGGTTGCGAACCGATGGCGCTGGAGCCCCCGGAGCGCGTCGTGGCCGAAGACCACCTTCTGCGGTCCCGGCCAGCGCGAGGCCCACGGTTCCCCGTCGTCCACCCGACGCGAGGGGGTTCCATCGGCCCGCAGGCTGCGAAGCGACAAGAGGTTCTCCCGGCGCTGGCGGTCGAGCGGCACTCCGGGGATCAGTCCGGCGTGCACCACGACGATGCCGATGTCCGGCAGATCGATTCGCAGCGGCATCGATTCGAGCCACCGCCAGTCGTCGTCGTCGAGCGATTCGGCGACCTCGCGATGGGCGCCCGAGAGCGTCTTCCCCTGACGCCGCGCCCGCAGCAGCTTGTCCTCGTGGTTTCCGAGAACGCTCGCCGCGCCGAGCTTTCGCACGAGTCGCAGCACGCCCCGGGAGTCAGGCCCCTTGACCACGAGGTCGCCGGCCAGCACCAGGCGATCGGCCGGCGTCGCGCCGACCTCGCGCAGAAGGTCCCTGAGCTCGTCGAGACAGCCGTGGACGTCCCCGATGACGATCGTCCGCTTCATCCGTCGGTTCTGGCGCGGCTCGCCGAGGACCGCAACGGTCATCGCGCGGACAGCGTGCGCGGCCCGTCAGTTCAACCCCGCGGCGGCGAACCGGCGCGGCGCCTTCTCAACGTCGCCGCGGAAAAAACGCCTCGTGCCCGCGCTGGAATCCGGTATCCGACCGAGGATAGAACGCTCACGATGCCGGAGCTACCCGACGTCGAGCACGCGCGCCGCTGCCTGGAACGGTGGCTTCTGCACAAGACGCTCGCGCGGGTCGCCGCATCGAAGACGCGCCTCCTGCGCGGCTCGTCGGTCGCGGCGCTCGAATCGCTCCAAGGACGCCGCATCGAGAACGTCCGCCGTCACGGGAAGTGGCTGCTCGTCGCGTTCGACGGGCGCCAGGGGCTTGCGCTGCACCTCGGCATGACCGGAAGGCTTTCCCTGGAGCGCTCCCGGGATCCAGTCCGGTGGTCGCGCGCGCAGCTCGAAACCGCGGAGGGCACGCGAGTCCACTTCCAGGACCCGCGGATGTTCGGCCGCCTCGCCGCCGGCTCGCTCGCTCGGTTGCGCCACGAGCTCGGCCTCGACCAGCTCGGCCCGGATGTCTGGGACGAGCCGCCGTCTGCGAAGGTGCTCGGGAGCGCTCTCGCCCATCGCCGCCGCGCGGTCAAGGACTTGCTGATGGACCAGACGGTCCTCGCCGGGCTCGGGAACATCCAGGCAACGGAGGCGCTCTGGAAGGCGCGTATCCATCCCGCGCGTAGGGCGGCGTCGCTCCGCCTCGACGAGGTGCGCGCGCTCATCGCGGCCATCCGCTGGACCCTCGCCCGTACCCTGAAGTCGATGGGCACCCCCGGCGACACGACCGCCGCCCCGCCCGGAAGCAAAGCCGTCTTTCGCGTCTACGGGCGCGCCGGCGAGACGTGCCCGCGCTGCCGAACGAGGCTGGAAACGATGCGCATCGGCGGCCGCCAGAGCGCGTTCTGCCCGAAGTGCCAGCAGGCTTGGCGAAAGCGCCGCCGGTAGGCGGAAGACCGGACACGTCCGAATCAGCGGATGAGCGTTCCGCGAACGACGACGTGCTTCCACATCGGGTCGCTCGATCGATCGCGCAACTCCAGCGCGGGACCCGTGCCCGGCGCGATGGTGACGGTCCGCCCGACTTCGTCTCCTGGCCGCGAGAGCGTGAGGTCGATCCCCGGCTGGCCGCGCGCCAGAACCTCGACTTGCACCGGGCCCGGACGGGACACGTCGCCAAGCGCGAAGGTGAGCCGCACCGTTTTCGCTCTCAATTGAGGGAAGACCAGCCGTCTCCAGCGTCCGGTCGGGCTCGGATGCATCCAGATACCGCGGAGGGGCCGGCCGCGCACCTCCTCCGCCGGACCGAGCATCGCGCCGGTCATCGCCCAACCGCCGGGGTCGAAGTGGCTGCACTCCCAGCGCTCGTTCTGCGGGTTCCAGTAGTCACAGGGAATGTCCCCGAGGAAGACCCGGGCCTGGCGCAGATGCGAGCTGAGTAGGAGCGGATTCGCCCTCTTTGCGACCCGCGCGGCGACGGACGTCGACCCGAGGAGCAGGAGCGCCGCCGGCCAGATCCACCGAGGCACTCGCCGGCGGACGACCGGCACCTCGACCGGCTCGAGCCACAGCCCGGCCATCGCCGCGAGGCCGACCCCCGAGGCGCCGAACACGGCGTCGAGGAATTGCGGCCGATACCAGAGGTATTTCGCGAGCACCAGCGCCGGCAGCACGGCGAAGAGCAGGAGCGCTACCGCCCACGAGCGCTTGCGAAAGCCGAGCGCGACGAATCCGACGAGACCGGGCGCGAGGAGCGGAAACGTTCGGAACGCGCCGTCGGGCGCGAAGGCGATGCGCTTCAAGCCCGCGAATAGCGGCACGCGGAAGAGCGTCGAGTGCGACGCGGTCGTCAGGACGCCGGCCACGCGCACGAGCGTTCGCTGGTAGCCCGTCGTCCACGGCGCGCCGAAGAGATACGTGTTCAGCGCTCCGAAGGCGCCGAGCGGAAGGAGGGAGAAGAGCGACGCGCGCCAGAGCGCCCGCCAGCCGCCGGCCCAGACCGCCAGGATCGCGAAGGCGGGAAGCAGGACCGCGTTCGTCACCCGAGACCAGACTGCGAGCCCCGCCAGCGCTCCCGCCAAGCCGAAGCGCCTGCCCAGGGTGGCTTCGAGCACGCCCAAGCACAGCACGGCCGAGAGGACGTCGTTCGAGAACGCGTACGACTGCTCGACGCAAAACGGCATCGCCGCGACGGCGACGGCCGCCACCGCCGCCACCGCCGGATGCGCGACCCGCCGCGCGAGCAGGAGAACGAGCAGCACGCACGCCAGGTTCAGGAGGACGTTCACCAGCAGCGTTCCTGGTATGCCGAAGAGCCCGTAGAAGGGTGTCGCGACGAGCGGCAGCAGAATCGGGTGCTTCGGATACCAGGCACCGTGGCGGCCGAGGGCGACGTTCGACCAGTCGAGCGTCAGGTTCCGATTCCAGCCGAGGTCGTCGACGTACCAGCTCTGCGGCTGCAGGTCGCGTTGCTCGAGCCGGCCGTGGTCGGCGAGGGCACGCACGGTCGTGAAGTAGAAGGCTCCGTCGCGGTAGAGCCACGTGTTCGGTTCATAATGTCGATAGAGATATCGCCCGTGGAGCGCGGCGAAGGCCACCGTCACCACCACCGCCCAGCGGGCGAGCGATCCCGCGCCCCGACTCGACTTCAACTTCTTCAGGCCCCGTCTGGCGCGCCGTCGGGCGACGGTGGACGCGGGAGTCCCGGCTTCCGGCGGCGCCGGCCACCTCGCCGGCGCCGGGGCCGGCCGGTCGCGCTGCCCAACGCCGAGCTCGACCCGTCCTGAGTACCGGCACCGCTGCCGTCAGGCTGCTCGTCGATCGCCGATGATTCCGGCGTGCGCTCCGATCCGCGCGCCGGCTCCGCTCCACCCCCGCGCGCGCGGGCAGCGAGAGCGCCCTCGCCCCGGGACACCGCTTTCGCCATCTCGGCGACCCGCTCCCGCCACCGGGCGACCAGGTCCGTGTGTTGCCCGCTCGCCCGAGCCTCGATTTCGAGGAGCTGGAGCGCTTCCGGAAACTGCGGCGTGCGCACGAAGCCGCCGGTCCGCCGGCGTGGCCCCTGCTGGAGCAGCCGTTGTATCGCGAGAATCATCCGAGCGCGCTCGGCGATGCGCCGGGGAAGCCGCGCCGCCTGGGACATCTGGCCGAGCACCTTGTCCGCGCTCGGAAGCGAATGTGCCGCTGCTCCCTCCACCTCGTCGAACCCGGCGCCCTCCGGCGCGGCCCGCGGGTCATGATGCAGCGGCAGAAACGCGAGCAGGGTCGCCAGCATCACCGCGTCGGTCACCGGCTTTCCGGCGCCGACCTCGGCGTCGAGCGCGCCCAACCGCGAGAAGAAGCGCTCCTGGGCAGCGGCACCGCCCTTCTCCAGCGTCTGGGCGACCGGGGCGAGCAGCACCGGGAGGATCCGGGCTTCCCGGAGGATGCGAAACGCCTCGCGGCTCGCGCCCGAACGCAGGAGCTTGAGCGTCTCCTCCAGCACCCGAGCGGGAGCGCACCTGGGGAGCTCGCGAGAATGGCGCAGCATCGCCTGGAAGGTCTCGTCGCCCAGCCGAAACCCGAGCTTCGCCGCGATGCGGGCCGCGCGCAGGCCCCGCACCGGGTCCTCGCGCAACCGAATCTCGGGGTCGCCGATGGTCCGGACGACCTTCGCCGCCAGGTCCTCGAGACCGCCGACGTAGTCCAGCACCTTGCCCGGCACCACGTCGTAGAACAGCGCGTTGATGGTGAAATCGCGGCGGCGCGCGTCCTCCTCGGCGGTGCCGAAATGGTTGTCGTCGGTGACGAGCAGGTCGCCGGTCGGCTCGCCCTCCTCGTCGGTCGCCTGTACAGGCGTCGCCCGGAAGGTCGCGACCTCGACCAAGCGGCCGCCCGGAAAATAGACGTGGGCGAGCCGGAAGCGCCGGCCGATCAGCCGCGAATGGCGGAAGAGCGCCCGAATCTCCTCCGGGTGGGCGCTCGTCGCGACGTCGTAGTCCTTGGGCCGAGCGCCGACCAACAGGTCGCGCACGCAGCCGCCGACCAGATAGGCGACGTAGCCCTTGCGCCGCAGTCGGGCGACGACCTTGAGCGACTCGACCTCCAGCCGGTCCGGGTCGATGTCGGGCGGCGGGAGCCGTGGCGGCAGGGACGAGACGCGCTCGTCACGCCAAGCGATATCGGCGGTCACCGCGCCTCGCTCCAGGGTCAAGCGTCCTCCCGTTGGCATTCTCGCCGATCTCGGACGCGGCGAATCGACCATTCGCGTGGCCGCCGCCGAAGGCAGCCCGCTCGGGCGGGGTTTGCCCGCACCGTTTATGCGCCCCACGGCTCTCGTCAAGCGAGTTCCTTCGCCGAAACTTCTAGCGATCGATTGCCCATCCGTGGCGGCGCCGTCCCTCCCCTGTTTGCAGGCGGAACCGCTATCGGCCGCCTGATCCGGAACCGCTGAGCAAGCCACGGCGTCCGGCGAAGACGAACCAGCGCTGGAGCGGGTAGTTCCAACCGGCCATGACCACCACCGAGGCGAGGAGGAGCCCTTCCAGCGGCCGGAGGCGGGCGCTGTCGACGAGAAGGTAGGCGAGACCGCTGTTGAGGCCCGCCGAAGCGACGCTGACCATCGCGTAGCGCCGCGCCTCGCGCGCGAGCGGGCCCTGGGCCGCGTCGAAGGCCCACCATTTCTTGAGGAAGAAGTCGGTCGCCGCGCCGAGGAGCGCGCCCGCGGCGGCGGCGACGAGGTAGTGCACGCCGGCCGCGAGCAGTCCGGCGAGGAGCACCCAATCGACGCCCGTCGCGATGGCCGATGAAAGCTGCGCTCGCAGGAATCGGCCGCGCTCTCGCCAGACGAGGCGCGCCGCGTTCCTCGAAAGCGTCCTCGCGCGCAGCACGTCTTGTCGCGCGCTCACCTCTGTTGTTTGCGACCGCGCCGCCGCCTTCGCAACCGACGCCATGACTGCCCGACCGTTCGCTCGCTTGCGCCCGTGCGGCCGGGCTCGAATACTCCGCCCGTTCGTTCGCGGCCGACCGGCCGCCGGAGCCAGAAGGACATGGCCGACCAGGACGTCGATCGCACGGGGGAGCTCAGGGAGCTGTGCGCGCGGGTGGTGGAGCTCGCGAGCCAAGCGGGCGCGACCGAGGCGGAAGCTTACGCGGAGCGCTCCCGGGAAGCGTCGGTCACGGTCGCCAACGGCGAAATCGAGGAGCTCTCGGAAGCGGTCTCGAAGGGCGTCGGGCTGCGCGTCGTGCGAGGAGGGCGGCTGGGCTTCGCCTCGACGACGGACTTCGACCGCTCCTCGCTCGAAAGCCTCGTCGGCCGCGCGCTCGCCCTGGCGAAGGAGGCGGCGAAAGACGCGGCCAACTCCCTCCCGGGGCCGAAGGAGCTGTCGCCGTCGGCGCGTCCGCGGGTCGAGGGGCTGTTCGATCCGGCGATCGCGGAGCTCGACCCCGGCTGGAAGCTCTCCCAGGCGTTCGAGCTCGAGCGCTCCGCCCAGGCCCAGGACCCGCGCTGCGTGCGGTTCAACGGGTCCGGCGCCGGCGAAGCGGTGGTCGAGACGGCCCTCGCGAGCTCGCACGGCCTTCTCGACTCGGAGCGCGCGACGCACGCCTTCCTCTGGTGCTCGCCGGTCGCCGAGCAGAACGGGTCGTTGCAGACCTCGTCGTGGAGCGATCACCGGCGCCAGCTCTCGGAGCTGGAGGCGCCGGAGGCGGTCGGGCGCGAGGCGGCTCGGCGCACGGTCCGGATGCTGGGCGCCAGGCGACCTCCGTCGGCGCGGGTGCCGGTCGTGCTCGACCCGGTGATGTCCGCCGCCTTCTTCGGAGCGCTCTCGGGGGCCGTCAGCGGTGAGCTGGTCCGCAAGCGCTCCAGCTTCCTTGCCGATCGCCTGGGCGAGCGCATCGGCAGCGAGCTCGTGACGCTCGTCGACGACGGCCGGCTCCCCGGCACGCTCGGGGCGGCAGCATTCGACGCCGAGGGGGTGCCCACCCGGAGGACGCCGATCCTCGAGCGCGGCGTCCTCGCGAGCTTCCTCTACGACCATCGGACCGCGCGCAAAGCGAAGACGAAGACGACCGGCAACGCGCGCCGCGGCTACGCGAGCCTGCCTGGCATCGGCGCGCATCAGCTCGTCGTCGAGCCGGGCACGCGGTCGCCCGACGAGATCATCGCCGGGGTCGCTCGCGGGCTCTACGTCACGGCGATGCTCGGCACCGGCGCCAACGTGGTGACGGGCGACTACTCGCGCGGCGCGAACGGTCTGTGGATCGACCACGGCGAGCTCGCCTTCCCGGTGCACGAGGTGACCGTCGCGGGTCAGCTCCTCGTGATGCTGGAAACGATCGACGCGGTCGGCAGCGATCTGCTGCGCCGGGGCAGCGTCTTCGCGCCGACGATCCGGTTCGCCGAGCTCGCGGTCGGCGGCGGGTAGCATGCCGCTCGCCAGCTCCCCTCCTGGGTGGCGTCGCTCCGCGCGAAGAGCCCGGCATCAGAACCGTTTCCCGTCGGTTCCGGCTCTGACGGCACTGGATGCTCGGGCGTCGCGAGGGGCCTTGGCGAAGTTGACCGGCGGTCAGTGCGGATGTTAAACAAAAGGAGAGCTTGCCGGTCCGTCCTGGCATCGGCACGGGCGTGAAAGACAGGGATTTCGAGCACGCGGCGCCTCCCGACGGGTGCCGGCGCGAGGAGGCGGGTCGGGCAGGACAGCGGCACTCCGGCAGCGGTTGGCCCCGCGCTTGCAAGGGTTGCCGTTTGAGGTCTTGGACCGCGGGGGCGGCGGTCGGTGCCTCGAGCGGGTTCGGGCCGCGGACGTGACCTTCTGGGAGGTCGCCACCATGCTCGACGCGTTCATCATCGATGAGATCAAGCGCCGCGAGCGGGAGGCGGAGCGGCGCCGCGACGAGAAGCGCCCCCGACCGGACCCCCCGCCGCCGCCCGCTCCGTTGGAAGACGACGAGCCCGCCAAGGACCGCGGCGTCGTGATCATCGACTACTCCATCGAGGGATACGGCTAGGCGCACAACGCGGCCGCTCGTCGCCTCACGAAGCTCATCTAGAGCGCAGCGTTGGAGCTCAGGCGACCGGGTCGCCCGCGTCGCGCCGGGTGTCGGCCATCGCCGAACCGCGCCGCAGGATCGTCGAGAGCCCACTTTCGAACCTTGCGTCCTGGTAGACTTTGCTTTCGTGCGCCGCTTGACCTTGCTGGTCTTCGCGCTCTGCTTCGCGCCGCTGACCGCGGCCGCGATGGACATGGCCGTCAAGCACCAGCTCGACCATTGGCTGCACCTCCTGCCGCCGAGGTATCTCTTCATCGGGGGAGTGGGAGGGCTGCTGCTCGGCTACCTCCTGTATCGCGGTGGCTCGCGGGCGTGGCTGCACGGCCCGTTGATTGTCGCGGGCGTGACCTCGCTCTTCCTGTGGGTCGCGGCGATGTTCATTTCGACCTTCTTCTTGGTCACCACCCACGAGCGCACTCACCCGTCCGGCGGCGCCGCCTCGGTGCGGCAGTACGCCAACGACTGCCGGGGGGACGTCAACTGTCCCGCGGGTGACGTCTGCGCGACCATCGGACACCACCACCGCTGCCGCAGGCCTTGCTCGCGCCAGAGGCCCTGCCCGGGCGACGAGCTGTGCGTCATCACCGCGTCCGGCCCGAGCGTCTGCCTGGAGCGCCGCCGCTAGGCAAGAGCGATGGTGCTCAAAGGCCAGTACCTCGAGCGCCCCGCGGTGATCGTGCGCGAGCCAGCGAGCGGCGATTCTCCCGGGTTGGTGCTGGAGGGGCTGTTCCACCGCGGCGAGCGCGCGCCGGCCGTCGTGATCTGCGCCCCGCACCCCGCGTTGGGGGGCTCGATGGACAGCCCGGTCGTCGCCGAGCTCGCCTGGGCGTTCACCCGCTCGGGGCACGCGACATTGCGGTTCAACTACCAGGGCGTCGGCGCGTCCGGCGGCGTTCGCCGTGTTTCGGCGCCCGGCGGGACGACGCTCGCGCTCTCGGCGCTCGAGCCGGAAATCGCCGACGCCAGCGCCGCCGCCTGGCACCTGTCCCAGTCGACCGCGCACGGCAGCATCGCGCTGTGCGGCTACTCGTTCGGGGCCGCGGTCGCCTTGGGCCTCGCCCTGCGGCAGCCCACCCGCTCGCCGCTCCTCCTGGTCGCCCCGCCGACCACGCTCTTCGACTTCTCGCCGCTCGCCTCGTTCGATCGGCCCGTCTGGATCGGTTTCGGCGACCGGGACCCCTACGTCGACTCGCACCGGCTCTCGCCCCTCGCGCGCCAGAGCTTCGGGCACCTCGACGTCTTTCCCGGGTCCGACCACGTCTTCACCCGCGGGTTGACCGCCCTGGGCACCCACGCCGCCGCCTGGCTGGACGAAAACGGTCACGAACCGTGATCCCGATGTCGCGGTTGCCCTCCGGCATCCGTGTCGCGCTTGACGCATCGGCTGCACAGCGCCGGTGGCGGACGTTGGTGATCGCGCGCACACCGCTTCCCGGCCGACCGATATCCCCGGGGTGCGTCGCGTTCGATGCACCCGGCACGCGCACGTGAATCGCCTCGATTCAGGCATCCTTCCGCCTCGTTGATCCGCTCCCCCGGCTCGCGGTACCATCCCTGGTGCGTCGCTTGCAATGCACCCCTGGCGAGGGTGACACGGATGCTCGAGCAGACAACCAGGCGATCGAAAGAGGAGCGCGACCTTCTTCTCTTCTCGGACGTGCACCTCGGGGCGGACCTGAAACGGCGGGTGCTGGAAGCCGCGGGCTCGTTCGATGCCTTGTGCCAACGGGACCACGTCGACCGCGCTCTGGGCGGGCTCCTCGACCATTACGCGCAAGATCCGCCCGCGCGCGGCCCGTGGCGCCTGGTGCTCGCGGGGGACATCGTCGATTTCATCGGCATCAACCTCTCGCCGGTGGACCTCGGCGAGTCCGCGCCGTTCGAGCCCAGCGCCAAAGAAACCGAGTTCGGTCTCGACCCCCTTCCCGAGCGGGGCGCCTGGCAGATGGGCCTGGTCGCCCGGCGGCACCCCCGATTCTTCGAGCGGCTGGGCGCGTTCCTCGCCGACGGGCACGAGCTGGTCCTGGTGCGGGGCAACCACGACGCCGCGTTCCACTGGCCGCAGGTGCGTCAGAGCTTCCTGGAAGCGGTGCTGGATGGCGCAAGCCGCGCCGGGCACCGCCTCGACGCCCGAGACCTCGCCGAGCGGGTGCGCTTCGAGGACTGGTTCTACCTGGAGCCGGGCCGCATCTTCGTCGAGCACGGGCACCTGCACGACGAGCTGTGCGCCGAGCCCGACCAGTCGCTTGTCGAGCCAGGCCGCCCGAACCGGCTGGCGGAGCCGATTTCGACCCAGCTCTTGCGCCGGTTCGCCAACCGCTTCCCGTCGCTCGACTGGGAGGCGGCCGAAAAGTGGAGCATGCGTCAAGCGCTGGCCTGGGCGTTCTTCGTCGAGAACCCGCTGCGCATCGCGCTCGCGTTCCTCGGGACGATCGCGGTGGTCTTGAAGCCCTACCTCTGGCCGCGAAAGCGCCTGCCGGGCGGCGCGTCGAGGGGCGAGGCGACCGTGACGACGCCGGAGGGCTTGAGCGCTCTCGTTCGCCATGCCGCCCGGATGACGCTCCGGGGCGTGCTGCGGCTCTTCTACCTCGACCGGGCGATGACCATGGGCGGCGGGCTGATGTTGTCCGCCTCGTGCGTGACGCTGGCGAAGCCCTGGGATGTGAAGGGGACCGCTGCCGCGGGGCTCGTGCTCGCGGCGTGGGCGGTCGACCGGTGGATGGCGGCGGGGCGCGACATCGCCATCGCGCCGAAGCTCGAGCGCGCGGCGGAAGACATCGCGCGCGCGTGTGCGGTGCCGCTCGTCGTGATGGGCCACTCGCACGTCGCGCAGGACACGTCGCTCGGTTCGGTGAAGAGCCGGTACGTGAACCTCGGCGCCTGGGTGGGTGCGCACCGGCCGTCGCCTGGCAGCGCCGGTTTCGTCCACCTCATCGTCCGTGGGCAGGAGGCCGAGCTGCGCCGGTGGCCGGCGCCGGTCGCGCGGGGATAATCGCGCCCGACTGCCCAGCTCCGGTCGCGATGGACGGCACCGCTTCCAGCGAGCGACGATCCGATCGCGCGCGCCAGCGCGACCATCGGGCGCTATGGCGGCGCCGTGCCGGGCCGCGAAGGCATCGGCGGCGCCCACGTGGGATGATCGAACGGATCCCGCACCAGCCCGTAGCCCGGAAGGTGGCGCTCGAAGTGCTGGAGAATGGCGCCGGTGCCGAGGAGCAGCAGCGGGACAAGAATCACCCCCGCGAGGGCGACGCCGACGCGCAGCGAGAAGGGCGGCCGCTCTCGCATGGAGGGCACCAGCGGTTCCGGCTCCTTCGCGCGCGCGCGGGGGGCGAGGTGGAAGAGGAGCCACAGCACGAGCAGCGTCGCGACGAGCGAGCCCAGACCGGTCGGCGCGACCTCCCTCCACCGGAACGGCTGGTTCAGCTCCGCGACCGGATTGGGCGAGTAGAAGAGGAGCGCGAGCGACACCAGGTTGTGCGTCGCGTGCGCGACGATGTCGGGGTAGATCGACCCGGTGGAGGCCCGCAGGAATCCGAACAGGAGGCCCAGCTCGACGCGGGGGATGAACCCGACCACATCGCCGTGGGTGAGCGAGAACACGACCGCGGTCCAGAAGATGGCCGCGAACGTCGAGTAGCGCCGCGCGAGCAGGCCCTGGAGCCAGCCGCGAAAGAACAGCTCTTCGCCGATGGGCGCGGCGACACCGGCCGCGAGCACGATGATGATCCGCGCGGGGTGGCTCGCGCCCAAGAGAATCCGCGGCGTCTCCCGCGCCATCTCGGTCAACTTCGCGGGCAGCACGTGCTCGAGGGCGTGCTGCATCACGGCCATCAGGAAGTCGGCGAACCCGAAGTTCGCGACCGCGAGGAGAAGCCCCAGCAGGACGAACCCGGGGGCGAAGCGCTTGAGCCCGGTGAAAGCGGTCGGGGAGAGATTCAGCGCTGCCGGGAGCCAGAGGCCGGCGAGGGCGAAGATGAGGAGGCTCGTCGCCAGGAGGCCGATCGGGAGGTTGATGAGCTGCAGCGCCTGCCCGACGACGAAGACGAAGGCGACCATCGCGAACGAGCCGATGAAGAGCAGCGCTATCGCCAGGCGGCGGGGGTCTCCCCGAGGCCCAGAGCCGTCGCTTCCGGTCGAGAGCGGCGAACGGGGCGGCGCGGAGGGGAAACGGTCAGGAGGCGTGTTCAAGCCGGTCCAGCTCTGCGCGGGCGGCGCGCACGAAGGGAGGCTCGCCCGACAGCTTGGAGGCGACGCGCAGCGCCTTCACGGCGGTCTCGCGCTGTCCGGTGGCGAGGGCCGCGCGGGCGAACGAAAGGTGCCGTTCGCCCGGGGTCGGGTCGCGGGGATTCGGGTCCATCTCGAGGGAGCGCGCGAGGCGGTCGAAGGCGGAGGCGCTCTCGCCCAGCGCGAGCAGCGCCTCCCCCTCGCAGGCGAGGAGTTGCGCGTCCTCTCCGAGGGCACCCTCGGCCTCGCGGGCCTTTGCGAGCGCGGCGGTCGCGAACTCGGAGAGATCGTCGTCGCTCGCGCGCGCGCGGAGGACGGCGATGGCGTGGTAGAGCTTGACGAGCAGGCGCATCGGCTCGGTCAGGCGATGGACCTGAATCGACGCGAACGAACGGGCGGCGTCGGCCGGTGCTCCCCGGGCGAGGTGGACGAGGCCGACGTCGAACTCGGCGAGGTCTCGGGCCCGCGGCTTGTGGGCGGAGTTGCGAATCGCGGCGGCGAGCTTGAGCGCCTGCGTGAACCGGCCCGCCGCCAGGTGCCATTCCAGCGCCCGGTCCTGCGCGCGAGCGAGGAGCGGGTCGAACCCGAAGAGGACGAAGCCGAGCGAGAGCCCTAGCGCCCACCAAGGGCTCAGCCGTAAGGCGAGGGGGACGCCGGCGAGCACGACGAGCACGGCCGCGAAGAGTAGGAATGCTTCCGCTGTCCAGTAACGCGCGAACACCGGGGGAAGATAGGCGACCGGCCGGCCTGAGGGAACACCCTCCAGCTTGACGGGTTCGTTCACCGCCAGGAGCGAAAGGGCCGCCGCGCGATCCGACCGATCGGTCCGATCGGTCCGATCGGGCTGGCGGGCCCGCCCTTCGCCAACAGCCTCGCTTGCCTGCTAACGTTCGCGCGATCGCGACCTTGGCCACGCCAAGGCGGTCTTGCGCCTCGAGCTCGAGCGAGGCTGTGGGGTCCACCGATGAGCGACCGCCGGGAGAGGACGAAGGCGTGGCGGGCGGTGCAGGCGCTCGCCGCGAGCGCGACCCTCGCCGTCGTGCTGCCGACCTGCGGCGCTTCCGGGACGCCGGCGCCGGACCTCGACGCTTCGCAGAAGCCGCAACCGTCGCAGTGCCAGCCGCTGCGCCAGATGATGCCGCACTTCTTCGCGATGCTCGACGACCCGACCCAGCCGCTCGCGGGCTTGAAGGCGGTGGTCTTGCGGCTGACGGCGGGCGACACCACCGGCGACGACGTGGTGTCGCGGCTGATGTCGAGCGCCGTGCGGGGGCTGAAGGCGTTCACCGCCGACCCGCCCGAGAGCCAGGACGCGCGCTGCCTGCCGGAAGCGCCGCAGGCTCCCCTGTGCACGCTCGACGCGGCGCCGGGGCAGGCGTGCGAGAACCGGATGTGCGCCCTGCGGCGGGCGCTCGACTTCGGCATCCGGGACGAGGCGGGGAAGACCGCGCTCGACGATTTGCAGCCGATCCTGGTGAAGGTGCTGGGCTACATCGCGAACGAGGGTCCGGGCGCCGACGGCAAGACGCACTACGAGGTGATCGACGTCTTCCATCGCACTTCGTCGGCGGACCTGGAGGGCATCTGCGCTCCGGAGAACTTGCTGCAGGTGCTGGACGACGTCGTCACCTTCTTCCGGCCGAGCCCGGCGTGCGGCGACGCCTGCCCCGGGCCGAAGGCGCTGGCGGCGATCCAGGCGCTGGTCGACGACCCGGCGTTGCAACCGTTCCTCAACGACTTCCAGAGCCAGGGCACCGACGGCCAGGGGCGCCAGGCGTGGCAGAACCTCTTTCGCGGAATGAGCGCGGGGCTGGAGAGCATCGACGACCAGACCATCGAGAACATGGTCGGCCTGCTCGACAAGTTCCTCGACTCGAACCCGGGGAAGTACGGGTCGATCGAAAGCGAGCTGAACGAGGTGGAGAAGTCGGTCCTCGCGCTCTTCGACGCGAACGGCGGGGCCATCCTCCCGCCGCTGCGGCAGGTGATCGTCTGCCTGGATCACGTCGACCTCCAGAACGAGGACATCGTCGGCGCGGTCTACGACCTGCTCTCGGAACGGGGGGGCCCCGCGGGGAACGGCCTCGACCTGCGGGACCTGGTCGACGCGGTGAACCAGATCCTCTCGCTCGACTCGAAGGGCGTGCTCTTCGGGGCGCTGCACGCGGTGCTCGAGTCGACCGAGCGCGACGCCGAGGCGCGTGACGACGTGAGGCAGGCCCTGTCGGACCTCTTGACCGACCAGAACGCGCACGACGCGATTCCCACGATTCAGGCGATGCTCCAGCAGGGCGTGTTCGACGAGGTGGTCCGAGTCCTCGACAACCTGCTCTACGGCTGCACGGTGGACAGCAACTGATGCGAACCGGAATGGGCGGGGCGGCGGCGTTGTCGCTCATCGCGCTCGTCGGCCTGACGCGGGCGGCTCGGGCGTCCGACGCGGACACCTATGGCGCCGGGCCGCGCGGAACGGCGATGGCGGGGGCGCTCGTCGCCGGCGCGGACGATGGAAGCGCGGCCTACTACAACCCGGCGGGGCTCGCGCTCGGCGCCCGGTCGGGGAGGACGCAGCTCTCCATCGGCTACGCGACCGGGCTGCCGTTCGTCTACGTCCACCGGACCCTCGACGACAAGGAGCACCAGCAGTATTCGACCTACCTGCCGCCGAGCCAGGGCTGGGTCACCGCGGCCGGGCTCTTTCCGCTGGGCGGCAAGATCATCCGCGATCGTGCCGCGCTGGGCTTCTACCTGGACGATCCGCAGAACGACCTGGTGCGGGTGGAGCTCTTGGACCCGCACGATCCGCAGTTCTTGCGCTACCAGGCGGACCCCAACCGGCTCGAGCTGGCGACGAGCCTGGGCGTGCGCTTCGGCGACAAGGTGGCGGCCGGCATCGGCGTCAACGTCCTCGCGGGCATCGGCGGAACCGCGGACTTCGACATGGACCTGTTCGGCAAGCAGGTGCGGCATCGCAAGCTCGATTTCACGCTGAAGACGACGGCCGCGCCGATCGTCGGGCTGACCGTGACGCCGACCGACCGGCTGCGCTTCTCCTTTGCCTATCACGGCGCGCTGTCGCTGCCGGTGGTCGAGAACAGCGCCATCGGGCTCGGGGACCTGGGAACGCTCCTCTTGGACGTGAGCGGTGTCGTCCAGTATTCGCCGCACGAGCTGGCGGTGGGGGCGATGGTCGCGCCGACGGACCATCTGCGCATCGACGCGGACCTGCGCTACGAGATGTGGAACCTCGCGCCCTACCCCGCCGCGCAGATCAAGGTCGACGCGACGGGCGACGTGCTCCATTCGCTCGGCCTCGACCAGGCGCTGTCGATGCAGACGAAGGACCCGCCGGCGCCGTTCCAGGCGACGCTGGTGCCGTCGGTCGCGGTGGAGGCGACGCTTCCTGATGGCGTGACGACGCTGCGGGCGGGCTATTCGTTCCGGCCGACCTACGTCGACGACCAGGTGCTCCCGGACTCGAATTTCCTCGACAACGACGCGCACATCGTCGGCCTGGGCGCGTCGTTCCAGTTCCGCGATCCGACCGAAGTCTTCTCCCAGCCGCTGCGCCTGGAGCTCGCCGCGCAGGGGCAGTTCTTCCAGCCGCGGACCGTGAAGAAGGAGCAGGGCACGGCCGACCCGGTCGGCGACTACACCTTCGGCGGCGCGGTGCTGGCGCTGGCCGCGACGCTCCGGTACGACTTCTAGGATGCGCCATGCCTATCCGGTTGACGCGCTTGTTCCGCAAGACCGTAGGGCGGGGGCTTGTCCCCCGCAGGGCTGACGGCGCAGAAACGGCGTGGGACAAGCCCCCGCCCTACAACGATCGACTGGCACGTGTGTGAACCGGATAGGAATGGGATGAGCGAGACGGGACCACGCACCTACGTGCAAGCGCCAGAGGTCTTCGCGCGGGCGATCGCGGAGCTGCGGCACGAGCCGGTGCTCGGCGTCGACACCGAGGCCAACAGCTTCTTCGTCTATCGGGAGCGGACCTGCCTCGTTCAGGTGTCGAGCGGGAGCGCGGATTACGTCTTCGACCCGCTCGCGGTCGACCTCGGGCCGCTGATGGCACTCTTCGCGGACCCGGCGGTGGAGAAGGTCTTCCACGCGGCCGAGTTCGACGTCGTCTCGCTCAAGCGCGACTACGGGGTGCTGATCCGCCACCTGTACGACACGTCGATCGCGGCGCGGGCGGTCGGGCGCAAGCGCGTCGGCCTCGCGCCGCTCGTCGAGGAGACCGTCGGCATCAAGATGGCGAAGGACGAGCAGCGCTCCGATTGGGGCCGGCGCCCGTTGACGGCGCAGCAGCTCGCCTACGCCTTCGCCGACACCCGGTACCTCTTGAGCCTGGCGGCAGCGCTCAAGGAGGAGGTCCAGGGGAAGGGCCTCGAAGAGGAGGTGGCGACCGACTGCGAACGGGTGTCGCGTCGCGAGCCGAACCCGCGCGCCTTCGACCCCGAGGCGTTCGAGAAGCTGCCGGCGGCGCGCAAGATGGACCCGGTGTCGCGGCAGATCCTGCGGGAGCTGTTCATCGCCCGTGACGCGCGGGGGCGCGAGCTCGACAAGCCGGTCTTTCGCATCGCGGGGGACCAGGCGCTCGTCGAGGCGGCGCTGAGGAAGCCGGCTTCGAAGGCCGAGCTCTTCGCGATTCCGGGGATGACGCCGGTGGTGGTGTCGCGACATGGCGAGAGCTTCCTGGAAGCGGTGCGGCTGGCGATGGGAAAAGGACCGCTGCCGGCCCGCAAGAGGAGCTTCGCCCAGCCCGACCCGCGGGAAGAGGAGCGCTACGAGCGCCTGCGGGCCTGGCGCAGGGCGGTGGCCGAGGAGCGAGGGGTCGAGGTCGACGTCATCGCCGGCAACGCGACGCTCCGGGCGATCGCCCGGGCGAATCCGAAGGAAGCGGGAGCGCTGGCGCAGGTCGAGGAGCTCGACCCCTATCGTCGAACGAAGTACGGCGAGGCGATGCTGGGCGCAGTCGCGGGCGCGTGAAGCGGATGCATCGGGTTCAGGCGCGCCGGTTCCCTCCGGTTAGGTGCTGGAAACAAATGACCTGATCATGTTCGGGCGCTTTCTCGTTCCCGCTCATCCTGAGCGCAGTCGAAGGATGGGCGGGAACGCCCTGGGCCGCTCGCCCTTCGACTGCGCTCAGGGTGAGCGGTCCAGGACAGCACGAATGATCAAGGTTATTCTGGTCCGGGGACTTAGGCGCCGCCAAATCCTCACCCCCCCGCTGCAGCGAGCTCCCGGCGAGGATCAGACCGATCGGTCAGATCGGTCCGATCTGCGGTCGCGACGCGCGGCAGTGCGGCAGCGGGGGGTGAGGCCGCGGGTGAGGCCGACACGCGGCTCGGCTCAGCCGGCGTAGAGGATCAGCGACAGGCCCACGAACGCGGTCCGGCCGAGCGCCTCGTAGCGATGGGGCCGGTCGGCGGGAAAGAAGAGCGCGTCGCCCGCGTCGAGGTCGTGGCGCTCGCCGGAGACGGAAAGCGCGAGGCGCCCTTCCTGCACGACGACCTGCTCGAAGCTGCCGGGCGGGTGCGGTTCCGAGTCCTCGACGCCGCCGGGCTCGAGCCGCAGCTCGTAGAGCTCCACCCGATGCCCGGGCACGTTCGCGAGGAGCGGCCGGCTGCGGAACTGCTTGTCCGCCGAGTACAAGTAGCGGGCGTCCTTCAGGCGCGCGGCGCGCACGAGCGAGGGCGCGACCTCGGGACCCAGGAGCTCGGAAAACGGCACGCCGAGGCCCTGCGAGATCTTCCACAGCACGGCGATGGTGGGGTTGGTCTTGCGCGTCTCGACTTGGCTGAGCATCGCGGCGCTGACGCCGGCCCGCTCGGCCAGATCGTCGAGGCTCAGGCCGGCCGCCTTGCGTAGCCGCCGCAGCCGCTCCGCCACTTGCTTGTTGATCTCGTCCATCGCGATGCCGGGTCCTGGGGTGGATCGAGGCGGATTCGGGGTGCCGAACGTCGATCGAGAGCCGGGACTTCACGATCGTGAACGTCGCTTGACATCACGAACGGCCCTCCGTTATAGTGAACGTCGTTCGATGAAGTCAACCCTGCCCCACGGGGCGACGGAGGAGAGAGATGGCGCAGGTTTTCGAGGACAACTCGCGGGCGATCGGCGGAACGCCGCTGGTGCGGCTGAACCGGGTGGCCCCGGGTGGAGCGACGGTGTTGGCGAAGGTCGAGGGGCGGAATCCGTCCTACTCGGTCAAGTGCCGCATCGGCGCGGCGATGGTCTGGGACGCGGAGAGGAAGGGGCTCTTGAAGCCGGGGGTGGAAATCGTCGAGCCGACGAGCGGCAACACGGGCATCGCGCTCGCGTTCGTGGCGGCGGCGCGGGGGTACAAGCTTACCCTGACGATGCCGGACACGATGAGCCTCGAGCGACGGAAGATTCTGGCGACGTTCGGGGCGAAGCTGGTGCTGACCGAGGGCGCGAAGGGGATGAAGGGCGCGATCTCGAAGGCGGAGGAGATCGCGAAGTCGGACCCGGCGCGCTACTTCCTGCCGCAGCAGTTCAAGAACCCGGCGAACCCGGCCATCCACGAGGAGACGACGGGCCCGGAGATCTGGGAGGCGACGGGCGGCGCGGTCGACGTGCTGGTGTCGGGCGTCGGGACCGGCGGGACCATCACCGGCGTGTCGCGCTACTTCGAGAACACCCGGAAGAAGTCGCTCTACTCGGTCGCGGTGGAGCCGGCGACGAGCCCGGTCATCACCCAGAGGCTCGCCGGCGAGGAGCTCCTGCCCGGGCCGCACAAGATCCAGGGCATCGGCGCGGGGTTCATCCCGGATACGCTCGACCTGGCCATCGTCGACCGGGTGGAGCAGGTGACGAACGAGGAGTCCATCGAGTACGCGCGGCGGCTGGCGAAGGAGGAGGGGCTCTTGTCGGGCATCTCCAGCGGGGCCGCGGCCGCCGTCGCCGCGCGGCTCGCGCGCGACCCGGCCTTCGACCGCAAGACCATCGTCGTCGTCCTGCCCGACTCCGGCGAGCGTTACCTGTCGAGCGCGCTCTTCGCCGGGCTCTTCGACGAGCAGGGCATCGCGGTCTAGGCCGTAAGTCGTCACCCTCCCTGCCGCGAGCTCTCAGCGAGGATCAGACCGATCGGTCGGATCGGTCCGATCGGTCCGATTCTGCGGTCGCGACGGGCGGCAGTGCGGTCTTGGGGCGCGCGGTAGCGGGGGGTGAGGCCGAATCACGGGCACTGAGCATGCTGGAACGCCCTTTTCTTTCTGACTGGAGGGGTTCAAACCCTGGTTCGAGGGTTCTGAACCCTCGCGGGAGGGTTCAGACCCTGGTTCGAGGGTTCGGAACCCTCGCAGGAGGGTTCAAACCCTGGTTCGATGGTTCTGAACCCTCGCAGGAGGGTTCAGACCCCACCCGCACGTCGGCTTGACGCCACGAAGTGCCTCGCCAACCGCCGCCTGGTGACGGGCATCCCGGTCCTGCTCGAGCACAAGCGGCTATCCGGTTCGTTCAGGTTGCGGCGCCCCCCCTCCCCGACCCTCCCCCGCGCAGGACGCGGGAGAGGGGCCTTACGTGTGCCTTCGCGAAGGCAGTCTTTTCCTCCCTCTCCCGCGTTCTGTTCTACTAAGCCTCGAAAGGCTCGCGCGGCGCGCAGATTCTCGGTGCCACGTAGCACGACTTCGTGGCACGGGCGTCCCCGCCCGTGAGCGCTTGGGGACCTGCCATGCCAGCGGGTTCGACTGGGCTTTCACGGGCGAGGACGCCCGTGCCACGATTCCGATCGTCTCCAAGGTCGAGCTTGGGTTGCGGGCGTCGGCCCGCGCTAAGCGGGGGAGGGTCGGGGAGGGGGGCGCCGCAACCCGAACGAACCGGATAGCCGGTCTGGCGAAACGAGATCGGCCTGTTTGCGAGCCAAATGGCGCCCTGAAAGCCCTGGCCCCCTTGCCTACGGGCTCCCCCGGCGGGGCCAGGCGTCGGGCGCGCTCTTGCCGCGCACCAGCACCGTATCCTCCGCGGTCTCGGCCGTCTTCGGGTAGTCGAGCGTGTAGTGCAGCCCGCGGCTTTCGTGACGCAGCCGCGCGCTCTGGATGATCAGCTCCGCGACGTCGGCGAGGTTACGCAGCTCCAGGAGCTCCGGCGTCACCAGCGTGCCCCAGTAGTACTCGCGGACCTCCTCCCGCAACAGCTCGATGCGTCGCCACGCCCGCGCGAGACGCTTGTCCGTCCGGACGATGCCGACGTAGTTCCACATGAACCGCCGGATCTCGTCCCAGTTCTGGCTGACGACCACGCCCTCCTCGGGCGCCACCGCCCGGCCGGCATCCCACTCCGGCGCGGCGGGCGGCTCCGGCGTCTCCCGCGCGAGGGCAATCGCCCGCTGCGCCGCCCGATGCCCGAAGACGAGACCCTCGAGAATCGAGTTGGACGCCAGCCGGTTCGCGCCGTGCAGCCCGGTGCAGGCGACCTCCCCGATCGCCAGGAGGTTACGCACCGTCGAATGGCCGTCGAGGTCGGTCGCGACGCCGCCGCAGGTGTAGTGCGCCGCCGGCACCACCGGAATCGGCTGCACGCTCATGTCGATGCCGAACGACCGGCACTGCGCGTCGATGTACGGGAAGTGCTCGACGAGAAACGGCTTGGGCAGGTGCGACATGTCGAGGTAGACGCAGTCGTCCCCGGTCCGTTTGAGCTCCGAGTCGATCGCGCGCGCCACGATGTCCCTCGGCGCGAGCTCGCCCTTCTCGTGGTAGCGGCGCATGAACGCCTCGCCGCTCCTCGTGCGCAGGATGCCGCCCTCGCCCCGCAGCGCTTCGCTGATGAGGAAGTTCTTCGCCGCCGGATGGAAGAGGCACGTCGGATGGAACTGCATGAACTCCATGTTGGCCACCGCCGCGCCCGCCCGGTGAGCGATGGCCATGCCGTCCCCGGAGGCGACGTCGGGGTTCGTCGTGTAGAGGTACGCCTTCCCCGCCCCGCCGGTCGCGAGGACGATGACCTTGCCCATCGCCCGCACCACCTCGCCGGTCGCCGCGTCGAGCACGTAGACGCCGACCGCCCGGTTCTCGCCGGGGAGCCCCAGCTTCTCCGTCGTGATGAGGTCGATCGCCGCGTGGCTCTCGAACGTCTCGATGCGGGCACGCTCCGCCGCCGCGACGAGCGTCCGCTCCACCTCGCGCCCGGTCAGGTCGCGCGCGTGGATGATCCGCCGCTTCGAATGCCCGCCCTCGCGCGTCAGGTGGTAGCCCGCCTCGTCGCGGGTGAACTCCGCCCCGAGCGCGATGAGGTCGCGGATGCGCTCTGGCCCCTCCCGCACGCAGGTCTCGACCGCTTCCCGCCGGCAGAGCCCCGCCCCGGCGACGAGCGTGTCCTCGACGTGCTCGTCGAAGGTGTCGTCGTCGGAGAACACGCTCGCGATGCCGCCCTGCGCGTAGTTCGTGTTCGACTCCGCGAGCGCGCGCTTGCTCAACACCGCCACCGACCCGTGCTTCGACGCCTCCAGCGCGAACGAAAGCCCAGCGACACCGCTGCCGAGGACGATGAAATCGAACTGCCGCATGCTGCCTCTCCTTGCCGGCGGATGAGCGGACCGCAACCGCGGGTTCCCCGAAGACGCAGACGTTGCCGTCGCCCGCTCGACCGCTACAATAGCGTCGGCGGCCGATGGGCCGCGAAAGGAGGCTCCTCCCGCATGGTTCTTCGGGTCGTCCCACTCGCGCTCGTCGTCGCGTTCGCCCTGCCCGCGCTCGCCCGCCCGGTCCACGAGTGGCGAGACCGCGACGGCGTCGTGCAGCTCTCGAACGGCGGCGGCATGTCGAGCGTCTGCACCTGGATCGACCCGAAGACGGGCACCCGCTACCCCCGCCGGCCCTGGCGCGACAAGGCGGGCCGCGTCCACTGCACGCTCGGACCGACCCCGGCCGCGCGAGCGATTGCGTCCAAGCTCACCATCCGGCCGCTGGCGACCGGACGCCTCGCCAAGGTCCACGAGACCAGCACCTACGACTTCCAGATCGCCGGCGCCGCGATGGAGTACAACGTCCCGGAAGCGCTCCTGCGCGCCATCATCGTCGCCGAGAGCAACTTCGACCCGCGCGCGGTGAGCAAGGCCGGCGCCGTCGGCTTGATGCAACTGATGCCGGCCACCGCCCGCCGCATGTTCGTCAGCGACCGGGACAACCCCACCCAGAACATCTTCGGCGGCGCCCGCTACCTGCGCGTGCTGGCGAACCAGTTCCACGGCGACATGATCAAGACCGTCGCCGCCTACAACGCCGGCCCCGACGCGGTGAAGAAGGCGAAAGGGGTGCCGCCCTTCGCCGAGACCCGCGAGTACGTCCGGCGCGTCGTCCAGCTCTACCGGATCTACAAGGACACCGCCTCCTAGCCGTTCCCGCCGACCTCGCACCCGGCGCCGTCCATCAGACCGATCGGTCCGATCGGACCGATCGGTCCGATTGCGGGTCGCCGCTCCCGAGGGAGGCGTCCGTCTTCTTGCGGACGCGTTCGGCCCGGGTCTATCCTCCGGCCGCTCGATTGTTTCGCCCGTTTGCGAGAGCCATGCCCGAGCCTCACAGCGCCAACGCCTCGGCCGACGAGGGAACGCTCGACACCGACTTCGTGCACCACCTCGTGCGCGGCGCGGAGCTCCTGCAGAAAGGCGACGCCGAGAACGCCCGCGATCTCCTGGAGGATGCGCTCGAGCTCCAGCCGCACCACGAGCGCGGACAGAACCTGCTCGCCCTCGCCTACTTCAAGCTCGGGCTCTTCGACAAGGCCGAGGAGCTCTACCGCGCCCTCGTCGCCGAGCACCCGCAGGACGCGACCCTGCAGGTGAACCTGGGCCTCGTGTACCTCAAGACCGGCGCCGCCGAGCAGGCGATCGCCGCGTTCTCGGCCGCCCTCGTCGTGCAACCCGACCATCCGAAGGCGCAGAACTACCTGGGGCTCGCCTACCTGAAGGGCCGCGACTACCCGAAAGCGCAGGGGTGCTTCGAGAAGGCCGGCAACACCGCGATGGCCGAGCGCGCCCGCGCTCAAGCCGAGCAGGAGGGCTCCGGGGCGCCCCCCCCCGACGACGCCCGCGCCGAGCTCGAGCCGGTGACCTTCCTGCGCGCCCCCTCGGAGAGCGGCATCCCTGTCGACCTGGAGGAGCGCACCCTGGGAACCGAGGCGGTGCCGCCGGACCTCGCCCACCTCACGAGCTCCCGCGTCCTCGACCTTCCCGGCGAGGGACCGTTCGCCCTCACGAACAGCCTCCTCGTGATCACGCCCCGCGGCGACCTCTTCAGCCGCACCGACGGCCTCGTCGCCTCCTTCGGCGGCCTCGGCCTCGTGCCGACGGTCAAGCGGTTCCACGGACGGGAGACCGACAAGCCCTTCGGCGACGGCGCCCGCCGGATGCTCCACGTCAGCGGTTCCGGGAGGCTCCTGGTCGCCCGCGAAGGGCGCGCCTTCGTCGCCTTCGACCTCGGGAACGAGGCCGCCTACTTCCGCGAGGAGAACGTCTTCGCCTTCGAGAAGTCGCTCCTCTTCGAGAACGGCCGGGTGCCCGCCGCGGTCGGCCGCGACCTCCACCTCGTCCACCTGCGCGGCCAAGGCAAAGCGCTCCTGGTCTCCAAGAACCCTCCCCGGGCCCTCGCGGTCTCGCCGGGCGAGCCCTGCCGGGTGCCGGTGAGCGCCCTGGTCGGCTGGCACGGCGGCCTCACCCCGCGCATCCTCGGCCTGACCGAAAACGCCGACGCCCCCGCGCCCCTCGCGATCGTCGAGCTGACCGGTGAGGGCCGGGTTCTCGTCGACGCCGCCCTCGGCCCGTGAGCTTTTTGAGCTAGCCTCGCCCCGATGGCCCGCGCGCGCCGCCTCCCCCGCAAGCTCCGCCCCGCCCGCAAGCTCCGCCCTGCCCGCCGGCGCGGCCCGCTGCGGGAAGAGATTCTGAACGCGCCGAACCTCGTGACGATGGCGCGCATCGCGCTCATCCCGCTCTTCGTCGCGCTCCTCCTGGACGAGAGCCGCCGCAACAGCTTCTGGTCGGCCGCCGTCTTCGGCCTCGCGAGCACCACCGACTTCGTCGACGGCTACCTCGCCCGGCGCCTGAACCTGATCACGACCTTCGGCAAGTTCATCGACCCGCTCGCCGACAAGCTGATCACGATGAGCGCCTACGTCGCGCTCGTCTACCTCGCGAGGCTCCCGGCCTGGGTCGCCATCGTCATCATCGGGCGCGAGCTCATCATCAGCGGCCTAAGGACCATCGCGATGAGCGACGGCATCGTCATCGCGGCGAGCCAGGGCGGGAAGTGGAAGACAGCGCTCCAGCTCTCCGGCATCATCTGCCTCGTCATCAACTACCGCTATCCCATCGACCTCCTCGCGTGGAAGGGCGTGGTCGACTTCCACCGGGTGGGGCTTGTCGTCACCTACCTCGCGGTCTTCTTCGGCATCACGAGCGCCGTCGACTACTTCCGCGGGTTCGTCGCCGGGGTGTTCGAATCGAAGAAGTCCGGGCGCCCCGACCAGGCCGCCGGCTAGGCCGGTCGCTTTTTCGTTGACCGGAGAAACCGTCTCGCGTATACACGGCCTCCCTCGCGGCGCCTGCGCGTGGCGCGCCCCGAGCCGACAGCGATGCGGGTGTAACTCAGCGGTAGAGTGCGACCTTGCCAAGGTCGAAGTCGAGGGTCCAAATCCCTTCACCCGCTCCACGAGAAGGGCCTCGGAGACCACCTGGTTTCCGGGGCCCTTTTCTTTCCGCCGACGCACTTCGGCGCCGTAGTCCCGTCCCGGGGCCGCGCGCGATACACCAGCGCTCCTGCCCTGCGCGAGCGCTCACGCCACGCTGCTAGCTCCCCTTCCCGGCCGCCAGCACCTTCCCGAGCTTCATCGCGAGCCCGACGTTCATCGGCTTGATCTTCAGCTTCCCGGTCATCACCGCCATCTGCCCGTTGAGCTTGCCGCCGACGATGTCGAGGAAGTCGGAAGCGGTGGCCGAGAGCGTCATCGCCGAGGTCCCGACGAAGCCCGGCTTGACGTAGTCGGTCGGCTGGGTCAGGTCGAGCGTCCACTGGCCGCCGCCGTCGCCGGTGATGTCGAAGTGGATGATCGCGTTGACCTCCTTCGCGAGCTCCGGGTTCTTCCCCAAGCCGCTCGCGAAACCTTTCTCGAACACGTCCTGGACCGTCATCGGGGACTCCGTGTGGCGGGCGCGAAACCTCGCGCCGGTGAAGGTGAGCATCCGCTCGGAAACTTCACATAACATAGGAGCGCGCGCAGGTCGATCCCGCCGGTCAGAGCGACGCCGACGCGAGGACCATCGCGCCGCCGCGGGTCGGCGCGAGCCCGACCTGCACCGGCAGCTTCGGCGCGTCCCAGCCGCGGGAGAAGTACGCCGCGCCGGCGAGGCCGACGACGGTGCCTGTCGCGCCGGAGAGCAGCGCCCCTTTCGAGCTGCCTCCCGCGTCGCCGGCGAAGATGGCGTAGAGCCCGAAGCCGAAGAGCCCGCCCAAGAGGCCGCCCGCGTCGATCATGATCGAACGGCCGCGGCTCATCGGGTAGACGCGCGAGAGGAGGGCGCCTCCGAGGAGGCCGGCATCGGAAGCGACGAGCGTCACGCCGAAGAAGTGGTGAGACATCTCGTCTGGCGCAAAGGCACCCATGAGCATCGCCGCGACGACGCCCGTCCAGATGCCGCCCGAGTCCATCAGCGAGACGTCGCCGGCGGTGAACCGAAACACGTGCCAAGCGAGAGCGCCGGCGCCGAGCCCGATGCCCTGGCCCAGCAGGTAGCGCCCGGCGACGGAGCTGGGATCGGTCGGCGACCAGAGCGCCGTCAGCGCGGCGGCGTTCCAGAAGCCCCAGGCGGTGCCCGCATCGAGCGCCAGCGCCTGCCCGGGCGTGATGCCGTTTCTCGTAGCCCATAGCGTCAGCCCGGCACCGAGGCCGCCACCCAAGAGGACCCACGCGGCGGTGGACTGCACCGAGCTGCACTTGGCCAGGATGCAAGCCTCGACGCCGGCGCCGATGCCATTCAGCGTCTGCCAGAAAGTCACCTCGGCGCGTGCCTCGCCGGTCGGCTGCTCGGGGCCGACGAGCTCGTTCGGCACGCGCGGGGGCGGCGTCAGCGACGGCACCGGCGACTCGAGGCGCCGCGTGAAGAGGTCGCGCGCCGCCGGGCCCATCGGCGCCAGCTTGCCGGTCAGCTTCGAGACCAGAAAGCGCTCCAGCTCGGCGCCGAGGATGGCCGCGGCGGTGCCAGGATGCTCCGCGCGCAGCCGCGCGAGCAGCGCCTCCGCCTTCGCGTCCCGGCCGGCGACCGCGTCGGAGAACGCCGCGTCGTAGAGCTTCCACGCCTGCACGTCCGGTGGATCGTGAGCCGCTTTCTGCGGCGCCGCGGAGGCGATCGCCGATACCGAGAGCAGCAGCACGATGAAGGTCCGCATGGCCGACAGCCTACCATGTCCGCCCGCTCGATGCCGAGCCGTCGACGGAAGCGAGTGCCCCTCTTCGGGTGTCGCACGGGATTGGCCGAGCAAGAGACGCGCACATTCCTGGCGAGCGAGGACGACGCCGCGGGCCGGCGCAGCGGAAGCGACGCCGCCGTTTCCCAGGGATTCCGCCAGATCGTCGAGCGTCCCGTTGGGGACGTGCGTTTTCATCTGGCGCGTGATAGGAACGCGCCGAGAGGTGAGCGACCGATGAGCACCCGACCGAGCCTGAGAATCCGCCAGTTCACGGTGAAGAACTACCGACTCTTCCGCGATCCGGTGACCTTCGACCTCGCCGATGGGGATGGCCCCGCCGACGGCATCGTCGTCTTCCACGGCGACAACGGCGCCGGCAAGTCGACCGCGCTCTCGGCGCTCCAACTCTTCTTCAGCGGCGCAGCGTACTTCTTCGCGAACAACGAGGACGCAAAGGATAAGGCCCATCACCGAAGAGCGGCCATGGACGGCTACTCGGGGTTCGGTCCGGTAGACCGCGACTGGCCGTTCGGGGTCCTCGATCCCATCGAAGTCGAGGTCACGTTCGAGGACAACACTCTCGGAACCATGCGACTCGCGGTGATCCTTTCCGGACCCGAGCACAAGGTTCGCCTCCAGCGGATCATGGATGGTCGGGAGCAACCGATCGCCGCGGATCTCCGAAACCTTCTCGCCACGCTTTTCTCGACCCCCTCAGGGGGTGAGTCGCGTCCTTGGGTCCGATTCGATCCGCGCCGACGCGAGAGCGCCGTCCCGCGCCGCGACGAGGCCAGTAACTTCGAAAGCCCAGTAACGGATCTGATGGCGAGGAACTTGTTGAGCCTTTTGGGTTCGTTCGACGGTCTCGACCGCGATCGTTGGCGTGCGTTCGTGAGGGACGTGACGAGCTTCGAAACCCTTTCCGGCCTCGAAGTGGACATGTTCATGAACGACGTCCGTTTCGAGCGCCGGGGGCAACTCGTCTTGCGCCACTCGGAGTTGAGCTCTGGCGAGCAGCAGGTCGCGGCGCTGGTCGCCGCGGGGTTGACCGCGCGCGCTTCGATCATCGCGATCGAGGAACCCGAGCTCAGCCTTTCGCCGCGAAACCAGAACCAACTTCGGCAGATCCTGCAGAACCAGATCGATGATGGCCTGGTCGATCAGTTCTTTCTCGAGACCCACTCGCCCGCGTTCGATGGCCCCCGGGTCGTGCGGCTGGCCCGCAAGGGCGACAAGGTCGATGTCGCGCGGACGGCCTCGGAGACCCCGGCGCCTGGCCTCAAGGAGAAGGCCGTGGAGCAGGGTGGCGACATCCAATGGGTCACGCAAGAGGGATACACCAAGCTTCCGCCTCGCATGATCGAGGAGATGGGGGTCCCCGCAGGCGGGTTCCTCTGCTTCTTGCCGGACGACGATGGCCGCTGGCAGGCATGGCGTGCGTCGGAACTGGATGAGGAATTCGGTATCGGCTCCGCGGATCGGGATGAGTGACATGCCGAATTTGTGGGTCGATACCAACTTCGCGCGGAGCGCAAGAGCGCTCTCCAGCCTTTCGCGACTGGCGAGGAGCAAGGGGTTTCGTGTCGTCATTCCGATGCCCGTCTATGTCGAGGACCAGCACCATGAGCGCGTCTATCGAGGTTCTGCATTTTCGCTCCGGCGATACGATGAGTTTCTCGACCAAGCTGGGATCTCGCTCTTGAGCTTCGACAAGGATCAGGCGACGCGCGTCGCATCGAAGCTGGCGGAGTGGTTCCCCACCGACGACGCTTGGCAATCCGCGAAGCGAATCGCGATCGGGCGCGAGGGCCGCGGCCGTGCTCCCATGACCACCGACTGGCTCATCGCGGCTTTCGTCGCAGCGGATGCCGATGCGCGGGTCGTCACCGGCGACAGCGGCCACGAATGGTCGAAGCTGCGGGACGCCGAGCGCGTCTTGTCCCATGACGAAGCCATCGGATGGCTCAGCTCCCAGCCGGACGCGCGTGCGTAGGCATTCGGTTCGTGCGCCGGCCGTCGATGCTCACTATTCTGCGCGACCCGGCTCTCGTCCTTGCGAGGCACCATGGCGATCATCTCTGAGAAGACCCGCACCGCGCTCGGCTGGCCCCAGGTTCTCTCGGCGCTCGAACGCGAGGCGCGCACGGCGGTCGGCCGCGAGCTGGCGCGCGCCCTGCCCTTTCTCGACGACGCGGAGACCTGTCGCCGGCAGCTTGCGCGGGTGGCCGAGGCGCGGCGGCTCGGGACGCAGGCGTTGGAGATTCCGCTGTCCGATGTGCCTGACGTGCGGGCGCAGCTCGACCGCGCCGCGCGCGAGGGTATCTTGGAGCCGGTGGCGCTCCTCTCTTGCGCGACCCTGATGCGCGGCGCGGTACGAGTCCGGCGCTTCCTCCACACGCGGCTCGACCTCGCTCCGACGCTGGCTCAGGAAGCGGAGGCGCTGTCGGACTTCGAGCCGCTCGCAGCGGAGATCGAACGCTCCATCGAGTCGGGCGGGACGATTTCTGATCGCGCGAGCGCGTTGCTCGCGGACCTCCGCGGCCGCGCGCGGGGGCTGCATCTGCGGCTGAAGGATCGCCTCGACGGGATGCTGCGCGACCCGGAGCTGGAAGAGGTCTTGCGCGACAAGTACGTTTCCATCCGCGACGAACGCTACGTCGTGCCGGTCAAGACCTCGCACCAGGCGCGGCTGCCGGGCATCGTCCACAACGCCTCGCAAAGCGGCCAAACGCTCTTCGTCGAGCCCGAAGAGCTCATCGATCTCGGCAACCAACTCACCATCGTCCAGGCGATGGCTGAGGAAGAAGAGCGTCGCATCCTCGCGAGCCTGAGCGACGCCGTCGGCCGGCGCGCGCCAGAGCTTTCGAATGACCTCGCGGTGCTGGCGGAGCTCGATCGCGTCGGCGCCTGCGGCCGACTCGCGGATCGCCTCGACGCGATAGAGCCGGAGCTGGTCGACGCGTGCGAGCCATTCGTCCTGCGCCGCGTGCGCCATCCGCTGCTCGTCTTGCGCGAGGTCGCGGTCGTGTCGAACGATGTCGCCCTCGCGCCGGGCAAGAGTGGTCTCATCGTCTCGGGTCCAAACGCGGGCGGAAAGACGGTCACGCTGACCGCGGTCGGCCTCTCTGCGCTGATGGCACGGGCGGGCCTCCCGATTCCGGCGCACGAGGGCTCTCGGGTCCCGCTCTACGAGCGCATCGAGACCGCCATCGGCGACGAGGGCGACCTATCGAAGGATCTTTCGACGTTCACCGCGCACCTGACCGCGCTCAAGGAAATCGACGCGGCGACCGTGCCGGGAACGCTCGTGTGCATCGACGAGATTGCCGCGGACACCGACCCGCGCGAGGGCGCGGCGATTGCGACGGCGATGCTGGAGCGGCTGGTCGCGAAGGGCGCGCAGGTACTGATCACGACGCACCTCGATGAGGTGAAGGCGAAGGGTCTGACCGATGAGCGCTTCATGGCGGCGTCGGTCGGCTTCGACTTCGAGCGCCTGGCGCCGACGTACAAGCTGACGATGAACGTGGTCGGCGCGTCGAGCGCCATCGAGATTGCGCAGCGGGTGGGATTGCCCGAAAGCGTCTGTGAGCGGGCGCGGGAGCTTCTCGGCGGCGCCGGTGGAGCGCTGACCCAAGCGGTGACCGCGTTGGAGGAAGAGCGCGCCGACGTGGAGCGGCTCGCGAAGGCCTTGGACGCGGAACGGACGGCGCTGGCCCAAGCCAAAGAGGAATGGAATCGGCAGCGGCGACTCCTGGAGCAACGCGAGCGGGAAATCGAGGCGGGCGCGCGGCTCGCGTTCGCAAGGGATTTGGAGCGGGCGCGCGACGACGTGCGGCGGACGCTGGCGAAGGCGCAAGCCGCTCATCCCGAGCCCAGTCGAGGGACGAGCATCAAGGCCGCGGTGGAAGCGCAGAAGCAGCTCGAGGCCGAGGCGGCGAAGCAGGAGGCGTTGGCCGCGCGGGCGAAAGCTCGGGCGGATGCCTTGGCATCGCGGCAGGAGGCGGAGGTCGCGCCGGAAGCGCTCAAACCGGGGATGCGCGTCCAGGTCGCGAGCGTCGAACGCGAGGGCGAGATTCTCGACCTCTCCGACGGCGAGGCGCTGGTGGCGGTTGGCGCCTTGAAGGCGCGCGTGCCCGTCGCGGATCTCGTCGCGCTCGCCGGACGCACCAGGAACGAGCCCAAGCTGAAGCGCTCCGCCGACGAAGAGCGAGCGGCGATCGAGAAGACGAAGGCGGCTGCGCTGCCCACCGCGCCGGCCCGCATCGACCTGCGCGGCATGCGAACCGACGACGCCCTGCGCGAGCTGCGCGACGCGCTCGACCGCGCCTATCGAACCGACGCCAACGAGGTCACGGTCGTCCACGGCCACGGCACCGGCGCCCTCAAGAAAGCGGTGCGCGAGGAGCTGGGGTCGAGCTCCTACGTCGCCTCGTTCCGGCCCGGCGAAGCCCCCGAAGGCGGCGACGGGGTGACGGTGGTCGCCCTGCGGGCGCGGTGAGGCGGTCGGGGACGCGAGAATATCCGGCGACCCGCGTCGGTTCGCTTGGCTCGATGCCGGTGCCGCGCCGCCCCGACGCCCGCTCGGTCCGCGTGATGACCCGCGCGCAATGGCAGGCCTGGCTCCTCGAGAACCACGCGGCCGCGAGCGGAATCTGGCTCACCATCGCGATGACGGCCAGCGAGGCCGGCCTGCTCGTCGACGACGCGATCGAGGAGGCGCTGTGCTTCGGTTGGGTCGACGCGCAGGCGTGCCGCCTCGACGACGAACGTCGCGCCCGCCGTTTCGTCCCCCCGGACAGCGTGTGGTGGACGCCGGCGCGCCAGAGGGCGCGAGAGCTGCTCGCGACCCTGCGCGCCGACCCGGTCGCCTGGGCGGTGTTTCGCGGACTCCCGGGGTCGCGCCGGCGGGCCGAAGTGCGCTGGGTGCTCGGCGCGAGGAGCGACGACGGCCGTCGCCGGCGGCTGGACGAGTTGATCAGCCGCCTTCTTCTCGCCGCGCTCACCCGCCCTCCCGGAGAAGCCGACGGCTGAGGCTCGCCTCGTTCCGGCGGAAAACCCTCGACAGCGGTCCGGAAGAAGTCCGCACCTCGGCGGAAAACCCTCGCAGCGGTCCGGAAGAAGTCCGCACCTCGGCGGAAAACCCTCGCAGCGGTCCGGAAGAAGTCCGCACCTCGGCGGAAAACCCTCGCAGCGGTCCGGAAGAAGTCCGCACCCCGGCGGAAGACCCTCGCAGCGGTCCGGAAGAAGTCCGCACCTCGGCGGAAAACCCTCGCAGCGACTCGCCGATCCACCGCCTGCCTGGCTGCCGCACCCGGAGGCGGACGCGTGAGCGTCCGGGTCGGGCAAAGAAGTCGTGGGCAAACTCGCGGACATTGACATGTCCGGCGCCCGCGAACGTGGCGGCGCGCGAGCCGGATGGGCATGGATCTACTTTTGAGCAGCCGCTGCTTCGCCACCATCGTAACTTCTGCGAATCGAAGATTGCGGAAGAGAATGTAGACTCTCAAAACCTTTCCCCCCCTGAGCCGGGGATTTCTCAAAACTTTCCCCCCCGGACTTCCAAAACTTTCCCCCCTTGCGTGACGCCGGGAAGCTGGTCCACGGGAGCGGTCATGGAGACC
>JAJYLH010000065.1 GCA_021787845.1 Myxococcales bacterium | reverse complement strand
GGCCTACGTCCCCGACGCCCGCCGGCGCCTTGCCCGTGCCGTCCGCGAGCCACGGTGAGGTATCGGAGGCAGAATCCTGACCTATCGGGCGCGCTAAAGCCTCGCGAATGCAGGTAATCAGGTGGTCACGACCATCTGTCACGTTACGAGCACGTCCGTCGTCGACGACCAGAAGTAGAGCTCGGACCCCGACGGCTTGTTCAGGAAGACCGCGGTGTCGATGGCAGGGTCGTAGGTCGTCTCATCCACGATGGATTCCAGCTCCTTGACGTTTGGCAGCCGCCACGTGGCGCCCTCCAGCGAGAGCTGCGTGCAGTACGAAGACGCGCCGGAGTAGGTTTGTTCCGCCGGCGAGATCCCCCGCTGCCAAGTCAGCCCGGTCGCGGTGTCGGTCACCAGGTTCGCGTCGACCACGTGATACCGCTGCGCCGGCGCCGGCGGCGCGCCGCTCACGCACCGGACGCCGGCGGTCTCCACCGCGCCCGTGTCGGGGCCCGTGTACCCGGTGCTGAAATCGACATACCATCCCGCCGACCTGTCGACCGCGTAGGGCGAGGCGGCCCAGAAGCGGTCCGCGGCTGCGTCAGGGAATGCGGATGGATTGATGAGCGGACTTGCGTTCCGGTCGTAGTCGACGAGCGACGCGAGCTCGATGCGCGACGGCAGCCGCCAGACGCGCCCCGCGAGCGCGAGGTTCGCACAATACTGCTTCGCCTGCATCCACGGCTCGCCGACGGCTCCGACGGCCTGCTGCCACACCAGCCCGGTCACGTTGTCGGAGACAGTGCCATCGCGATTGTCGGTGAAGTCCCCGGGCGACTCGGGCGGAAGCGACCAGTTCGGGAACGCGAAGATCGCGCCGCACACGTTGTCATCTCCATAGCCGCCGCATCGGTTGGGGTCCGCGCAGCTTCCACAGCTCGCGACGGACCGGGTCTGGCCGCAGTTGTCCTTGGCCACCAGCGCCCCGCACATCGCCTCGGACGCGGCGCAGAGGTCCGCGTCGCTCTGGGAAGCGCATCCGCAGACCTTGGCCGTTCCGCCACCGCCGCAGGTTTCCGGCAGCTCGCAGGTTCCGCAGCTCCCTACCGTTCGAGACTTCCCGCAGTTGTCGTCCGCGGTCAGCGATCCGCATTTCGCGCCCTTCGCGGTGCAGAGATCAGCGTCGCTTTCCGGCGTGCATCCGCAGACGTTCGCGGCTCCGCCTCCGCCGCAGGTCTGCGGCGCGGCGCACTTGCAATCGACCGAATGTCCGCATCCATCCGCGAAGCGGCCGCAGGCGCCGGCCGCGCAGGGCTTGGGCTCGCACGGCTTGCGTTTGGCGGGATCGAACACCACCTCGCAACCACAGAGCAGGAGCGTGCCGACCCAGAGCCAGCGCATCAGAGCCTTCCCCCGGCACCGACCTCGCCGCCAGAGCCGGACCGGGGCGCCGCGCGAAACCAGAGCCAAACGCCGACGCCGGCTGCGACCACGGCTCCCGCCGCCAGCCCGTCCGCGAGGCGCGCGTCCGACAGGACCGTCTGGTTCGAGGCGTGGACATCGGCGAACGCCGATCTTGTCACCAGGGTCATCGCCACCGTCGCGAGGGCGAGTGCCCCCGCGAGTCCGAGCACCAGCTCGGCCGGCACCCGGGCGCGAACGGGATGAACCGGGCGCAGCACGCTCGGCGAAAGCCCGGTCCCCGCCGGTCCCGGCGGCCCCTTCCGCGGCGGGCCTGTCAGCAGCCCGGCGTCGACGAAGAGCTGCCGCACGCCGCGGGTCGTCGCGTCGGCCAGCGCATCCCCGTCGTCGCGCACGAAGACGCCGGCGCTCGCGAGCATCCGCGCCCTTCGCGCATCGAGCAGCCGGAGGTCGAGACGAACGCGGGTTCCCAGCTTCCCCAGGCGCGCCGTGACCAGGTAGTCGACCCCCAGCGCGCCGCCGATTTCCGCGAGACAGCCCGAATCGCCCGCGCAGCCGAGCAGCCGCTTCTCTTTCTCGAGACCGAGAAGCTGGCCGATTTCGAAGGAGCTGATCACGTCGAACCGGTGCCAGCCGCCGACCTCGCTGACCTCGAGGTCGGTCGAGAGCTTCGCGGTCGCGGCGCGGCGGCCGGTGAGGTCCTGCACATCGAGCACCGCGATTCTCGGCTGCGGCCGCTGCGGATGCGATGGGGTCGCGGCGGTGGCGACGAGCAGGCTCACGAGCAGAGACATCGGCGCTCCGCGGACGCCCCCGGTCCGGCGGCGCATCTTCGCATCGTTCGCGTTGGCCGAGCAACCATGCGCCGCGGATGACGAAGCTCGATCTGCGGAAGCTGCGCGCGGCGTGCACGCTCGCGCGTCTCCCTCGACCGCGGCGGGCACGCTTTGCTCTCCAGGCAACCCCAATTTCTCTGGTGCGATGGCGTCGCTACCGCCCGGCATCGAGGCCGGGGCCAGACCGCTAGGTGCCGATTTGCCCGAGCTCCGGCTTTCCGGCGCGCCGGAACCGGTGGTACGTCCCGCCCTTGCTGGTCGTGACCGACTCGATCTGCTCGAGCGCCGAAGGCACGGCGCCGGCGGCGAAGAGCCGTTTGCCGGAGCCGAGCACCACCGGGAAGATGAACAGCCGATACTCATCGATCAGGTCGTGCTTCAGGAGCGTCTGGAGCAGGTCGGTGCTGCCCCAGGTCTGCACGGTCCGGCCGGGCTGCTGCCGGAGCTTGCGGAGCTCGGCGACCACGTCGCCCTTGATCAGGACGGCGTGGTTCCATGTGACGCGACCGAGGCTGCGCGACACCACGTACTTGGGCCGCGAGTTGAGCGCGGTCGCGATCGGGTTGTCGGGGTCGGTCACCTTGGGCCAGTAGTTGGCGAAGATGTCGTACGTCTTGCGCCCGAGCAGGAAACCGTCGGCGTCCGCGATTCCCTCGGTGACGAGCCGTCCCCCGACGTCGTCGGTATAGGGAGCCTGCCACCCGCCGTACGCGAAGCCACCCTCGCGGTCCTCGTCGGGGCCGCCGGGAGCCTGCATCACGCCGTCCAGGGTCAGGAAAGCATTTACGACGATCTTGGGCATGCGCTCATCCTCCGGCAGACAGCCAACAGACGGGTCCGAGCCGACGGACCCGGCATCAGAAGAGATAGCATCCCGACGGCCCGCTGGCAGGGGCCCCACCCCTTCGGACCGCGCTCGATCGAGGGCGCCCGCGCCAATCGGCCGAGTGAGCGCCACCGCCCGCGGGCCTTCCCCGCCACGATGGATGGAGGATGGTCGACGAGAAAGAGCGTCTTTCGGTCCGCCCCATTTTTTGTTCTGCCCGGAAACGGCCCTTTCCCGGGGAGCGCGAGTCCGACCACGGTCGAAAAAGGGGGATCGATTCGCCGAAGATTCTGGATTCTGGCCTGGCTCGACCGGTACGCGCCGAGATGAAGGAGGCCGACGTTCGCGACGAGCTGACGAGGCTCCGGGCCTACCTCGCCGACCGCGTCGGCGCGCTCGAGACCCTGGTCCCGCAGCACACGACGAGCACCGCCGGCACGGTCCACTACAGCGACGAGGCCTGGGCGGCGACGACCGCGGGCGAGCCCGTCGCCGAGGCCGCGCGCAAGGTCGCCCTCAAACGGCTCAAAGACCAGCCGACGCTGCGCGACCAGTTCTCGCCGGGCGTCAACCTCGGCCGCTCGCCCGAGGTGCTCTTCGATGCCGTCACGCAGATGCTCACCGCGCTCCAGGTGCCCGAAAAGCAGGCGCTCTATCGGCGCAAACGCATCCGCGCGGCCCGGCTCGCGGCTCAGCTCACCACCGTCCAGGTCCGGCTGCGGGTCGCCCTCGCCGCGGGCGTCACCGACGATCCGCGCACCGGCGAGGTCTCCGACGCGATCGGCGCGGTGCTCCTCCTGATCGGCGCGTGCGTGGAGCACATCGAGATCGAGTTCACCCAGGAGCTGCGCCCCGACCTCGCCGACGCCTTCGAGACGCAGATTCCCCGCCACCACGTCACGTCGAAGACGGACACCCAGCAGGGCGGCGACAACCCCACGCCGCCGAACCCGCCGCACGACCCGCCTCCGACGCCGCCGGCGCAGAGCGGAGAAGAAGCCGTAGGCGCCGACGCGGTCGGCAATTCGTCGGATGGGTGGAGCGCAGCGAAACCCATCCGACGGCCTGGGTCGCGGCCGCACGCCACCCGCTCATCCTGGGCGGCCCACCCCGTTCGTCACGGGTCGCCCACCCCGCTCATCCTGATCTACTAAGCCTCGAAAGGCTCGCGCCGCGCGCAGATTCTCGACGCCACGTAGCACGACTTCGTGGTACGGGCGTCCCCGCCCGTGAGCGCTTGGGGACCTGCCATGCCAGCGGGTTCGACTGGGCTTTCACGGGCGAGGACGCCCGTGCCACGATTCCGATCGTCTCCAAAGTCGAGCTTGGGTTGCGGGCGTCAGCCCGCGCTGAGCGCAGTCGAAGGATGAGCATCACCCGGGTCGAGGCCGCACCTGCCCTCCACGTCACCGCATCCCGAGGGCGCACCCGAGTGCCGGCGCCGCTGCTGCTCCTCGGCACCGCCCCGAGGCGGCGCGATTGCCCTCGGACGGAGCTCTTCCGCCGAACCCGGGGCCCGGCCAGGGTGACCTTGTCGAACTACGCCATCGGGTGCTCGCGCTGCAAGGGACGCCTGCGCCCGATCGCCGTGCTGCACGATCCCGAACCGCTCATGGTGAACTACTGAGCCGCGAAATCTTGTCGCGGGGCACAGATTCTCGACGCGGTGCGACAACGGGTCGGTGGTGCCGGCCCGCTGACCCGGCACCTGAAGAATCGTCGTGCCGGGCGGGACGGCCGGCACTATTGGTTGTGAAGCCACGTTGGGTTGCGGGCGAAAGCCCGCGCTAGGCTTGTCGAACCACGCCCGTCGCCCGCCGCGGGTGGTCGCGTAACTCCGCTCCATCCTTCCGGCAGCTCTTCCTCGGGCGCTTTCAGGCCGTCCGCCGGGAGAGGTTCGTCTCGACGCCGGCTAGAGGCGCTCGACTTGACGCTTCCGGGCAAACGGTACCCTCCCCCGCTCGCGAACCATGCCGACCACGTCGCGAGCGACCCCTACCACGACGCCACCGATGCCCGAGTTCGCCCCCCGGGCCGCATGGGCTTCTTCCACGTCCGCCCGCGAGGAATAGCCCTTGTGCCCCGATGCCGTCCGCCCCGGCCGAGTGGCCCGAACCTTGACCCGAACGCGTGAATCGGCTAGATGAGTTTACCAGGCGCCCGGCGGCGTCGGGAACCAGAGGTTCAGATGGCCCCGCAAGCTGAACGATGGAAGATACTCTTCCAGGTGTTCGATCCGCGCCAGCGCCTGAGTGAAGTCCAGCAGGATCTCTACGTCTCACGGCCAGGCGCGGTAGCGGACAAGGTCCGTCAACAGATACCTTTCGAGCCCACGGGCAAGTGGATAATCGCCGGCTCGCTGGGCAGCGGGAAGAGCAGCGAGCTCGTCCACCTCGGCCGTGCTCTTTGGGATGATTACACGATCGTTGCTCTCGACTTGCCGTTCTCGGTCGCGCGCGTCGATCGGCTGACCCCGACCGAAATCCTTTTCCTGATTGGCGCGGCCGGCTTGCACCGAGCGAAGGCGGAGATGATTTCCGTTCCGAACAAGGTCAAGGACGCTCTTTCCAGCGCTTTCGCGGGAGTTCTCGATCCGACCAAGGCTGGTCACGTCAACGCCAGCGAGTTGCTTCAGGGGGTGGCCCTCTTCGTTTCCAATCTCGCCGCGCCTGGCAACGCCGCCGCGTCCGGCGCCGCGCTCGGAGCGGCTCGCCTCGCCACGGGAATCCTCGGGGGCGCAACGAGATCGGTCCGAGAAGGTGAGCTGGCCGTCGCCGATCTCCTGGGCGCGGTGGAAGAGATCCTTCGGTTGATTGCCCCCGATGGCCGGCCTCCTCTCGTCCTCGTGGACGGCCTGGACAAGATACAGGATCGTGGCGCCATACGATCGTTGTTCGGCGAGTCGCGGCTTCTCAGCCAGCTCGCGGCGCCGAGCGTCTACTCCGGTCCCATTACGCTCATGCTTTCCGCGCTCTGGAAAACGGTCGGAGACGTGTTCCGTTGCGAGCGCCTGACGAATGTCGTGGTTCGCCACCCCCCCGCTTCGTGGGTCGAGCTCGATCCCCAGCGGGTCGAGGAAGGACGCTTGGCGCTGCGGCACGTCGTCGAGCGTCGCCTGGCGCGGTTCAGCCTGGGCGTGGAGGACGTTTTCGCCAGCGATGCCCTCGAAGAGATCCTCTCGAGCTCCGGCGGAGTCTTGCGCGATCTGGTCCACATCGTGAACCGCTGCTGTCCCCTGGCGCACGACCAGGCGGCCGGCGGGTCTTCGACGCGAATCGATCGCCCGCTGGCTCGTCAGGCGATCGAAGAGCTGCGCAAGGAGCTGGAGATCACTTTGACCGGGAAGCGGGTCGCCGAGCTTCGTTATGTCAAAGAGAACGGTGAGCCGAGTGGAGACGGGGAGGCGTCCGACGACCTCCTCTTGAACGGTTACGTGCTTCCCTACGCCAATGGTCGCGTCTGGTTCGAGCCCCACCCCCTCCTCAGTGGCGTTCGGCCTGGCCTGTAGGGGCGACCGTGGCGAGCGAGGCGTCTGTTTTTGCCCGAATTCGCCGGACTGTTGAGCTCTCCGCGGGCGGTCTGGGCCTCATTCTCGTCACCGGTGAGGATGATCTCGGCTACGAGTCGCTAGAGGAGATCTGGCGACACCTGCCCGTCGGCCGCCCGGTTCTGCGCGTCAGGCTCGAACCCGATTTCGACCTGGTGGACGCCATCGCCAAGAGCGCCCGGCCTGATCCAATCGTTCTGGTACTCGGTCTGGAGCGGGCCGCGCCATCGGATCGCCAGAAACTGGAGGATGCCGTCAACCTGCAGCGCGATCGCTTCTCGGCGCTTTGCGCGGCCATCGTTCTCTGGGTTCCGAAGTCCGAGATCTTGCAGTTCCAACGACATTGCGCCGACCTGTTTCACTGGAGATCGCTCTTTGTCGAGATCAATGCCGAAGATCTCCCGCTGACCGCAGGCCCGGTCTCGCGGCGTCGGTTCCTGGCCGCTCAGGTCGGTCGGTGGGCCCAGGAAATGGACCTTCGTCTTATTGCGTCGACACCAATTCGGCAGTTATCGCGATGGTCGGCGCATACGCATCGGGGCTATGCCTTTGCCCCGGCGGGCGCCGGGAAGACGGCGGCCTTTCGCCTGCTCCGGCACGAGATGGCTCTTGAGAGCTTGTCGGATCTCTTCCAGGTGGTCGTCCCCTACTTCCTGCCCGCCTCGCGGCTGCGCGAGGTCGCGGGGTCTCAGCCGTTTCGACTGCCTGGAACAGGATTCCCCGTCGATCGGTGGGCCGAGAGTGGAAACCTATGCATCCTCATCGACGACCTGAGAGGAAGCCAGGAAGAGCAAGACGCCTTGGCCTTGCTGTGCCGGCGGTTCCCGAAGATGAGGCTGTTGGCCAACGGCCGAGAAAAAGCGCTGGCGCTTCCAGACGGATGGGAGCGCATGCGGTTGGAGCCCGTTGCGAAAGGGACGGCGTCTTCGGAAGTCTCCGTCGAAGACGCGGAGAAGGTTCTCTTGGAAATCGTGGACCGGGAACGTGCGTTGTTGGCCTCGTCTCTTCCTATGCCGGCAACCGAACAGATCCTCGAGGCGCTGGGGGAAGTCGCGGTTGCGTCGCTACGGAAAGGCAGTATCCCAGCCGACCGGCTCGGTCAGTTTGGCTTTCTGGACGGAACGCCGGAATTTCTGCGTCGAACGGCGCTCCTGGTTTCCTATGAGGAATCGCAGGGTAGCGGCGCCTCGAAGCACTCGGAGCAACGTGTGCGGTTCGCGGCGACGCCGCCGTTTCTCCTTTGTGCCGCGAAGGCGCTCGCCGCGCGAGGGCCGCGGGACGCGGCGCGCGTTCTCTCGGCGTCGCTGCTGCACCCGCGGTACTGGGCGGTCGCGTCGGCCCTCGTCGATCTGTGGCGGCGGCGCAGCAGTTGGGCGGCGGAAGAACTCGTCCGAGCTCTCATCGAGGATGAACGGTCGCCGCTCGTCGAGCGAACGGCGCGACTGCTGGGTTTGGGCAGGAGCAGCCGTCTAAATCTCGGAAACGATGTGCTCGTGCTGGCCCGCCATCGCCTGGAGTCGCTGCCTGGTGGCACGCGTGACGCGGAACGGGTTCGGCTCGTGGCGGAGCTGGCGACGTATTCTCGCGAGCTGGATTCTCGCCACGACGGACATTCGTGAGCGGACGATCCGGCAATTGCGCCGAGGAGGGGCCACTTGACGCAAGCTCTCCAGATCGGCCTTCTGCACGGTATTCTCTTGTTCTTTTGACCTCCTCGCGCGTTCGGGCGAGCATGGTCTCATGTCGAGCGAACGTGAGACGAGTGGCAGCGCTCTAACGGCCCGGCTGCGGGTCGCCCTCGCCGCGGGCGTCACCGACGATCCGCGCACCGGCGAGGTCTCCGACGCGATCACCGCGGTGCTCCTCCAAATCGGCGCGTGCGCGGAGCACATCGAAACCGAGTTCACCCAGGAGCTGCGCCCCGACCTCGCCGACGCCTTCGAGACGCAGATTCCCCGCCACCACGTCACGTCGAAGACGGACACCCAGCAGGGCGGCGACAACCCCACGCCGCCGAACCCGCCGCACGACCCGCCTCCGACGCCGCCGGCGCAGAGCGGAGAAGAAGCCGTAGGCGCCGACGCGGTCGGCAATTCGTCGGATGGGTGGAGCGCAGCGAAACCCATCGTCACGGCGTTCGCCGATGGGTTCCGCTCCGCTTCACCCATCCTACGGTCCGCGCTCGGGATGAGTGGGGGCGTACCGCCCCCCGGCGTCGAGCGCAGTCGAGTCGCGAGGCTCTTCGGCGAGGCTCGCTAAGCGAGCTTCTGGCCATCCTCGATGCGCCCCAATAGACGCAAGAGGCCATCGAGAAGGGTGTAGGGGTGCGGCGGGCAGCCGGGCACGAACAGCACCGGCCGGTTCGGGTCGACGCCGCCCTGGACCTCGGGATGGCCGGCCCACGGGCCGCCCGAGAGGGCGCAGGCGCCGACCGCGATGATGAGCTTGGGCGCGGGCACCGCGGCGATGGTTTCCTCGAGGGCGACGCGCATGTTCTCGGTGACCGGACCGGTGACCACGATGCCGTCGGCGTGGCGCGGCGAGGCGACGAATTGGATGCCAAAGCGGCCCAGGTCGAAGACCACGGTGCCGAGGACGTTCAGGTCGGCTTCGCAGGCGTTGCAGCCGCCGGCGCTGACCTGCCGGAGCTTCAAGGAGCGGCCGAACAGGCGGCGCGAAGCCGCGTCGAGCGAGCGCGCGTAGGAGGCGTCGCGACCGCCGAGCTGCACGAGGTCGTCGCGGGTGCGGGTGGCCAGGCGGAAGTCTTGGGTGAAGGCGATGGCTTGGGAGGGACAGGCGTCCTGGCAGTCGCCGCAGAAGAGACACCGCCCGAGATCGATGCGAAGACCGGGACCGTCAATCTGGATGGCGTCGGTGGGACAGGCCTCGACGCAGGAACGGCACTCGGGAGCGCAGCGAGAGGGGTCCAAGGAGGGCCGCCCGCGAAAGCGCTCCGGCAGAACGGGTTCGGCCCGGGGGAACGCCACCGTGCGATGGCCTTGCCGGAGCCGCTCCGCGAGTATCTTCAGCATTAGAGGTTCCTTCGCAACGCGCTGCGGTTGACCCGCGGGTTCCATCCTTGGAGCCGGACACGCAAGTGTCCCGGTGTTCGTGACCTCGGCGTTATTAATCGTTGCGAAAGTGGTCGCAGTCGGAGTCTCGTGGCACAGGCGTCCTCGTCTGTGAAAGCCACAACGAAGGCTACCCGGGCGGGGACGCCCGTGCCACGACTGATGATGCGAGGTGCAGATGCTTTCGCAACGATTAATACCCGGAGACTGACATGTCCGGCTCCTACTTCCGCAACCGTGGTCAACCGGATCGGCATGGGGCGCTAGAGATCGAATCCGCAGTAGGAAAGATCGAAGCTCTTGTTGCACAGCGGGAAGTCGGAGATCTGTTGATCGCGCAGCGCCAGGGCGAGGCCGGTCCAGTTGTGGAACGAGGGATCGACGATGCGGTAGCCCGCGAACGCGCCCGAAGGGTCGGTCAGGGCGAGATGGCAGACCTCGCCGCGAAAGCCCTCGACGAGGGACACCGCCAGGCGCGAAGGTGCCAAGGCGCCGCCGGGCCGCAGGGTCGATCCGCCGGGCAGGGCGGCGAGCTCGCGGTCCACGAACTTGAGCGACTGCTCGACTTCCAGCGCCCGCACGTGCGCGCGCGCGAAGACGTCGCCGGAGTCGTAGACCGAGACCGGCACCTGCACGAACTGGAACAGGCCCGAGGGGAAGTCGTGGCGCGCGTCGATGGCGAGCCCGCAGGCGCGCGCGGCGACTCCCACGAGGCCGGCGGCGCGGGCGTCCTCGGTCGAGACCCGGCCGGTGCCTTCGAAGCGGGCCATCGCCGTCGGCCGGTCCCACAGGAGCGCCAGCGCTCCCTTGACGTCCCGTCCGGCGGCGTGGAGCTTCTCGCGCAGCGCCGCGACCGCCGCGGCGTCCACGTCGAAACGGACTCCGCCGGGCCGCACCAGGCCGCGCCCGAAGCGGTTTCCACAGACCGCCGCGGTGAGGTTCAGGAACTCTCCGCGCAGCCGCCCGAGGTACGACGCGGTCGGCAGGAACGCAACGTCCCCCGCCAAAGCTCCCAAGCAGCCGACGTGGTTCGCGAGGCGCTCCAGCTCGAGCCCGACGGCTCGGAGCGCCTGCGCGCGGGGCGGGGCGGCGCTGCCCGAGAACGCTTCCAGTGCCTGCGCATAGGCGGTGGTGTGGGCGATGGTCGAGTCGCCCGCGACCGTTTCGATCTGGTGGACGGTGCGTTTGGTGGGGCCGCCCAGGAGCGCGCGCTCGACGCCGCGATGTTGGTAGCCCAGCGAAATCTCCAGATGGAACACCTTTTCGCCGTGGCACTGGAATCGGAAATGGCCGGGCTCGATCACGCCGGCATGCACCGGACCGACCGCGACCTCGTGCACCTCCTCACCCTCGACCCGATAGAAATCGACCTGGCCGATGGGAGCCCCTCCGGGAGGGAACCGCACCGGCTCGAGCCACGGGTGCCCCTCGGGCCGCAGGCCGAACCGCTCGAAGAGGTCGCGCTCGAAGAGGTGCGCCTGGGGGCAGTCGGGCGTGAGCGACGGATAGCTCGTCGCGCCCGCCGGAAGATCGCTCGCCGCGAGCTCGAGGAGCCCTTCGCCGGGGCAGGCGAGCACCGCGAGAAGCGTCAGACCCGCGTCGCCCCGGGGAAAGGCGGTGAACGCGGACAGATGCGCCCCGCGCGACAAGGCAGACGCGATCGTGTCGCGCAAGCCCGCGATCGACAGGCGCGGAATGTCTTTCCACGGAACCGCTTCGCCGTTGGAGAGTGCTGCCGCCCGGAGGGACCGCTGCGGAGTCTCGTCTGGGCTCGAATGGGACGCGACGTTGTCGGTCATCGGGAGACCTCCACCAGGGAGGCCGCGTGATGGAGCAGGTTGGCGAGCGGCCCGGGAACGAAGACGCCGAGCAGCAGCACCAGGCTCGCGAGGCCGACGATCGGCCACACCGTCGAAGCGGGCTCGCGCACCGGCCGGATTTCGTTGGCGCTGTCTTCGCCGGGAGGGCTCCCGTGCACCATCGAAAGCACGGTCGCGCCCATGCCCACCAGGATCACGAAGGACAGGACGAGGAACGCGGTCACCACGGCGTAGCGGCCGCGTGCGAACGCCGCGCGCACGATGGTGAATTCGCTCAAGAACGGTCCAAAGGGCGGCGCGCCGGTGATCGCGAGGAAGCCGATGAGGAAGAGCGCCGCGGAAATCGGGATGCGGCGCAGGGCTCCGGTGACGCCGCGGGCCTCCTTGGTGCCATAGGCGAGGTGGATGTTCCCGGCGGACAGGAAGAGGACGCCCTTGGTCAAGCCGTTGTTGATGACATGGAGGAGCGCGCCGAACACCGCCGCCCCGCCGATGCCGACGCCCAGCACCAGGATGCCCATGTGCTCGATGCTGGAATAGGCGAGCATCCGTTTGTAGTCGCGCTGGCGAATCATGAAGACCGCGGCGACCGCGATGGAGACGAGGCCCAGGAGGATCATCAGATGCCGGGCGAAGCCCGCGTCATGCGCCGCGCCGCAGATTTGGAAGAAGCGCAGGATGGCCAGGAACGCGCAGTTCAGGAGGGCTCCGGAGAGCAGCGCGGACACCGGCGACGGCGCCTCGCTGTGGGCGTCGGGGAGCCAGGCGTGCATCGGCGCCAGACCCATCTTGGTGCCGTAGCCGACGATGAGGAGGACGAAAGCCGTGTGCAGCCAGGGGCGCGAAAGGTGCGGGGCGTCTCTCAAGAGATCGGACAGCGCGAGCGAGGGGCTGAGGCCCACCTGCAGGGCGGAATAGGCGAGGAAGAACGTGCCCAGCAGGGCGATCGCGATGCCGACCGAGCACAGCACGAGGTACTTCCAGGTCGCCTCGAGGCTGCGGGGACTCTTCTCGAAATAGATGAGCGGCGCCGAGGTGAGCGTCGTCGCCTCGATGGCCACCCACATCAGGCCGAGATGATGCGCCTCGGAGACGAGGGTCATCATCGCGAGGAAGGCGAACATGCCGGCGACGAAGACGCGGTTCGAGTGAGCGGCGTGCTGGGCGAGGTAGCGAGGCGTGTAGATCGCGCTGAAGAAGAAGAGCACGCTCACCACCAGCAGGATCAGGCGGCCGAGGCCATCGAGCGCGAGCCAGCCCCCCAGGGAGACGGTCTCGGGCAGCCGCAGCGCGAGGAGCACGAGTCCGAGCTGGACCGCGCCGCCCACGGGCAAGAGCGCCGCGCGCAAGCGATCCGTCGGGAGCGCGAGGGCCAGGAGCGCCGCACCGAGCGGCACCATCAGAAGAGCCAGCAGCATGTCAATCCTGCAGCGACGAGAGCTTCGCCGTATCCATCTCCACCGAGGAGAGCTCGCGGTTGATGTGGTTGATGATGATGCCGATGACGAGCACGCCCATCAGCAGGTCGAGGAGCACACCCAGCTCGACGACGAGCGGCAGCGCTCTCGCCAGGGTGAGGCCCATCAGAAAGACGCCGTTTTCGAGGACCAGGTAGCCGACGGCCTGGGAAATCGCCTTGCGGCGCGTGGTCAGGACGAGAAAGCCGGTCAGCACGGTCGCGAGCGCGGTGGGAACGAACAAGGTCCCCGCCTGCGCCGGCGCCAGGGGGAGCGTTCCCGCGAACAAGAGCGCCAGACCGGTCGCGAGGGCGCCGAGCAGGAGCGATGTCGTGAAGCCCACGAACGGCTCCACCTCGCGGCGGATGGCGACCTCGCGCATGGCACCGCGCAGGAGCGCCGGAATCACCACGCCCTTGATGACGATGACCCCGCTGGCGAGCGCGAGCGCTTCCCAGTCCCGGCGCAGGCACAGGAGCGTCGCGCCGAGGAGGACCCCCTCCACTGCCGAGGCATGGATGACCGCGTTCAAGCGGCTCGTGCCGAGGACGAAGAAGTTCACGACCAGGACGCTCACCAGGAGCGCTTCCACCAACTGGTGCACGAATCACCTCGCGAACAGGACCAGGGCGAAGCCCGACAAGAGGCAGGCCCCGACCAGGAGGAGCGGAATCTGCAGGAGGCGCAGGCGCGCCATCACCGATTCGACGACGCCCACCACGATTGCGACGGCGAGAATCGAGCCGGCGAAGACGAGCCAATCGAGCGGGAGGCTCCCGGTCGACACCGGCGCGACCAGCCGCGCGACCAGCGCCCCCAAGACGAGGAGCTTGAGCGCCGCCGCGTAGTGGATGGTGCCCAGCATCGGTCCCGAGTGGTCCAGCACCATCACCTCGTGGATCATCGTCAGCTCGAGGTGGGTGGCGGGGTCGTCGAACGGCACCCGGCTGCTCTCGACGAGCAGGACCACGAAGAGGCTCACCACCACGAAGACGAGCGACGCGCTGGCGCTCGACCAGGCGCGCCCGAGCCCATGGCCGAGCATTCCGGTGAGCGAGAGGGAGCCGCTCGCCCGCACCAGGGTCAAGAACGCGAGGAACAGAGCGGGTTCCGCCAGCGCGGCGAACGTCGCCTCCCGCGCGGCGCCCATGCCCTCGAAGGCGCTCCCGGTGTCCATCGCGGCGGCGACGGTGAAGAAGCGGGCGAGGGCGAAGAGGTAGGCGAAGAGGATGAGGTCGCCGGAGAACGAGAGCGGAGCCGGCCGGCCGCCGAACGGAACCAGCATCGCGGCGACGAGCGCGGTCGCGAGCATCACCACCGGGCCCGCGCGAAAGACCCAGGTGGTGGTGGTGCTCACGACCTCGGATTTACGAAAGAGGCGGGCGAGGTCCCGGTAGGGCTGGACGAGCGGCGGGCCGACCCGGCCGGCGAAGAACGCCTTCACCTTGCCGATGACGCCGAGCAACAGCGGCGGCAGCGCGAGCACGAACGCCAGATGAATCAGCGCGTCGAGGATCACGGGAGCACTCCTCCGACCCGGAAGAGCAGCAAGAGGACGATGACGGCAGCGAAGATGTAGCCGAGGTAGGCATGTATGCTGCCGCCTTGCAGCACCCGTCTCGAGCCGACCGCACGGGCGATGCGCCTGGTGAGCGGCAGGGCGGCGCGGTCGAGGACGAGATCCGGCGTCTCCGAGTGGAAATCCGTGGGCGACGGAAAGAGGCCGCGGATCGCCGGCCGATGCGTGCGCGGCCAGACGATGAAGCGCAGGAGCACGACGAGCTGCTGGGCGAAGGACGAGGCGGTGTACTGGGCGCGGGGAACAGGGCGCGAATAACCGCACGCCCAGGTGGGCGCGCTCATCGCGGTCGGGCGCCGGCGCAGCACCAGGGCGGCGATACCGAGGATCAGGAGGAGCGCGAGCGCGCCGAGGGTGATGGCGGTCGTCGGGACGAGGCTTGCGAGCGGCGCCGCTGCCGAGAGGCCCGGTGCCCACGCGTCGACGGCGCGGGCGAGCATCGGCACCACGAGACCGGGAGCGATGCCGAAAAGCGCGCAGAGCGCCGCGAGCACGGCCATCGGCGCGAGGAGGAACGCCGATGATTCGCGGGGCTCGCGCGCGTCGTCGCTGCGGGGCTCTCCCAGAAAGACCGCGCCGTAGGCCTTGGCGAAACAGGCGACGGCGAGGGCGCCGATCATCGCCAGGGCGGGCGCGGCGAAGGCGACGACGAGCCACGGCCCGCCGGGGTGGGCGACCGATCGCAAGGAGGCGAGGTAGACGAACAGCTCGCTCGCGAAGCCGTTGAGCGGCGGCAGCCCGGCGATGGCGACGGCGCCGATGACGAACGCGAGGGCGGTCAGGCGCATGCGCTTGGCGATTCCGCCCAGGCGATCCATCTCGCGGGTGCCGGTCTGGTGCACGACCGAGCCGGCGCTGAAGAACAGGAGCGACTTGAAGAGGGCGTGGTTCCAGACGTGGAAGAGGGCGCCCGCGAAGCCCAGGACCGCTAGCGCTGGGCGGCCGGTCGCGCGACCGATGAGCGCGAGGCCCAGGCCCATCAAGATGATCCCGATGTTCTCGACGCTGTGGTACGCGAGCAGCCGCTTCAGGTCGTGCTGGCCGAGAGCGAAAGCGACCCCGACGAGGCCGGAGATGATCCCGAGGGCGAGGACCAGCTCGCCCCACCACAAAGGCGGCGCAGCGAAGAGCGAGGTCACGCGGAAGATGCCGTAGATGCCCATCTTGAGCATCACGCCGCTCATCAGGGCGGAGACGTGGCTCGGAGCGTTGCCGTGCGCCGGCGGTAGCCAGGCGTGCAGCGGCACGAGGCCGGCCTTCACCCCGAATCCCGCGAGCGACAGGAGCACGACCGCGCTCTGGAAGACCGGCCGCATCGCGACCGTCGCGGGCGAGCGGGCGAAGAGCAGGAGCCCCCCGGTCGCGGCGAGGAGGGTGCCGAACATCGCGTAGAGCACGAGCGAACCGAGCCGAGTCATCGCGAGATAGACGACGCCGGCCTCGCGGACCTTGGCCTCCCGATCCTCGGTCGCGACCAGGAAGTATCCGGCGAGCGCCATCACTTCCCAACCGACGAGGAACAGGACGGCGTTCGCCGCGATGACGACGAGCGCCATTCCCGCGGTCAGGAGGCCATAGAAGAATCGCAGTTGGCGCGCGTCGTGCGGGTGGTCGCGTTCGGGCCAGTAGCCCCGGCCGTAGACCGCGCCCAGCGCCGGAATCAACCCCACCGGGGCGAGGAAGACCGCGCTCAAGGCGTCGATGCGCACCTCGAAAGCGCCGCCGGGGACCGACCAGGGCAAGGACAGCTCGACGGCACCGCCCCCGAGGAGCACCCGGAGCGCGACGAAGAGGGCGAGGGCCCCGAAGGCGAGCATCGCCGCGACCGAGAGCTGCTCGCCCGCTCTCGAGGTGCGCGGGAAGAATAGCCCCGGGACACCGCTCAAGGCGGCCAGGACCACTGCCGCCAGGCAAAGCGACGCGATCATCGGAGCCCTTCTGGATCGAGCGCAGTCGGGGAAGGCGCGCTCGCATCGGCGAGCGCGGCGGGTGCCGGGATGGGGTGCTTCATCAGTGAGCCTTGGGGACCGTCGAGAACGAGGCCTCGACGCGCCGCGCCTCGCGGAGGATCTCCGCTTCCGGCGCCTGCCGTTTGACCGCGGCCTTGAAGCGGGAATCGTGCAGCGCTTGCGCCAGGCGCGATAACAGATGCAGGTGGACGCGCGTCGTGCTGGCGATGAGCGAGAAGAGGGTGTCGACCGGCATCCCGTCCGGGGCGTCGAAGTCGATCGGCTGCGCGAGGTAGCAGAGCGCCAGCGTGGGCCGGGTGACGTGCAGGACCAGAGGATTGCGCACGTGCGGAATCGCGATGCCGTCGCCGACGCCCGTCGAGCCCAGCGTCTCCCGCGACAAGAGCACCTGGAACACGAACTCGCGGTCGATGCCCTCCGGCAGGCGCATCACCGCGACGACCCCTCGCAACGCCTCCGCCCGGTCCGAAGCGGCGATGGCCGGATGGACGCCACCCGCCGCCAGCGCTTCGCTCAGGAGCGGCAGCGGCTGGGTCTCGGCCGCGGCGAGGCTGGGCATCTGCGAGACCGCGACCTTCAAGCCCCGCCCGGTCGCCCATTCGAGCAGGTCGGTCTCGTGAAACCGGAGCTGGTCGTTCACCCGGTGGCTCGGCAGAGCGTCCTCCCGGGCCCAGCGGTAGATCTGCTCCACGTCGGTCGCGAGAAGCCGCGCCGCCTCCGAAGCCGACATCGTCATCGCTTTTTCGACCGCCCCTCGCCGCGCTGCTCGTCGAAAATCAACGTCCGCAGCGCGTCCAACACCATCCACCCCCACGCCGGGCGCGGCACCGCCACCACTTGGCGGGCGTCTTTGGCCATCTCCACGTCCTCGGAAACGACCACGATGCCCGGCCCTCCGGCGGCGACCAGCGCGGCGAGCGCGGTGAGAACCCGCCCGTGCGGGAAGTCGTCCGCGAAGAGCACCAGCGCTGCCGCCCCCGACGCGACCACCGCGAGATCCGCCAACGTCGACGCGGTCCGGACCTCCGCCTCCACCGCCTCGAGGTAGCCGCGCATCGCCCGGCGGGTCTCGGCGAGCGCCGAGACGACGGCGATGCGCAAGCCTTGGAACATCGTCGCTGGCGTCGTCCTGCCGCCCATCGCGCTCGACTCAAGCAAGCGCCGGGCCATTGCGCCGCAGGGCCGAAAAACCACGGGTTCCGCCGGCGAAATCGAGTCGTCGCTCGCCCGTCAGTTGCGCGATCGCGCCACATTGGCTTAGCGATCCGGCCGATGAGCCCGTCGGCGCGCCATGTGAACCTGATCTTGGAGCCGGTGATGGTGTCCGGCGCCATGCGGCGCGTGGACCGGCTCCTGCGGGCGGTGGCCGAGAAGGACATCGTGGTCACGCTCGTCGGGGAGAGCGGGGCCGGTAAAGAAGTCATCGCGCGGCGGCTGCACGAGCTGTCGCCACGGCGGGCGGCGCCCTTCGTGCCCATCAACTGCGCGGCCATCCCGGAGACGCTCTTCGAGAGCGAGCTGTTCGGGCACGAGAAGGGGGCCTTCACCGGAGCCGACCAGCTCGTGCGGGGGAAGATCGAGGCGGCTCACGGGGGCACGCTGTTCCTGGACGAGCTCGGGGAGCTGCCGCTGCACATGCAGGCGAAGCTCTTGCGGTTTCTCGAGCACCGCCGGTTCATGCGGGTCGGCGGCAGCCAGAAGATCCACGTCGACGTGCGGCTCGTCTGCGCGACCCTGCGCGACCTCGAGGCCGAGGTGCAGGCCGGACGGTTTCGCACCGACCTCTACTACCGGGTACAGGGGCTGACGGTCGAGATTCCCGCCCTGCGCGAGCGTCGGGCGGACATCGGGCCGTTGGCGGCGCAGCTCGTGGCCCAGGCGGCGGCGCTGCACCGAGTCGAGCCCCCGAGGCTGACCCGCGGCGCGGTCGCGATGCTCGCGGCTTACGATTGGCCGGGAAACGTCCGGCAGCTTCGAAACGCGGTGGAGCTTCTGTGCGTGCTGCGGGCGGGGAAGAAGGTGCGGCCGGCCGACCTGCCGCCTCCCATCCGGGCCCACGCCGAGTCGCGCCCCCGGTCGCCGGCGCCGGACACCATCGAGGTTCGGCTGGATCGGCCGCTGGACGAGTCCATCGATGCGATCATCCAGGCGGCGGTGCAGCGGGAGGGCGGTAATCGCTCGCGGGCGGCGCTGCGGCTTGGCATCGGGCTGCGCACGGTTCAGAGAAGGCTGCGGCTCGCGTGAGGGGGATCGCCTTCGTTCCATGTCTATCCGGTTGACACATTTGGCGCCGGACACGCGAATCTCGTTAGTCGGGCACGACGTCCCGGACAGACCCGGACACGTGTCCGGCTCCAACATCGGGGCAAGTGCGACAGCCCGGACCGCGCGCTCGAGCTACTAGCGCGTCGATCTTCCCAGGGGCGCTCGCACCGGCTATGACGCGTTCGGGGGCTGAAGGAGGAGTCGTGCGCGAGAACCTGCCGAGCCGGACGGCGCAGTTCGTCGCCTTCAACCGGGCCTTGGGGCACCTGTCGCCGGTGGTGCCCGGCTTTGCCGATCCGGTCGCCGAGGCGCTGGTGCCGCCGCGGTTCCATCGCTGGGTACAGAACGGCAAGCGGGCGGTCGCGCGCGGGAAGTCGCCCTACCCCTTCTGGACCCGTGGGATGGGCTACTGCCATCAGTTTCGTACCGTGGTGCTCGACCAGGCCGTCGCCGCGGTCGCGCCGGTCGCGCAGCTCGTGGTTCTCGGCGCCGGTCTCGATGCCCGCGCCTGGCGGCTGCCGGAGTTGGGAGATGCGACCGTGTTCGAGGTCGATCACCTCGCCACCCAGACCTGGAAGCGCGAGCACGTCGCCGCCCTGCCGCCGCGGGCGCGGGAGGTCCGGTTCGTCACCATGGACTTCCTGCACGACGACCTCGCGGCCAAGCTGACCGAAGCCGGGCTCGATCGCGAAACGCCGACGTTCTGGCTCTGGGAAGGCGTGACGATGTACCTGCCCTCGAAGAGCGTCGCGGCGACGCTGTCGGCGATGGCACAGCTTTCCCGCGCCGGGAGCGGCGCCGCGGTCACCTACATGGCCCGCAAGAACGGGCGCATGCCCACGAGCCCGTTTCTCGCGCTGATGGGAGAGCCCGTCCAGTCCGCCTTCGACCCGCCGGAGTTCGCCGAACTCGCTCGCGCCGCAGGCTGGGAGACCGCGGGCGACAGCGGCATCCGAGACTGGCTGAGCGAACGCACCCCGAGCCTCCGACTTCGGCCGCGTCAGGTCGGGCTGCAATGGAACGAGCGCGTCTGGGTCGGCCGGCGAACGGCATGACGTCAGAGCTCGCGGCGCCACGTGTAAGAAGCCCAAGCGCCTCCCGGGCGCGAACCCGGGCCTTGGTGGCGTCGTGATCGAGCTCGCTGGCGAGGGTGGTCGGCATCGTCCACGGGCGAAGAGCGCACAGCTCGCGCCCGGAAGCGTCAGGTCGAGCGCCCTTGGCCGGCGTCGAGACGAACCTCTCTCAGCATGCTGCTTGAAAGCGCCCGTTCGAGATGCCCAGAAGGAGAGGAGCTACGCCGCCATCCGCGGCGGGCCGCGAGCGTAGGCGGTGGTCTCGCCGGTCCTGGGGGCGTTGCGCGAACAGGAAAGACCTACGGCTCGGTTCGCGCGGTTCGGGAGGCGCGGACGGGCGCACACGCGACCGCCGGTCAGCCCATCACCTCCGGCGTCGCGTGGCGGGCGTCCGCCCTCGCCGATGCGCGCCTCGCGGGCGCCTCAGGCCGCGGGATTCCCTCGGCCGGCGGTCCCGCCGCCGAGCCGAATCCTCTGGCCCTGCCGGCGTCGTCCGGCGGGTCGAGGAGAGCGCTCGCACTTGCAGCCGGACACGTGGCCGGGTTCTGCTTCGGCCCGGATCACCTGGATACGACGTGCCCGGCTCCAACCGCCTCTCTTCGCCGGGACGGTCGGGGAAGGGGGCGACCCGCCCGTGAGCGAACGCGTTACTCCGCCCGTGGTGAACGCTCACGGTCGACTGGGTATCCAGACGTCTCTGGTTGACCACCTTGAACCGCGCGTGAAGCGGGCCGCTCTTTGGCCCGCGGAGCAAGAGCTGCCGGATGCTCGACACGCGGTTCCAGGAGTGCGTCCGGGTTCGGCCTGAGACGTCTGGGCTCCACGCGGACCTCTCGCGGGTCGACGGGGCGATTCCGAGGTCGAGGCGGACCTCTCGCGGATCGATGAGGCGGTTTCGGGGTCGAGGCGACCTCTCGCGGGTCGATGAGGCGGTTCCGGGGTCAAGGGCGACTCCTCGCGGGTCGACGAGGCGGCTCCAGGGTCGAGGGCGACTCCTCGCGGGTCGATGAGGCGGCTCCAGGGTCGATGAAGACGTCTTGAGGGTCGATGAAGACGTCTTGAGGGTCGATGAAGACTTCTTGAGGGTCGATGAAGACGTCTTGAGGGTCGATGAAGACTTCTTGAGGGTCGAAAAAGACTTCTTGTGTTTCGTTCTCGACACCTTGAGCTCCGTTCGCCCGGGTCTGGGCGGGGTCGCGGCGGTGATGCCCCGCCCGGGCCGGGGTCGGGGGTCGGCGAGGGTTCGCCGAGCCGGGGTGGTCTCGCCTCCTCGGCAGCCTGGGGCCGGACGCCGCCGCGAACGGATTCTTCTCGCCACGCCGACGCCCGCGCTCGACCTGCCCTTTCGATGGGCGGTCCGCGCCATCCTGCCCGCGCTGGCGGCGCACCTCCCGCGGGGACCGCTGACCTGGCCCCTCGGCCGGGCGCCCCTCGTCGCGGCCCAGCCGGAGGCGGCGCCCGCCCCGTCGGGGACCGGTTCGCTCCGGACGTTCTCCTCGCGGGGGCGGCGGCCGGTTCCGAGCCGGTCCGGCCGGAGGAGGCGACCGCGGACGGGGAGGTGTCGGCGTCGCTGACCGTGCTCTTTTCCATCAGCTCGCCGGCCGCGCCGTAGTCCGGCGTCGAGCTCTGAGGGAACAGGTCCCCGAGGCCGGTGGCCACCGCGCGATCGCCCGGATGGAAGTGGACCACCGCGTGGTCGGCCGCGTCCCACACCGCGACGAAGTCGTTGCGTGCGCCGAGCAGCCACTCGAGCCGCGCACGGTTCAGAGAAGGCTGCGGCTTGCGTGAGAATCGCCTGCCTCAACGTCCTGAACGGCGCAGCTCGTGTTCGTACCAGAGGCGCCAGACGAGATAAGCGACCACCAGGACGTTGACGAACAACATCACGGTGCGGACGACCGACAGCCGCTGGATCAGCGCTCCGATTTCGAAGGGAATCAGGCAGGAAGTGGCGATGACGACCAGCCACGGCGCCCAGCGCTTCTTGCGTTCGAGCGCCCAGCCCTCGAACGAGGTGAACGCGCCGTCGAACGCGAGCGCCAGCGCGGCGAGTTTGAGGTGCGGGGTCGTCGAGGCGTTGAACAGGTGCTCGGCGAGCTGGATGCTCCACTCCCGCGTCAGATGCGAGGCCCAGACGGCGATGAAGAACTGGATGTGTCGCGCGAGCCCCAGCCCCGCTCCGAAGGCGAGCAGAATCGCGACCACCGCTTCCAGCAGGCCCTTGACAGTCTTGTAGAGAATCACGAGCTCGAGGCCGACCGGCGTCTTCTGGTGCTCCGCCATCGCGCTTACGAGTCATAGCAGATTTCGCGCGGCGCTGCTTGGCGGCGAAGCTCGGACCGATCGGTTCGAACCGACCGATCGGCCAGACCGCCGCGTCGGGTTCGACCGCCAGGGCGATCCGGTCATCGCATCGCCAGTGGTGCCCGCCTCTTGCCCCGCGCGGGCATCGATCGCCCGGCCGAGGCCGATGCGACTTTCAACCATGCCTATCCGGTTCACACACTTGCCCGAGGTTGGAACCGGGCACGTCAGTGCCCGGGTTGCCTCGGGACGCCGCATCCGACCCGGACATTGACATGTCCGGCTCCAAGTGTGTCAACCGGATAGGCATGCTTTCAACCAACGTAGCAGCTTCCGGCCAGCGTCCCGGTTGAAACGTCCGCCACAGTCGCGGAGCATCGACCAGCAGCGTCGCCAGGTGGTCCTTCGGGCACCGCAAGTCCAGCGTTTGCGTTCCGCACAGCGGGCGGTGTCGACGAAGCGTTCGCCATCGCGGTTCTCTCCCCGTGCGAGTCGGCCGGCGCTTCCTCGCGCGAGGGCACGGGAAGCTCGAGCGGTCCTTTTTCGAAGCGCTCGCGCCGCCGGCCGACCCAAGCTATACTCCCCGCGCCATGACGCGTCCCCGGCTTCCCATCGGCACTTCTGACTTCCTCAAGCTCCGGCGCGACGGGAAGTACTACGTCGACAAGTCGAGCTTCGTCAGCGAGGTCCTGCGGTCGTCGGCCGAGGTCCTCCTGCTCCCGCGCCCGCGGCGGTTCGGGAAGACCCTGAACATGACGACGCTCGCTGCGTTCCTCGAGCGCACGAAAGAGGACCGAACCGACGTTTTCTCCGACCTCGCCGTCTGGCAGGCCGGTGACGACGTGCGCGCCCACTTCGGCCGGTACCCCGTCGTCTTCGTCACCTTCAAGGAGGTGAAGACGCTCACCTGGGCGGACTGCCGCGCGGGAATCGCCAAGGTCGTCGCGGAGGAGTGCCTTCGACACAAGGCCGACATCGAACCGGTGCTCGTCGATGCGGTAGAGCGGCGCGACTGGGAGGCCCTTCGGGCAGGCACCGCCGACAACGCGACCCTCTGGCGCGCGCTGGCGGCGCTTTCCGAATGGCTCCATCGGGCGACCGGCGAGCCGGCGGTCATCTTGGTCGACGAGTACGACACGCCGATCCACGCCGGCTTCCACCAGGGCTTCTACGACCAGGTCATCGAGCTGTTCCGCAACCTCTTCTCCGGCGCCTTCAAGGACAACGCCCATCTCGCAAAGGGCGTCCTGACCGGCATCCTCCGGGTCTCGAAGGAATCGGTGTTCTCCGGGCTCAACAACATCGAGGTCCACTCGATTCTGTCGAAGGCCTACTCGCAGCACTTCGGCTTCTCCCCGGCGGAGGTGACTGCGATGGCGGCGGCGATGGGCCAGAGCGCGCAGATGGGCGAGATCGAGCGCTGGTACAACGGCTACAGCTTCGGGGGCAACACCATCTACAATCCCTGGAGCGTTCTCAACTACCTCGCGCACCCGGAAGATGGCCTCAAATCCTACTGGATTCAGACCAGCTCCGACGACCTCCTGCGCGAGCTGCTGATCGAGCGCGGGCGGCTGACGGAGCCGGACCTGGAGGCGCTGCTCCGGGGCGGCTCGGTGACCAAGATGATCGACGAGCACATCGTCTTGCGCGACGTGCGGAACAACACGGACGCGGTCTGGAGCTTCCTGCTCTTCTCCGGCTACTTGAAGGCACTGTCGACGAAGGTTTCGGCGAGCCAGACCGAGGTGGCGCTCGCGGTGCCGAACTTGGAGGTGCGCGAGGCGCTTCAGAGGATGTTCGCGGACTTCCTGTCGCGAGGACTGAGCGGCAGCGAGCGGGTGCCGATGCTGTGCAAGGCGCTCCTGGAAGGAGACGAACGGACGTTCGAGGATCTGCTCGAAGGGCTGATGCTCTCGACGCTGTCGTACCACGACACCTCCCGAGACTCACGGGAAGTGGTCTACCAGGCGTTCGTCCTGGGGCTACTCGTGACGCTTGAGAAGACCCACGAGGTGACGAGCAACCGCGAGGCGGGATTTGGACGCTACGACGTGCTCGTCAGCCCGCGCCGAGCCGGCCAACCGGGTGCCGTGCTGGAGCTGAAAACCATCGACACCCGCCGCGGCGAGACCGCCGAGACCGCGCTGGACTCGGCGATCGAGCAGCTTCGCACCCGCGACTACGCCTCGGCCTTGCGCGAGCGCGGCGCGACGCCGGTCCAGGAGCTCGCCGCCGTCTTCGATGGCAAGCGGGCATGGGTGAAGAAGCGAGCGTAACCATTTGGGTGCGGCTCCGCCAGACCCACAAGCTCGCGGCTTGGCGCGCCGCTCCCTGACGGTCGCGGTACGGATCTCCGTTCGTCGATCGCCTGAAGCGGCCGCGGATCCTACTGCCTTGCGGACGGGCTGCCGATGATCCGTACCGCGACCGTCAGGGAGCGGCGATGGTGCCTGCTGGACCGGACGACGTCGTAAAGAAATCGCGCGACCCGCCGCTCATCCTGAACTACCATGCCGCGTGGCGCAGACTTTCGACGCAGCGCGCCAACGCGTAGGATGGGTTGCGGGCACCGGCCCGCGCAAGGCACCGTCGAAGGACGGGCGGGAGGCAAGAAGATCAAGAGCCCAAGAGCAAGAAATGGTCAAAGGGCCAAAACGTCAGAACCATGCCTATCCGGTTGACGCACTTGCCCCGATGTGGGAGCCGGACACGTCAATGTCCGGGTTTGTCTGGAGGTCGTGCCTGACCCGGACACTCTCGTGCTCGGCTCTTTTGCTCCCTGGATTCGACGAAGAGCCGAGCTGGGTTCTGCGCTGCTTCGCGTGCGAGCGGGCGGCTGAGTCCGACCGGCGCCCGCCTGCTTCGTCAGAGCCGCCTCGGCCCGACCTCAGATTCGCAGTTTCGGAGAAGCGGCGTCAGGCGTCGGCGGTTATCAAGGCGCCGGAACGAGGTTCCTCGAGCCGGGCGCGGATGGGCCGCGGGCCGTCTCGGGACCAGAGCCGGTCGGACGAAGCGGAGAGCGCATGAGCCAGGGTGTCGATGTGGTCGGTCTGTACGTGCGAGATCAGGACGAGGCGTTGGAGTTCTACGTCGAAAAGCTCGGATTCCGCGTCACCAACGACGTGCGCAACGGCGACTACCGGTGGCTCACGGTGCAGCACCCGGAGCAGCCGTCGTTCCATCTCGGCCTGTTCAAGCCGGGGCCGCCGGTCCACGACCCGGCGACGGCGCAGACCCTGCGCGAGGTGGTGGCCAAGGGCGCGATGCCGCCGCTCGTGCTGTCGGTCGACGACGTCCGCGCGGCGTGCGAGCGGATGCGCGAGCGCGGGGTGGAGTTCACTCAGGAGCCGGTCGAGCGCTATGGCACCGTCGACGCCGGCTTCCGCGATCCCTCGGGCAACGGATGGAAGCTCATCCAGGCGCGTGGCTGATTCCGATTCGACGAGTGCGGTTGGGCTAAAAGCCAGTAGGATGGACAGTCCCGACGAGCGCGGCTAAAGGCCAGTAGGATGGACAGTCCCGACGAGCGCGGCTACAAGCCAGTAGGATGGACAGTCCCGGCGAGCGCGGCTCCTCGCGCTCGGCGGGCTGTCCGTCCGAGAGCGATCGTTCGGGATCTTCCAGACGACTCGAGCGGCATCGGCCGGTCCCGACACACATTCGCTCTGGAACGACGGGCAGCCCGAAGCCCTCCGGGCTCCGGGACTGCCCATCCTACTGTCTGTCTCCACCTCGCCGACAAGACACACCCGCTCATTCCCCCTTTCGCGCCAAGCGCTGAAACAAGGAGTAACCGATGAACGTCCTTCTGTGGATCTTCCAGCTCGGGCTCGCCTTCCTCTACCTCGCGGGAGGCGCGTACAAGATCTTCCACTTCGATCAGATCTCGAACCAGCTCGCGCTCTCCCGCGGCGAGTGGGCGGTGCTCGGCGTGGTCGAGATGCTCGGCGCGGTCCTCCTGATCGTCCCGGCGGCTTTGAAGCGCAAGCCGGGATTGACCACCCTCGCCGCCGCCGTGCTCGCGGTGGAGTCCCTGGCGCTGGCCGGGGCGTATGCGACCCATTCGCTCGCGCTGACGGCGAAGAACCCGATGGTCTGGGCCGGCGGGATGGGGATCGTCGTCGCGTTCGTCGCCTACGGGCGGTTCGCGCTCAAGCCCTTCGCCGCACGCGTCGCCGCGTGAGACCCTGATCTACTCATGCCATCCGGTTGACGGGGTATCGATTGGCACACTTGGAGCCGGACACGGAGTGTCGGGGTCGGCACGATGTCCCCGGCAAACCCGGACACTGGCGTGTCCGGCTCCAACATCCGGGCAGTGCTTCGACCGGATAGGCATGGAAGATTCGATCCGTAGCGCTCGAGACGCTATCGAGCGCGGCGAAGAGGCCGACTCCGAGGTTCGAGAAGCCACCGAGCACCGCGAGGGATGCCCGGTTCCAACTATCGAGACGCTATCGAGCGCGGCGAAGAGGCCGA
>JAJYLH010000125.1 GCA_021787845.1 Myxococcales bacterium | reverse complement strand
ACCCGGTGGAGCACGCTCGCTTCCGGCTGGTGGCGCACCCGTTCCATCGCGGCGCGCAGCGCCGAGCAGGAATCGTTCCAGCCGCGAAACTCCGCGCATCCGTACGGCGAGCCGGCCGGTCAGTCTCATTTCGGGACCGTCGAGTCTCAGATTGGGATTCGCCATTCGGAGCGCGGGTGGGCGGGAGGAGTCGGTCCGCTCGGTCGGGCGATTCGCCGCCCCGGGCGTGATGGAGGGCAGCAGCGGCGTCGACCATCGGCTGCGACGTCGGGATGTGCAGCTATGGTGAGCGGCAGCGATGTCGGCCATCGGCTGGGCCGTCGGGATGCGGGGCGGTGGAGAGCAGGAGCGGCGGCGGTCGGCGCGGGTGGAGCCGATGCCTCCGGCCGAAGTTCCGGGCTCACTCCTTGGTCTTCCCCTTCTCGTCCTGCTGTGCGCCCTTGGCCTCGGCCCCGGCGCCGCCGCGTTGGCCCGTCGCCGGCTCCGCCTTCTTCTCGCCCTTCTCGCCCGCAGCCTCGGAGGCGGGCGCCGGCTGGGGGTTGTCGTTGGGCGGCTGGGGATTGTCGTTGGGCGTCTTGGGGTCGGTGGCGCGGCGGTGGAAGCGCTTGGGGATTTGGATGTCGATGAGGTCGGCCTGGTCCTTGGCGCCGAACTCGCGGAGGAAGACGGTGACGCGCGAGAGGACCCACCAGCCGGTCGCGCGCGCGATGAAGATGCCGACGAGGACGCCCACGGTCGTGAAGACGTCGGCGAGGACCGCCCGCGAGATGGCCGACGGCGCAGCGCATCTGGTGGACCACGTGCTCCCTCGCGCGCCCGTGCGGCAGTGGGTAGTGAGCTACCCGTTCGCGATCGGCTCCGCGCGTCCCGCTCATCCTGAGCGAAGTCGAAGGATTCAGCCCGAGCTCTTGCGCTCAGTGGAACGGCTGGTGACGCGAACGTTGGAGCGCTGGCAGCAGCGGCGCTGCCAGAAGGGACGCTCAGGCGGAGTGCTCGTCCGGCATCGGTTCGGCAGCTCGATCAATCTCCACCTTCACGCCCACGTACTTCTGTTGGACGGCGCTTTCGTGGGCGAGCCGGGCGAGGCGCTCACCTTCGTGCGCGCGCCGAAGAAGCAGGTAGGCGCACCAAGCGCCGGACGGAGGGAGCAGATGCTCGTCGTTGCGTGCCATGTGGGGTCCGCCCCGCAAGCCTCCGTTCTGCCTCCAGCCTGGGTTTGCGGGCGAAGCCCAGGGCAACAGAACGGCCCTTTCGGCAAGGGGCCGAACGTCTCGAAGAAGCTCGCGCGAATCACTGACCAGCACACCGTTTCGTCGCCGGCCTGGAGCGAGTGCCGAGCGATGATCGACAACGTTCTCGCCGGGCGCTGGGCGGAGCTGACCTCGCCCGAGTTCCTCGGCTACCCGGAACCCATCGCCGAACGCATTCTCGAGAGCGCCCTCGCGCAGTACCTGGACGAGCGGTTCAATATCTCCAACCGCGAGTTGCTCGGGCGGTGAGCGCGACGCCGTCCGTCTCGCGCGTCTGGTGCTTCGGGCCGCGGCGGCAGGAGAGGGGACCGACGCGCTGGCCTGCGGCGCGGCGCCTCCGGCCAAGGAAGCCTTCGATGGAGCGCAGTGAGATCCGCTGAAACGTTCGCGGCTTCCGACAAGCGCCGGCCGGTTCTTCTCCTGTCACGAGACGAGTGAATGGTGAGGGCTCAGACGTTGGTGTCGATCGATCGGCGAGCCCATTCGATACAAGCTGCGGCGAAGACGTCGAACGCATCCAACTGCTGCGCGGAAGGCACGTCGCCAAAGCCGGGATACCGGGCAAGAACGGCGTAGGGCGACAGCTCACTGGCCTCCTTCGGGTTCAGCCCTCCCGGGCGGCCAAGCGCCACCACGAGGGCGCGCAGGTCATGGACTCGCGGCGGAACCTTTCCTGCCGCGAGCAGCGCAGCCTTCAGAGCCTTCTCCGCCGCCTGCTGATAGTGGAAAGCTGGAACCCGGGGCGGAATCCGTGAGATCGCTCGCAAGGCGCGAGCCGTGTCCAAGTCCTCGAGCGCTTGAGCAATCCACTGGGCGGCCTCGTCAGGCACCGGAGTAGACCTCGACGCCCTCGCGAAGCGCAATGGCCACCGTGTGGGCAAGCAGATGCCGGTAGCGCTCGACCTCGGCGGGCGTACACACGAACGCGTCTACCGCAATGGGCAATTCGCCCATCGCCCGGTTCGCTCGGGCCATCCGGGCGGGAAGCGGTTCGTCGGACTCCGCCACGACCAACAGGTCGATGTCGCTGTCCTCGCGCGCATCGCCGCGAGCCTGCGAACCGAACAGCACGATCCGCTCCGGGTGGAACACGGCCACGAGACGGCGCAACACTTCGTCCAGCCCCGGCACTCGACTCGCGATGGAAGAAGCCCCAGCCACGTACGACCTCCCGCCAGGAGAATACGCCGCGGCGGCAGTCGGGTCAACCGCGCGCTTGCATCTTCAGGTGCCAGCACCCGGCGGAAGGAAGGCTTGTGCTGTGCCTCCGGCGGGGGCATTCGACGTGCGCGCGGCGAAGCGTCACGACCGTCCGACCGTTCGGGCTCCGGCAGCTCGGCAGTTGGAGCTACGCGCTGAACACCCAGCGAAACCACTCGACAAAGTCCCGAGCCAACGGCGCGTCGTGGTTGAAGCTACCGGCTGCGATGGCCGTTCCGTACGGAACTGCTTATCAGGCTGACGCCACCTTGAGTCATCGGCCAGGCGCCGCTCCCTCACGGTCGCGGTACAGATCCTGCGCGCGTGCCAGCCTTATCCGTACCGCGACCGTGAGGGAGCGGCGCGCTGGGTCGCCGATTCGGCTGGCGTGATCCCGACAAGCAGACCGTACGGATTACCCGGCCTTGGCTGCCACGCGAGATAGGTGTGGACATGCGCCTTGCCGAGGTCCACCTGACGCAAGGGCGCGTGGTGCGCGACTGCACCGTCGACGCTTTGCCGAGCGAAATCCCAGAGTTCATCCTGCGCGCGTACCAGCCGGGCGAGAAACTCCTCCAGCGCGCCGATGCCGACGTTGTCTGGCATCAGCCCGACGCCGCATCGCCGACCATCTCGCTCCAATCGCAGGCCGGCGGCGGTCGGCTCGTCAGCGATCTCGAAACCCGCCGTTCCGAAGCCGCTCGCGAACAGCAGGCCATCGGTCCGGTGCGTCGAAGCGCGCATCGCGATCGAAGATGGCAGCGGTCGCCACGAGCAACGGGTCCGCGAGCGCTACCTCGAATGCCGCGAGCGCGCGTTCGAACGAGCCTTCATCCTCGTTGCCACCCACCAAGACGACATCGCGCACCGGGAATTCGGCCTCATGCTTCTTCAGCAGGTGGCCGATGGCTTCGCGATCGTCCTTGCCCCCCTGCCGATAGCCGAGCCGATGCCGAGCGAGGCCGCTGCTATACCGCCGCATGCCGAACGCCTCCTCTGGGCGGAGCTGTTCCGCCGAACCTGGGGCGGCGACGCGCTCGAATGTTCTCGCTGCAAGGGACGCCTGCGCCCCATCACAGCACTCTTAGGTCGTTGTGAGCAGCCTACTGTTCTCGACCTTCGCCTCGGCCGGACTGTAGTAGGACCCAGAGCAGATCACAACTTCGCTCGGGTTGGTCAGCGCGATACAGGCAAACAGATCGCCGTCTCGTTGCACATTCAGTGACAGAAGTCGCTTTTGGTGTTCCTCCTGCCAGGCTGTCATCGTGGCGAACAGCTCCCGCATCGACTGAGCCTCAAAGTACTGGAGATTCTGCTTGTTCTGGTCAACCATCTTTGCCGCTCCGATCTCTCACGCTGTTGAGGGTGCCGTTTTGGAATTCGTGATGCCTCGCACTTTCAAAACCGCCTCGAATCGGAGCCAATCCCGACCTCGTCGACCGCCGCAGAAAGGCTCGTTGCTCAACTGCACGAAACGTGAAGTCCTGCGAATGGGCTCCTCACGCGTTCCCCTGCCCTATTTTTTCACGACCAACGTTGTCTGGGGCGGGGTCCCGCTACCGTCCAAGAACTGCTACTTTTTCCGCTTGCCTCGTCGACCGGCAGTTCGGGCAAGAAAGGTTGTAGCAGTAGTCTCTGCTGTCGTAGTAGTGACCAACAGCCCCGCAATCACGGCAGCGCCAAAGGTCGGAACCCTCCTTCTTCGAGCGACAGTGCGGGCACTCACTGTACCTGTAGGACATGACTTTCCTCCTGCGACTGAGACGGGGACTGCGGTGCAGGCTCCCGCTCCAAAATGCGGTAGCGAACGGTGTTTACTACCGCGACGATTGGGCAGACCATGCCAAGAACGGCCCATCCTACCAGGTTCCGAAATCCCGCGCCCTGCGTTCCCGGTCGAACCATGCGCTGCAGTAGTCGAATACCGATCGAGGCTGGTCTGGACCAAATTCGCATCACGCGGAAGCCCGGCGGTCGGCTCGCCCAGATGTACAGCGGAACCGACAATCCCCATACAGCTGCGATTGCGGCAAGCCATGGAAACATTGGGGCATCAGCTGATTTCGCAGCAATGATGGCAAACAGGACGCCAATGCAGGCACACGCTATTGCCGTTCCCTTAAGGCCCACGAACTTTCGTGCTCGATATTGCTGCGCTCGACGGGTCTGCCCGTCGAGGAACGCAGCCGCACTCTCGTCGCCAGTGCAAACATCCGCTCCCCTTCGCACGATCTCTTCAAATTGCAGCAACTCTGCCCACGAATGCGGGAACGAGAGTTCCTCTCCGTTCCACGTCGTTCGAACAAAGACGTCCGTTTCGAGCATGCAGATCTTAGCACGCACACGCGCGCGCGCTATGGCTGAGGAGAACGTTTCGGCATCCGGGCACGTATCTGCCTTCGCCAAAGCCTCAAGGGCCTCCGACGGCTTGCCTTGGACAATTCGAAGGCTTGCCTCGCTCAAGTGCAGGTGGGCAGAGGAAGTCGCTGCACACCGAAGCCCGTTGCGAATTGTTGCCTCGGCTCCATCTATCTCTCCTTCCCCTAGCTGAATTTCGGCAAGTGCTGCGCTAAGCATCGCAGATTGCGGACACTCATGCAGTCCATCTTCAATCACTCGACGGGCCTCCTGGCTCTTCCCTTCGGTTTGAAGAACCATCGCTTTCATAAATACTACTTCGTCTCGAGTAGGCTCGCTCATGTGTGTTTCTCCCGCCGGCTGCGCCGCGACATAGTTGTTTCCTCTATCTTCACGCTCAGGCTGTCAAGTGCTCATCCCACTTTGTTCACCTGTGTTTACCTGTCCCTCGTCAAAAGCTCCTATCATGACGGAACTCTCGACGTTTGCCACACCGTCGACACTCACCTAGCCCTAGTTTCGCATCCGGGAGGGGCGACGGGCGGCTGGTGGGCGTTATTTCCTGGCGTTTGGGGCAGGGCCGGTGTACATGAAAGACATGCACACGTTCAGCCGGACGATCAACGGGCAAGTCTACCGCATCCTGCAAGTGTCAGAGCG
>JAJYLH010000124.1 GCA_021787845.1 Myxococcales bacterium | reverse complement strand
GTTTCCTGGCTCGCCGCCGCTGCCTCGCTCTTGCGCGTCCCGGCCATCTCGCACCTCGCTTGCTGGAGGATGCCCCGCGGATGCCCCCATGGCGCTCCGCAGCGGCATCGTTTGGCCCGCATTCCGACGCTCCTCGACGCCGGACACAAGAGGAAATCACAGCAATGTCTGATGGCTGATGCTTCCGGCGAGGTTTCTCGACGATCGCACCCGGTTTCTCGACGATCGCATCGAGTTACTCGATTTCTGGACCAGTTTCTCGACGATCGCATCGAGTTTCTCGACGATCGCATCGAGTTTCTCGACGATCGCATCGAGTTTCTCGACGATCGCATCGAGTTACTCGATTTTCGGACCAGTTTCTCGACTTCCGGGCGCGACCTGTACGCTCTTCGCCCCAGAACGATGCCGACCACCCTCGCCAGCGACCTCGACCACGACGTCACTGCGGCCCGCGTTCTCGACCGTGACCCGCTTGGGCGTCTTACGCGTCAGGTCCAACACCGCCGGGGAGCAGGGACGCCAGCATGCCGAACGAGCCTACTTCCCGGGCTCGCCCCGGCGCGGCTCGTGCTCGAGCGCGGCGAGCATCCGCGCGACGTAGTCACCGACCTTCTCATGAAGCACGAGCTTGACGACATTCTTCGCGTTGACGGCAAAGCTCAGCGGCAGCGCGAGCTTCTCGTCCTTCGAGAGCCCCAGCGCATCGACGACCGCGCCCGTCGCGTCGCGGATGAGCGGCAGCCCTTGCAGCTTGAGGTCGTGAACCACTTTCTCCATGCCCTCGGGCGTGTCCATCACGTTGACGAGGAGCACGCCGATGCCCGCCTTGCGTAGCCGCGCCTGCCCAGCGGCAAGCTCCTTCAGCTCCGCGACGCAGGCCTTGCACCAGCTCGCCCACACCTGCACCACCGCGCCGCGAGTCCCGTGCTTCTCGAGGAGCATCCCCAAGGACAGCGCGTTGCCGTCCGGGTCGAGCGCGGCCACCCACGGCGCCTGCTGACCGACGACGACTTTCAGAGAATCCGCCGCCATCGCCGGCCGCGCGAGCGAAACGAGCGCTGCGAACAAGATGAGTCGTCGCATCAGTCTACTCCTCTCAGTTGATGCCCTCGCACTTGGAGCCGGACACGTCAGTGTCCGCGCCGCCCCCCCTCCCCCGGCCCCTCCCCCGCAAGTGCGCGGGAGAGGGGAGAAGAGTCCGCGCGTGCGCAGGAGTGGATAACCGCTTGGAGATCGCTCTTCCAGGGATCGGATATCCACCACCACGCGACGAATTACCTCATCTCCCCTCTCCCGCGCCCTTTGCGGGGGAGGGGCCGGGGGAGGGGGGCGGCGGGCGAACGGGAGTCGCAGGCATCAGTCCTCCCAGGGAACGACGGTGGCGAGCACCGCCTTGAGCGGTGCCTCGAGCTTGTCGGCGGTGAGCGAGTCCACGAGGTTCTGTCGCGCGAGGTCCTTGTCCTTCGGATGGCATCCGATGAGATCGGTCTTCAGCGGCATCGGCGTACCGTCGACGGTCACGGTCGCGTCCCACTCCACGCAGACGCCGAGACCCGGCGGCCAGCTCTCGTCCACACTGACGACGAGCGTGGTGGTCGGCGATTGATCGGTCAGGCGCAACCCGAGCGCGGGTACCACCTTCGCGAGCGCCGCCGCGAGGTCGGCCGCGGTCGGCGTCTCCGGCGTCACGCTGACCGAGATGCTCTGCATCACCGCCTGGCGCAGCGACAGCAGCGTCCCGAGCCGCTCGCGGTCGACGTCGAAAGCCCGACCCGCCTCGGGGTCGAGCGCCGTAAGCTCGGTGCCCATCGGCGAGAGCTTGCGAAACGCCTCCAGCGCCCGGCGCGTCGCCGCGGTGAAGGCGACGGCGTTTCCCTGGTTCTCTTGAGCGAGCGCCACCGCCTCGCGAAACGCGCGCGCGGGAGGCTGATACTCGCGCGACAGCTCCCGACCCGCCGCCGAACGCTCGAGCGCCGCCAGCGCGTAGTAGGTTCCACCGTAGTAGCCACGATCGACGACCCGGATAAGCCGCGCCTGCGAGAACTCGGACTTCACGTAGAGCTTCGACTTGATGGTCTCACGTTCTCCCGAGGCATCCTTCGACTCGATGTCCAGGAACGTCGAGCTGATACGCGAGTCGATCCGCTGAACGAGCGCGCCCATCGCCGCCGCGTCGGCCGCCGCCTGCGAGTCCGTAGACTGCCCAGCGCCGATGAGGTAACCGACCGCGGGGAAGCGAGGATCGGGCGCCGCACCAGTCAGCGTCGGCGGCACGGTGGCGCAGGCGAAGAGAAGTACGGTGGGAAGGAGCAAGAAGCGCGACAAAAAAAGGCGATCCGGTTGAGAGGAAGAAGACTCGAGATGCCAGGATTTCAAGGCGACACCTAACGCACACAACGTACCAGGTCCTTGTAGTCCTTTGCGCCGGCATACGTCATGCCGTTGCCCTTGTAGTGCTCGGCGTCGGCTTTCCCGACGGCGCCACTATGGAAGTCAATGAACCATGCATTGGCCGAGAGGAACGCGGGCCAAGAGTAGTCCGTCGAAGACCAATACAATCCGGCGGCGACTACACCTGATGATTCGGATTGATACAAGGCGACCAGTTCACCTATTGTCGGCAACCGCCATCCGCCGCCAGCAAGCGATAGGTTTGCGCAGTAGGCCTTGGCATCTTCCCAGTCCATCTCGTCGGCCGCCGGCACCTTCTGCCACTCGTGGCCAGCAACACTGAACGTAGGTGGTGGCGGTGATGGTGGGGCCGCGGCGCGAAACGTACCTGCAGCGGGCGCGCCACTCCCCCGCACACAACGTACGGAGGCCCAGCCGAAACCCATAATCGTCTCGTCATACGCAGTGCATCTTTGTAGATCCACCCCGTACGCACTGCCCATGCTACCGGAGGGCGTTGCTGACCAATAGGTATCGTTGCTGCTTTGGCCCATGCCCGGATATCCGGCAATCTCAGCCGCGGACAACTTTGCACGGCATAGCGCAAGAAGTTCACCCATGCTTGGCAATCTCCATCCGCCCCCAGCGAGTGAAAGCCTTGCGCAGTGAGCCTTTGCATCCGGCAAATCCAATTGGCGTGAGGGTTGCTTCTGCCACTCGAGGTCAGCGGCGCGGAACGTATCGCCAGACGAGGTGTTCGCACCGGAGTCGGATGAATTCGATGCGACAGCCGATGCAGGCAGCACGACGTTCACGGTAACGGTCTTCCTCTCCTCGACGTTCAGCGCGACATCTTTCGTTCGCCCATCCTGCGTGCTCAGTTCCATCTCTTTCGCGCAGGCGGAGACCCGGAATGTGCCTGGCGCCGTACCGACATCCTTGCCATCGACGGAGACGTCCGCCGCGACCGCGTTCCCATCCGAATCCTGCGCCGTCACCTGGACGAATCCCATCCGGGGCTTCCCCTCGATTCGCGCCGTCTTGTCTTCGCCTTTCTGCACACTGAACTGCTCGCCATTCGGTAGCCAGCAAGGATCATCGACCAGCACCTTGTAGACTCCGGGGTCGAGCTTCTTGCCCGAGATCGGGCTCTGGCCGATGTCCCTGCCGTTCACGGAAATCGTCAAGCCCGAGGGCGTCGTCTCCACCGACAAGAGCGCGAACGTCGGCGCGAGCGTCATCGACACCTCCTGCCCCGAGGTCAGGTCCATCGTCTTCGTCGTAGACACGTACTGCTCCTTCTGCATCGCGACCTCGTGCGTCCCAGCCTCCACGTTCCGGCTGCACGGCGTCGACTGGCAGAGGAGCTGCCCGTCCAGCTCCAGCACCGCGCCCGCGGGGTCGCTCGTGAACTTCACCAGCGCGAGGTTCGAGGCCGCCGCGCCCAGGTCCTCCGACGCGTTGATGGTCTGGTCGGCCATCGCGGGCACGGCCGCACTGCCTGGCCCCTGCGCGATGGGCAGCCAAGACCGGAGGAGCCCCGGCGCCTTCTCCGTGATGGCGTCGACGAGCTTGTCCACGTTCTTCTCTAGGAACACGTGCGAACCCAGGAGCGCCTTGGTCTTCGAGTCGTACGTCTCGACCGTCAGCTCGAGGCGAGAGCCGACCTTCCGCACCGTCCCGCCCATGACGTACCGGGCCTGGAGCTTCTGCCCGATGGTCGCGAGGCACGCGCCCGCGAAGCAGCGGAGGTTCGTCCCGGGGGGCAGGAGCGCTTCCATGTTCTCGCGCGTCATGATGGTGAGCTGCCTCCCGGCGACCCGCACCGCCGCCGCCCGGAGCTGGTCCGTCATCGCCGCGCCGTCCTGGTCCGTTACCGCGTGGCCCTCGACGTTCAGCTCCACCACCGCGAAGATGTCGCGGTACGGCGTCGCCCCCCGCGAAGCCATCGGCAGCGCCAAGAGCACGAGAACGAGCAGGAGGATGGTTCGCATCGGCATGCCCCTCGAAAGCGCCGGCACCCTAGCACAACCCGCCCCGAAAAGGGGGCCGGATTTCCGGCCCGCTCGTGTCGAGCGCAGTCGAGACACGACCCTTTTCGGCGCGGCTCTGCTAATTCCTCGGCCAAGTCCGCGGATCGCGAGCGCCGTGCATCACAGCGAGCACCACGATTCGCTGTGACTCCTCAACGAAGAATATCGAGTACGGGAAGCGACGAACCAAGGCACGCCGCACGTCACCGCGAATCTTCGCGAAGAGCCCTGGCGTTTCCGCGACGGCATCGAGCTTCGCGCGAACCTCTAGCAACATCTCATCGCCAAGCCCCGCGCGTCTAGCTTCATACCAGGACCACGCGGCCTGCAGGTCGGCCTCAGCCTCCTCGCGAAGAACGATCTCTTTCATCGCCGTCGAATGCGGGAAAGCGCATCGTCCCAGCGAACGACTTTGTCCGGCTCGGCCCGATGCCGTTCCAGGCGACGATCGAGCTCTTGCTCCACCTCCGGCGGGACGGGAACGCTGCTGGGTTGGGCGGCCATCCGGTCCCACAACTCGCCGAGTAAGCGCACCTTCTCCAGCGGGGGCAAGGCATCGAAATCAGGCCACGAGACAACCGGCATCACGACCTCCATGACCAAGGATACCCGCGCGCGGCTGGGGTGTCGAGCAAGGCGAAATTCGGAGCCGAGGGGAGAACCTCTCCCGGACCCTTCTCCCGCCGTCGGAGCCCAGGAAATTCCTCTCGGAGGGCTTCTCCCGCGGTCGGAGCTCAGGAATTTCCTCTCGGAGGGCTTCTCCCGCGGTCGGAGCTCAGGAATTTCCTCTCGGAGGGCTTCTCCCGCGGTCGGAGGCGAGGGGAGAACCTCTTGTGGTGCCCAGGTCGCCGGCCTGGCGTCTTCGCCAGCGGCCCGGCACCGCCCTTTTTCATAGCAGATGGATCGCGTGGTCGTGGTGACGAACGCGTAAGAAGCCCAAGCGGCCCTCGGGCGCGAACCCGTGCCCTGGTGGCGTCGTGATCGAGGTCGCTGGCGGTCCTGGTCGGCATCGTTCACGAGGAGGGAGCGTACATGTTCTGTCCGGAAGCG
>JAJYLH010000064.1 GCA_021787845.1 Myxococcales bacterium | reverse complement strand
GTAGCACGACTTCGTGGCACGGGCGTCCCCGCCCGTGAGCGCTTGGGGACCTGCCATGCCAGCGGGTTCGACTGGGCTTTCACGGGCGAGGACGCCCGTGCCACGGGAGAAGAACCAACGCGGCCAGGCCGCGCTTCGCCTACGATGCGCCCGTGACCCTGCACCGCCTTTTGCTCAAGGAGATTCTGCTGCCGTTCGCGCTCGCGCTGGTGTTCGTCTGCCAGCTCCTGATCGTGATGCAGATGCTCCAGCTCAACGAGGTGCTGTTCGGCTCCGGCTTCGACGCGGTGGCGCTCCTGAAGGTCGCGGCCTATCTCGCCCCGCACTTCGCCATCATCGCGGTGCCGCTCGCCTTCCTCTTGTCGGTGATGCTGGGCCTCGGCCGCCTCGCCGAGGACAACGAGCTTCTCGCCCTCGCCTCCCTCGGCCGCTCGCCGTGGGCGCTCTACGCGGTCCCGGTCCTCTTGAGCCTGGTCCTCGGCGCGGGCGTCGGCTTCATCGCCTTTCGCGGCGAGCCGTGGGGCCTGCGCGGCATCCACCAGGAGCTCAACCTCCTCATCAAGCGCAACGTCGCGGGCGACGTCCGCGCCGGCGTCTTCTACGAGAGCATTCCCGACTTCACCATCTTCGTCGGCGCCACCGGGACGGGCGACCGGTGGAAGCAGGTCCTGCTCTACGACACCGTCCGCAAAGAGGCACCGCTCCTGCTCCTCGCGCAAGAGGGGCACGTCGTCAGCTCCGGCGCCGGCGCCGACCTGCGGCTGGATCTGACCGACGGAGAGCTGCACCGCTCCGGGGAAGACGACGCCTATACCCGGGCGAAGTTCGAGACCGGCACGGTGGCGCTCGGGGTCAGCGGCTTCCAGCACGCGCAGAATCGGTTCGTCGGGTCGTGGGACGAGCTCGACGCCGCCGAGATGCCCCTGGCGGCGAACGAGGCGCTTGCCGCCGGCAAGCCGGGCATCGCCCGCCGCATCTGGCTCGCCTTTCACCGGCGCATCGCGCAAGTCCTGAGCTGCCTCGTCTTCGGGCTCATCGCGGTGGCCCTCGCGGCGGGCGGGAAGGGCTCGCGCGGATGGGGCTTCGCGGCGACGGTGCTCGCCTTCGCCTGCTACTACGTCGCGCGGGTGGGCGCCAACACGCTGGGCGAGAGCGGTCGCGCTTCCCCCCTGCTCGCCGCGTGGCTCCCGAACCTCATCGGCCTTCTCGCGGCGGCGTTCCTCGCGCGCCGGCTCTGGAGAGGACCGCGCCAGGACCGCGCCTAGGTGATCACGACCCGCTACCTCGCCCGCGCGTACTTAGTCGCCACCGTCGCGGCGCTCGTGGCCTTGAGCACGCTGTTCTTGATCCTCGACTTCACCGACCGGGTGAAGTTCTATGGCGGCGCCGGATGGCTCCCGGCAGTGCTCCAGCTCTACGCCTGCAAGCTCGCGCAGGTGGTCTGGCAGCTCGCCCCCGCCGCGGCGGGTTTCGGCGGGGCCATCGCGATGAGCGGGCTGCGCCGGACGGGCGAAATCACCGCCTTTCGGGCGCTCGGCCGGGGGCCTGTGACGTTCGCGCTGCCGGTCGCCGCGGTCGCGCTCGCGCTCGGCGGCGCTCTCTTTCTCGCGGAAGATCCGGTGATCGTTCCGGCTCGCGCGAAGGCTGAGGAAATCTCCGTGCTCCGCTTTCACCGCTGGGGCGACTGGGGCACGTACCACTCGGCGCGCCGCTGGTTTCGCGGGAAGAACGGGCGCCTCTACCACGTCGGCCGGCCCGCCGGGCGCGGCTTTTCCGGGGTGACGATTCTCGACCTGACGCCCGACTTCCGGCTGGCGCGGCGCATCGACGCGCGCCGGATGGAGCCCCAGGGTGCTCGGCAGTGGAAGCTCTTCGACGCCACCGTGCGCTCGTTTGGGCCGGCGGGCGCCCCGATGCGGGAACGCGAGGTGAAAGAGCTCGTCGAGCCCTTCTCCGGCGACACCCGCCTGTTCCGCGTCGAGCCGGGACGGCCGGACGAAATCCGCCGCTCGGACCTGCCGCGACAGATCGCCCTGCGGCGGAAGCTCGGCCTGCCGAGCCGCGAGTTCCAGCTCTCGCTCTACGACCGGGAGGGCTACCAGCTCGCGGGCGTTCCCGCGGCGCTCATCGGCCTCGCGCTCGCGCTGCGCAAGAAACGGCGCGGCCACCTCACCGCCGCGATCAGCGAGGGGTTCGTCATCACCATCGGCCTCTGGGGGCTCTCGGCGATTTCGCACACGCTCGCGTTGGGCGGACACTTGAGCCCGGTCGTCGCCGGATGGCTTCCGTTTGCGGTGACGAGCCTCGTCGCCGCTTCCGCCCTGCGGCTGGTCCGCTGAAGAACCAGAGGGCTGCCGCCCACCGACGGCGCGGGACCGTCGCGCCGTTCAGACCGATCAGTCGGATCCGACCGATCGGTCCGCTCGGACATGGCCGCGCTCCCTGAGGCCCCTCGCGAAATTGCCGATGACGAGCCCCGGATGCTCGCGTCGAAAGCGGCGAATCATCGGCGCGATTCCCAACGGCGCATCCGGCGACGCGGTCGGGCGCGCCACGGCGAGGTAGGTCTCGGGGTCGATGGCGAGGTTGCGTGTCTGGACCTGCCGCACCCCGGATTCGCCGATGAGCTGCGAGAGCGCTTCTACCTCCCCTTCGCGGTCGGTGATGCCAGGGAACACGAGCAGGTTGAGCGCGACGTAGACGCCGGCATCCCGCGCGAGGCGCAGGCTCTGGCGAACGTCGTCGAGCGTGTAGCCCACCGGGCGGTAGTAGGCGTCGTAGAGCGGCGCCCGCGCGCTGTTGAGCGAGACCCGGCAGGCGTCCAGGCCCGCGTCGATGAGGAGCTCGAGCGCCTCCGGCCGGCTCGCGTTGGTGTTGACGTTGATCGACCCGCGCGAGGTCCGCGCGCGGATGCGGGAAATCGCCTGCGCGATCGCGTGCGCGCGCGTGAGCGGCTCGCCCTCGCAGCCCTGGCCGAAGGAGATCATCGCCCGACCGGGAGCGCTCTCGCTCGCCGTCGAGAGATGACGAAGGCCCAGCGCCGCCATCTCCTCGCTCGACGGGGCGCGCGCCAGCCGCTCGTGGCTCGCGACGCCCCCCCCTTCCGGCTGCTCGCTGATGCACCCGACGCAGCGCGCGTTGCAGCCCGCCGACGAGGGAATCGCGCCCTCGTCCCGCGCGAGGAAGACGTTCTGGGCGGTGAAGCAACGGTACTCGAGAGCGCAGCGGGAAAGCTGCCTCGTCAAACCGCTCTCCTCGCGCCGTTCTTCGACGAGCCGGGCCAGCGCGGGGGTCGAGCGCGCCGCCGGATTCCAATGGGTGCGCCGGTCCGTGTGCAGCGCGTGGACGACGATCCGCCCGTCGAGGAAACCAGGAGCGGTGTAGGCCCACTGGGAGAGCGTCGGCGCCAGGGGCGTCCGGTGCGCGGCCGGCAGGTAGGTTCGCGTGTAACCGGGCGGGAGCACGGCGGCGACCGCATCGGGCGTGACGAGCTTCCGGCCGAGGCGCACCTCGTGGAGCACCGTCGGTTCCAGTGTCTCCGGGTCGAGGCCGACCGGCCGCTGCCCAGGCAGGTTCGCCAGTGTCGCACCGTCCGGCAGCGGCAGCGGGCGATCGCCCGAGCGCGGCGGACCGATCGAATCGGCCGAGCGAACCGGCGCGAGAAGCTGCGGGTGCTCGGTGACCGTCCCGTCCGGCAGAGCGAGCAACAGGCGCGGAAACGCAGACACTCGCCTGTCCTAACAGACCCGCGGCCGAGCCGTCGCGGCCGCGCGCTCGCCGTCGCACTCGATCGGACCGATCAGTCGGATCCGACCGATCGGTCCGATCGCCGCGGAACGTGCCTTGCAGTTTTGTCACGCGGCCCCTCGCGCTCCTGCCAATTCGTCGCCACGCGACCACCGGCCGCGTCGGCCGTCGCACATTCGCGGTGTCTTCCAGGGGTCGCGCGCTCGGCCCCGATCTTGCTTCCGTAAATATCCCGCCGGCAGTCGCGTCTGCCGGAAGCCTGGTCGCTGCCTCACCCCTCCGCGGGCGGCCAGACTTCAAGCCGGTCGGAATAGCCTCGACGGGCCGGGCGTTCCTTGGCCGATGCACGGGGTCGGATCGGCTTAGATTGTAGTCCAAACAGGCCGGAGGGTCCGGAGGTGTTCGTGGGTTCCGCCAGCCAGCAACGAGTGCGAGAAGAGTTCGAGGGCTTGACGCTAGGGCACCTGGACCCCCTTTACGCTGCCGCCCTGCGTCTGACCAAGAACGAGCGCGACGCCGAGGACCTGGTCCAGGACACGTTCCTGCGCGCCTATCGGTTCTTCGACAAGTTCGAGCGCGGCACCAACATCAAGGCGTGGCTCTTCAAGATCCTCACCAACACCTTCATCAACCGCTACCGCCGCAAGGTCAAGGAGCGCTCGGTCGTCGAGGACGAACGGGAGACCGTCCACGAGCGGTTCATGAGCCGCGACGTCTCCGAGAGCACCGCCAACCCCGAGCAGTACTTCTTCGACCGCCTGCTCTCCGACGACGTGCTCAGCGCCATCGACTCGTTGCCGGTCGACTTTCGGATGGTGGTGATCCTCGCCGACCTGCAGGAGTTCTCGTACAAGGAAATCGCCGAGATTCTCGACTGCCCGGTCGGCACGGTGATGAGCCGGCTGTACCGCGGACGCAAGCTGCTCCAGAAGTATCTGCTCGCCTACGCCGTCGAGCAGGGCGTCGTCCACCTCCCGGAGGACACGGACCTCGAGGAAGCCGCGAAGGTCCTCGACTTCCGCCGGCGACGGCGCTCCGAGGCGGCAGGCTAGGCATCGGGTGACGGATGGCGGCTGACGGAAGCGTTCGGCATCCCCCGCGGACGAACCTCGCCTGGGAAGAGCCGAGCGGCTGCCCTGAAGACGGGCAAGACGTGTCGCTCTACGCCGACGGCGAGCTGGGCGACGCCGAACGGGTGGCGATGGAAGCCCACCTGGTGAAGTGCCCCGCCTGCCGCCAGGCCGCCGACTACGAGCTCAAGCTGCGGCGAACCCTGCGGGAGAAAGTCCGCCAGGGCACCCCGGTCGCGCCGCGAGGGCTGGAGCGGCGGCTCCATGCCACCCTGGAGCGCTCTCCTGGCCCGGCACCAGCGCTCCTCTCTATCCGGCGCTGGGTGCGGCCGATGCCGGTCGCCGCGGCGGGCGCCACTGCACTGGGCCTGACCGCGTTTCTCTACTTCGGCTCGCCGACCGAGAACATCGTCCGCGACCTGGTCGTGCGGCACACGAGGCGGCTGCCGCTCGAGTTCCATTCGAGCGACCCGCGGGCGCTGCAGGACTGGCTGGCCGGGAAAATCGACTTCCACGTCCACCTGCCCCCCCGCACCGGTCCCGGGCTCTCGCTGCTCGGCGCGCGGCTGTCGGAGGTGCGCGACCACACCGCGGTCTACGTGGTCTACGGCAACCCCAAGCATCCGGCCGAACGGGTGAGCATGTTCGTCTACGACGATCCGAGCCGGCGGCCGCCCGCCCCGGGCATTCCCCGCCGCATCGAGGACCGCGAGGTGTACACGGCGAACGCCGCCGGCTACAACGTCGCCGTGTGGCGTGACCACGAGATCGTCTACTCGCTCGTGTCCGATGGCGACGACAACGTCTTGGACCTGGTGCGCGAGGTGAACGCGCCCGGGCCTTGACGCCTTGCCTCGAAGTCGCCACGGTCGCTAGCCTGCCGCGTCTCTTCGTCCGGCCCCTGTCCCGCGGAGCCTCCCTGTGAAAGTCGCGAAAGCCCTCCTGGTCCTCATCGCCGCCGCCGTCCTCCTCGTGGGCGCCGGCGCGCTGTGGCTGCCGAAGACCTGGCGGGTCCAGTCGTCGGTGGCGATTCGGACCAACACCTCGACCCTCGCGCCCTACGTTTCGGACCTGCGCCAGTGGCACGGCTGGGCAGTCTGGATCGACCCGCTGCGCGACCCGAGCGCGAAGTTCGACTTCCAGGGGGACGGCTCCGCTGCCGCGAAGCAGATGCGCTGGCGGGGGAAGCGCATCGGCGAGGGCAGCCTCGAGCTGGTCGCGGCCGACCGGGACCGGGGCATCCGCTACCGCGGGACCGTCGGCGCCTGCGTCACCCGGGGCACCATCTCGTTCGCGCCCGAGGGCCAGACGGTGCGGGTCACCTGGACGGAGGCCGGCGACGCGGGCTACCACCTCGTCGCGCGGCTGCGCCTGAGCGCCATCCGGTCCCGGGAGCAGGCGCGCCTCGCGGGGTCGCTCGAGCGGCTCAAGGACCTCGCGCAACAGACGCTGCGGCCGCCCGGCCGGGCGCCGACCCACGAAGTGATGAAGTTCGATTCTCACGGCAACCTTCAGAGCGCGCGGGCCCAGTAGCTTGGAGTTCGACGGGCTGCTCAAGGCGCTGGTCCTTGCGGTGCCGGGCGTGCGCGGGGCGATTTTCTGCGACGCCGAAGGCGAGTCGGTGTGCTCGGTCGGGGCCTCCGGCCGCTGGAGTCCCGAGTCGCTCGACGACTTCGACCTCAAGGTGACCGGCGCCCAGCTCGCGACCCCTCTGGAGCGCGTCGAGCAGGCCAGGAGCGCTCTCGGCTCCTTGCGCGAGATGGTGGTGCGCGGTGCCGGGGAAACGCTTCTCGTTCACGCGCTGAAGGACGGCTACTACCTGGTCCTCTGCGTCGATCCGGACGCCCTCGCGGCCCGCGCGGCGCCCGCCGCCCGCCGCCTCGCCTCCCATCTCGCCGCCGACATCTAGGCGATCGCCCGAGGCTGGGCGTCGATCCGATCCGACCGATCCGACTGATCCGACCGATCGGTCCGATCGACGCCGCGTCGATGCTTCCTGCGCCAAGCGGAACCGCTGCCGTGCCGTGCCGTGCCAGGGCTAGAGCTGGACGTGGAGGTTCAGGCTCAGCTCGATCTGCTCGTTGCCGACCGTCAGCTTCGAGGAACGCTGAATCCGCGGCGTGAAGGTCATCGAGCTCGCCGTCAGGTACGGCTTCAGGTCGACGTCGTCGAGAATCAACGGAACCGACCGCTCTCCGGCCGCGAACTGGTCCTGATGCGCGATGACCTGCTCCGGCTGGCCCGGCGCCTCGACGAGAATCTCGAACGAGCTCAAGGTGGTCAGGTCCCCTGTCGGGGGGCTCGTGACGGCGAGGGTGCCCTGCGTCAGCTTCGCGCTCTTGATTTCCGAGGCGGTCACTCCCTGGTTGGCGAAAGTCCGAGACGCGCTCTGGCCGGCGTCCATCGGCGAGAAGCCGCTCTGCGGAGGATTGAGCCCGCCGGAGAGGATGGCGCTCTCGGAGAAGGGCACGTCGAGCTGGGTCAGCGAGCCGCACGAGACCGCGAGGGCCGCGAGCGCGACGAGCGCGATTCGAGTCATCGCTCCTCCTCGACCGGCGACAGCAGGCGGCCGGTATCGTTCCGGCCGAGGATGCCGCTCGCCGCACAGAGCACGTTCCACAGCTCGTCGCGTCCGACCGCGGTCTTGGCGCTGAACGCGAGCACGGCTTCGCGCGGCAGCCCGAGCTCACGGGCCACCCGATCCAGAGCCGACGATAGCCGCGTGCGGGCGAGGCGGTCCGACTTGGTCGCCGCGACGACGAGCGGCAGCCTCCCGGCCGCGAGAAACTCCAGCATCTCGTGATCTTTCGGCTGCGGCCCGACTTGCGCGTCCACGAGCATCACCACCGCCCGCAGGCTCTCGCGCTCCCGCAGGTACGCGGTGACCATCGCGCCCCAGGTCTCCCGGTCGCGCTTGGGCGCCTCGGCATGGCCATAGCCGGGCAGGTCGCAGAGCCTGAGCGCTGCCGTTCTCCGGTTGGGCCCGGGGCGGTCCGCGAGCTCCACCCGAAAGAAGTTCAACAGGCGCGTCCGCCCCGGCGTCTTCGAAACCCGCGCGAGTTGTCGCCGGTTCGTCAGCACGTTGAGCGCCGAGCTCTTCCCGACGTTCGACCGGCCGGCGAAACACACCTCGGGGAGGTCCGGTGGGGGCGCGCTCGACACGCTCGGCGCGCTCTTCTCGAACTCTGCTCCCAAAATGACCATCGCCGCTCGGGATCCGCCGGCGCCGCTACCGAGCGGCAGCACCGCCGCTTAGCGCTTGAGGCCCCGCGGACGCGACCTGGCCCCGGGCGAGAGCCGCCGCCGGGTGCCGAACGGGGGATGCGCTGGAACCCGCCCGCGCCTGGCTCGTGGTGTGCTTGGCCTCCCGCGGCGCTGCCGCTCGGCTCGATCGCTGCCGCCGATGGGATGCGCTCTTGCCGGCCGCGTCGGCCCGCGCCTTCTTCTCCGCCGACCAATGGTCGATCGCGTGCATCTTCGTTCCCGCGTCGAACGGCGCGAGCGACGGGCTGTTCTGGTCGTGGCACCGCGCACAACTCTTCGCGTCCGGGACCTGGAGCCCGGTCGCGCGCGCCAGCTCCGAATCCCTCATCACGTAGACCGGCGCGTAGTACTGGCCGGCGCCGTGGCAGGTCTCGCAGGTCACGCCTGAGGAGCCGCCGCGCGCCCGGTCCGGCGCATGGCAGGCGAGACAAGCCGCGTTCCCGCGCTCGTCCGGCGTGAGCGACGAATAGGCCCGCGCGTGCGGACCCTTCGACCAGGTCTCATAGGCCTCGAGATGGCACGACCGGCACGCCGTCGGACCGAGGTAGTCCGCGGCGACCGACGGAAGAGCGAGCAGCAACACCGCGAACGCGGCCAAACGCGCGAGCAACCTCGTTCCTCCCGGCCGGTCGGATCCCAAAGCGTGCATGCGGTAACACCGCGACCGCACCCGGTCAAGGCAGGCGGCAACCAGGCACCGGACCGACGAGGCCGAGAGGTCACGGCTTGGAGGCGGCGCGGGGCTCTCGGGCGCGCGGCGCCAGGGCGTCCTCGGGCGGACGGTCGCATTGCCGAGAAGCGTCGGAGTGCGGATGTCATCGATGTGGGCGTCGGATGCGCGGCCGGCGGCCGAGCGGCGTCCTGGCGGGGGGGGGGAACCGATGGCCAGTCGCACCTCGAGAGCGTTCTCGTTTCCCGCGGTCGCGTCGGCGGTGCTGTTCGGATGCGCTTCGGTCCACCCGGTGCGGACCCCCTTGGCGGCGGCGGTGACGCCGATCACGGCGGCGGCGAGTCCCGTAGCCAATGAGCCCCACGGCGAGACGTTCTCCTCGAAGAATCTGGGCTTCGCGCTGAACAAGCCGCCCGGCGACTCCTGGGCGATTGCGACGAACGTCACCTCCCCGGACGGACGGCCGATTCCGCTGGTCGTCGCCCACCCGACGAGCGGCGCGCAGATCGTCGTTCAGGTCAGCCAGTCGGTGGAGCGACCGAAAGAGCTGGCGGACCTCTTGCGACAGAAGCTCCAATCGGAGAGCACCCTGGCGCTCGGGCAGCCGCAGCGGCTGTCGGTCGACTCCGGCCGGGAAGCGTACGGCTTCGACTTCCAGGTGAAGGGTCAGGCCGACGGGCGGGTCGCGATCATCGACTGCGGCGACCGGGTGGTGCTGGTGGTCGCGAGCTGGCCGAAGAACGCGGCGCCGGGCATCGTGCGCGACATCGACGGCGTCGTGCGCAGCGTGCGCCGAGCGGGCGACGTGAACCCGGCGATGCTCTGGCGCGACAAGGCCTGAAGCCGGCGTGTGTCGGGCGCGGATCCGACCGATCGGTCCGATGATCGCCGCGGGTCACTCGAGGCTTTCCAGGAGCGCTTCTATTTCGCTCGCGGCATGAGCGTCCTTCGCTTCGCGAGAGCGCAAGAGCCCGGCGTGAAGGACCTCACGCGCCTCGTCCGTCCGTCCGGAATCGTTCAGGAGCATCCCGAGCTGGAGGTAGCTCGGGACGTAGGCCGGCAATCGCTCCCTCAGCTCGCGCAGGGTCCTCACCGCGTCGTCGAGGCGGCCGGCGCTCCTGTACTCGAGCGCGAGCGCGTAGCGGGGGAACGGGTCCAGCGGGAACCGCTGCACGAACGCCTCCATCGTCTCGAGCCGCGACATCGTGCTTCCCGCCTCCTTCCAGGCTCGTTGTGATAGCACCAAGAGCGGATGCCGACCGGTCCCGCGCCCGTGGCCATCGACCCGCGCCGCCTCGCCGAGCTCGAGCGGCTCGCGCTCCTGGGGCAGGCGACCGCCGGTTTCGCGCACGAGGTGAAGAACGGCCTGATGGTGATCCAGGGTTTCGCCTTCCTCGCCCGAAGGCTCGCCGAGTCGGCGACCGCCGAGCCGAAGCTCGCCCAGCACGTGCGGGAGGTCGAGGCGGAGGCAGCGCGGCTCATCGACGAGCTCAAGACCTTTCTCGCGCTCGCCCGCGGAACGAACGAGGAACGACCCCGCCGCGCGCTCGGCGTCGTGGTGGCCGAGGTGGTGCGCCTCATCAAGCCTGTCGCCGAGCAGCGAGGTCTTCTCGTCGAGCTTCAGGCGGCCGGGACGGCCGAGCGGCAGGTCGCGGACCCCGAGTTTCGCGCCGGGCTCCTGAATCTCGGGCTCAACGCCCTCGACTTCGCGCGTACGCGCACGCGCATCACCCTCGCGCGCGCGCCCGGGGGGTGGGACGTCATCGTCGAGGATGACGGCAGCGGTGTCGACGCCCGGGTGCGCTCTCGTCTCTTCGAGCCCTTCCAGAGCGGCAAGCCGAGCGGCACCGGTCTCGGCCTGAGCCGCGCCCGCGAGGCGGTGGAAGCCGAGCGAGGTCGCATCGGCTACGACAGGAGCTCCCTTGGCGGTGCGCGGTTCTCGCTCTTCGTGCCCGACGCCCCCGCCTGAAGCTCGAGCGAGACGGCGATCGATCGTGCTAGCCTCACGCTTCATGCGACTCGCCGGCCTCTTCTTGTCCGGGCTCGTTCTCTTCGCGGGCGGCGCCGCCGTCGCGAAGGCGCCGTCGGCCGCCTGCCGCGACGGGGCCGCGCCTTGCCGGGACGCCTGGAACAAGCTCGCCGCCTGCCAAGCGAAAGCGAAAGCGAAGGCGCCCGGCGCCTGCAAGGCCGACAAGGACGCCGCCGACCAGGCGTGCAAGGCCGCCGACGCCGCCTGCGACGAGGACGGCAGCCGTGTGTTCAAGGGTAACGCTCCTGCTCGGCGAAAGAGCTGACGGCCGCCGCCGGCGCCGCTCGAGAGCCCGGTCCATCGGAGGCGCGGGCGGCCTGTCGCCTCCTCGACGAGGGCTTTTCGATGCCGCGCAAGTTCATCGCGGTCGCCGGCAACATCGGCGCGGGGAAGACCGAGCTGGTCCAGTTCCTCTGCAAGAAATACGGTCTCAAGGCCTTCTACGAGCCGAACGAGACGAACCCCTATCTCGATGACTTCTATCGCGACATGAAGGCGTGGGCCTTCCACTCGCAGGTCTACTTCCTCACCCACAAGCTCCGGCTGCACCGGCAGTTGATGGCCGACCCGGCGACCGCGGTGCAGGACCGGACCATCTACGAGGACGCGGAGATCTTCGCGCAGAATCTCTATCAGCAGAAGCTCATCAGCGCCCGCGACTGGCGGATGTACCGGGAGCTGTACGAGAGCGTGTGCGAGACGCTCCAGCCGCCGGACTTGATGATCTTCTTGAAGTGCCCGGTGCGAACGCTGAAGAAGAGGATCGCCCGCCGCGGCCGGGCGATGGAGGCGGAGATACCGACCGAGTACCTCCAGCGGCTGAACCGGCTCTACCTCGCCTGGCGGGAGCGCTACAGCCTCTCGCCGGTGATCGAGCTGCCGACCGACAAGCTCGACTACCTGACCGACCTGGTGCACCGCCTCGACGTCTTCCGGCAGCTCGAGCGCTACCTCTGAGCGGCACCCGTGCCGGTCCCCCTCGTGGCGGCGGGTGGGTGACGCCACGGCGATGCCCCTCCGGCAGGGCACCGCGGGATGGCTCGCGGTCCTAAGACCGGGCATCGAGGAGGCGGTCGGCCGTTTCCCCGCCGCGCGGACGAGGCGGAACGCCCCTCCCGAGACGGCCCGCGCGCTGCTTCGGAATTTCGGCTTGACGGGCGACGGCGATTCGGGCACCGTGCCGCCGTCCGTCAGTTCGACGGAAGAGGCGGAGGATAGTCCTCCGCGAAGGCAGGGAACAATGGCACGCGGCAAGGTCAAGTGGTTCAACGACGCGAAGGGGTACGGCTTCATCGCTCCGGACGGTGGAGGCAAGGACGTCTTCGTCCACCACACGGCGATCCAGTCGGAGGGCTTCCGCTCTCTGGCTGAGAACGACGTCGTGGAGTTCGAGGTCGGCCAGGGCCCGAAGGGACCGCAGGCCGAGAACGTCCGCAAGGTCAGCTAGGCTCACGACACGGCGCTGAACAGACGGGCGGCCCGTTCCTTCCGAGGAGCGGGCCGCCTCCGTTTCTGCACGAGGCATGCGCTGGCGCCGGTCCGTGTTAAGAGGCCGCGCTTTTCTGGGAGGCACCCGATGATTTCCGTCAACAACCTGTCCAAGGCCTTCGGGCCGAAGAAGCTCTTCGAGGACGTCTCGACCGGGTTTCCGGAAGGCCGCCGCACCGGCCTCACCGGCCCGAACGGCGCGGGGAAGACGACGTTCATGCGCATCCTCTCCGGGGACCTGGAGCCCGACAGCGGTACCGTCTGGCGTCCGAAGAGGATGGGGGTCTTGCGGCAGAACCAGTTCGCCTACGAGGACCAGCGGGTGCTCGACGTCGTCATCCAGGGCGACCGGCCGCTGTGGGAGGCGCTGCGAGAGAAGGAGCGGCTCGTCTGGAAGCCCAACCTGACCGAGGAGGACGGGCACCGGCTCGGCGAGCTCGAGGTGGTCATCGCCGAGGAGGACGGCTACAGCGCCGAGGCGGATGCGGGAGCGCTCCTGGAGGGCCTCGGGGTGCCGACCGCCAACCACGAGCGCGACATGCGGGAGCTCGAGGGGCAGTACAAGCTGCGGGTGCTCCTGGCGCAGGCGCTCTTCGGCAAACCGCAAGCGCTCCTGCTCGACGAGCCGACCAACAACCTGGACATCGACTCCATCCGGTGGCTGGAGAGGTTCCTCAAGGGGTACGAGGGCGCTCTCGTGGTCATCAGCCACGACCGCAAGTTCCTGAACGAGGTCTGCACGCACATCGCGGACATCGACTACGAGACCATCATCACGTACCCGGGCGCCTACGACGAGATGGTGCGGGCGAAGGCCGAGGTGCGCGGGCGCGTCGAGAGCGAGAACCAGGAGAAGCAGAAGAAGATCGTCCAGCTCCAGGAGTTCGTCGCGCGCTTCCACGCCGGCACCCGCGCGAGCCAGGTCCAGTCGCGCAAGCGGCAGATCCAGAAGCTTTCGCTGGTCGAGATCAAGCGTTCGAACATCGCCCGGCCGTTCATCCGCTTCGAGCAGAAGCGCACGAGCGGGAAGCAGACGTTGACCGTCGCAGGGCTGACGAAGGCGTTCGGCGAGCGGCAGGTATACCGGGGCTTCTCCTTCCTCGTCACCCGCGGGGAGAAGGTGGCGATTCTCGGCCGCAGCGGCACGGGGAAGACGACGCTCCTGAAGCTGCTGGTCGGCGACCTCGCGCCCGACCAGGGCATCGTCACCTGGGGCCACGAGGCGGCGCGCGGCTACCTGCCGCAGGACCACGAAGGGCAGATTCGCAAGGGCACGACCGCCTTCGAGTGGCTCAAGAGCTGGGACGCGAAGGTCTACGACCAGGACGTGCGGGCGCTCCTCGGGCGGATGCTGTTCTCCGGCGAGGAGGGCTTGAAGCCCACGGCAGGGCTCTCGGGGGGCGAGACGGTGCGGCTCCTGATGTGCAAGCTGATGCTGCTCAAGGACAACGTGCTGCTCCTCGACGAGCCGACGAACCACCTCGACCTGGAGGCCATCAGCGCTCTCGGAGAGGCGCTGCAGAAGTACGAAGGGACGGCGCTCGTCGCGACCCACGACCGGGACATGGTCTCGACCTTCGCGACGCGGATCATCCACCTGAGCCCGGAAGGGGACATCGTCGACTTCGTCGGCAGCTACGACGAGTTCACCGAGAAGTATCCTGAGCTGTGATGCATTCGGAGAGAAAGCGGGTTCCCCGCGCCATGCCATCGTTCTGTCGGGGAGCCCCCAAGGGTGGCGACGGCCCGCGATCCTTCGCCCTTGCGCGATCGGCCCTGCTCCCGTGAAGCTGTCCTGACCCTCGTTCCTTCGAGCCTGCCATGTCCCGCCTCGTCCGCCTCTCGGTCCTCGATACCTACGGCGTGCGCTGGCCGGCACTGACCCTGGCGCGCGACCTGCTCCAGAACTTCTACGACGCCTCGCCCGACTTCTTGGGCGTCGAGCTGGACCTCGATCGCGAGGCCCGGCGCATCGAAATCCGTGGCCCCTCGAGCTTCGACGCCGACCTCCTGGCCTTCATCGGCGCGACGACCAAGCGCGACGGCTCGACCGTGGGCGGCTTCGGCGAGGGCTTCAAGATCTGCGCGCTGGTCGCGACCCGCGACTTCGGGGTCTCGATGCACGCGGGCACCGGCACCGCGGAGCTCGAGGTCGTCTACCAGCCGACCTCGCTCGGCCGGGAGCTGTGCTATCGCGTCGAGGATCAGGACCCCCGGGTGAAGGGTTCGTTCGTCCACCTCGACGGCTGCCCGGACGCGCTCTTCGAGGCGTTCGAGGAGGCCCGCAACGACTTCATCCATCCGGACAACCCGCGGCTGGGCGAGGTCCTCGCGGGCGACCTCGCCCAGGGCTGCGCGGTGATCCGCTCGCGCCTCGAGGACGTGGGCGAGCTCTACTACCGCCGGCAGAAGCGGGGGCGGCTGCGCTGGTATTCCATGTACGGCGAGCCGCTCACCTTCGTCCTCCACGAGGCGGTCCCCGCGCTGGACGGCGACCGCGACCGGCGCGACGTGCCGGCCCAGGCGCTGGCGACGGAGGTGGGGCTGCGGCTTTCGCCCGAGGAGCTGTGGAAGGCGCTCCTCGCCATGGTCAAGTGCTGGGAGTACGGCCACGAGCTGCTCCACGGTCTCATCGCCGCGGCCACCAAGCGCGCCCTGAAGTTCACCTTCCCGCCGGGCTGGATCTCCCGCGCCGAGATCAAGCCCTACCAGCGCGGCCTCGCCCGCCACCGGGGTATCAACCTCGGCCTCGCCTCTTTCGCCGTCCTGGGGATGCCGACCGCTGCCGAGTTCTTCCCGGCGACGCATCCGACCCGGGAGCCGACCGACCTGGAGCGGGCGCAGGTCCAGGTCGTCGCCGACCTCCACCGGGAGCTGACCGGCTTCACCCCGGCGATGAAGGAGCTCGAGGTCTTCGACGGCCGCATCGCCATCACCGGGATGCACCAGGGCGGCACCGTCACCATGAGCGCCGACGAGCTCGCCCAGGGGTTCGATGTCGCGGCCGGGACGCTCCTGCACGAGTTCTCGCACGACGCCGGCGACGAGACCTCGGACGGCTTCCTCGACCGGCTGACCGCGGTGCTCGACGGCCTCGCCCGCAAGCCGGAGGCGGTCCGGCAGGCGCGGGAGCGCTACCGCCTCGTCACCGAGGACGACGCGCCGCCCCCGCCGCCGTTCCCCGATCCGCAGGACTATTCCCTGCGCTGGGGAACCTCGGTCGATGTCTACGGCCTTCGCGGCCATCCGCCGACCGAGGCGCTGCTGCGAGCGGTCGTCGCGGCAGTGAAGAAGCTCGACGTGCAGATCCGGCTGGACGTGGTCGAGGTCGACGATCCGAGCCGCGGCGTCGTGGGGCTCAAGGCGGTGCCGGAGCTCGTGTTCGCGCGCCACGACTTCGATCCGATGCCCGACGAGGCGCCGCTCGGGGTCCATCCGCGGCTCTTCGGCGGCAAGGCGGCGCCCGCGGAGGAGGAGATCGTCGCCTTCATCGAGAGCCTGCGCGAAGGCGACGGCTGGAAGGCGCCCCCGCCGCGGCCAGAGGCCGACGACGAGGAAGAGGCCGACGCGAACGAAGAGACCGACGAGGACGAGCAAGAAGAAGGAGCGGAGCCGAAGGCCGAAGCCGCACCCGCGAGGCCGAAGACGAAGACCGCCGAGGAGCTGGACGACGAGCGCTGCTTCTGGATTCGCCATTACGCGTCATACCGGATCTGGCACGAGCGCGACACCCTCAAGAGGCTCTGGTACTGGGCCCAGGCCGTCGCGATCTGGCGTCTGGCGCTCGAGCGGCGAGCCGAGCCGCTCGAGCCCAAGGCCCTCGTCGACGCGGTCGCCTCGGAAATCCAGGCGCTGCTCCACGTCGCGTGGAACCTGCGGGGGGCCGACCGAGAGTTCGACGCAGGCGATTCCTTCGAGGAAGGCGCGATGTGCTTCGCGCAAGGGTGGGCGGTGGCGATGGCGGCGATGCACCCCGTAGCCGCCGAGCGTCCGCAGGTGGCGGAGGACGCCTACCGGAAGGTGCGGCGGGCGACGAGCCAACTCTTCGCGCTCTACGTTCCGAACCAGGTCCGGCGGGCCATCCTCGAGGCGACCGCCGACGCGATGTGCGGCTCGACGGGGGACATCCAGGAGGACGCGATTCGGCCACCGGCGGCGTTCGACCCGACCTTCGAGGAGATGGTCGCGTTCGGGCTGAAGGCGTTCGCGCAGGACCCGAATGCCGGCCGGAGGGTCCGTGCCGACGACGTGCTGAGCCAGCGGCCGAAGAGTCCGGAGCAGCTCGAACAGGAGCGAACCGCGTACGCGGCGGTGCTCGTCCGGGCGGCGCGCGCCCGCCGCCGCCGCCGCGCCTACGACGAGACCCTCGCCCGCACCGGCGATCTTCTCGCCGCTAGCCGCGCCTCGCTGGAGGCGGTCGCCCCGCTCGCCTCCGAGGAGGCGGCGTGAGAGGACTTCCCGCAGTTGGAGCCGGACACGTGAGTGTCCGGGCACAGGCGACACCATCGCGCGGATGCGCCGTCTACGCGAAGCCTGTGCGTGTGCGGCGGCCGTGCCTGTACCCGGACACTCACGTGTCCGGCTCCCCCACCTGCCCGTCCTTCGACTGCGCTCAGGATGAGCGGAGGGGCGCGATTTCTTTGGAGCCGGACACGTGAGTGTCCGGGTACAGGCGACACCATCGCGCGGATGCGCCGTCTACGCGAAGCCTGTGCGCGTGCGGCGGCCGTGCCTGTACCCGGACACTCACGTGTCCGGCTCCCCACCTGCCCGTCCTTCGACTGCGCTCAGGATGAGCGGAGCTTCTCGCAGCGCGTCGATCTCTTAGCCGCGCCCTCCAACGGTGATCCTTCATGAAGCCCCGGACCCTGCGCCTCGCCATCCTCGACGGCTACGCGGTGAGGTGGGACCGGCTGACCGTCGCCCGGGACCTGGTGCAGAACTTCTTCGACGAGGTGGCCGACTTCTCGGCGGTGAAGATCGAGATCGACGCGAAGAAGAAGCGGGTCCGGGTCGCGGGCCCGTCCACCTTCGCCCTGGACTACCTGCGCTACGTCGGCGCCACCACCAAGGGCGGGCCCCAGGCGCGCACCGCCGGCGGCTTCGGCGAAGGCTTCAAGATCTGCGCGCTGGTCCTGCTCCGGGACTACGGCGTCGAGCTGGTCGCCGGCAGCGGCACCTGGGAAATCCGGCCGGCGCTCCTGCCGGTGAAGCTCGGCCGCGAGCTCTGCTACGAGGTGACCGAGAAGCCCGCCTCCGAGGCATTCCCGGGGAGCTATGTCGAGCTGGCGAACGTCGACAAGCGGCTGCGGGAGGAGCTCGCCCGCGTCCGGGACGAGTTCCGCCACCCGGCGAATCCCCGGCTCCAGAGGCCCATCTTCGTCGACGCGGCGAGCGGCGCCGGCATCTACGAGGGCAAGGAGTCGGGGACGGGAGACATCTTCTACCGGCGGCAGCGGCGGGGCCAGGTGAGATTCCCGCTCGGGGGCGCGGTGACGTTCGCCCTCGACGCCCAGGTGACGGAGCTCGAGGCCGACCGCGACCGCCGCAACCTCCGGGCGGTGCGGCCGCTCCTGGAAGCGCTGCTCCCGCTCCTGCCGGACGACGCGCTCGTCAAGCTCCTCGACCGGCTGCGGCCCTACTGGGGCCGGGGCCACCAGGTGCTGACGCGCGTGCTCCAGGAGCTCGGCCGGCGCGGTCTCAAGCACACCTTCACGCCTCGATGGGTCGCCCGCAGCAACGAGTACACGCATCACGCTCTCGAGGAGCACGCGGAGCGCTCGGGGCTGCTACTCGGCGTGCGCCACCTCGCGCTCGCCGGCTGCCCATCGGTCGCCGACAGGTTCGGACGGGCCCAGTATCCGCGCGAGGCGAAGCCCGTCGAGGCGGCGCGGCTGGCGCTCGTCGCCGAGACCTACCGGGCACTCAAGGCGCCTCTCGCCGCGACCGCGCTCCGGGTGGTCGACATCGAGAACCGCTGGGCCTCGCGTTCGGCCGGCGAGGGCACCGCCTGGGTCCCGGCGCGCCTGCTCGAAAGCCCCGGCCGGGAGGCGTTCGCCCCGGCGCTCGCGGCCCTCGCTCGGGTCGGCCACAACAACCTCAGCGGCGACGGCGCGCTCCGGCTGACCAAGCTCATCGAGGCGGTCCTCGCCGCACCGGAGGCGGTCGACCGGTTCGAGGCCGCCTGGGGAGAGCTCGCGGTCGATCCGGATCGTACCCTCGCGGAACAGCCGATGGGCCGCGGGCTCGTCGAGGCGAAGGCGACCCGCTCCAACCTCGGCACCCACGCCCTGCTCTCGTTCGAGGTCCTCGCGCCGTCCGGGCTCCCCGGGGTCGAGCCGTTGCTGCGCCGGGTCGCCGACCACATCGGCGAAGAGGACGTGATGCTCGCGCTCGAGCACGTTCCCATCGACGGCCCGCTCGACGCCATCGTGGCGGACGCCCGCGGCGGCCTGCCGTGCGTACGCGTCGGCGGCAAGATCGTCCAGCCGGTGCCGGGCGCGGGGGCGACGTTCGAGGCGCGCACCTTCCAAACGGAAGGCGGCGAGGCGCTCCTGCCGGCGTGGGAAGAGCTGCGGCCGCTCGTCGATCGCGAGGTGCTCGGGGCCCGACGCCACTGGGCCCATTTTTCGGCCTACTCCCGCGGGCGGCGCGCGCTCAAGAGGCTCCTCGCCCGGACCGACCCGGCGGCGTACCAGCGGATGGTCGTGAAGTGGGAGGTGTCGGTCTACGACGTGGTCCAAGAGAAGCTCTCCAGCGCCTGGTACGGTCTCGTGCTCGCGGTGACCCGCGCTCGGCTCGTCGCTCTGCCGTCCCTCGCGCCTCCGCCCCGAGCCTCGGCCGAGTACGACCGGGCCGTCGAGGAGGCGTCCGGGGAAGTCGCCGCCGAGGTCGCCGCCGAGCTCGCGCCGCTCGTCGAACGATTCCACGCGGCGCTGGAGATCACCGGCCAGCCGAAGGAGACGATTCCTCTCTGGCGCTACCAGGCCGCGGTCGCTGCCTTCACGCGGGCGTACCGCGGCTCGCCCGGCGGACCGGAGGAGGCCCTCCGGCAGGGACGCGAAGCGTTCGACGCCTGGGCCGGCGCGATCGACATCCTCGCCTCCCGCGAGGTGGCCTGCTATTGCGCGGGCTACGCCTGGCGCGCCGCCCGCCGGGACCGCGAGCCCAACGCGCCGCCGGACGAGACGCTCCTCGCCGAGCTGCTCGACGAAGCGGCGGCCCTTCACGCTTCCCCCGACGAGCTCGGCCGCGAGCGCAACTGCTTGGAGTTCAGTGCCCGGCTCGACGAGCGCTTCGGGAAGACCGAATACGACCCGGTGCGGGACCAATCGCGTCCGGCGGTGGCCGCGGCCGTCCGCACCGCCTGGGAGGAGGCTCGCGCCGCCGGCCGGAGCGAACGCGAAGCGATGCAGGCCTGCCTCGCTGCCGCCCGCCAGGTTCCGGTGCCGCCGCCGTGGAGCTGGGAGAAGAACGAGGACCTGGAGTAGGCGAGGACGCCGCGCCCTGGGGCAGTGCTCCTGCTCCAGGGCGGGCGTCCCGCTCGGCCGAACCGCTTTTCTAGAACTTCGCCCCGATGGACGCGCGGGCGGCGAGGTTGCCGTTGGCGCCCGAGAGGAAGTACGGGCCGCGGGTGAAGAAGGCGTTGTCGATCAACAGGTCGACGAAGAAGCCGTGGAAGAGGACGCTGGCGCCGACGTAGGCGTCGAAGTCCGCCGGCGCCGCCGCAGCCGGCTTTCCATCCGCGCCGACCGCGCCCAGGCCGCAGGCCGCGCTGCCGTCCGCGCCACACGCGCCCGAGAGAACGGTCGTCGCGGTGGTGTTGGCGGTGCGGTTGTCGAGGTAGGTCGTGACCGAGCCCGACCAGGTGTACTTCTCGACCGCCGCGCGGAGGATGAGCCAGTCGAGCGGCGTCGCCTCGAAGGCGAACTTCAGATACGGCAGCGAGTAGAGCGACGCGTCGATGGTCATGTCCTGGTCGACGCCCGCGTCCTTCTGCACGTCCGCGCCCTCGTGGATGCCGGTGTACTGCACCCCGGTCGCGACCCAGAAGCGCGCGAACTTCGAGGCCCGCAAGGCCGCCGCGATGCCGACGTCGACCGAGTTCGACTGGCGGTCGTGGAGGATTTTCGCGTTGTTCGGGAGGAACTCGGTCGCGCTAGTCCCGGCCGCGCCGAACGCCGGCACCGTCGAGTCCTCGACGAGCTGGCTGAAGAAGACGCCCTTGTAGTCGACCTGCGGAATCAGGTCCCAGTAGTTGCTGAGGACGAACCGGAAGCGGCCGGCGAGCTCGATGCCGTTGGCGCCGCCGCCGGTGAAGGCCGCGGTCCCGTTCTTCAGGAAGCTGAAGCCGAAGTTCTGGTAGCTCAAGCCAGCGTCCCAAGCCGAGCCGGCGTCGAGGAGTCCAGAAGCGCCCAAGGTCAGCCCGAACTGGTGCTGGGAGGTGTTGTCGTCGGCGGTCCAGTCCTGCCCCTTCCCGTCGGTCGTGGTGAGCTTCGCGCCGGAGGGCGGCGTGTAGTCCTGGCTCGCCGAGCCGTAGGAGAGCCGCAGCCCTGCCCCGAAGCTGTCGCTCAGGGCGTAGCCGACCATCAGGTCGTAGCGGCGCAGCGCGCTCGCCGGCGAGAGGGCGGCGAAGGTCGCCTGGTTCCCGGGGTCGGCGGTCGCGGCGACCTGGTCGATGAACGCTTTCTCATCCGTCGCGACGTAGTCGCTGGTGATGAGGCCGAGGTCGATGTTGTCGCCGAGCCGGAGGAAGGCGCCGCCGTTCAGCCCTTGCGACTGCACGTCCGGCAAGGTGGGCGAGACCCCTCCCGCCCCGCCGGTGTCGACGTAGACGAGGTGCGTGTACGCCTTGAACATCGAGCTGCGCCCGATGGCGATGAGCCCGGGGTACGTGAAGACGTTGGTGTCGTCCTCGACGTAGCGGCCCATGTCGCCCAAGCCGAGGGCGCGGGTGGGAGTCGCGCGTGCGGGCCGCGCAACGAGAAAAGCCCCGGCGAGCAGGGCGGGGACGAGAACACGACGCATCGGGATGTTCCTCCTCACGATGCCCGAGCCGCCGACAGGGCGGCTGTCGCGCCACTGGCCTTCCAGCGCAGTCCAGGCGCAAACACCGGGCAGGCGGGGCGTCGTTTAGCATCGTCCGCGAGAGGAAAACAAGCGCTGGCCGAGTGACGATCCGCTCGCCAGCTCGGCATGGGCACCTGGTCAAGTCTCGTCCGCTTCCCTGCGCTGCCCGCCGCGCGGTGACGCGTCCGACGGGACCGATCGGTCCGATCGGTCGGATCGGTCGGATCGGTCGGATCGGTCTCTTCGTTGATGAACGGACCGACCGCACGTCGCCGGTCAGCGCGACGCGTCGGTCGGCGCGGGGGTCTGGGCGACCTCGGAGGCGACCTCGTCGAGGACGCGGGCGTTTTCTTCGTCGAGGGCGTCTTCCTGCTCGGCTTCGACCTCCTCGAGGCCCGAGTCCTGGACCGCGAGCTCGTCGCCGGCGGTCTCGGCGCTCTCGGCGGGCTGCCCGTTGGCGTGGAAGAAGCGCCAGATCTCGTCGGCGAGCTTGGCGGGAACGCCGTCGACCTGCGCGAGCTCCTCGACCGACGCGTCGCGGACGCGGCGCAGCGATCCGAAGTGCGTCAGGAGCGCCTTCTGCCGGGTGTCGCCGACACCGGGGATCTCGCGCAGGACGCTCTTGAAGTTCGAGCTGCGCCGCAGCCGCCGCTGGAAGGTGATGGCGAAGCGGTGGGCCTCGTCGCGCAGGCGCTGGAGGAGGAACAGCTCCGACGAGTTCGCCCGCAGGACGATCGGGTTCTTCTGGCCGGGCAGGAAGACGCGCTCGGGAGAACGCTCGACGGCGCCCTGGCGGTACCGCCCCGGGTTGCGACTCTTCCCCCGCGCGCGCTGAGGCTCGGCAGGAGCCGTCCCGCCAGTCGGCTGCGCTTCGCTCCCCACCTCGACACCGCTCTCGCCGACGGGGCTCGACGTCGCAGGCACATCCGCGGCGCGCGGTGAAACAAACCGCTCATCCCGTGGGAAGGCCGACCGTTCTTGGTCGGCCGGACTCGAAGGACGAGCAGTTGGGACCTTCGCTGACGACGGGGTATTGGTCGCCAGCCCCTCGGCGGGCGTCGAGGGATGCGTGCCAGCCGGCGTCGCCTGCTCCGGCTGGGCCTCGACGTGAAAATCCTCGGGCGCGAACCCCTGGCGCGAGGCGAAGAGCTTCTCGTCGTCGACGACCCGCGCCTTGGCGAGGGAGCACAGCTCGACGGCACCGGTCAAGCCCTGCTCTTTGAGGACCTCCCGCGCGACGTTGAGCTGCCCCTTGCCGCCGTCGATGACGACGAGGTCGGGCAGGTCGCGCTCGGCCTTCCCCCGCGCGAGCCGGCGCGTGAGCACCTCGAACATCATCTCGAAGTCGTCGTCGCTCTTCGCGGTGCGCACCTTGTAGTGCCGGTAGCGCGCCTTGTCCGGGATGCCGTCGGTGAACGTCACCCGCGAGCCGACGGCGAGGGTGCCCATCAGGTGCGAGTTGTCGTAGCACTCGATCCGCCGCGGCAGCTTCGACAGGCGCAAGCGCTTCTGGAGCCTCAGCAGGATGTCCTCGTTCGTCGCCTGGCCCTTGCGCCATTCGCGGAAGTTGTGCTCGGCGTTCTCCCGGGCCATCGCGAGGAGCCGCACCTTCTCCCCGCGCTGCGGCACGAGCACGTGGACCTTCTCGCCCTTGCGATCGCTCAGCCACTCCGCCTCGGCACCGAGGTCCTCGAGCTCGACCGGCAGCAGCACCTCCCGGGGGATGAACGTGTCCACCTCGTAGTACTGCCCGAGGAACTGGCCGATCAGCTCGTCGTCGGGGAACTCCTGGCCCTTGAAGGGGAAGTGGCGGCCGCCGGTGAGCTTGCCCTGGCGGACGAAGAGCACCTCGATGACGAGCAGCGGCCCCTCGCGGTAGAGGCCGAAGACGTCCTGGTCGACGAGGTCGACGTTGACGGTGCGCTGCTTCTCGAGGCTGCGTTCGACCGCGATGATCTGGTCGCGGAGCATCGCCGCGTCCTCGAACCTGAGCTCGGCCGACGCGGCGCGCATCCGCTGCTTGAGGGTGCCGGTCAGCTCGTCGGCCTTGCCGGAGAGGAACATCGAGACGTCGTCGATCGAGCGCGCGTACTCCTCCTTCGGCACGTCGTAGACGCACGGGCCGGGACAGCGCTTGATCTGGTACTGGAGGCACGGCCGGCGGCGGTTGTGCATCACCTGGTCGGAGCAGGTGCGCAGTTGGAAGTAGCGGTTGACGACGCGCAGGGTCTCGCGGATGGACGACGCCGACGAGTAGGGGCCGAAGTAGCGGGCGCCGTCCTTCTTGATGCGGCGGACGACCTCGAGCCTGGGGTACGGCTGCCTCACGTCGAGGCGCAGCGAGATGAAGTTCTTGTCGTCGCGCAGCATGACGTTGAAGCGCGGCTGGTGCTTCTTGATCAGCTCGTTCTCGAGGAGCAGGGCCTCCTTCTCGGTGAGCGTGAGGATGACCTCGACGTCGCCCAGGATCTCGTCGAGCATCGAGACGAACGCGCGGGTGTCGGTCTTGGTGAAGTACGAGCGCACGCGCGCGCGCAGGTTGACCGCCTTGCCGACGTAGATGATCTCGCCCGAGTGGTCGTGCATCAGGTAGCAGCCGGGGGCTTGCGGCAGCTCGGCGATCTTCTGCGTCAGCGCGGAGTCCATGCCGCAGTCCTAACAACAGGCGCGGAACGGTTCAATCCAGCCGGTCCGGCCGGGCTCGGCCCCGGACACGTCGGTGCCCGGGCCGGGCACGCCGTCCCGGACCAACCCGGACCCTGCCGTGTCCGGCTCCCCACCTCTCCGCCGATGCCTCCCACCCATCCGCCGATAACCCCCCACCCATCCGCCGACACCTCCCAGGCATCCGCCGATACCCCCCACCCATCCGCCGATAACCCCCACCCATCCGCCGATAACCCCCCACCTCTCCGACGATACCCCCCACCTATCCGCCGACACCTCGCAGGCATCCGCCGATACCCCCCCCACCCATCCGCCGACACCTCCCAGGCATCCGCCGATACCCCCCCACCCATCGATCCGATGCCTCCGGGGTGTGCGACCGATGCCTCCCACCTCTCCGGCGAAGTCAGCCGACGTCGCGGTCGAAGTCCGCAAGGGTGCCGATCCAGAACCCTGGACCTCGCGCAGCATGCCCCGTTCGCCCCCTCCCCGACCCTCCCCCGCAAGAGCGCGGGAACGGGGCCGGGAAAGGGGCAACCACCTGGGTGACCCTGACCTCCGCCTATACGACTATGGCTCCCCGACAGAATCTGTGCGTCCTCGACCACCGAAGATGGAGCCGGACACGTGAGTGTCCGGGTTCATGCACGCCCGCCGTCACGCGCACAGGCTTCGCGTTGGCGGTGCATCCGCACGATGGTGTCGCCTGTACCCGGACACTCACGTGTCCGGCTCCAAGAACGCGCCGCCCACCGCTCATCCTGAGCGCAGTCGAAGGACGGGCGGGAAACGAAAAGAGCAAGAGCCAAAGGACAAGAAAAGGTCAAAGGGTCGAAACGTCAAAATCGCCCGTCCTCAGCGCACACAACGGACGTAGCCGTAGTCGCTCACGCCGCCGTAGTGCGCGTAGCCGCCGTAGAAGACCACGATCCAGGCGCCGGACGAACCGCCAGGGGACGGCGACGAGGACCAATACCACCAGTTCATATGTGGGTAGGCGGCGATCTCTGCGGAAGAGGTCTTGGCGTTGTACAGCGCGAGCAGTTCATCCTTCGTCGGCAGTCGCCATCCGCCGCCCGCCAGCGAGAGGTTCGCGCAGTACGACTTTGCGTCTTCCCAGTTCATTACGTTCGGTGCCGGCTGCATCTGCCACTCGAGCCCGGCGGCGCGGAAGGTTTCGCCATTCGACGACGCTTCCGCAGATGCCACGCTCACGTTCGTCGCAACCCGCGCGTGAAAGACGACCTTCTTCCTGGTCACCTTGCCCTCGTCCAAGCTCAACGCGACTGACTTCGTTTGGCCGTTCGCCTCGACGTCCACCTTTCTCGTGCAAATCGAGAGCTTGTACGCGCCCGGCACCTTGCCCAGTTCGTTGCCATCGGCGAGGGCGCGTCCTTCGAGCGCGTTGCCGTCCGTGTCCTGCGCCGTCAGCCGCAGCCCCGCCATGCGCGCCTTCGCCGTCAGGTTCAGGTCACGGTCCTCGCCTTTCTTCAGCGTCAGCCGCTCGCCGGTCTTCTGCCAGCACGGGTCGTCGATGAGCACCGTGTGCGTCGTTCCCGGCGCGAGGTCGGTCGGCGACAGCGGTGACTTTCCCATGGACTTCCCATCGATGGTCAGCGCAAGCCCGGTCGGGTCCGTCTCGACCGTCAGCCGCGCCGCGATGCGCTGGAGCTTCAACTCGAGCCTGGCGCCGTCCTTCGCCACGAGGTCCTTCGTCCTCGGCTCGTAGCCCTCCCGCTGCATCGAAACCTGGTGCTCGCCTTTCGCCACCATCTTCGAGCACGGCGTCGCCTGGCACACGAGCGTCCCATCGACCAGCACGACCGCGCCATCCGGCCGGCTCGCAAACTTCACCACCACCTGGTTCATCGCGCCGAGATCGATGTTGTCGCTCGACCCGCCGATCGCCTCGTCGACCGGTGCCGGCCCGGGGCTCGGCGCGATGGCCGATCGGCCTCCCCTCAATCTCGCTCGCGCGAAGAACTCCGCCGCCTGCTTCTCGAACGCCTTCCGCAAATCCCACGCCGTCCGGCCGCTCACCTCCGCCGCCGCCAGAATCTTTCCCGTCTTCGTGTCGATCAGCCGAATCGATGCCGCGTACTGGCCGTCGAGGTAGACCACCGAGCCGGCAAAGAACTCTTGCGCCTCGATCTGCCGGGCGGTCGCGAGCTGGCACGAGGTGTCCGAGCACTTCGTCGGGTCGATGCCGTTGTCTTGCAAGAGCTGTATCGTCGTCGCTCCCGTCATCACGGTGAAACTCGGCAGCGCATTCGCCGCCGCGTCTCGCAGCATCTCCTCCAACAGCACCCGAGCTGGCTTCTTCATCCGACCGCCGGTGTTCGACACGTCCAGCGGCAGCACCGCCAACAGCTTGCGCCCCGTGTCCGCCCGCGCGAACGCCGTCGCGCACAGCAGGAGCGCCATCGCCCAGGCCCATCGATTCGCCACCACCCACCTCCGTCGGGGCGCGGGATAGCACGCGGGCCTCGCCGAGCGCAAGAGGCAACTCCGCAGCGCCGCCGAGCGGCACGCCGGCCGCGCCGTCGAGCGCGACCTCGCCCGCAACCTCGTCGAGCGGCGCTCGACCCGGATGCTCACGGGTCCGGCTCCGATTCATGGACGCCGCCACACTGCTTGACGGCATGACGGGAGCGGCATAGGCTTCCCGAGCATGAGGGTTCGACTCTACCGGACGCCGGGTGGGCACAGGGTGGTCGCCGAGTACATCCGCAGTCTTCCACCAGGACGGTATGAGGAGGTCATCTCGGCGTTGCGAGACCTGGAGAGCAACGGCATCGAAGGCTCGTCGCTCTCCCTGCGGCATATCGCGGGGAAACTCTGGTCTATTAAGCCTCGAAAGCCTCGCGCGGCGCGCAGATTCTCGGCGCTACGTAGCACGACTTCGTGGCACGGGCGTCCCCGCCCGTGAGCGCTTGGGGACCTGCCATGCCAGCGGGTTCGACTGGGCTTTCACGGGCGAGGACGCCCGTGCCACGATTCCGATCGTCTCCAAGGT
>JAJYLH010000123.1 GCA_021787845.1 Myxococcales bacterium | reverse complement strand
CTTGCCCGTTGATCGTCCGGCTGAACGTGTGCATGTCTTTCATGTACACCGGCCCTGCCCCAAACGCCAGGAAATAACGCCCACCAGCCGCCCAGCTCTCCTCCCGGATGCGAAACTAGGGCTAGGCATGGTTCACACCAGACGTTCGTTGGAGCCGGACACCAGTGTCCCGGGGTACCGGGACGCCGTGCCTCACCGGGACACTCACGTGTCCGGCTCCAAGTCCGTTTCCCGGATAGGCATGGGAGAATCCTCGGTGGCGAGTGGTGCCCAGGGGCAATTCTTGCCGAGGTCGCGCAGTCACGACGCACTGGCGGGGCCTGTTGTCATGCGTGCGGGGGCGCCGTATCGTCCGTCAGGTCGCGCGGGCATCGTTGGACGCTGGCCGCGGTGGAAACGAGTTCCCTTCTCTCGCCAGGAGCGGTTCGATGCCGGCGCTCGAGATTGCGTATCTCCACTACGGCGAGCAGAGCGGGGTGACCCGGCAGGTGTCCGCGGCCCTGGAGCGGCGCGGGCATCGAGTGCGGCGGCTGCAGGTCGTCGGCCCGCTCGAATGGCGGCATCCCGACCGCCGGCTGCGCATCGCACCAGCGGTCGCGGCGCACCTGCTCCAGAGCGCGTTTCGGTTCGGGCGGCACGCGCTCGAGCATCGGTGGAACACGCTCTACGCGTTCGAGGTCCACTCGACATCGGCGGAGCGATTGTTGGAGAGCCTGCCGGATGCGCCGGACGTGGTGCTCCAGAACGGCGCGCTCTTCTCGCCCGGGCTCGCGCCGTCACGTGACTATGTCCTCTTGCTCGATCACACGCGCGAGCTGTCGATGCGCCGCCCGGCGTTTCCCGATGCCGGTCTCGCGGCCGCGCTCGACTACGGCCCGATCTGGCGCGCGCGCGAACAGCGGCTCTACCGCGACGCACGGGCCATCGCGACCTTCTCCCGCGGCGTCGCCGAGTCGCTCCAGCGCGACTACGGGGCCGACGGCGAGCGCATCCACATCGTCGGCGCCGGCGCCAACGTGCTGCCGGAGGCGCCGGTGCGAGCCGACGACGGCCGGACGCTCCTCTTCGTCGGCAAGGATTTTCGGCGCAAGGGTGGCCGCGTCCTGCTGCGTGCCTTCGAGCGGGTGCGCCGGACTTTCCCTGATGCGCGCCTCCTCGTCGCCGGGCCGCACGAGCCGCTCTCGCTTCCCGAGGGCGCGACGCCGGTCGGCTTCGTGCCACCCGAGAAGCTCCCGGACCTCTTCGCGCAGGCGACCGTCTTCGTTCTGCCGACGCTCCGCGAACCGTTCGGGCTCGCGTTTCTCGATGCGATGGCCTGCGGGCTTCCGTGCGTCGGAACGCTCGTCGAGGCGGTGCCGGAAGTGATCGTCCCGGACGAGACGGGCGTGCTCGTTCCCGCGGGGGACCACGTCGAGCTCGCGCGCGCGATCATCGAACTGCTCTCGTCGCCCGATCGCGGCCGCGGCATGGGCAAGGCCGGCCGGGCGCGGGTCCTGGCGGGCTTCACCTGGGATCACGTCGCCGCGCGGCTAGAGGACTGCCTTGCCCCGGGCACGCAAACGGCCGGCGACGTGTCTCGCGCAACCAGCGTCGCGTGAGTGGGGCCGGTTCTGCGATGCCTGATGCTGAGTCAACACGCGTCGACCCGCCCAGGCACGGAATCGACGGGATGGCGGAGGCGCGCGCTCGTGCCTATTAATCGTCGCGAAAGTATCTGCACCTCCCATCATCAGTCGCGGCACGGGCGTCCCCGCCCGTGTAGCCTTCGTTGTGGCTTTCACAGGCGAGGACGCCTGCGCCACGAGACTCCGACTGCAACTACTTTCGCAACGACTAATACTTCGACGCCGCGGGAGGTTTCGATGCGGCGGGCTGGCATCATCGTTCCGATCTTCGCACTGCTCATCCTGGCGACTTCGTGCTCTTCGGGCGACTCGAACACGACGCAGGTCCATCCGGCGGCCGACTGCCCGCCGACGTGTCCGAAATCGACCGGCCCGCGCCTGCTCGGGCGGCAGCCGGCACCGAATCCGATTCCCGCCGAGAACCAGAAGCCGGGTGACCCGACTTGGGAGTCCGGAGGCACCGCGAAAGAGGGCGAGCTCGACGTGTACGCGACCACCGACACCGCCCAGGCCGGGCAAACGGTGTCGGCTCGGGTCAACGCCGACCCGCCGGTGACGATCACGACCAAAGTCTACCGCCTCGGTTACTACGGCGGCGCCGGCGCGCGGCTCGTGTGGCAAGGCCCGGACGTGCACGCATCGACCCAGCCGAGGTGTCCGATGGACCTGTCGACGGGCCTTCTGACTTGTCCCTGGAGCAACACGTTCTCGTTCACCGTCGGTGAGGATTGGGTCTCGGGGCTCTACCTGGTCAAGGTCCAGCGCGCGGATGGCATCATGCGGTTCGCGCCGTTCGTGGTGCGTGACCATCGCGCGGCGGAGGTCCTCTTCGTCTCCGGCTCCGACACGTCGGAGGCGTACAACCGCTGGGGCAACGTCAGTCTCTACTGGGACGGCACGGGCAAGCTGAAAAAAGGGCGCGCGTACGCCGTCAGCTACGACCGCCCGTATCGCGAGACCAACGGCGCCGGGCAGATGCTGCGCTGGGAATATTGGCTCGCGCGCTGGCTCGAAGAGAACGGCTACGACGTGACCTATGGCACCGACGTCGAGTTCGTCCGTTACGACGACGAGCTGCAAGGCATCGGGATGGCGATTCACGCCGGGCACGACGAGTACTGGCCGGTGCCAGAGCGCGAGCAGATCGACGCCTGGGTGCAGAAGACTAAGATGAGCCTCGCCTACTTCGGCGCGAACCCGTGCTACTGGCGAGTTCGGCTCGAGCCCGACGGTAGCGCGCCTTATCGCAACATCGTCTGCTACAAGGACATGGTGTCGCTCGATCCGCAACCGAATTCGACCATCCGCTATCGCGACCCGCCGGACGCGCTGCCGGAGAACGCGCTCTACGGCGCCGGGTACAAGAGCTACATCGCCGTCCAGTACCCGCTCGCGGTGACCAATCCGGGAAGCTGGGTGCTCGCGGGGACCGGCCTGACGCAAGGCATGCTCCTGCCGGGCCTGGTCGGCCCCGAGTTCGACCAGCCGTTCGGAGACGCGAACGATCCCAAGAACCAGGAAGTGGTGATGGCGAGTCCCGTCGTCACGGCCACCGGCTCGCCGGACGTCGCGGAGATGGTCGACCACACGATGCCCAATGGAAACATCGTCTTCGATGCGGCCTCCATCGGGTTTCCGGTCGCGCTTTCCGACGACCCCGCGGTCCACGACGACCGCATCGGCCGGATGGTGCTCAACATCGTCGACCGCGGCATCCGGTTCCGAGACCCGCAGCTTACGCCGCCAGTGCCTGGACCGCATGTCCCCAAGCCGCCAGCGCCGGTCGGCGTGTGGGCGAAGAGCGTGACCGCGTTCGCCGGAACCGTCGGCGCTCGCGGGCTCGTCGATGGCCCCGGCGCGGGCGCGAAGTTCGATGGCCCGACCGGGCTCGCCGCGTTCCCCGATGGGAGGGTCGTCGTCGCCGATACCAACAACTGCGCCATCCGGCTCATCGGCAACGACGCGGCGCACACGGTCTCCACCGTCGCCGGCGACGGGCTTCCGGGAAACACCGACGGCCCCGGAAACCAAGCGCGCTTCCGCCAGCCGACCGGGGTCGCGGTCGGACCGGACGGAGCGATCTACGTTGCCGACACCCTGAACGACGACATCCGGCGCATCGCGTTCGCGGGAGGCGGATGGACCGCCACCACGTTCGCTGGAGCCGCGCGGGAAACGGGTACCGCGGATGGCACGGCTTCCGACGCCCGCTTCGATCTTCCCAGCGCGCTCGCCTTCGACGCGGCCGGCAACCTCTACGTCGCGGACTCGGGCAACAACGAAATCCGACGCATCGACGCGACGAGCCACGACGTCGAAACCCTCGCCGGCACGCCGGGCGGTGGCGACTCGGACGGCGATCCGGGAACCCGCGCGGCGTTCGTCCAGCCGACGGCCATCGCCGTCGCCGGCACTGCCGCCTACTTTGTCGACACTGGCAACCAGCGCCTCCGGCGGATGGACCTCGGCGGCACGCATGCGGTCACCACCATCGCGGGGACGGCGCCGGTGGCTGCCGGGTTCGCCGATGGCACTGGCGACCAGGCGATGTTCCGAATGCAGCTCGGCCTCGACGCCGACGCCTCAGGCGATCTCGTGCTCGCGGACACCGCCAACTACCGCCTGCGACTCGTCACCCCCGGCGCGACGGCCGCGACGACCGAAGTGGTGACCCTCGCGGGTTCGGGGAACCTCGGCTCGGCACTCGGCACCGGCGACCAGGCCGACCTCGTCGCCCCCGCCGGCGTCGCCGTGCGACCCGACGGAACCATCGCGGTCTCCGATTCGTACAACGAGGTCGTGCGACTCGTCACGCGATGAGCGAAGCGGTCAGGCATTGAGGGAGTAGCGCCTTCCCATAGCGCGGGTGGACGCCCGCAACCCAAGCTCGATCTTGGAGATCGGGATCGTGGCACGGGAGAAGTACCTGAACGAACCGGATAGCCCTCCTCCGCTTGAGCAGCGCGGGCCGGCAGGTATACGCTGCCGCCGATGACCGGGTGCCACCATCGAGGACTCCCGTGGGGCTGGCTCAGCCCCGGCGGCAACCGTGACCTGTGGGGCGCGACCGGCACGTACCAGCGCGTGCCCTACGACGCGCTGCCGCCCCTGCCTGAGCGATTGGGCGTCGGGCTCGCCTGGCTTCGCGCAGCGCCGGTTCCGCCCGATCCCCTCGGCGTCATCGACACCGACGATCCGCCCAGCGTCGCGGAGTTCGGACCTCGGCTCGACCGGCTCTCAGCGGAGGCGCAGCAGGTCGGCCTCGTGGTTCCGCCGACGCTGCGGCCCTTCATGACCGACCCCGAGCTGCACGGGCATGTCCCGACCTGCACCGCCTGCTACATCGACCTGCCTGCCCGATTGATCCCTCTGCCTGACGGCACGCCGGGGCGCCTGCTGCGCTTCCTCAACGACCAACAGTGTTGCCGCCTCTGGTATCTGCATCTGGCGCCCGGAGGAGGGCACACCGTCGTGTGCGCCCTGCCGGAGTGGGATGACGACGCGCATGGCGAGTCGCTCGAGGACCTCGTGACGCCGCGCGATCTGGTCGTGTGCGCGCCCAGCTTGGAGGAGTTCATCCAGCGGTTCTGGCTGGAGAACACCCTTTGGTACGCGGCCCACACGGGCCGGAAGCTGACCGAGGACGAACGGGCCTATTCGATGGCAGCGAAGCGCGCACGCCGTGCTTAGAGGGTGTGGCCAAGACATCGGTGCCCTCCGCACGATCCGCTCATCCCGAGCGGTCATCCTGAGCGCCAGTCGACGGACGAGGGATGGGCGGATTGCCCCCCCCATATGCGTTAACCTAAAATCCAGGTTCGGAGGAGTTCAAAGAGGCGAGAGGACTGGGGCTGGCGACGGCGACGGCCGTCGTGCAAGTGGCGGCCGAGGTCGCCCCGAGCCGCGCAATGG
>JAJYLH010000010.1:84660-109317 GCA_021787845.1 Myxococcales bacterium | reverse complement strand
GGAGGGGTATCCACCACCTCGTCCGAGACTCCCCCCAGTCTCGGGAGGGGTATCCACCACCTCGTCCGAGACTCCCCCCAGTCTCGGGAGGGGTATCGACCACCTCGTCCGAGACTCCCCCCAGTCTCGGGAGGGGTATCGCGGTCGCGTTTCCGGGCCCCTGGGCGCCTGCGGCCGAGGGTGATCGGCCGGGCCAGCGGTCCGGATGGCTGGTTCTCGACCGGGATGTCGAAGCGCTTGCATTCCTCCTCGCCGTCTATTAGAGCGCCGGCCATGGCTACCACCATCGGATTCGCTCTGGTTCTCGGCCGCGCGGGCGTCGGGCCTGCCGCGGTGCTCGAGGCCGGGCGTCCGATGGGAGCGCCCGGGTTCGCCGTCGTCTCATCATCCGCGCCACCGCATCGGCTTCCGATGCCGCATGCATGCCAGAGACCGGGCGTCGCCTCACGGTACCGCGCTCCCTCGTTCGGGTAAAGCTCACTCGAGGTACGGCGCCATGGCGCTTGCCGGGTAACACTGTAACGGCGTGAATTACAGGCGCGACGACATGTCGTGCTGACGCAGCGGCGCCGATCGAGCCCGAAGACCAACCGCATGGCTCACCCTCCGCTTCTTTTCACGTAGCCAACAGCCGGTACGCCTCCTGCAAGAGGAGCCGGACTTCTTTTCGGTCGGCGTCTCCACGGAGGACGACATGAGGATGGTTACGGGTTGGAGCACGACCACCGCGCTCCTACTGCTGATCGGCGGCTTCGCCTGCCGGGGCCCCAAGGGTGACGCGGGCAATCCCGGAGCGCAGGGATCGGCCGGTGTGCCTGGGCCCAAAGGAGATCGGGGCGACCCAGGGGCGTCGGGGAAGAACGGAACCAACGGCACGGACGCGGTGACGACCGGCACCCTCATCGGCGCCGTCACCGACGCGGTTACGAAGGGCCCGCTTCCGGGCGCCGCCGTCTCCGTGCAAGACACGAACGGCGACACTCTGGCGACCGGCGCCACCGATGCGACGGGCAAGTATTCGATCACCGCGCCGCTGGGGTACGTCCAGGTGGCGTTCACCCTCGCGAACTACACGTCGCCGTCGCCGATCGGCTGCGGGGTCGTCGCTGGCCAGACGGTGACGGTGAACGCCGCGCTCAGCGAGGCCGCCAGCGCCGCGCCGAGCGTCGCGATCTCGGTTCCGGCCCCGACCGATGACTTCGGGTATGGGGCAACCATCACGCTGACGGCCAGCGCCAGCTCCCCGGTCGGGAAATCCCTGACCTACGCCTGGGTGAACGCCACCGACGGCGGTCTCGGCTCGGTCACCGCGGCGAGCGACGGCAAGTCGGCTCGAGTCACCTTCCCCACCCTCGACTCGGCGATGGCCCCGCGCGACCCGGTGGCCGACACCGACCCCGCTCAGTACGTCATCAGCGGCTACGACTACAAGAGCGCGCCCTTCGGCGTCCTTCCGATCATGGCCGACACGCGAGGCTCGATGAGCATCGGCGTCCAGGTCGACGATGGCCATGGCCAGACGGCCAAGGCGAACGTCTCTCTCGATGCGGCCAGCATCTTCACTGGCGAGCCGAACATCCCAGTGACGAGCACGGTCTACCTGAACAGCGGCCACTCCGGTTCCGCGACTTGGACCATCGCTGCGCCAGCCGTCTCCGCCGTCACCGCGGTGACCCCCATCGACACGGGTGACGCCGCGGGCACCAGGTCCATCGGCTCGTTCAAGGTCGATGTCGCTGGCGCGTATCGCGTGACCGAGGGCTCGAACAGCCTGACGATCTACGCGGGAAGCTGGAAAGGCGCCATCGGCGGAGGTGGCGGCAGCGGCGGGAAGGAGACCGTCACCGCTGCCGACGACTGCACCCAGTGCCACGACGGCAGCGTGGCGCCCGACGTGTTCACGCCCTGGTCGGGCACGCTGCACGCGACGATGTTCGCCGCTGGCATCGACGGCTTCCGAGGGGGCCAGGCCTACGGCGCGAAGTGCGAGACGTGCCACACGGTGGGCTCCGATCCTGGCGTCAGCGCGGGCGGTTTCGCCGAGGTCGCCGCGCAGGACGAATGGAAGTTCCCGGTGATCGCCGATGGCAACTGGGCGAGCCTGGTCCAGAGCGCGCCGGCGGTGGCGCGGCTGGCGAACATCCAGTGCGAGAGCTGCCATGGTCCGCAGGACGCCGGAGGCGCGCCGCACAAGATGACGAAGGACGTCGGCGTCTTCGCCTCGCCCCGCATCTCGTTCAGCGCCGAGGCCTGCGGCACCTGCCATGCCGGCGGCTCGCATCATCACCACTACTCGGAGTGGGTAGCCTCGGGCAATCCCGATTGCATGTCGCTCTTCAACGTCCCAATGGGTCACGCCAACGTCTTGGCCGCGCGAGCGATCGCTCTGACCACCGTCGACGGCGGCGCCGCGGGCCCCCAGACAGCGCTCGGCCCCGCCTGCGGTGGCTGTCACAGCGCGCAGGGATTCAGCGAGTACGTCGGAAACCTGGAGTCCGGAAACCTCGGCGACCTGAGCGCGGCGCAGCAAGCAGCAGGTCAGATCAGCGCGGCCAGCGTTCAGCCCCAGACCTGCCCGGCTTGCCACGATCCGCACCAGGATGTGATCGATGACAGCGGCGTCGACCACCGCCAGCTTCGGGTCTGGGGAACGACGCCGCTGCTCCCGGCAGGGTTCGTCGCGAGCTCGATGGGCGCGGGCGCCATCTGCATCACCTGCCACAACAGCGCCGAAGGCGGGTACGGAGCCGACGCCGCCGGGGCCACCTCGACCGCGTATCTGCACGAGGACAGCGACCCTGTCGGCTCGAACCCGGGCGCCTCCAACCCAGCGGGGTTGGGCACCGGCTTCATGGAGATCGGTGCGCCGCATTGGGGAAGCCAGGGCGACGTCTTCGAGGGTCGCAACGCCTACTTCCTCGCCAATCGGACACCGATGATCTCTCCCCACGCCGCCGTCAAGGACACCTGCGCTGGCTGCCACATGGAGAACAACCCGCGGACGATGCCTGGCGACAGCACGACCCACGAGTCGCACCTGTTCTGGATTTCGCAGGACGAAGTACCGGCGCTCTGCGCCTCCTGTCACGCGAAGGGAACCGTCAACGTGGACGGCGCGAGCCTGCAGGACTCGGTCGCCAGCGGACTCGCGACCATCGCGAACAACATGGGCTCGGCGGTGCTCGCCCGGATCAACGACACCACTGGGCACTACCAGGCACCCGCCGGGTACGGGAGCTGGACCGACACCGGAGTGATCGTGATCGCCGCCGGTGGCTTGACCGACACGACGCCCGATTGCACGACCGCATCGGACGCGAGCTGCGGCTCGAGCAACGCGTCCGCGGTCACGATCGACACCTCCTCGAACGCCCTCGTCTCAGCAGAGGTGACGCCGCTCGACGCGGAGAACTCGGCGCCGCCCGAAGTGTCCGGCATCTCGGTCGTATTGACGTTCGCGAGCCCCGTTCAAGTCGACTTCGGCCCATCGACCGACTCGCTCACGAGCTTCACCGTGGACCTGACGAAGGTGGGAGACGCCGCTGGCGCGCCGCTCTTCGCTCCGAACGGCAACCTATTCAAGGCTGCGTGGAACTACGCGCTCATCGACCAGGACATGAGCCTCGGCGTCCACAACCCGCCTTTCGTCTCGGCGGTGCTGTCGGCCACCGCGGACCCGTTCGGCAACCCAAACGCCATCCCGCCTCAGCCAGGAGGGCTCTGGTACTGATCGTGCGACTGCCGTCCTGACCGCGCGGGGTCGCATCGAGGCTCCAGCACGACCGCCCCGCGGGGCGGGCAGGTGCGGCGTTGTCGAGGGGACGCGTTGCCGGACCAAACCCGGCGACCGGAACCTTCGCCCGTCACGCAGAGTGCATGCCTGCTCGCATCTCCGGACGCGTCTACGGGTCACATGACGCTGCTGGCTCCGTCAGCCCTCGAGACTCCGCCGCCGCCGGTCGAACTCCTCCTTGTCGATTCCGCGGCGAGCGTAGCGCTTCTTCAGGATGGTGCTTATCGGGTTGACCGCACCAAGCCAAGTGGGCATTGCCGCTCATCCCGAGCGCGGTCGAGGGATGAGCGGTAGCGCCCGGGACCGCTCGCCCTTCGACTGCGTTCAGGGTGAGCGGTCCCGGGTTCCACGACGTGCCCAATTGATTCGGGTGCGGCTCCTGAGCGAGCCGGATAGCCGTGCTGGCTACTCCTCCTTCACCAGCAGCGAGCCTTTGATCATTCCCTCGCCGCACATGAAGGCGAGCTCGCCCGCTTTCGACGGCGTGAAGTGCAGCGTCACCGGCTGGTTCAGCGGCAGCTTGGCGTCGATGTGCTCCTGCGGAACGAGGATGCTGGTCGCGCAGGTGTCGTCGGTCTTGCGGGTGACGATCAGCGTGACGGGCTTGCCGGCGGTCACGGTGGCGCTGGCGGGCTCGAACCCCTTGTCCGTCACCGCGATTCGAACGGTGTTGCCAGGCGCCGCCGGCCCGTGGTGGGCCATCGGTTGGTCGTGGGACATCGACTTCATCGACATCTTACCCATCGCGCTCATCGAGCTACCCGAGTGGCAGCCGCCCATGGCGAGGACCGTCAAGCTCACCGTGATCGCGAGAAGAGCGCTTGCAAGGGCCAGGTAACGCATGTTCACTCCGTCGCGGCTAGGGAAGGCCGGGACGCTCGCCGCAAAGGCGTCCCGACCGAGTTCGGATCAGGTCATGTCTGATGCGGTCTGGACCGACCCGCGGCCACGCGGCAGCCGGTGTCCCTTCCACAGCAGATAGATCGCCGGGTAGACGATCAGCTCCAGGATGCCCGAGGTGACGACGCCTCCGACCATCGGCGCGGCGATGCGCTTCATCACGTCCGCGCCGGTACCGTTCGAGAAGAGCACCGGCACCAGGCCCGCGAGGATGGTCGCGATGGTCATCGCCTTGGGACGGATGCGCTTGGCCGCGCCGTGGATGATGGCCTCGACGGCGTCGGACCAGGTCTTGGGCAGGCGCTCCTTCCAGGCGAGGTCCAAGTACAGGAGCATGACGATGCCGGTCTCCGCGTCGAGCCCGGCGAGGGCGATGATGCCGACCCACACCGCGACCGAGGTGTTGTAGCCAAGGAGGTAGAGAAGCCAGAAAGCGCCCACGAGCGAGAACGGCACCGCGAGCATCACGAGCAGCGCCTCCGCCGCGCTCCCCGAGTTGAAGAACAAAAGGAGGAAGATGATCGCGAGCGTCACCGGCACCACCACCTCCAGGCGAGACCGCGCGCGCTGGAGATAGCGGTACTGCCCCTTCCACGACAACCGGTAGCCGGAAGGTATCGTCACGAGCTTGTGGACTGCCGCCTTGGCGTCGTTGACGTAGTCCGCGATGGGCCGAGAGGTGTCGGCGAAGACGTACTCGTAGAGCCGTCCCGCCTCGTCGCGCAGCATCGCCGGGCCGTTGCGCAAGCGGATGCGCGCGACCTCGCCCAGCGGCACCTCGGCCCCGGTCGGCGCGGAGACGAGCACCCGTTCGAGTGCCGGCACCGAGGAGCGGTAGTCGCGGGCGTAGCGGACCGTGACGCCGTAGCGCTCCCGCCCTTCGATGGTCGTGGTGACGACCTTGCCTCCGACCGCGGTCTCGATGGCGTCGTCGATGTCCGCGACGTTGAGGCCGAAGCGCGCCGCGGCGGCGCGGTCGACGTCGAAGTCGAGGTACTGACCGCTGCCGATGTGCTCCGCGAAGGCGCTCCGGGTCCCCGGGACGGTGCGCAGAGCGTCCTGAATCTGTTGCGCCACCTTCTCGATGCCGGCGACGCTCGGCCCCAACACCTGGATGCCCAAGGGACTCTGGACGCCGGTCGCCAGCATCTGGGTCCGGGTCTGGATGGGCATCCACCAGACGTTCGGCATGCCGGTGAAGCGCATCGCCCTGTCGAGCTTCGAAACGAGGTCGTCCCAGGTCTCGCCCTTGGGCCAGGCGCTCTCGGGTTTGAGGGTGAGGACCGTCTCGAACATGTTGAGCGGCGCCGGGTCGGTGGGGGTGTCGAAGCGCCCGGCCTTGCCGAACACCCGTTCGATTTCCGGGAAGGTCTTGAGGACCCGATCCTGGCGTTGGAGCGTGTCGGCCGCCTGGTCGTCGCTGATGCCCGGAACCGCGTTGGGCATGTAGAGGAGCGTCCCCTCGTTCAAGGGCGGCATGAACTCGCTGCCCAGGCGGAGCACGACCGGCACCGTGGTCGCGATGACGAGCATCGCGGCGATCACGATCGGCCAACGCCAGCGCAGGGCGAACCGGCAGACCGGCTCGTAGGCGCGGGTCAGGAGCCGCGAAATCGGGTTCTTCTCCTCGGTGCGGATGTGGCCGCGGATGAAGAGCGCCGCGATGGCCGGCACCAGCGTCACCGAGAGCACCGCCGCGAAACCCATGGAGAAGGTCTTCGTGTACGCGAGCGGCTTGAACAGCCGTCCCTCGACGCCTTGCAGGGTGAAGACCGGCAGGAAGCCCACGGTGATGACGAGCAGCGAGAAGAAGATCGGCCGGCCGACCTCCACGAGCCCTGCCGTCACCGCGTCCGCGCGCGACCCGACCCGACCTCCCTGTTCCCAGCGTTCGAGGTGCTTGTGGACGTTCTCGACCACGATGATCGCCGCGTCGACCATGGCGCCGATGGCGATGGCGATGCCTCCTAATGACATGATGTTCGAGCTCATGCCCATCCACCGCATCGGAACGAAGGCGAGCAAGACCGCGACCGGCAGCATCAGGACCGGGACGAGCGCGCTGCGGGCGTGCAAGAGGAACAGGAAGATCACGAGGCTCACGACGATCATCTCTTCGATGAGGGTGTGCTTGAGCGTGTGGATGCTGCGCTCGATGAGCTTCGAGCGATCGTAGGTCGGAACGATTTCGACGCCCTTGGGGAGCGTGGTCTGGATTTCGGCGATGCGGGCCTTGACCGCGCGAATGACCTTGAGCGCGTTCTCCCCCTGGCGCATGATGACCACGCCACCCACCGTCTGGCCGAGACCGTCGAGGTCCGCGAGCCCGCGCCGCTGGGGCGGACCAAGCTGGACGACGCCCACGTCGCGCACCGTCACCGGCGTGCCGTGGTCGACCGCGAGGACCACGTTCTCCAGATCGGAGACGCTGTGGACGTAGCCGCGGCCGCGGACGTAGTGCTCCGTGCCGGAGAGCTCGATGACATCGCCCCCGACTTCTTTGTTGGAGCGGCGCACCGCGTTTGCGACCTCTTCGATGGAAATGTGGAACGCCGCCAGCCGGTCCGGGTCGAGCTGAATCTGGTACTCCTTCTGGTGTCCGCCGATGCCCGCGACCTCCGCCACCCCGGGCACGGCCTCCAGCGCGTAGCGCAGGGTCCAGTCTTGGAGCGTCTGGAGCTGGCTCAGGCTCTCGTGACCGGTCTTGTCGACGACCGCGTACTCGTAGACCCAGCCGACGCCGGTCGCGTCCGGTCCCAGAACCGGGTTCACGCCCCCTGGCAACTTCGCGCGCAGCGCCTGCATGTACTCGAGCACGCGGCTGCGCGCCCAATAGAGATCGGTGCCGTCCTGGAAGATCACATTGACGAAGGACATTCCGAACATCGTCTGACCGCGCACGGCATGGACCTTCGGTGCGCCCAGCATCGAGGTCACGATGGGATAGGTGATCTGGTCCTCGATGAGATCCGGCGAGTGTCCCGGCCATTCGGTGAAGATCGTCACCTGCACGTCCGACAGGTCGGGCAGCGCGTCGAGCGGGGTCGTCGAGAGCGCCCAGACTCCGCCCGCCGCGGCGAGCGCCACGAGGAGCACCGCGAGCAAGCGGTTCTTCGCCGACCACTCGATGATGCGGGCGATCATGGCGCCACCCAGCGCGGCAGCGCCTCGGAGAGCTGCGCGTCGCTTCCCAGGAGGAAGTTCGCGCCGAGCGCGACCTTGTCCCCCGCCGCGAGACCAGAGCGCACCTCGTCGAAGCCGCCGGCCTGGGTACCGATTCTCACTTCCACCGGCAGGAACCGGCCGTCGCCCCTAGCGAGGAAGGCGTACCGGTGCTCGCCGGAGTAGAGCAGCGCCGAGTCCGGAACGCCCAGGCGATTCCCGAGCGGGACGGCGACCTCCACGTCGGCGTACATGCCCGGCTTGAGCGCGAGCGAAGGGTTCATCAACTCGAGCCGCGCTTCGAGCGTGCGCGTCTTCGGGTCGAGCGTCGGCGCGATGAAGGTGATGCGAGCCAGAATCGACCGCGACCCGAGCATCGGGAAAGACACCCGCGCCTCCTCTCCCACGCGGGCGTACGGCGCATCGAGCTCGTACAGCTCCGACTCCACCCAGATCTTCCCGAGGTTGCCGATGCGATAGAGCGTCGTCCCCGCCGGGTCATGGGTGCCCTCGACGACGTCTTTCTCCAAGACGACGCCGCTCGCCGGCGAGACGATGGTCACCATGCCATCGGCCCGGCCGCGCTTCTCCACCTCCGCAATCTGCGCCGAAGGGATTCTCCAGAACCGCAGCCGATCGAGAGCCGCGCTGACCAATTGCTTGGACCCGGGAAGGTGCGCCGCTTCGGCGTGACGCGCTTGCAGGAGCTCCTCTTCCGCACTGAGTACGGCGGGGCTGTAAACCACCGCCAACGGCTGACCGAACCGCACCGCCTTGCCGGTCTCCGCCACGAACAGCCGCCGCACGTAGGCCTCGAATAAGAGCGTCACATCCGACTCGTGACGCTCGTCGACCGCCACTCGTCCCGCCGCTCGCAAGGTGAGCGTGAAGTCGTGAGGGGCCACGGTCGCGTACGTGACGCCGATGAGCTGTTGGCGCGCCGGCGGAACTTCGATCGCCTGCCCGGTGCCGGGCGTCGTCTGCTCTCCAGAAGCGGAGGGGTTTCCCGGCATCCCGGGCATCCCTGCCATCCCGGGCGTCGTGGCCTTCCCAGAGCTCTGTCCCTCCAGCACGAAGCCCTTGCGCTGCGTCGCGACCTTGAGCCGCTCGATTGCCGGCGCATGCCCGTTGGCGGCGACGGTGACCGTGACCGCCCATTCGCCGTCCATCGGGAGCGGATAAGTGATGCGATAGCGGCCCTGCCCGAGAGCGGCGGTGGTGCCCGTACCCTTCATCTCCGGCATCGCACCCATCGCCGGCATGTCGTAGGCGAGCGACACCTTTGCGCCGTCCACCGGATGCCCCGCCGAGTCCGCCGCCGAGACGTCGAGCTGGTTGTCGCCGGTCGTCGGCGGATCGGGATGGATGGCCAAGGACAACCGCAACCCTTGAGCGCTGACGGTCTTGACCGCGGGTTTGGCGCAGGAGACCGCGAAGAGCGCGACGCCGATGGTCAGGGCGAGGGCGACTGTCGCGACGAGCCTCGTCTTCATTGCGCGCCTCCTTTGGGCTCGGCCGTCGGTTGAGACTGCGCGACCAGCTCGGACCCAGCGCCGACGGCGCGATCGAGCCCAACCAGGCTCTCTTCGAAGCTCGCGAGGTCCCGGACGAGGCTCAGCTCTCGCCCGAGCTCGCGGCGAACGCCATCGAGAACCAAGGTGAACTCGGCCTTGCCGCCGATGTAGCCGGCGATAGCGGTCCGTACGGTCTCGCGCGCCAGGGGAATCAGCTTCTGATCGATGGCGACGAGTTGGGTAGCGGCCCGGGCTTTCGCGTAAGCGGCGGCGACCTCGCCCGCGACCTCGGCGCGCAGCGCCGCTTCCATCGCCCGGGCCTCGTCCAGCCTCTCGCCCGCGGCGTCGATGCGCGGCTCGTTCTTCGACCGCCAGAAGACCGGGAGATTTCCGCTGACCCCGGCGGAGATCATGTTGATTGTGCCTTCGCCTCCGGTCCCGGCGAAGACGTGCATCGCGCCCAACGACAGGCCGATGTCGGGAACCTCGCTCTCCTTCGCCAGCGCGAGCCTCGCTTGAGCGGCACCGATCATCGCTCGCGCTTGCGCCAGCTCCGGCCGCGACGCGAACGCTTTCGCGAGGAGCGTCGCCTCCGCGGGCACCGCGACCACCGACGGCGCTGCCGCCCTGCCGAACGTCGCCGGAGCCTCTTCGCCGAGCGCCGCCGAAAGGTCCGCCGACGCGGTGTCTCGCTTTGCCCGCGCCTTCGCGTCGTCGCCGTCGATGGCCACGATTTCACCCTCGATTTCCAGGGTCTCGGCCTCGCTCGCCTCACCCGCGACCACCCGCGCCGCCGCGGCCTTCTCCAGCTCGGTCAGCGTCTTGCGAACCTCGGCGTCGATTTCCACCGTCCGATCGGCGAGATAGAGATCGACATAGTCGCGAGTGACTCGCGCCTCGACGTCACGCTCGGCGGCTTCGAGCGCGGCGCCAGCGCCGTCCGCCATCGATGCCGCTTCAGCCTTTCGACTCGCGATCTTGCCGCCCAGGGGAAGCTTCTGGCTCACGCTCAACATCAGAGGAACGTTCGCGAAGTCGACCGGCGCTTGGTAGAGCTGAACCATCAGCATCGGGTCGTCGAGCGCGCCCGCAGCCTGGGCATTCTCGTGTGCCGCGCGAGCCTTCGCCGCGAGCGCCCGCAGGGTCGGGTTCTGCTTCTTCGCCTCCGCGAGCAGAGCGGAAAGGTGGACGGGCGACGGCGCGGCGAGCGCCAGCGCGACCGCGGCAGCGAGCATGGCATCTCCGAGACCGGGTGGGCGCAACGCCCGAAACCCTGCGCAGCGACCCCATGCAGCCCGGATGCCATGCGGGAAACTGGCCTTTCGCCGCCCGTTTCGTCACGGGCCGGGCGGCCCGTGGCGGCTCTGCCGGAGGTCGACGTCGCGAGCCGGGAAGCGTGTCGCGCCGTCTTCCCAGCGAGATTCCGCTCGCGGCTCGGTCCGGCTCCGGCGGTCGACCCGAGTCGTAACCTCTCCGGTCACACCGTCACCGCGCGAGCCACCGATTCCGGGAATCCGTCGAGGCTCGCTCCGGCTGGCGGGCGCGTGCAGTCCGTTTCGGTTACGCTGTCGCCCGGTTGTTGGCGGCTCTTGGTCCGGCGCTTGCTTCTGTAACTGGCCCGGCCACGGCCGGAGGGTACGGTGCGAAGGCTTTCGGGAACCACGCGGCGCTTGCTCCTGGCATTCGGCGCGCTCATCGCGCTGTTCGCGGTCGCCTCGGCGGTCGCGCTCGCCGGGATGCGCGACCTCGACCGGACCGTCGCCGGGATCAAGCAGCACGCCGCTCGCGTCCGGCTGACGCTCGAGCTCTCGCGCGCCATGCGCGACCGCTACGCTCACGTCGCCCACACCATCATCCTCGGCAACGCGAGCCACGTGCCCATGTACGAGCGCGCCCGCGCCCGCGTGCTGGAGCTTTCTCGCGAGCTCGATGGCAGCGTTCAAAGCGCCAAAGACCGCGCGGCGATGCAGCAGATCGACGCGGCCAACGCGACCTTCGACACCTTGTTTCTGCAGGGCATCCTTCCCGCGGTCCTGCGGCACGATCAGGCGACCGTCGATGCCGACCATGAGCAGCTCCTCGCGCTCGTCAGCCACCTCGAGGGGCTGTCGGATGGGCTGGCGACGCGCGCGTGGCAAGAAATCGAGCGGTTCGACGCCCATGCGCGGCGGGTCCACGAACGCACGCTGGCTTTGACGGTGACGCTGCTCGCGTCGGCGATTCTCTTCGCGGCCGGCGTCGGTCTCTACATCGGCCGGTCGGTCGCGCGGCCGGTGGCGGTCTTGGAAGCGGGTGCGGCCAAGCTCGGCGCGGGCGATCTCAAGACGCGAATCCCGATCACTCGCGACGACGAGTTCGGCCATCTCGCGACGAGCTTCAACGACATGGCGAGCGCGCTGGCCAAGCACCAGGAGCAGCTCGTCCAATCGGAGCGGCTCGCCGGCATCGGCCGGCTCGCGGCGGGCGTCGCGCACGAAATCAACAATCCGCTCGGGGTCATTCTCGGTTACACCCGCCTCCTGCTGCGCCAGGCCGACGAGGCGACCGCCGCCGACCTTCACGTGATCGAGGACGAGGTGCTGCGGGCGCAAGAGATCGTCGAAGGGCTGCTCGACCTGTCCCGGCCGATGAGCGGCGAGGACGATGTTTCTTTGCGCGAGCTGTGCGAGGGGATTTCCGAGCGGCTGGCGGAGACGACGGCGCTGGATGGCGTCGAGGTGAAGCTGTCCGGCGAGGCGCACGCGCCCGGCAATGGCCGGAGCCTCAGGCAGGTCGTGATGAACCTCGTGCGCAACGCGGCGGAAGCGGCGGGGCCGGGCGGCGAGGTCGAGGTCACGTTGTCGGAGGACAAATCGAGCGCGCAGCTCCGGGTCGCCGACAGCGGGCCAGGCATCGCGCCGGACGCGCGCGCGCGGCTGTTCGAGCCGTTCTTCACCACCAAGGCCGCGGGCACCGGACTGGGGCTGGCGGTCGCCCACGCCATCGTCCGCGCGCACGGAGGCAGCATCGAAGTCGGCGGGGGAACCCCAGGGGGAGCGGTTTTCACGGTGACGCTGCCGAAACATGAGCGGCGGAGCGCGGTGAGTGCGTATTAATCGTTGCGAAAGTAGTCGCAGTCGGAGTCTCGTGGCACAGGCGTCCTCGCCTGTGAAAGCCACAACGAAGGCTACACGGGCGGGGACGCCCGTGCCACGACTGATGATGCGAGGTGCAGATACTTTCGCAACGATTAATAACTGGCCTTCTGTGCTCTTCGGTCCCCGACGGTCGATCAGACCGATCGGTCCGATCCGACCGATCGGTCCGATCGGCGCATCAGCCACTGAGGTTCCCATGTCCCGGCAGCGACTCCTGATCGTCGAAGACAAAGACAGCATGTTGCGCCTCCTGGAGCGCATCTTTTCCGAGACATACGAAGTGGCGACGGCCGCGGACGGCCTGCGGGCGCTGCTGGTCCTGGGCGAGCAGCCGTTCGACGTGGTGCTGACGGACATCAAGATGCCCGGCGCCGACGGGTTCGAGGTGCTGCGGACGGTCAAGCGGCGCTGGCCCGACACCGAGGTGGTCATGATTACCGCGCATGGCTCGGTGCCCGCGGCGGTCGAGGCCATCCGCGAAGGCGCTTACGACTACGTGCAGAAGCCGTTCGATCCGGACGACGTGGCGCTGGTCGTCGGCCGGGCGGCGGAACGGCGGCGGCTGCGCGAGCAGGCGAAGCGGCTGACGCGCGAAGCGCAGGACCGGTTCGGCTTTGGCCGCCTCGTCGGCCGCAGCCGCGCGATGCAGGAGACCTACGCGCTCCTGGAGCAGGCGGCGGGGCTGGACATCACCGTGCTCCTGACCGGCGAGAGCGGCACCGGCAAGGAGCTCGCGGCGCGGGCCATCCACTACGAAGGCGCGCGCAAGGAACGCCGGTTCGTGCCGGTCAACTGCGGCGCCCTGCCCGCCGACCTCGTCGAGAGCGAGCTCTTCGGACATGCCAGAGGCTCGTTCACCGGCGCTGAGCGCGCCAAGCCCGGACTCTTCGAGGAGGCCGACGGCGGCACCATCTTCCTCGACGAAATCGGCGACCTGCCGCTGCCGGTCCAGGTCAAGCTCAACCGCGCGCTACAGGAACGCGAAATCCGCCGGGTCGGAGAGAACTCCGCGATCAAGATCGACGTGCGGGTCATCGCGGCGACGCATCGCGACCTGAAGGTCGAGGTGCGCGAGGGACGCTTCCGCGAGGATCTCTTCTATCGGCTGCACGTGTTCCCGGTCCGGATGCCGCCGTTGCGCGAGCGGACCGAGGATCTTCCGATGCTCGCGTCGCACTTCCTGGAACGCGCCGCGCGGACGTTTCGCCGGGACATCGAGGGCTTCGAGCCCGACGCGCTCCGGCTCCTCGCGGGTTACGCGTGGCCCGGCAACGTGCGCGAGCTGGAGAACGTCATCGAGCGCGCGGTCGCCGTGACCACGGGGCCGCGGGTGGCCGCCGACGCCCTGCCGTCCGAGCTGCGGGAAGGGCCCCGAGGGCCGCTGCCGGGCGAGCTCCTGGCGCGCGTTCCGTATCGCGAGGCCCTGGAGCTCGCCCGCGACCGCGCCAGCCGCGATTACCTGACCGCCCTGTTGCAGAAGTTCAGCGGCAACGTCACCCGCGCCGCCGAGCACGCTGGCGTCGAACGCGAAAGCCTGCACCGCCTCCTCAAGCGCTACGGCCTCAAGAGCGACGACTTCAAGCGCGGCGACGGCGAGCAGCAGCCGTAGGGGCTCCAGGAAGACTCCGGCCGCGAGAGCCTTCGACCTCCGGCCGCATCGCGCGGACGATCCCGCCCTGGGGCACCTTTGGGCCGCGTTTCCGAGCCTCCGCCCGGGCTCAGACCGTATTTCCCGGCCTCCGAGACCTTTCCCCGGACGCTCGAGGCCCTGCCCCGGACTCGGAGACCTTGCCCCGAGCCCGAAACGTTTTTCCCCGCGCTCGAACACCCTGGCCCTCGAGGTCGAGAGCGGCTGCCCCGAAATCTGAGACCTTGCCCCGAGATCCAAGACCCTGCCCCGAGCACGAAATTGGTCTGCCCCGAGATCCAAGACCTTGCCCCGAGCACGAAATTGGTCAGCGACGAAAGGCGTAGAAAGGTCGTCGACCATCTCACGGAGGCGACCCGATGTCCGCGCCGAAGTCCCACCACGACACCCCTCCTGCTCACCATCACGAGCCAAAAGACACCGCTCCTGCCCCCCAGGACTCGGGCCAGGAGACCGCTGCCGCTCCCCATGACCCTGCCGGCACCGCTGCTGCCTCCCATGGCTCGACCCCGGAGACCGCTGCCGCTCCCCATGACCCTGCCGGCACCGCTCCTGCCACCCAGGACACGACCCCAGAGACCGCTGCCGCTCCCCATGATCCAGCCGGTACCGCTCCTGCCCCTCGTGATGCGGGCATGGAGACCGCTCCTGCCCTCCACGGCGGCGGCCCTGCCCCCCTGGACGATGGGTCCGCCACCGCTCCTGCCCTCCCCGCGGCCTCGACGGCGCTGATGGCCCAGATCGACGCCGAGCGCGCGACGATGGTCGAGGCGCACCGGCGGACGAACATCGACGCGAGCACCATCCGCAACCACCACGCGGACATCCGGCGGAGCATCGAGCGCGGCGGCACGCACCTCGCGCCCGACGCGCCGCAGGAGCTGCCCGGCTTCCTCGCCGCCTACGACGCCTCGTGGCAGGAGCTCGAGGGCGCGACGCGCGCCCATCGCATGGGCGTGACGCGCGCGGCGCGGTACTCGGTCGAGTGCCTGAAGGCGCGGGACCTGGCGGCGGTCGAGGTCCTGCGCTTTCGCGACCGGGTGTCGAAACGGGTGACCGCGGCGGGGCCGGTCGAGGACGACTGCCGGCTGCGCGCGGGCGTCGCGACCGGCTTGACCAAGGTGTCGTCGCCGACCGACGTCGACACCGCCGGCAACTTCCAGCTCGACCTGCTCGACGACTCGAAGGCGTTCGCGGTGCTCGATGTGGCGGGCTGCTATCCAGCGCGCGTGCAGAAGCGGCTGGCGACGCTCGTCGGCAAGCTCGGCGCGGAAATCGACGCCGGCCTCGGCGAGGCCACCCGCACCGGCGACGCCACCCTGCTCATCAACGGCGCGCTCCTGAAGATGCAGATCGTCATCTCGCGACTCGAGGTCTTCTTCGACGAGTTCGCCACCGCGGACGACGTCCAGAAGCTCGAGGCCGACGTCCCGAGGCGCTACCACGGCGGTGCCACCACCACCCAGACGCAACAGGACCCCCCGACCCCACCGACGCCGCCCGGGCCGGGGCCGGGACCGAGCACGGAGAAAGAGGAGAAGGCCACCGCCTCGGACGTCAAGGCGAAGGACGCGGAGAAGAAGTGAGCGCGGGGAGCCGAGCCAGACCCTCAGATGCGAGCAAACGTCGTTTCGGGAGCGAGATGACGGCGAGTCGGAAAGAGTCGGCGAGGACGCGATCACGCGGGTGGGTTCTCGTCGCGTTCGGTGGCTCGCTATTGCTCCTCATCGCCGGTGCCGCGCTGCTCGCGACCCGCCACCAAGGCGGAAGCCGCTCCGCGGTTCCGACACCTTCTTCTCTCCCAGCGGCTCCTGCACAGATGAGCGGCACAGCTCCGCCAGCCTCGAAGAAGTCGAGTGGAGAGCAGCAGCGTTACCACCAAGTCATGTCGCGGACCAACGGAGGCGGCGTCGTTCAGGTCTGGGAGAAAGGGCGATCGCCCACCACGGAATTCGCGAGGAGGGCGCTGGTGCATCTCACCCCTGAAGAGGAAGACGTGCTCCGACATCACCCGGCCGAGGACCTCTCACGGCTCATCGCGGGCGCGATGAACGCGTACAGGAACGCGGACGACGCGCATCGCGCGGAGGCGGATCGCCGCTACCTGATGCTCTTGAACCTCGCCGCGAAGTTCGAGTCGGATCATGTGACGGCGACGCCACAGGAGATCCAAGCGGAGCGCGACTACGTCAAGGCGGCTGCCGCGAAGAAGGCGGCATGGCAGAAGCTGCCGCCGGCGGAACGCGCCGAGCGGCAATCGGAGTTCAAGCACCTGTTCTTTCTGAGCCGGCTTGGCCCGGACAAGGGGAAACGATGAAACGAGTCGCGTCGCTGCTCACCCTCGCTGCGGTGCTGGCCATCTTGCCTCAGTCAGCGTCAGCCACGGTCGTGTACCAGGAGGAGCCGAGTGTAGGGAGTTTTATCTGGCTCGGCCGGTACCTGACAGCCGGAGGCCCTGTGACGTTCGATACGCGGAACCTAACTGGAGAGAGTGCCGACACCGTGATGCATGTGCTCTACTACGACCAGACAAACGGCTGGTCGCAGGTTGCGTTCAACGATGACTACGGGGGGAGCCTGAGGAGCTTGGTTACGTTCACACCGTCCGTGACCGGTTACTACTACGTCTGGGTGCGGGCCTACGATGGATGGAGCTGGGGGAATGCGGACGTCTATGAGAACGGAACGCTCTTGCTTTCCCAGGCGCCGTTTGCTGGAATCAAGATCAACACATCGTGGAACGCCGGTGACACGTTTCGCGTCACTGGCACCCAAGGCGGAACGCCCAACGACTTTATGGTCTTTCTGCTCGCATCCAACTCACAGTTCTTGCAATTCGACGATGACTCCGGTCCAAATCTGTATCCGCTCGCGACGGCGCGATTCGACGGGTCCGGCACCTCGTTCTTCGTCGCCGGGAACTATCCAGGGAGTTGGGGGCCGGCCCGCATCACGATGGACCACGATCCACCGTCGCTCTGCTGGGATGGGCTACACTGGAGTACCTGCTACCCAGATGACGCGGACGGCGACGGCATCTCGGATGCTCTAGAGAACCTCGTCGGTTCAAACCCCAACTCGGTGGACTCGGACGGCGACGGGATTCCCGACGACATCGAGCTCTTTGGCAACGATGGGTTCTCATATTCCGAGTATGGCAACGTTACCCATCCAGATCTCTACGTCGAACTCGACTACCTAAGCGATCCACCGGACCCTGCCTTTTCGCGAATACCGTACTCGGGACTCCCGGCGTACGTCGCAGACATCTTCAGCACGGATGCAAATGGACCCAATGGGGTCCATGCCGACGTTTTCATTGATGGTCCACTGCCCTGGCATCAGTACGTGGCGCTGGACCCCTGGGAGACCTGTGCCGTTGGCGACGATTGCGTGAAGTTTTCTGATCTGAAGAGCGCTTTCTTCTCGCCCTACAATCCGGAACGCCGTGCGTACTTTCACTATGCCATCTGGGGTTACCAACAAGAAAAGAGTTGCTCTTCAGGAATTGCTGATTTGCCCGGACAAGACCTCTTGATTGCGCTTGGGTGCTTCGACGATACCGACGCGGAGCAGCAGGGTACCTTCATTCACGAGCTTGGACATAATCTTGATCTGACCCACAACGGTAGCGGGAATAACAACGGTGAGAACAGTATCGTCTACGAGAGCATCATGAACTACCGATATCAGATGTCTGGCCTCGGTCCAACCGGGCGACATACCTATTCACACGGGACGAACGCGTGCGCCGATTGTGCGGCCTCTCCGAAAGAGGCATGTGTCATCGATGCCCAAGACGGGGTGTGTCCGTTGTTTCCCAATTGTGACTGCGACCTGAATGATTGGAGCCTCCTCGACCTTGACTTCCCTGGAGCGGGCCTAGGTGGCGGAGCCGAACCTGGAACCGACAAGTGGGCCGAGACCATCCACCTCGCAACGGCATATCCAGCGGGACAGCGAGCTTCTGCCGAAGTCGTGCAGCGTGAGAAGGTCGCGATTGCTTACCTCCGCCAGATCGGCCTCGTCCAGGGTAGGGATTATTTACTCTCCCCTGACGGCCTTCATGCTGCAGCGATATGTCCATGAGCCTTTCGCGAACTGCCATGGCGTTGCTCTTTTTCGCTAGTGAGGGTTGTATCAGTGGCATGGGGTGTCGCGATGCGGCCACCGCCGATCACCACTACGCAGGTGTTGTGCGGGAAGTAGACGGGGGAGTTCCTTGTAGTGCTTTGGTGAATGATGTCGGGGGCGGCTGCAGCGACCGGGTAAGAAACGACGCAGATCTCAACATCTCGCTCCACTCGGATCCGCCGTACCCCGGTCCCGACTCTGACCTGGAGGTGCGATTCACAGTCGAATTGCAGCAACTAGTTGACGACTTCCCTGGTGGCTACCAATGGGGCTATTCGCTCTTGGGGTCAGGCGGGAAGACGACTTTCACCCTTGGATTCGAGTCTTACAAGCCATGGCTCCTGACCAACCAGGTGGGTAGAGTCTGGAGACTCGCGTCAAGTGCTTCGCTCACTGCATGTGCAGCGGCACAGGACGAGTCGCAGGCGCGCGTTGAGCGTGTTGTCCGAGACGATGACGGCACCCTGGAGCTCGTACACGCCATGGATGTGCCACTTGAACTGACTGGGAAGGTCGATCTCGTTCCCGGCTGGACCCCAGAGTTCTCCGTGGAGTGGGTTGACGGTGACTGCCCGTCGGCCAGTGGTGTACAGAACGTTTGGTCCCGTCCATATCAAGACGTCGGCATTCGACTGGAGCCCAAAGGTGCGGCGCCGTTTGACGTAGGCGTTGGTGGCCGGCAGGTGTTCGAGCTTGGAGGAGTTTCGTACGTTGTTGCTGTCGCGGCTGCGGCAAGGTTCCTTGACAGCGATTGTGGCGAATCCGAGTTCGTGGTGTACCGCCAAGGGTTCCTTTGTGGGGCGCTTCCCGACGGCGGCACGCCTTGAGGCCGGGGACTACGAAACTGGGCCGGCCGCAGCGCAAGGACGATGAGATGAGAAGCCCGAACCACGACGGCGGCCCGCGGACAGCGAGCGAGATCGAGCGCGTCCGTATCGCCCTGGGCTTGTGCGTCTTGACAGCCGGAGGCATCTCCAGTATGCTGACAAGCCTCTCCTCGCTTTGGGACGACGCGGCGGTGGCCGAGGTCCTGCGCTTTCGCGACCGGGTGTCGAAACGGGTGACCGCGGCGGGGCCGATCGAGGACGACTGCCGGCTGCGCGCGGGCGTCGCGACCGGCTTGACCAAGGTCTCGTCGCCGACCGACGTCGACACCGCCGGCAACTTCCAGCTCGACCTGCTCGACGACTCGAAGGCCATCGCGGTGCTCGAAACGGCGGGCTGCTATCCCAAGCGGGTGCAGAAACGGCTGGCGACGCTCGTCGGCAAGCTCGGCGCGGAAATCGACGCCGGCCTCGGCGAGGCCACCCGCACCGGCGACGCCACGCTGCTCCTCAACGGCGCGCTCCTGAAGATGCAGATCGTCATCTCGCGAGTGGAGACCTTCTTCGACGAGTTCGCCACCGCCGAGGACGTCCAGAAGCTCGAGGCCGACGTCCCGAGGCGCTACCACGGCGGTGCTACCACCACCCAGCCGCAGACCGACTCCCCGGCGCCGCCGACGCCGCCGACGCCCGGGCCGGGACCGGGCACGGAGAAAGAGGAGAAGACCACCGCCCAGGAAGCCAAGGCCAAGGCCAAGGGCGAGGAGAAGACGTGAGCGCGCTGGATTCAAGCAAGGACCGCGGGCAGTGAGCGCCTCAGGTGCCGGCGTTGGGCGCCGGTCCGCACGCCTTGCCAAGGAGTCATCAATGGTCAGATCGACGTTAGGAGCAGGACTTGCATCGCTCATCGCGGTGACGGTTCTCGGCGCGGGCGTTGCACACGCTGCGGACATCACCAAGTACATCCCGGCGTGTCATGCAGACAAGTGCCTGACGGTCGCCTCGACCCGGGTCCACCTGCCGTTCACGCAGAAGGACTATACCGCAGCCAAGGTCTACGATTCGACGACCCACACGACGATCGGCATCGCCGTCGACTCCTCAGGACGCGTGGGCGACGACCGCGCTCTTCAGCGCGCCGAGAACAAGGCTCGGTTCGCGGTGCTCGGCTCGCTTTCACGCGGCGCCTTCAGCAAGGTGGCCGGAACCGCGGCTGATTCCGTGGTCACGCTGGATGTGTGGGGGAGAGCTGACGTTCCGCCGTGCGACAAGACCGTGGGCACCACAGCCTCCTGCGCGGCCGCGATGAACAACTCCATCTCTGCCTCCAAGGCATCGCTGTCGGACGCCGTTTCGGCCGTGGGGGCGCGCATCGTGTCGCAACTACCGTCCGCGCCGTCTTTCACCGTTGTCGGAACGCCAGGGCAGTTACGGGCGCTGTCACGTTCGTCGGCGGTCACCCGGATGTCGTTGCCCATCGAAGGTGGGCAGTTCGCTGGCAACACTTGGCTTTCGGCGACCTACGCCGACGTCGCCCATTTCTTTGGCCTTTTCGGGACCGGGTCTACCGTCGCGATCAACGAACCGGACCAGCCAGGCGACTACTCGCATCTACCAGCGGTGCCTCCGGGAGGCGTGTACCTGCCCACGGGCTATGTCAATCAGTCTTATCCGCACGCTGAATGGGTGACGGGCGTCGTTGGCAACGACTTGAACCTGGGCATGGCCCCGAGCACGTCGATCCTTATTGCGAACTGGGCACCCACCGGCATCAGTGACCCCGACCCCCTGACCGAGATTCCGTGGGCCATGGGCAAGGGCGCGTCAGATGTCACCTACAGCTTTTGCGCTGTGAACTGCGGATCGCGGCATGGGATCTCGGATCACGACATGGTTTTCGATTGGTATACCAAGATGAGCCCATTCCCCCTGTTCACCGTAGCCGCCGGTGATTTCGGAAATATTCTACTGCTTTGGTACGTTCAGAACGAGCCGTACAACGGTCTGACCGTGGGCGCAACGGACGACAAAGGCACAGCGTCGACGGCCGATGATACCGTTGCCGACTTTTCTTCGTGGGGCAATCCGACCTCGCCGCACGGAGACCGGGAGCTACCGGAGATCAGCGCACCCGGCGTGTCGGTCACCAGCGGCACGTTGACGGGCACCGGAACTAGCGCTTCGACACCGATGGTGGCGGGGACGGCTGCCTTGATCGAACAGATGAATCCCACCCTGAAGTCATGGCCCGAGGCCAAGCGGGCGATCTTGATGACTACGGCGACGACTCCGATTTCGCAGGATATTCCCTATCCCAAAGAGCCGGGCGTCGACTACCACGCCGGCGTCGGAGAGCTTAATTCCTTCGCCGCGGCGGCGTTCGCTGACCCTGGCAACAAGATCAACCCCGGAAACGCCGATGTCTCTCAGGGGTACGATTACAAGACCGTCACGTTTTGGTCGGATTTTCCTGATGGGTATTACGAAGGGAGCGGTTATCGCTTCGTTGCGGACGCAGCCGGTCGAGTGCGAGCGGTCTTGACATGGGACTCCTCGGCCGTCTGCCCAAACGGCGTTCAAGCCTGTAGTTCGGACACGCCTGATGCGGACTTAGATCTCATCGCCTATGATTCTTCCGGTAATCAGGTGGCGTGGTCAGAAAGCTACGACAACACCTACGAGTTCATCGACTTGCCCGTGACGCAGGGAGAGGAGCTCTACTTCCGGGTTCACCTCTGGACCAACTACGCATCTTCGACGTACATGGCGTTTGCGGTCAGCAGATACTAGGAGAGGCGGCTTACCATGACGACAAGGATTTCCGTCTTCTTTTTGGGGCTCTGCCTGCTGGCGTGGATCGGGTGCGCGGGTCATCCATCGGCACCTGGTCCGAACGGGGCAACGCTCGCCACCGAGGTCGCAACGGCGAAGGCACCTTGCGACCGCGTGGTCGTCGTCGGTGGCCAAGTGCCGTTCGATTTTGGTTGGGCGAGGACCGACGGCGTCACGATCTCCTGGTCGGATGACGGAGGTTCGCTGGACCCGGCGACGGAATGGTCAGCAGTGTGGACTGCGCCGAAGACGTCAGGCGTCTTTCACGTGACGGTCACCTTCAGCGGCAATGGCAAGACGGGGGCACAGACCTTCGCGATCACCGTGCTCTCCACTCAGGCTCAGGTCGACTCGTTCAAGTCGAGCTGCGCCACGGCGAACGCGCCACCTCAGCTCTCGCCGATTGGAGCTCACACCGACGCGGCGACCGGCCTGACGGTGATCATCCTCGCGAATTCGGCGGCGATCGCGCACAACGGTCGGCTTTGGTTGGACTCGAAAGTCCGCAACGATGGCTCGCAGGACGTCACGATGTTGAACTGCGGCGGCGGGCTCAGCTCCTATCTCTACTTTCGGCCGGCCGCCGGAAGTGCGATGAGCGGGCCACCCACGCAGACAGACGCGGACCTCCAAGAGATCCTTTCCCACGGAATACCCACTTGGTGCTGTGACAGCGACAGACTGGGTGTGCTGCATCCGGATGAGACCCAAGAGGAAGATGGGGACACCCTCCAGTTCGGAGCGCCCGAGAACGAGGTAGCCCAAGGCGTGCAGGGCACCACGATGGGCGATGGCGTCTATGAGATCGTCGCGGTGGTTGACCTACCGCCAGCGCCGGACGGAACGTGTCGCTGTGATCTCTCGCATGAGCCGGCCGTGCGAGCATCGGCGACCATCACCGTCGGACCTTGAAGCGATCCGAAGCCCCCCGGGCCGGGGGCCACGAGCATCGGCGACAGAGGTCTCGCCGGCCTGCGGCGGGCTCGTCTTGCGGCACCCCGAGCACTTGCCGCGATTTCCCTCCATCGTTTCCGTGGATACCTGACCCGCCGGCCGCCGTCGCGCAAACTTTGCGCCGGAATCGAACGTTTCTCCCCGAAAAAAGTGGGGCGAAACGTGCAACGAAAGTCGCTTCACACTCCGCGACGAAAGGCGTAGAAAGGTCGTCGACCAGCTCACGGAGGCGACCCGATGTCCGCGCCGAAGTCCCACCACGACACCCCTCCTGCTCACCATCACGAGCCAAAAGACACCGCTCCTGCCCCCCAGGACTCGGCCCCGGAGACCGCTGCCGCTCCCCATGACCCTGCCGGCACCGCTGCTGCCTCCCATGGCTCGACCCCGGAGACCGCTGCCGCTCCCCATGACCCTGCCGGCACCGCTCCTGCCCCTCGTGATGCGGGCATGGAGACCGCTCCTGCCCTCCACGGCGGCGGCCCTGCCCCCCTGGACGATGAGCCCGCCACCGCTCCTGCCCTCCCCGCGGCCTCGACGGCGCTGATGGCCCAGATCGACGCCGAGCGCGCGACGATGGTCGAGACCCACCGGCGGACGAACATCGACGCGAGCACCATCCGCAACCACCACGCGGACATCCGGCGGAGCATCGAGCGCGGCGGCACGCACCTCGCGCCCGACGCGCCGGCGGAGCTGCCCGGCTTCCTCGCCGCCTACGACGCCTCGTGGCAGGAGCTCGAGGGCGCGACGCGCGCCCATCGCATGGGCGTGACGCGCGCGGCGCGGTACTCGGTCGAGTGCGTGAAGGCGCGGGACCTGGCGGCGGTCGAGGTCCTGCGCTTTCGCGACCGGGTGTCGAAACGGGTGACCGCGGCGGGGCCGGTGGAGGACGACTGCCGCCTGCGCGCGGGCGTCGCGGCGGGCTTGACCAAGGTCTCGTCGCCAGGCGAGGTCGACACCGCCGGCAACTTGCAGCTCGACCTGCTCGACGACTCGAAGGCCATCGCGGTGCTCGAAACGGCGGGCTGCTATCCCCAGCGGGTGCAGAAGCGGCTGGCGACGCTCGTCGGCAAGCTCGGCGCGGAGATCGACGCCGGCCTCGGCGAGGCCACCCGCACCGGCGACGCCAGCCTGCTCGTCAACGGCGCGCTCCTGAAGATGCAGATCGTCATCTCGCGAGTCGAGGTCTTCTTCGACGAGTTCGCGACGGCGGACGACGTCCAGAAGCTCGAGGCCGACGTCCCCCGCCGCTACCACGGCGGTGCTACCACCACCCAGCCGCAACAGGACCCCCCGACCCCGCCGACGCCGCCCGGGCCGGGGCCGGGACCGAGCACGGAGAAAGAGGAGAAGGCCACCGCCTCGGACGTCAAGGCGAAGGACGCGGAGAAGGCCACCGCTTCGGACGCCAAAGCGAAGGGCGAGGCGAAGACGTGAGCGCACTTGCGCGATGCGATCGGTCCGGCAAGATCTGCCCGCCTTGCGGGAAGCGGGGCCGAGGCGTGACCCACGTTTGTTCGACGGCGTCCGAGACTGGTCAACGGCCGCGAATGATCATCCACACGCCAACCCCAAGTCTCGATCGCTGCGGGCATGGTTCCGAGGAGATGCTGCGTCGTTCCGACGCGTAACCAGCCGACCACGTTCGGCCAACCCGAAGGGCAGAGGAGCAAGCTCATGAGTCAGGACCTGGCAGTGACCCCCCCCCCCCCCCCCCCCCCGGGGGGGGGGATGAGGGTGGGGTTGGTTGGAGGGG
>JAJYLH010000010.1:0-84650 GCA_021787845.1 Myxococcales bacterium | reverse complement strand
GCGGCGCTCTTCCCAACGGTAACCCGCCCACCACCTTCGGCCAAACCCAAGGGAAGGGGAGGAAGTTTTTTAGGGGGGGGGGGGGGGGGGCCCCCCCCCCCCCCCCCCGCGTGGCATTAAGGCACTACTAGTGACAGTCGGGGTCATCGGCGCAGCCGTGATGGTCGTCGCTGGATGCGGAGGTGGCAGCAGCTCCGGGGGCGGTGACAATGGGTCAAGCGGGGGCAACAACTCGACCTGCACCAACGACTGTGCCTCGGGTGCCGGTCAGTGCGGCGCTCAAGGGCTCGCGCTCTGTTCGAAAGGCGCGGATGGGTGTTTCCATTGGGGCTCGCCGGCTCCATGTCCGGATGGGGACATCTGCCAGGATGGGAGCTGTGTGTACGTTCCGACGACCCATGCTCTTGCGTCAGGGACCTACGAAAGCTTTCCTGCGGGCGGGTATTACGGCCAGCCGTTCACGTTGCCGTTGTCCGCGGAGGTTGCCTTCGACGTGCAGTGCCGCAGTACCACGAGTTGCGATACGTTCGACGTTGGCGTCTTTACCGCTGAGGAATGGAGCTACTTCTCCGGCGGCCAGCACGCGACGGCCTACGGTGCACAGAACGACGTGAAGACTGCCAACGACACTGTGAGTGTTCCGGCCGGCGACTACGTGCTGGGCTTCCTTTGCCGGAACGCTGTCGAACACTGCCAGATCTCTTACGACCTCTCAGCGACCTATTGACAGCGGCGCCCGAAGGTGAACGCCTTTTCGTTTTTTCGTTTCTAGCGCGCTGGAAGCGCGCATGGAGGTTCGATGAGTCAATGGCGGAAGAGAGATTCGATGACGAAGTACGTCGGAACTACAGCGTTGGCGATGTTACTCGTCGTCTCCTGCGGAGGCAACGGCGGTACCAGTCAGGACTGCAAGTCATTCTTCGCAATTGGGCAGGCGTACGCGAGCCTGTGTGAGAGCCCGGCGCCCGGTAACAACATTCTCGCAGTGTGTGACAACGAGATTGGCCAGTGCGATTCCAACGACGCCGCAATCCTTCGGCGGATCGCGACGTGCGTTGGGCTCCTTCAGGAGTGCGACGATCACGCGGCAACGGCATGCACGTCGCCGCAGAAGTCTCTTAGCACTCCGTGTCAGGTTGCCGTCAATGTCGTGGTTGCTGCCTACAAGGCGCAGGGTGGCAGCTAAGTCTGGTAGCTGCCGGAGGACCCCTTCCCGACCGCCTCGGTCGGAGCAAGGCTTTGGGGACCTCCGGCCAGCGGGCATCCGGGAACCGAGTCAGAATCGATCCGATTCGCGCTCGTTGCGCCAAGCTGACGTGATCGAAGTTCAGCACACACGGAGCAGGCATTCCATCGGCGGTGGAAAGCGGCACTTCGGTGCTCAGTCCGCGAACCATCCGCGTCGCCGGGACCACGATGACTTCGTTGAGGACATCGACGACCTCGTCTCGTGACAGCAGGAGGACTGGTCGGCGCTTGTCGGGAGCCGCGAACGTCTACCAGCGGATCTCACCGCGCTCCATCGAAGCTCTCCCATCCGCCGCCCTCCCAGGCCAGCGGCTCCTCATCGGACGCGAACTCGTACTTCGCCGGAGGTGCTGCGCGGTAGGCCATCGCGTCGGTCCCCTCGCCCGCCGCCGCCCGAAGCGCGAGGCGCGCGAGACGTACCTGATCGTCTCGCGGCAGCTTGAGCACGAGCGGCAGGATATCTTCGGCGGACAAGCGGACTGCTCATGGCGTCGACCTCGGGCGCCCGAGATATTTCGCGGGCACCTGGCACGAGTATAGAACGAACCGGTCGTGGGCAACGTTCTCTTCGCGGGCTCCGCAGTCGCCGAGTGGCTGTATCACGCCAGCGCTTGACAGCTCGTCCAACATGGGATAGACGAGACGCGTCATCCTCGCGCTGCGCGAGTGACTCTGAGCTCGACGGATGGTGCGGGGTTTTCGAGATGTCGGTGCAGCTCAAGCGACTGGAAGCGTCGGCCTATCGCAGCCTGCGTCAGGTCGAGGTCCGATTCCTCCCGTTGAACGTGCTCATCGGGGCGAACGCCTCGGGCAAGAGCACCGTGCTCGATGCCTTGCGCTTCCTTTCCGAAGCGGCGGCCGAGGGCACCTTTCTGCCGGCGGTCGTGGGCCGCCGGGGCGGCCTGCTCCACCTCGCCTGGAAGGGCCAGGATGCTTCTCGCGTGCGGCTGGAGACGGATTTCGACGTCGAAGGCACGCTGTTCCGTTGGCGGGTCACGCTCCAGGTGACGAAGACCGGCGATCCTCCGTTCGAGTTGAGCGAGGAGGTCGAGCACATCCCGGCCGGCCAACCCCCGCGGACCGTGCTCCGGGCGGACAGGGGCGTCGGCTGGTGGTGGTCTGAGAAAGCGGCGAAGCAAATCGAGCTCGCCGTGCAGCCGGGAGCCTGCGCGCTATCGGCGGCGTCGAGCGATGCGTCGTTTTCGGCCCGAGCGGTGGCGGAGGCGGTTCGCCGATGGGGCTTCTTCGATCCGAGCCCGCCGCACCTACGTCGCGCGTCGCGCTTGGCCGATGACGAGCGGCTCGACGTTTCCGGAGCCAACCTGGCCGCACGCCTCTACTGGCTCAAAGAGCACGCACCGTCCAAGTTCGAAGCCATCGTCGCGGCCGTCGACGATGTCCTGGGCATTCCCTTCGCGCTTTCGTTCCATACTCCCGACGAAGAGGGTGGTCCTATCTACCTCATGCAGCAGGAGCCCGGGCTGAAGTACCGAGTCCACCAGGTGGGTGCGTCCAGCGGGACGCTCCGGATGCTGGCGCTCATGACGGCGCTCATCGCCGAGGACGATGCTGGGCTCATCGGTATCGAGGAACCCGAGAACTACGTCCATCCGGCGGCAATCGAGTCCTTCGCGCAACACCTCAAGCAGGCGGCCTCCACCCATCAGCTCATCCTGACGACGCACTCGCCCGCCTTGCTCGACCACTTCGCCGATCCCGCCGTCGTGTTCCTCGTCCGGCGAGCCCAAGGGGAGACGCTGGTGACCCCGGAGCCGCATCCCGAGGCTATCGTCAAGGCGCTGGAGGAATCGGGTTTGCCGTTGGGAGCCTTTCACGAAACCCAGGGTTTCGGCGCGGATGGCCCATGAAGAGGCTGCTCGTCATCGCGTCCGGCGAGACGGAACGGCGGGCGCTCCCGGCGCTCATGCGAGACACGCTGACGAACATCGAGTTGCTTGGCGTTCGGATTCCCCCCGGCCATCGGGATATCGCTCGGGCGGAGGTCGCGGAAGCGGTGATCCGAGCGGCGTTCTGGCAATTCAAGGGAGAGGAGCGGGCGCCAGACAAGGTCGTCGTCCTCATCGACGCCGACGCTGCGGCAGAGCAAGGACATCACAAGGCTCGCGAGCTCCAAGCGCGGCTCGAGAAACGGCTGGCCTCGCTTCCCACCAAGGTTCTCGTCGCGGCGGCGTGCCGACATCTCGAAGCGTGGTTCTTCGCCGATGCTCAGGGCTTGCGCGAGTTTCTCGGCCGCGCGTTGGGGAACGTCGACCCCTTGCTTCCCGATGAGATCGAGAACCCGAAGCTGTACCTGACGCACCTGCTCCGTCCACGGGTCTACGTGGCCGCGGTGGCAGGCGAAATCGCGCGTCGACTGAGCCCCGCCGAGGTTCGTCGAAGCTCGAGCTTCGTGGCTTTCGAGGCGGCGGCACGCAACGGAGGTGGTTCGACCGAGCCGAACGTTGGGCCGAGTAGCGCGTGAAATGCTCAAGCTTCCGGCTGACGCGGAGCGAAGCCGCAAGCGATCAGCAAGGCTCGGTCGACCTCCGGCCAGCGGGCGTCGGGGAACCGAGTCAGAATCGATCCGATTCGCGCTCGTTGCGCCAGGCTGACGTGATGAGAACGTTGAGGTGGCGCTCGTCGGCGGCGTGGCGATGCAGGCATATGGGTCCGATCGCCTGACCAAGGCCATCGATTTTGTCGCGAGTGGTCCCATCGATGCGCTGCCCTTCCGGGAGGAGCTCTCCTTCGGTGGAGCACGCTCGCAAGCCGAGAACGGAGTGGAGGTGGACCTGATTCTCCGCCGCGACGAGTACGCAGCTCTCTATGCTGAGGCGCTGGAGAACGCCCGGCCGGTCGGGGACCTGCCGACCAGGGTCGTGACGGCCGAGTATCTCGTCGCCTTGAAGATGGCTGCCGCTCGCGACAAGGACGAGTTGGACCTCGAGTGGCTTCTGGGTAGGCCGGGCCTCGACCGCAAGCAGGCGCGCGCCATCGTTGCACGGCACTTGGGCGAGCACGCCGCTCGAGAGCTCGACGCCCTCATCGCGGAGGTCGACTGGAGAGGGTCTCGGCCGAAGTAGGGAATCTGGGGCGCGACAATCCCTCGTGCCGCGGGGCGAGGTGCGCTATGCTTCCGGCCGTGACGCGTCCCCGACTCCCCATCGGCTCCTCCGACTTCCTGCAGCTCCGGCGCGACGGGCTCCACTACGTCGACAAGTCGGATTTCGTCACCGAGGTCTTGCGCAACCCGGCGCGCGTGCTCCTCTTGCCCCGGCCGCGCCGGTTCGGGAAGACCCTCAACATCACGACGCTCGCCGCGTATGTCGAGCGGACGAAGGAGGACCGGACCGCCGCCTTCTGCGACCTCGCAGTCTGGCGGGCCGGTGACGACGTGCGCGCGCACTTCGGTCGCTACCCGGTGATTTTCCTGACGTTCAAGGACGTGAAGACGCTCACCTGGACGACCACCCGCATGGCCCTGGCCAAGGTCATCGCGGCCGAGTGCCAGCGCCATAGGGCCGAGGTCGAGCCGGTGATCACCGACCCGGACGAGCTACGTGACTGGCAGGCGCTTTGCGCGAGCTCCGCGGACGACGCGACGCTCTGGCGCGCGCTCGCGCGGCTCTCCGAATGGCTGCACCGCGCCGCCGGCGAGCGCGCAGTCATCCTCATCGACGAGTACGACACCCCGATTCACGCTGCCTTCCACCACGGCTTCTACGACCAGGTCATCGAGCTGTTCCGAAACCTCTTCTCCGGCGCTTTCAAGGACAACCCGCACCTCACGAAAGGCGTGCTGACAGGCATCCTGCGCGTCTCGAAGGAGTCGGTGTTCTCTGGGCTGAACAACGTCGAGGTCCACACGATCCTGTCGAAGGACTTCTCGACGTACTTCGGCTTCTCTCCGGAGGAAGTGAGCTCACTCGCGAAGGCTAGCGGCCAGGAGGGAGCGCTCAGCGAAATCGAGCGCTGGTACAACGGGTACAGCTTTGGTGGACACACCGTCTACAACCCTTGGAGCGTTCTCAACTACCTCGCGCACCCGGAAGACGGCTTCAAGTCCTACTGGGTGCAGACCAGCTCGGACGACATACTGCGCGAGCTGCTGATCGAGCGGGGGCGGCTCGCGGAGCCGGACCTGGAGACGCTCCTGACGGGCGGCTCGGTGACGAAGCTGATCGACGAGCACATCGTCTTGCGCGACGTACGAGAGAGCGCGGACCCGGTCTGGAGCTTCCTGCTCTTCTCCGGCTATCTGAAGGCGCTGTCATCGCGGCCAGTGGCGCGCCGCAGCGAAGTCGTGTTGGCGGTTCCGAACCTCGAGGTCCGAGACGCGCTGGAAGGCATGTTCGCGGACTTCCTGTCGCGAGGCCTGAGCGGCAGCGAGCGGGTGCCGATGCTGTGCAAGGCGCTCCTGGAAGGAGACGACAAGACGTTCGGACGGCTGTTGGGCGAGCTGCTCCTGACGACGCTCTCCTACCACGACACCGCGCGGCCGCAACGCGAGGGCGTGTATCAGGCCTTCGTGCTGGGACTGCTCGTGACGCTCGAGAAGACTCACGAAGTGACGGCCAATCGCGAGGCGGGCTACGGACGGTACGACGTCATGATCAGTCCCCGCCAGCACGGGCGTCCAGGAGCGGTGCTGGAGCTGAAGGTCATCGACACGGACGAGGGGGAGACCAAGGACACGGCGCTGGAATCCGCGCTTCAGCAGATCACGGAGCGCGACTACGCCTCGGCCCTGCGCGAGCGCGGAGCGACACCGGTCCACGAGCTCGCCGCGGTCTTCGACGGCAAGCGCGCCTGGGTGCGTAAGCGGACATAGGATGGGTGGAGCGGAGCGCAACCCATCGACGTTCGGCGATCGCCAAGAGTGACGGGTTGTCTTTCGCTCCGCCCATCCAACCTTCTGTCCCAACACACATTCGCTCTGGAACGACGGGCAGCCCGCAGCCCTGCGGGCTCCGGGACTGCCCATCCCACTGCTTTCGAAAGACGGCTCCCCGACAGAATCTATGCGTGTCACGGGCGAGACAAGGAAGCCGGACACGTGAGTGTCCGGGTGCAGGCACCGCGTTCGTCGATCGCGAGAGCTGCACGTCAAGATCTTCGCGTCGGGCGACAGGACGGTCGGAGAGCGGCGAACGGCACTGCCCAACCCGGACACTCACGTGTCCGGCTTCCCGAGAGGTGCTTTCCACGCACAGATTCTGTCGAGTGTCCGAAAGACTGCCTATCGCTCTGGAACGACGGGCAGCCCGCAGCCCTGCGGGCTCCGGGACTGCCCATCCCACTGGCCGTCGGTCCGTCAAGGCGACAGCCCCGCCCGGAGGCTTCGGGCGAGCGACTTGCGGTCGATGCCGAGCATCTGCGCCGCGCGGGCGTGGTTCCCCTCCGCCGCCGCGAGCGCCCATCGCGCCGCGCGCTCCCGCAACCGCGCGAGGCTGACTTCCGGCGCGCCGACCTCCTCGGGCCACGCGCCAGCGCTCTCCCGCTCGATGCGCCGCACGATCTCCAGCGCGTGGAGGATGCGCCGCTTCTCCTCCGCCATCTCCAGCGCTCGCGCGAAGTGCGCCTCGGTGTCGAACGCGAGCCCGCCCCGGTTCTCGCCATCGAGCCCGGCTCCGGTCTCCCACAGCGGGAGCGCTCCGAGGTCCCGCAGCCGCTGGACGTCCTCGAGGTCGTGACCGTCGAGCTTGCCGATGACGATCGGATGCAGCTCCGCCCGCCGCACACGCCGCACCAGCGCCAGCGCCTCGCGCGACAGCTCCCCCTCGGCTCGCCGCCCCCGCTCGTCCTGCGCGCTCGTCCCCCGCTCATCCTGAGCGCCAGTCGAAGGAGGGATGTCGAGCCACACCAAATCGGGATGCCCGCCGTCGCGCAGCATCGCCTCCAGGTCCGCCGCGGAGTCGACTCGCATCACGCGCCCGTCTCGCCGCGCCCGTTGCAAGTGCGACGCGATCGCCTTCACCGGGCCGTTCTCGAGGAACTCGTCGTCCACGACGGCGATGGTCAGTGGCGCGATCGCGGCGCCGTCGGTCAGCTCCTTCAGCCGCTGCCACCGCCGCGCGCGCAGCCGCGACAAGCGCGCATACGAGATGCCGAGGACATTCGCCGGCTTGACCGCTGCCGCCCACCAGCACCCGTCGACCCCGGCGACGTGCTCCTCCTCCAGCACCACGAGCGGCGCCGACACGAGGTGCTCCTGCCCCTCGTCGAGCGAGCGCGCGCGAGGGAAGAGCTGCGTCAGCGCGTTCTCGTGCCGGACGAGGACCTTGCGCCAGTGCGCGAGGAGCGTCGTGAGAAACCGCTGGCGGAGGAGCGCCTCCATCCGCCGCGCGGCGACGGCGAAGACCTGCCCGCCCGCCTCGGCGAGCGACACGATCTCCACCGCGGGCGCCACCGCGCAGGCCCGCGCGAGCGCCTCGGGGTGTAGCTGCGCGGGCGTGAAGAAGAGCGCGCTGACGTTCTCCCGCGCGGTGAGCGTCGCGAGCTCGACGAGCTCCTCGCCCGACCCCACCTCGGCGGCGATGACCTCCGCGCCGCCCTCCGGGAGCACCGGCCCGGCCCTCATGTCGATGCGGTCGAACACGACGAGCGGAGCGCCATACCGCGGCCAGCGCAGCGCGTCCGCCGGGAGCGCTCCCGCCGGCACGCGAGACAGCCGGAGCCCGACGCGCCATCTGAGCGGCACGGGCACTGAATCGTCGAAGTCGAAATTCGCCATCGCGGCGAACCCCGGGCCGGTGGACGGCCCCCCAAAGTCAAGGTTCGCCGGGCAACCTACCAGAGGAGAGGACGGCTGGCAAGAATTTTTCGCCGGCTTTCCGCTTCGATCAGGTTCGGGCCACCAAGTCCTCACCCCCCGCTGCCGAGCGCTGCCAGCGACGATCAGACCGATCGGTCGGATCGGTCCGATCGGTCCGATCGGCGTTCGCGACGCGCGGCAGCGCGGAATCGAGGGCGCGCGGTAGCGGGGGGTGAGGCCGAATCGCCGACACCTGATCTACTAAGCCGCAGAAGCCTCGCGCGGCGCGCAGATTCTCGGCGCCGCGCAGCACGACTTCGTGGCACGGGCGTCCCCGCCCGTGAGCGCTTGGGGATCTGCCATGCCAGCGGGTTCGACTGGGCTTTCACGGGTGAGGACGCCCGTGCCACGATTCCGATCGTCTCCAAGGTCGAGCTTGGGTTGCGGGCGTCAGCCCGCGCTATGCGAAGCGGAAGTCTCTTCACGTCAGTCTCCGGCTCGAAGTGCGGCAACCGGTCCGGCATGGACGGTTGAAGGTCGCGGTGTTGCCGGGCCACTGGCCCTGGCGTCGCGCCGGCGTTCCACCCCACGGTCGCTCAACGAGGCGAGCTACGACCTTCTCCGACATCTTGACCACCAGCGTGAGTTGCACCTAACATCGCGCCTCGTGGGACTTCTGCTCGGAGAACAGTGATGCCGGGTCTCTTCGCCCGGCCGCAGAGGCTCGGCACCACTTCGGACTGATCCGCGCTCGCGACGTGGTCGCGGCCGCGGTCGAGGAGGGTTCACATGCGTCGTCTGCTCGTCGCGCTCGTTGCGGTCGCGCTCGCCACCGCCTGTGCCCGCAAGGTCAAGGCGCCCAACGCACAGATCGCCCCGGTCGGCACGGTCGCCGTCGGCGAGCCGGTCCAGCTCGACGGCTCGAAGAGCAACGACCCGAACTCGCCGCCGCTGGCGATCGCCTATCAATGGAGCTTCACCAAGACCCCGAAGGGGAGCGCGGCGCGGTTCAACGACGCGACCGAGGTGACGCCGTCCTTCACCCCCGACGTCGTCGGCACCTACGAGGTCTCGCTCGCGGTGAACAACGGCTTCTTCGTCGGCCGCGCGTCGGCGGACATCACCGCCGGCCCGTGCGGGACCAACGGACCGTCGATCGCCTCCATCACGGCGGCCCCGGCCTCGCCCCACGCGGGCAGCACGGTCCAGCTCACCGCCAAGGTGAGCGACGCCGACGCCGTGGCGCCCTGCTCCCTGACCCGGACCATCGCGAGCTACGCCTGGCGCCTCGTCTCGGCGCCCGCCGGGAGCGCGGCCCGCCTGAACGATGCCACCTCCGAGTCGCCATCGTTCGTCACCGACCTCCCCGGCGACTACGTCGTCGAGCTGACCGTCACCGACTCGGGCGGCCTGAAGGCGACCTCGCGCCAGACCGTGACCGCCGGCGCCTGCGGGAGCAACGGGCCGTCGAACGTCGCCGTCACCGCGTCGCCCGCGCAGCCCTTCGTCGGGGCGCCGGTGCTCCTCGACGCGACCTTCAACGACGCCGACTCCGACTGCAAGACGCTCAGCTACACCTGGCGCTGGTCGATGGTGAGCCGCCCGTCCGGCTCGACCGCGAGCGTCTCCGGCGCCGGCCTCCAGCCCTGCTCGTCGCTGCCCGACTCCTGCGCCGCGGGCGGCAACGACGGACCGCACTTCGTCCCTGACGTCGCCGGCACCTACGTCGTCGCGGGCGAGGTGACCGATAGCCTCGGCCACGCCGCGAGCGGAACCGTCGTCGTCCAGGTGAAAGAGAGCACGGTCACCGTCAGCGTCACCGCGCCGGCCTCGGCCGCGGTGGGCGAGTCGATCGCGCTGTCGGCGAGCGCAACCGACGATGCGTCGGATTCCTCCGGCAGCTTCGCCTTCGCCTGGAGCGTCGTCTCGGCGCCGGCGGGGAGCGCCGCGGCGGTGCTCGGAGCCGATCGGGCAGCGGCCTCCTTCGTGCCCGACGTCGCCGGCAGCTACATCCTCGCCGCGCGGGCGACCAATCCCCTCGGCGCGAGCGGCTCCGGCCAGGCGACGATCGACGTCGCGGCCTGCGGGCACGCCGCGCCGGTGGCGACGGCGATGGCGACGCCGGACGCAGTCGACGTCGGCAACGCGGTGGCGCTCACGGGGACCGCCTACGACCCCGACGATCTGCCCGGCTGCGGCCTCACCCAGACGCTGACCGACGCGTGGAGCCTCGACGTCGTGCCGACCGGCTCGACCCTGGCGACGGGAGCGATCGGGACCGCGCTCTCGACGACGCTCACGCCAGACGTCGCCGGTGACTACCTCGTCGAGTTCGCCGCGACGGACTCCACCGGGCTCGCCTCGAAGCCCGCGCTCGTCTGGATTCACGCGGCGACCTGCGGCCTCGGCGCGCCGAGCGTGGCGCCAGCGGCCTCGGCGAACGCTCGAGTGGGGACGACGACGACCCTCTCCGCGAACGTCACCGATCCCGACGCCGACTGCGGCGGGCCGCTCGGCTTCACCTACGCCTGGAGCCTCGCCTCGGCGCCGGCCGGCAGCTCCGCGACGCTCTCCTCGGCGACCGCGGCGAACCCGACCTTCGTTCCCGACGTCACTGGGAACTACACATTCGCGGTCGTCGCCACCGACTCGAACGGCCACGCCTCGGCGCCGGGCGGGGTGAGCTTCAATGCCGCGCCGGCGGTGGTGCCGCCGCCGTTCTGCGCGCCGACGGCGAACCTCACCGCGCCCACCAGCGGCGTGACGAGCGGCTCGTGGGTCGACCTGTTCGCCTCGGCGGCGCCGGGCAGCGGCTCCGATTGCACGCCGGGACCCTCGACCTTCACCTACGACTGGACCTTCACCGCGCTCCCGGCCGGCAGCGGCGCGACACTTACCCGCCTCGACGGCACCCAGAGCTCGTTCTTCGCCGACGAGGCCGGCACCTACTCGGTCCAGGTCGTCGCCATCGACTCGGCGGGCAACAGCGCCACCAAGACCGTCGACGTGACCGTGACCGCGCCGCCGCCGATCTGCGCGCCGACGGTGCAGATCACGCCCTCGACGCCGACCGTGGTCGCGGGCAAGACCCTCGACCTCTTCGCGACGGCCGCCGCCGGCACGGGCGCGAACTGCACGAGCGGCCCGTCGACGTTCAGCTACGCCTGGTCGTTCTCCGCGCTGCCCACAGGAAGCGCAGCGACGCTCTCGCCTGCGAGCGGCCCGCAGACGTCCTTCACGCCCGACATCGTGAGCATCAACGGCTATCAGGTCACCGTCGTGGCGACCGACACCGCGGGCAACGTGGCCACCAAGACCGTCGACGTGACCGTGACCGCGCCGCTGCCGCTCTGCGCGCCGACGGTGACGATCAACCCCCCGTCGGCCACCGTGGTCGCGGGCCAGACGCTCGACCTCTTCGCCACGGCCGCCGCCGGCACCGGCGCGAACTGCGCGAGCGGGCCGTCGACGTTCAGCTACGCCTGGTGGTTCTCCGCCCTGCCCGCCGGAAGCGCGGCGAGGCTCTCGTCGAGGAACGGCCCGCAGACGTCTTTCTCGCCCGACATCGTTGGCACGGGCTACCAGGTCACCGTCCTGGCGACCGATACCGCGGGCAACGTGGCCACCAAGACCGTCGACGTGACCGCGACCTCGACCTGCGGCACCGCGAAGCCGATGCTCTCGCTCTTCTCCTCGCCAAACCAGATGGATGTCGGCGACCCGACCTTCCCGAACGGCTTCACCCTCGCCGCGGTGGCGAACGACCCGAACACCTGGCCGCCCTGCACGCAACCCGAGACCTTCAGCTACCAGTGGGCCTTCGACACCACCCCGTCGGGCTCGACGACAACGATCACCGGGGCCACCGCCGCCCAGGCGAGCTTCCAGCCCGACGTCGCTGGCATCTACCAACTGCGCTGCACCGTCACCGACACCACCGGCGAGAGCACCACCTCTCACCTCGCGGTCCTCGCCGACACCTGCGGCGACGCGACGCCGGTGGCGAACATCGCCATGCTCGAGCCGTTCGCGGGAGCGTCCAGCCCGGCCAAGGTCGGGGTCGACACGACGGTGCAGCTCGACGGGAGCGGCTCGACCGACCTGGACATCACCCAGGGCTGCGCGACGACGACCCAGCTCTCCTACCGGTGGACGATGACCGCGCTCCCGCCGGGGAGCAGGGCGCAGCTCAACGACGCGAGCGCCATCGACCCGAGCTTCAAGACCGACGAGTTCGGCACCTACGAGGTCTCCCTCGTGGTCACCGGACCGAACGGGAAGGCGAGCACCCCGGTGGTCTTCGACATCAACGCGCAGCAGGTGGGGACCATCGTCGATCGGGCGGCGGGGATGTACTCGCAGACCGTCCTCGACCCGAGCGGCGACCCGCGCATCGCCTACCTCGATTCGTCCGACGACGTGAGGCTCGCCCAGTGCACCGCGAACTGCGGCACCAGCACGCCAAAGTGGGAGTTCCATACGGTGGCGACCGCGACCGGCATCCAGGCGAACGGCCAGCCGATCGTCCATGGATTCGAGGCGCGGCCCATCGGCCTCGCCAACGGGCCGAACGGCGAGGCGGTGGTGAGCTATGTGACCGTCGACAACAACCAGTGCGGCCACGTCTACGTGCGCATCGGAACGGCCACTGGGACGTTCCCCACTCCGGCGCTGGACCTGTTCGATCAGACGACCAACTGCGGCGGGAACCAGATCGCCGGCTACTGGAACGCGGTCGCCCGGGCTCCCTCCGCCGGCGGCGGCGCGCTCACGGTCGCCTACCGGGACTCCGAATCGAGCGGCGTCGGCGTGCTTACCAAGAACGAGGACGTCGTCCGCTACGCGGTGTGCACGAGCATGCAGGCGGCCTTCGCGACGAATTGCGGCGGGAGCCTCTCCAACTGGGCGTTCGCCACCATCTACCCGGGCGGAAGCTCGAACACCAACACCATGGGCAGCGGCGCGGGCGCGTTCGTCAGCCTCGACGACGAGTCCTCGGAGACTAGCAGCCCCGTCTTCGCGCCGCGGGTCGCCTATTACGTGCCGACCGGCGCGACCGGGGGCCTCCAGGGCCTGTGGCTTGCGACCTGCACCAACCATTGCGTCCCATCGGGCTGGGGCACGACCGCGCCGACGTGGACGCAGACTCTCGTGGACGGCGGCAACGGCGCCGACGACGTCGGCCGGTATGCGTCGCTCCGGCTGAGCCAGCCGAGCATCAGCGGCACGACGACGTTCGAGGGCGCGGCCATCGCCTACTACGACGCGAGCGGCAACGGCACTTTGCGCTACTCGCGCTGCACCCCGACGAGCGGCGATCCGAACTGCACCCAGGCCGCGAGCTGGATCTTTACCACCGTCGACAACGGAAACGACGACCTCGGCCGCTTCTCGTCGCTGGCGCTCACCTACGACGCGACGCTCGGCGTCCTCGGGCACATCAGCTACTACGATCACACCCGGGGCGAGCTGCTCTACGCCGACCAGTCGAGCGGGAACTGGGTGCTGAACCTCATCGACAACGGCGGGGGCGGCAACGACGACGTCGGCCGGTTCGACTCGCTCGCGCTCTCCGCGTCCGGGAACCCGCGCATCTCCTACTACGACCGCACGGCCGACCAGTTGTTGTACTTTGCCTCCGGGCAGTAGCCGGACCGAAGTAGGATGGGCGGAGCGAGAACGGGACCCCTTGAGCGGTCATCGCTCTGTAACGATGGGTTCCGCTCCGCTTCACCCATCCTGCTTCTCTGGACCGTCCACCGCGCCGCGCCGCAAGGCTTCGAATCAACCCTGCCTATCCGGTTGACACACTTGATCCGCATGACCGTAGGGCGGGGGGGTTGTCCCCCGCCGGGCTGACGGCACAGAAACGGCGGGGGACGAGCCCCCGCCCTATTAATCGTTGCGAAAGTATCTGCACCTCGCATCATCAGTCGTGGCACGGGCGTCCCCGCCCGTGTAGCCTTCGTTGTGGCTTTCACAGGCGAGGACGCCTGTGCCACGAGACTCCGACTGCGACTACTTTCGCAACGACTAATACAACGATCGACCGGCAAGTGGGTCAACCGGATAGACATGGATCAACTGCATGTCCGGTTGACGCCACTGAAGCGAATCGGCAGCGCGAGACCGCGCTAGGCCGTCGTGCCGGCGGCCGAGCTTTGCGTGGTGCGGCCGCTCATCCGGGTGTAGACGATGGCGAGCGCAACCGCGGACATCGGAGCAGTGACCAAGAGGCCCAGGCCACAAGGCAGGGCGCCGGCGACGTTGAGCAGCATCAGCACGAGGCCGAACAGGAACAGGTTCATCTTGTGCCCGCGGCTGATGGCCCAGCTCGTCTTCAGGCTGCCGATGGCGCTCAGCTCGGTGTCGGCGACGAGCGCCGGCGAGACGAGCCACCCCAGCGCCAGGATGATCCCCGGAACGATGAAGAAGATGAACCCGACGAACGTGCCGAGCCCTTGCACGATCATCAAGAGGAGCATGGTCAGGTACCGGCCGCCCCCGCTGAAGAACGTGGCCAAGGTCGGTCGCTCGCCTCGCGCGGCGGCGATCGCGAGGCGCCAGTAGCCGACCGCGATGTAGGCCTCGATGAGGTAGGTCACGACGGTGGTGGTGAGCTGCACGCCGAAGAAGCCCAACCCGAGCCGAGGCTCCATCCCGGGGGAACCAAACTCGGCGAACTGGCCGTGGAAGACGAACGCGGCCGCGAACCCGACGGCGAAGACGACGACGTAGATCGCGATGCCGCTCAACAACAGGGTGCCGAGCAGCACGCCCCAGTTCGCCTCGAACGCCGACCACGCTCCGCCGAGCACCTCGCCGATTTCCCATCGCTGCGGTTCGCCGAGGATGCCCGTTCCGCCGGGGACGAAGTCGGTGCGGGCTCGCGGGGCGGCGTACGGATTCTCGGGGGGCTGCGCTGCGAACGGGGTGTCGGGATTCTGGTCCATGTGCGTCTCGGGGTGGCAGGTAGGGTCCGCGGGAGATCTGAGTCACATCTTCGCCGGCAGGTCAAGCGCCCGAGGCGCGAGCTCGATCCGATTCTCGACCTAGGGCGGGGGCTTGTCCCCCGCCGCGCGACGCCGATGGCCACCAGAACGGCGGGGGACAAGCCCCCGCCCTACGTAGCCGCAACCGGATGAAACTCGCGCCCAGCGCTTGGAGCTTGCGCAGGACGCCGCCCCTCTGCGACAAGAGCCTTGCCCGCGTCTTGCCGGCCATCCGCCATCCGCCCCGATGCCCTTCGTCTTCGCCGACGCCTTCGGCCACCGCTTCCGTTTCGAGACCGCGCCCGGCCTCTTCTCGGCCGAGCGAGTCGACGACGGCACCCGGCTGCTCCTCGAGCACCTGCCGTCCAGCCCGCCGCGATCGGTGCTGGACCTCGGTTGCGGTTACGGTGCCCTGGGCCTCCCGGTCGCCGCCACGCATCCGCAGGCGCGCGTCGAGCTGGTCGATCGTGATGCGCTGGCGGTCGACCTCGCCGCTCGAAACGCAGCGGCCCACGGGCTGTCGAACGTCGTCGCCTTCCCGAGCCTCGGCCTTCGCGACGTCGGAACGCGCGAGTTCGACTGGGTGCTCTGCAACGTACCCGCGCGGATCGGGGACGACGCCATCGCCTACTTCGTCGCCGCCGGCGCCTCGCTCCTTCGCGAGGGCGGCGAGCTGCGCCTGGTCGTGATCCGCGCGCTCGACGACGTGGTCCGCCGGGTCGCCGACGAACGAGCGCTCCCGATCCGACGCGTCGCCGAGGGCGCACGCCACGTCGTCTTCGCCTGCCCCCGGCTCGACGTGCCGATCGCCGATCACGAATCGCTCTACCTGCTCGACCGCGTGCGCGTCGGCGAGCGCGAGTTCGAGCGGCCGCACGACGTGAACGAGGACCGAGAGCACTTGCAGGCAGGGATACCGCTCCTGCTCGACTACCTGCCGAGAGGCTGTAGCGGAGCCGCCCTGTGCTGGCGCGCGGGCTACGGACCGGTCCCCGCCGACCTCGTGCGCCGCGGCGCCCGGGTGATGGCGCTCGACCGCGACCTCCTGCAGCTCGCGTTCGTCCGCCGGAACACCGGGGCCCACGTCTCGACCCGATTGAGCGCGCGGCTTGTGGGCGAGGGCGCGCGGTTGTTCGCCGGGGAGCTGCACGCTAGCGCGGGGCTCGACACCCTTGCCGAGGAGCTGGTGCGGTCTCGGGAAGTGCTCGCCAAGGGAGGGGAAGCGCTCTGGCTTTGCCAGCGCAAGCTCGTCGAGCCCCTCAAGATTTCGATCGATCGGCTCGGGGGATCGATCCTCGCAACGCGCGGCAACTACGCCGTCGTGCGAATCACCGCGCGAAGGCTGGGAACTGGAAAACCTTAAGAATCTGACGCGTGCTGCCTCTCCGCCTGACCCGGGTGGGGCTTGTCCCGCCGCTCCCACGGTCGCGGTACCGATCAAGCTGCCGCATACGCAGGAGTCCGTACCGCGACCGTGAGGGAGCGGCGCAGTGGCCGCCCGATGCAGCGACTTGGGTGAGCCGGATTAGCATCTTGGCGCGATTTCGTCACCGGCTCTCGGTCGCCAAGAAATCTACAGCGGCGTCAGCCTCACGTCGAACGAGCGGCTGACCGTGATGAGGTGCCCTTCGGGCACTTCGATCCACTGGACGCCGTCCTGCCGCGGCTGGGTCGCGAGCGCCACCGCCTTGAGCATCCGGTGCGGCCGGACGCGCACGTCGCGTTCGGAGGTCGCGCGGTCGATGCCGCAGAGGGGGCACTCCGACAGCCCCTCCAAGAGCGCGTACGACAGCGGCCGCCCGCGCCGAACTGCCGCGATCATCCGCCCATTGGAGACGACGACGCTCGTCTGCGACAACGGCACCCCCGCCTCGCGCGCCCGTTCGTCCAGGCGCTTGAGCGTCCGCGCCAGCGCGCGCCCCGCCACGTCGACCGACAGGTCGAGCGCGTCCAGCATCCGGCTCTCGGCCTGGACGTGCCCCAAGGTGGCGAGAAAGGCGAGCTCCGCGTCGCTCGGACCGACGAGACCGCGCTGCAAGAACGCCGGCAGCTCCGCGATCACCTGCTGCCGTTCGCCCAGCGGCAGAATCTGGCCGGTGCCCGCGAAGACCCAGTTGCGAAACCGGTACGGCTCGGTGTCCTCCTCGCGAAAGCCGCCGGGCGCCACCCCGTGGCTGACCGCGAGGAACAGCTCGCTCTGCACGTCGCCGAAGGCCTGCGCGAGCGAGAGCTCGCCCGCCACCGGACGCTTGCGAAGGAGCACCTTGCCGTTCTCGAAGTAGCCGACGCCGACGACCTTCCCCGGCCGCACTGCCAGGTCGACCACCCGCTCCAAGCGCTGGAGCTGGCACCTGAGCAGCGCGGGATCGTTCTGCAGGACGGCGACGAGCTGGGCCATCGACTCTCCTCGAAGGAACGTTCGCCTCTGAAAGCGTGCCCCACGGCCGACCGACTTCGCAACAGGCAGCACGCCGGGCCACTGCTCTCTTCGACGCCCGAGAGCGCGCCAGGGTTTCTTGAGTGCCGGCGGTTTGACTCCCGACTTCGCGGGCTCCTATCCTTTCTCCCGCTGGGCGGCACCGTTCCCGCTCGCTAACACCTTAAGGAGGGCGACGCCGCTGTCGCCCCTCGCGGGTGCTGGCCGCCTCCTGTTGGGCGGCAGCGTTCGTGTCCTGGGGCGCCCGAGGCTCGACACCGCATGGCCAACGACGACATCGCGATCGGCATCGACCTCGGCACCTCCTATAGCTGCGTCGCGCTGATGGAAAACGGCGCCCCGACCGTCATCCCGAACGAGTGGGGCGAACGGGTGCACGCGAGCGTCGTCAGCTTCCTCGAGGACGGCACCGTCCTCGTCGGCAACTCGGCCAAGCGCAACATCATCACCAACGCCGAGTGCACGGTCTACTCGGCGAAGAGGCTGATCGGCCGCTTCTACTTCTCCGACGAGGTGAAGAAGGCGCAAGCGGTGATGCCCTACAAGATCGTCGAGGGGCCGAACAACGGCGTGCGGGTGCAGGTGCGGGACGCGATTTACTCTGTTCCCGAGATAAGCGCGCTGGTGCTCAAGGAGATGAAGGCCATCGTCGAGAGCTACCTCGGCCGGGAGGTGACGAAGGCGGTGGTCACGGTGCCCGCCTACTTCAACGACAACCAGCGGCAGGCGACGAAGGACGCGGGGAAGATCGCGGGGCTCGACGTCATCCGGATCATCAACGAGCCGACGGCGGCGAGCCTGGCGTTCGGGTTCGGGAAGAACACCCAGCAGCGCATCGCGGTCTTCGACCTGGGCGGCGGCACCTTCGACATCTCGATCCTCGACATCGGGAAGGACGTCTTCCAGGTGCTCTCGACGGCCGGCGACACCTACCTGGGCGGCGACGACTTCGACGACCGGATCATGACCTGGCTCGCGGAGCGGTTCCTGGGCAAGACCGGCATCGACCTGCGGCTGAACAAGTACTGCCTGCAGATGCTCAAGGAGGCGGCCGAGCGCGGGAAAATCGACGTCGGGCACGACGGAACCGCCAGCATCAACGTCGAGGGGATCTGCCAGGACCCGAACGGCTGCGTGATGAACCTGGCCGATACGCTGTCCGACGCCGAGTTCAACCAGTTGACCATGGACCTCGTGCAGCGGACCTTCAAGGTCTGCGACGAGGCGCTCCAGTCGGCGCGGCTGACCGTCGCCGACCTGGACGCGGTGATTCTGGTCGGCGGCCCCACCCGGCTGCCGGTCATCCGGCAGGGCGTCAAGCACTACTTCGGCAAGGAGCCGATGGTCGGCATCGACCCGGACGAGGTGGTCGCGATGGGTGCCGCCATCCAAGCGGCAGCGCTCCTGGAGCAGAAGAGCGACCAGATCCTCATCGACGTGACCCCGCTGTCGCTGCGCGTCGGCACCGTCGGCGGCTACACCGAGAAGATGCTGGACAAGAACACGCCGGTGCCCATCGAGCGCTCGAAGACCTTCACCACCAACCGCGACGGCCAGGAAAAGGTGAAGATTCGGGTCTACCAGGGCGAGTCGAACCAAGCCTCCGAGTGCGCGCTTCTGGGCGAGTTCGAGTTTTCCGGGTTTCGCATCGCCTACCGCGGCGAGGTGCAGATCGAGGTGACCTTCGAGATCGACGCGAACGGCATCGTCCACGTGTCGGCGACCGACCAGGAGACCGGCCAGAAGGCGTCGATGACCATCAACCTGTCGAGCGGCCTCTCCGACACGGACATCGCCGAGTCGGCGCGCAAGAACGCCGACGTCTCGCTCGCGCGCGGAGCGGCGTGAAAGCCCAGATGCCCGGCGTCGACCCCGTCTTCGACATCGAAACCCAGGCGCTGGCCGGCGTTCTCGACCAGCTCGACTACTTCCAGATCCTCAAGCTCGAGCAGACCGCGAGCCCGGCGGAGATCAAGGCCGCCTATTTTCGCGAATCGCGCACCTACCATCCGGACCGGTTCTTCGCCCTGCCGGACGGGGACTTGAAGCGCGCCGTCGGAAGGATCTACCGGCGCATCAACGAAGCCTGGGTGTGCCTCAGGGACGACGAAAAGCGCGAGAAGTACCTCGCCGACATCAACGGCCAGGACCGCGACCGGAAGCTGCGCTACACGGAGTCCTCCGAGGAGGAGCTCAAGCGCGACCGCGACGCGCTCCTCGGCACCACTCCCCAGGGGCGCGCGATGTTCCAGGCGGGCCTCTTGGATCTGGACGCCGGTCGCTACGCGCAGGCGGCGCAGAACTTCAGGATGGCCCGGATGTACGAGCCGCAGAACGTCTATTTCCAGGAGAAGCTCGAAGAAGCGACGCGGCTTGCGAGCGGGAAGAAATGACCACCTTCGACCTCGTCGTCGTCGGCGTCGTCGTGTTCGGCGCGCTCTGGGGCATCAAGGCCGGCCTCCTCAAGCAGACCATCCGGCTCGCCGCCTGGGCTGCCGCCGCCCTGGTGCCCTACTTCCTGGCGGCACCGCTCGCGCACCGCTTGATGAAGCCGCTCGGCGTGCCGTTCACCGTCTCCTACTTCTTCACCGGCCTCTCGCTTGCGCTCCTGTCCTACACCAGCGTCGCCGTTCTCCTCTGGAGCCTCACCCGCGGCGCGAAGGAGAAGACCGAGGACACCGGCTCGCCCTCCTGGCTCTTCAATCGCGCCGGCGGCGGCCTGGTCGGGGCGACCAAGACCGCGGCGCTCGTCTGGGTTGCCCTGAGCGCGCTGGTCGTCGCCGCCGTGCCGCTCGCCCACCCGAGCGCAGATTCGCTGCTGTCGCGGGCCGCCTTTCTCAAGCTCGCCCGCCGGGACAACTTCTGGGAGCTGGTCTACCGCCGGCGGGTGGACGAACTCCAGCAGACCTTGGGGCGCATCGGTCGGCTCAAGCCGGGCAAGAGCGCCGACGCCGCCCTTCGCGCCCTCGCGAACGATCCTCGGATCGCCGCCATCCGAGCGGACCCCAAGCTCAAGACCGCCCTTGCCCACCACGACTTCGTCACCCTGCTCCGCTCGCCTCAGGTACTGTCGCTCCTCACCGATTCGGCCGTGCTCGAGCAGCTCGCGAAGGAAGCGTCCGCAGCCGCGGCGCCGGAGAAGAAGGTCGCCGAGACCGGCGGCGCGAAACCCTGAAGGCCGCGTCGATTCGCTAGTAGAAGCGCTTCCCTTCCCTGGCGTGCTCGGTGAGCAGCGGCGCCGGCGCGAAGCGGATGCCGTGCCGCTCTTCGAGACGGCGCAGCCGATCCACCACGGCCGTCGCCCCGCAGGCGTCCACGTACCGAAACGGACCGCCCCGGAAGGGCGGGAACCCCAAACCGAGGATCGCGCCGATGTCGCCGTCGCGCGGGCTGCGCAGGACGCCGTCGGACAAGCACCGTACCGCCTCGTTCACCATCGCGAGCACGAGCCGCTCCGCCATCTCGTCCGCGGAGGGCCGCTCCCGCCGGGCGCCGGTCGGCAGCGCCTCGTAAGCGGCCGGATCCACCACCTTCTTGCCGCGCTTCTTCTTGCTCACACCGCGCTCGTCGTAGAGGTAGAAGCCCTTCTTCGCCTTGCGCCCGAGACGGCCGGCCCGCACGAACGCCTCGAGCCCGGCGGCCGGCTTCATCCGCTCGCCGAGTTCGGCCTCCAGGATCGGCCCGACCCTCGCCGCGACGTCGAGGCCCACCTCGTCCAAGAGGGATATCGGCCCTACCGGAAAGCCGAAGCGCACCAGGGCTTCGTCGAGCGCGTCGATGCGCGCGCCCTCCTGGAGCAGATAGGCCGTCTCGTTCAGGTACGGCGCGAGGATGCGTGAGGCGTAGAAGCCGACCCCGTCGCGCGCCACGATGACGGTCTTGCCCTGCGCCTTCGCCGCCGCCACCGCCGTCGCCACCGCCTCCGGCGCCGCCTTCGCGTGCGTCACCACCTCGACGAGCGGCATCTTCTCGACCGGCGAGAAGAAGTGCATGCCGACCACCCGCTCCGGTCGCTTCGCGCCCTGCGCGACTTCCGCGATCGACAGGCTCGACGTGATCGAGGCGATCACCGCGCGCTCGGGCAGACACGCCTCGAGCTCGGCGATGACCCGATGCTTGAGCGCCAGGTCCTCGAAGACCGCCTCGATGGCCAGATCGACGCGACCGAAACCCGAATAGTCGGTGCCACCGGTGACCCGGGCGAGCTTCTGGTCCCGGTCGCGGCGCGCCAGCCGCTTCTCCTTCACCCGGGCGTCGAAGAGGGCCTGCACCGCTCTCATCCCCCGTCCGAGCGACACGTCGTCCCGGTCGCGCAGCCGCACCTCGAAGCCGGCGACCGAGGCGCCGACGAAGGCGATGCCGCTGCCCATCAGCCCCGCGCCGACGACACCGAGCTTCTCCACCTTCAGCGGCCGCACCGCGGAATCGTCGGTGCCGTTGTCCTTCTTCAGCTCCCTCGTCGCGAAGAACAGCTCCACCAGCCGGTGCGACACGTCGGTCATCGCCAGCTCGCCGAACGCTTCCGCCTCGGCCTCGAGCCCCGCCACGAGCCCGTGCTCGGCCCCTTCGCGCACCGCGTCGAGCGCGCGCTCCGGCGCCGGGTAGTGACCGTGCGTGTCGGCGAGCAGCTTCGCTCGCGCTTGCCGGAAGAGCAGCCGGCGGCCAGCAGGGTTCTGTTCCAGCGCGAGCCGGCGCAGCCTCTCCCGCAGCGCTTTCGGTTGCCGCAGCGACACCTTCTTCTCCCGCTGCCGCGCCGGATCCAACTCGCCGTCGGCAATCTGCCGTGCGCGCTTCGTCGCCACCTCCAAGAGAATCGCCGGCGTCACCACCTCGTCGACGAACCCGAGCTTCTTCGCCTCTGCCGCCTGGACGTGCTTGCCGGTCAGAATCAGGTCCAGCGCCGCCGCGATGCCGGTGAGCCGCGGGAGCCGCTGGGTGCCGCCGGCGCCGGGCAGCAGTCCGAGCCGCACCTCCGGAAGGCCGAGGACCGTCTTCTTCGCCTCGGTCGCGATGCGGTACTGGCAAGCGAGAGCGGTCTCGAGCCCACCGCCGAGGCAGGCACCGTGAATCGCGGCGACCACCGGCTTCTTCGACGCCGCGAGCCGCGCCAGAAGACCCTGTGTCGCCAGCGCCCGCGCGCGCGCGTCTTCCGGGGTCCGAAGCGCCTGCAGCTCTTCGATGCGCGCGCCGGCGATGAAGTTGTCCTTCTTCCCCGAGGCGAGCACCGCCGCGCGAATCGACGCGTCGGTCTCCACCCGCTCCATCGCCGCCGAAAACTCCTCCTTCAGCTCCGAGTAGAGCGTGTTCACCGGCTCGCCGGGCACGTCCAACGTGAGCAGCGCCACCCCGTCGGCATCCACGGCCAGCGACACCGCACCCGACGAAGGTTCATTCGCGGTCCGATTCGACATCGCCCTTTCCCTCTCGCCTCTCGCCACGCGGTTCGCGACGAATCGGAATCGGCCGCGTCGACCGGAGCGCTACTGGCCGAGCGGCGTGAACTGCTGGCAATAGACCAACGCGCCGCCCGCGATGGCCCCAAGAAGAAGCGCGAGCAACACCTGTCTGACGAGGCGGGACCGCTGCCCGGCGCGCGGGGCCCGGAGGCGGCGGTGGTGCGAGCGCCGTCGCCGCGGGGATTCCAGCGGCGAGGCCGGGTGCTCGGCGGGAACGCTGCCGGCCTGCGGCCACGCCCAGCCGCGCCACCCGCAGGCCGAGCAGGAAAACGCGCGCCAAGGCCCCAACGCGCGCAGTGCGCGTTCGAAGATTCCGCGGGTCCGGCTGCGGTGCACCCGCGGCGACCGGCACTTCGGGCACACCCCTCCCGGCGGCGTCGCCCGAATGCCTTCCGGGACCGCTCTAAAGAGCTCGAAGCGCTCCTGGCCCATGCTTGCCCTTCAGCTTCTTCGGTTCGACCGCCGCATCTCGATGACGTTGGGCGCCGGCGCCGCCGGTCGGTCGCGCAACCGGTGGAGCGCGGTCTCCAGATGATCGACCAGCATCTCCAGCGCGATCTCGTCGTCGCGCTCGACTGCTCGCCGCCCGTCCGTCCACACGAGCTCGACCTCGCCCGCCGGGCCTTGGGCCGAGCTCGCCCGCGCCTCGAGGTCGACCCGCGCCACGCACCGCTGCGGCCCCGAGGCCACCTCCGGCGCCCGCCAGGTGTGAACGTTTCGGACCTGCTCGCCCTCGTCCTGCCGCACCACCACGCTCAGCGTCATCTCCCGCGCGCTCAGCGCCGGCGCCAGGTACTTGACCGCGTCCCACACCACCTCGACGCCCTGCGCCTCCTTCAGCTTCTCACCGATGTCATGCACCAGCCCTCTTACCCTCTGATTGCGCTCCCGGGCAGCGGCATTCCTCCGGCTCTCCTCGCGGCTGACGGCGAGGTAACCGAGCGCCCGCAGGAGCACGATCGACACGGCGCCCAGACCGGCGAGCAGAATCGCTGCCGAGTGGCTGTTCACGAAGGTGAGGGAGAAGGCCGCGGCCGCGAGCGCGAGGCACACGCCGTAGAGCACGATCACTGCCTCCCGGTGCGTCAGGCCGAGCGCCAGCAGCTTGTGGTGGATGTGCTCCTTGTCGGCCGAGAACATCGGCCGGCCCCGCAGCGCCCGCCGGAACATCGCGAGGAAGGTGTCCGCGATCGGCAGCCCCAGCCCGACGATCGGCACCAGCATCGCCACCGTCGCCGAGCTCTTCTGGCCCGAGGCGATGGAGGTGGTCGCGAGGATGAACCCGAGGAACATGCTCCCCGTGTCGCCCATGAAGATGGTCGCCGGGTTGAAGTTGTAGAGCAGAAAGCCCATCAGCGCGCCGCCCAGCGCGGCCATGAAGAGGCACATCAGGAGGTCCGGCCGGTTGAAGCTGACCGAGAACGTCAGCCCCACCGCGATGATCGCGACGCCGCCCGCAAGGCCGTCCAGCCCGTCGATGAGGTTCATCGCGTTGATGATTCCCACGATCCACACGACGGTGAACGGCAGCGACAGGAGCCCCAGATGGAGCGGCGCGCCGAACGGCTGCGAGATGGCGTGGACCTGGTAGCCGAGCGCGTACATCAAGCCCGCAACCGCGAATTGCACCGCGAACTTCTGCCTCGCGCCCAAACCCCGCAGGTCGTCGAAGAACCCCAACGCCGCGATGGCGAGGCCGCCGACGAAAAGGCCCGTCACCCGGCCCATGTCGCTCAAGAAGAGCTTACCGACACCGGTGTGGTAGAGCAGGAGCCCGAAGAGCGGCGCGAAGAAGGCGACGACGATAGCCACCCCCCCGATGCGGGGGACCGGCACCGTGTGGACCTTGCGCGAGCTCTCTGCCCGGTCGATGCCGCCGATGCGCGGCGCGAGGGCGCGCAAGAGGGGCGTCGTGGCCGCCGCCACCGCGAACGCGAGCGCGAACGCGACGACGAACGTCAGCATCCGAGTCCGACGCCTCTCATGCGGCCTCGCCGGGCGCTGGCATGGCGGGAGCGGTCTCGGTCACCGTCCGGTCCTTGGACACGACGCGGGCCAGCTCGTCCAGGTAGCGGCGCGCCAGGACTTTCCGCGAGAAGCTCGCCTCGACGCAAGCGCGGCCCCTGGCGCCCATCGCTTCCGCTTCCGCCGGGTGGTCCGCGAGCTGGCAGAGCGCCCGCACCAGAGCCGGCGCCGACTCCGGCGGCACGAACAAGCCCGCCCGCGCGCCCTCCACGATTTGGCGCGCCTCGCCGTCGACCCCGAGCACGATCGGCCGGGCGCAGCCCATCAGCTCGAACATCTTCGACGGCAGCACGGTGCGAAAGAGCGGCTTGTCCTTGAGCAGCACCATCGTCGCGTCGGCCGCCTGCGCGTAGAGCGCAATCCGCTCGTGGGGCTGCTTGTCGACGAAGATGACGTTCGCGAGATTCTCGGCCAGGGCGCGCTCCTCGAGCGCCGCCTTGTCCGCGCCCTCCCCCACCAGCAGGAACCGGAAGCGGTCGTCGCCCCTCAAGAGCGCTGCCGCTTCCAGAATGGTCCCGAGGCCGTGCGCGAGCCCGTGGGTGCCGATGTACGCGGCGACGAACTTCCCCTCGAGGCCGAGCGCTCGGCGCACCTCGTTGTCGCGCGGCCCCGGCGAGAACAGGTCGAGGTCGACGCCGTTCTTCGCGACGACGATCTTCTCGCGCGGGATGCCGCGTTGGGCGATTTCGTCGACGAACGAGTCGGTGACGACGGCGATGCGGTCCGCGTGACGGTAGAGGAACAGCTCGAGGCGTCCGAGAAGCTGGACGACAGGGCTCTCGGCCTTCATCGCGCCCACCTCGACGATCGAGCGCGGCCACAGGTCCCGGACCTCGAAGACGAACGGCGCCCGCTGGAGCCTCGCCAGCTCGAACCCGGCGACGGCGGTGAGAAACTGCGGGCTCGTCGCGACGACGACGTCTGGCCGCCGGGTCAGAAACGGCCCCAGAATCGACGCGCTCGCGGCGTAGGAGAGGTAGTTCAGGCTGCGGCGGACGAGGCCCTTGTTCGCGGCGGCGTAGATGGGCGTGCGCACGACCTCGACGCCGTGGTCGTTCTCGCGCCGCACGTACGGCCAGCCGCGGTACTCGGGCGGGACGACTCCGGTCGGGTGGTTCGGGAAGCCGGTCAGCACCGTGACGAGATGCCCGTCGGCCGCCCAGGCCCGCGCGACCTGGCTGACGCGCACGGCCGGTGCGCCCATCTCCGGCGGGTAGTACTGGCTCAGGTACAGAATCCTCATCCCGCTTCTTTCGCCATCGCGCGCCCGCTTGGTGTCGCGTCGCCGCCGCGAGCTTTACGCCGCGCGCCTGCGCCTCATGCCTTCTTCCAGCTCAGGCCGGCCTCGTCGAGCTGGACGCGCACGCGAACGTCGCTCACCACCAGAAGCGCTCCTGCCTCGTTCGGCTCGACATGCGCCGACGCGCAGAGCAGTAGCGCCCACGCTGCCTTCCAAGCGCCCCCCCAGGGCTCCGCCACGATCTCGAGCGCGTCCGACGGTTCGAATCGGCCCATGCGGCTCGAGCTGAAGCCCCGAAACGGTTTCAGCTCCCCCCGCCGAGCTCGCCATGATCGCCCGGCGAGGCGACGAAGCGAAAGAACCGGCCCGCCGCTCGGCTCCACGTCCATCGTCACGTCGTCCTGCGCGGCCAGCCGGACCTCGGGCGCCCACAGCAGGTGCGAGAGGACCTCGGCGCCGGCCTCGACGCGCTCGACGCGGTCGAACGCCGCGAGCAGCTCCCCCGGCGCGTGGAGCAGGAGCCGTTCCGCCCTCCACCCGGCCGCCGCCCGCACCGTTCCCTGGAACACCCGCATCGACCCGACGCGGGTGACGACCACCGGCGCGACCGTCGCGCGAGCGCCCGCGCGAAACGATGCCCACAGCTCGTCGGGCCCTTCGCCGCCGACGCTGACCGCGCTGTGCGCGAACGGCCCGCGAAAGTACGCCCGCGCCTCGTCGTTCTCGTAATGGCCGGCGCCGCCGTCGACGATGAGCCGCCGGCCGCGGTGCGACAGCTCGAACGACAGCGCGTCCGAGTGCGCATGGCCCGGCTGATCACGCGTTCCGAGCGGCCCCGCGTCGACCACCAGGTGATCGGCGCGACCGCGGCTGACGTGCCACCCGGTGGCGGGAAACGAGACGAGATCGCCGTCGACCCGAACCGCGCGTCCGAGATCTCCGAAGAGCCGCCGGCGGAGCGAATCGGCCCCGAGCCCGAACGGCGCCGCCAGGTCGCCGGGCAGCGGCGCTTCTGCCAAGACCGAGTCGCCGAAGAGCGGAAGGTCGCCGTCGGGATGCGCCGTTGCCACGAGCTGCGCCGCCATCCGCGCCGCTGCCTCGCGCGCCCCGGCCGGCTCAGCGGTGCCGCTGGCCCTCGCCGCCGCAAGCACCAGCTCGAGCTGGTCGAGATAGAACGCCTGGTACATCGGGCTGCGCTCAGCGTGACCGCCGTCGCTGAGCACGTCGACCGCGAGCGATCGCGCCACGATCGCGCGGCCGACCTCCCGGAACAGCGCTGCGCCGTTCAGGTCGAGCGCGCAGCCCGCGACGAACAACGCCGCCCCGTCGGTGAAGAGATGGTTGCCGAGCAGGTGCAGCTCGAGCGTCCCGAAGAGCCATCGCGCGTGCTGCCCGAGCGATGCGAGAAGTCGTCCCTCGAGGTACTCGCGCTCGGCGCCAGCGCTGACCGGGCGCAGCAGCTCGCGCATCAGCAACAGGTTGAGGAGCCGGGTCGCGACGACATACGGCTCCCAGGCATCGCCCCGACCCGGCGGAATCCGTTCGACGAGCTCCCGCGCGTGCGCGCACGCGAGACGCGCGGCCGCGGGCCCGTGCGCGAAGCCCGCGGTACGCGCCGCGACCGCCAGCGACCGGACGACGCCGAGGTAGTTGAGCTGGTAGCGGATGAGCTTCGGAACGTCTGGCGCCAGGAAGTCGGTCCGCGGCGGCCGTACCGGGATCCGGCAGCCCACCAACTCGACGTGGCCCTCCAGCGCGCGATCGGCCCGCTCGATCTCCGGCCCGATGCCTGGGAGCGCGAGACTAAGCGAGCCGTCGAACGAAAGGATCCTCCCGGCTGGCTGGACGGTAGGGCTTCCGGCGAGAAGCTGCGCTGCCGTTGGCCAGCGCGACAGCACACGCGTTCTGGCGACGTGAACCGGACGGAAAAGAATCTGCGCCGGGTGCAGACGGATGACCGTGCGCGCCAAGCGGCGAAAACGCTCAGGCACGCTCATCGGCCGCACGGTCGCTCCTTGCCCATCGGCTCGCGGTGGTCATGAGCACCCGACGGTCACCGGCAGCCCTGTCGCCAAGCTCTCGAGCGCCGCGAACGTCGACCGCGTCGTCGCGGCGAGCGACTCGTAGGAAATCGGCGGCGGCCCGCCACGCTTGACCGCCTCGACGAACGCCACCGCTTCCGCCGCGTGGCCCTTGTCCTTGAGCAAGGACGTCATCCGCTGGCGCCGGCCCTTGGCGAAATCGAGAGTCCGAAAATCGTCGAGGGTAGCGACAGCGCCGTCGCCCAGCACTTCGAGCCGCTCCTTCGGATACGCCGGGTCGCCGGTCGCGACGTAGTCGATGGTCGCGACCGATCCGTCGCTCAGACGTAGCGTGATCGACACGTCGTCGTCGCTCTGCCCCGCGCGCTCCGCGTAGACCCGCACCGGTACCGCCCCGCAGAGGAACGACACCAGGTCAACCATGTGGCACGCCTCGCCGACGATGCGTCCACCGCCGACCGCCGGATCCTTGACCCACGACTCCGGCGCTATCGGCCCGGCGTTGATGCGGTAGTGCAGGACGAGAGGGGTCTTGCGGCACGACAAGCGTTTCTCAAGCTCACGCGCCAGCGGGGAGAAACGACGGTTGAAGCCCACCATCAACAGCCGCCCGGCGCGCTCCCGCGCGGCCAGAAGCTCGGCAAGAGCGTTCTCGTTAAGCGCCAGCGGCTTTTCGACGAAGACGTGCTTCCCCGCGTTCAGAGCCGCGATCGCCTGGGCGGCGTGGAGATGGTGCCGTGTCGCGATCACCACCGCGTCGACCGCCGGGTCCGCGAGCTGGGCGTCGAGGTCGCTGGTCGCGCGGGCGAAGCGAAACTTGTCGGCGAGGTGGCGCGACGAGACGCCCCGGGCGCTTGCGACGGAGGCCAGCTTCGCTCCCGTCACCTTCGAGAACGCCGGCACCAGCACCCCAGTCGCGAACGCGCCCGCGCCCACGAAGGCGAGGCCGACGCGATCGTGCGCCGCGGCGGCCGCCTCCGGTCCGCGCAGCTCGACGTTCGTCGCCGGCTCTCCTTTAGCGCTGTAGGTCAGCACGACGCCGAGAAACGGCTCGCCCGATTCGCCGGAAATCAAGCGGTAGGCGTCCTCGGCCTTCTCGATGGGAAACCGGTGCGTGATCAAGCGCTTCACGTCGACCGCGCCCGACGCGACCGCCTCGAGGAACGACTCGAGGTTTCGCTGCTCGGTCCAACGCACGTAGCCGGCCGGGTAGTCGACCCCGCGCTCTTCGTAGGTCGGGTCGTAACGGCCGGGGCCGTAGGAGCGCGATTGCAGGAAGACGAGCTCCTTGTCGTAGTAGGGCCTCCGGGGCAGGTTCATTCCGACCGCGCCGACCGCGACGATGCGCGCCCGGTCGCGCGCCAGCTCGCCCGCGAGCGCCACCGGATCGTCCGAGCTCGTCGCCGCGCAGATGACCACCGCGTCCGCGCCGCGTCCGTTCGACATCGCCGCCATCGCCTCGACCGCCTCGGCCCCGGGATGCCCCACGGCATCGCAGCCGAGCTCCTTCGCGAGGTCGAGCTTCTTCCGGTCGAGGTCGACCCCCAGCACCTTGCACCCCTGCGCGCGCAAGAGCTGCATCGCCAGCATCCCGATGAGCCCGAGGCCGATGACCGCCACCCGCTCGCCGAGCTGCACCGCTGCCGTTCTCACCCCGTGCAGGGCGATGGCGCCGACGGTGACGAACGACGCTTCCTCGTCGGAAATCCCCGCCGGCACCCGGGCGCAGAGGTTTCGCGGCACCGCGTTCATCTCGGCGTGATTCGCGACCTTGGCGCCGGCGCAGGCGACCCGGTCGCCCATCGAGAACGGCGCGTCGTCGGCGTCGACCACCCGCCCGGCGCACGAGTAGCCGAGCGGGTTCGGCACGTCGAGCTTGGCGAAGACCGTGCGCGCGGTCGCCACCACGCCCTCGCGCGCGAGCTTCTGCATCACCTTCTGCACGAGGTCCGGTCGCGCCCGCGCCTTGCCGACGAGGCTCTTCTTGCCCAGCTCCATCGCCATGCGCTCGGTGCCCGCCGAGACCAGGCTCGCGGTCGTGTGGACCAGGACGCCCCCCGGCTCCGCTTCCGTGGGGGCGGGGACCTCCGTCACCTTGACGGCGCCGGTGCGATACGACTGGAGGACCTGTTTCACGGGGAGATCTCCTACAGCTTCATCTGCTTGAAGAGGCGTTCGGGCACCGCGCGCACGACGCCCATGATCGGCCGCCAGAACCACGGCAGGTAGACGACGTCGCGCGGCTTGTCGAAGCAGCGGTAGATCGCGCGGCCCAGGTCGCCAGCGGACGCGAAGAGCGCGTTCTTCGCCACGTGCGCGGTCATCGGCGTGTCGACGAAGCCGGCCTTGACCGTGGTGACGGTGACGCGGCTCTTCGCCAAGCGGTTGCGCAGCCCGGAGGCAAAAGCGCTCAAGGCGGCCTTCGCCGAGCCGTAGGCGTAGTTGCTCTGCCGCCCGCGGTCACCGGCGACGCTGGAGATGACCACCAGCGCTCCCGAGCCTCTCGCTTCGAATCGATTCGCGAGGTGCGTCAAGAGCGACGCGGCGGAGAGGAAGTTCACGTCGAAATCACGGCGGAGCACTTCCGGGTCGCGTTCGGCGGCCGGCTGATCGGTCAGCACGCCATGCGCGACGAGCGCGCCGTCGACCGAGCCCAGCGCCGCCTCGGCCGCGTCGAGAATCGCCTCATGCCGCGTCGCGTCCGTCAGGTCGGCGGCCAGCGTGTGAACCTGGGAGGCGCCACGCACGCGCAGGTCGTCGGCCACCTGCGCCAGGTGCTCCTCGTTGCGCGCGACGAGAAAGAGCGCATCGCCTTGGCGGGAGGCCTCCCGCTCGGCGCCCTGGGCGATCGCGCTGTTCGCGCCCAGCACCAGAATCCGCTTCATGCCCGCGCGCCTTTCGCATCGGTCACCCGCCGCCAGAAGCTGGACGAGAACCGCGGCTCGAGGTGGCGCGCGAATTCCTCCCAGGCGGGGAAGAACCGGCGGAACCGCGCGGGGCTCATCCGCGCGTCCTTCGCCGGGTAGAGCGCCCCGCCGCATTCCTCGACCATCGCGTCGAGCCGCTCGAAGAGGGCGTTCGTCACTTCGCCGCGGTTGGCGAAGTCGAGCGAGAGCGTCGCCCCCGGGCGCGGGAAGGACATCAGGCCCGGGCTCTTCAGGTCGCCGAAGGTCTTCAAGACCGCGAGAAACGAGGCCTGGCGCGAGCGGGCGATTTCGACGAGCAAGGCGCGAATCACCTCGCGCATCGATTGGGGAGGGACGGCGCACTGGTACTGGAAGAGCCCTCCCGTTCCATAGATGCGGTTCCACTCACCGACGAGGTCGAGCGGGTAGAAGAACGGGTCGAACGAGGTGGTCGACCGGGAAACGCGCCGGAGCTGGCGGTGGTAGTAGGCCGTGTTGAACAGGCGGATGGTGACGGGATTCAAGAGCCATTTCGGCGCGTCGAAGGGCACCCGGAGGAGCGGCTTCGCGCGGATTTTTCCGGGGTGCGCCAGGTCCGCGGGCGCGTGGTTGCCCGAGATGAAGTGGCCGCGGCCGAGGGAACGTCCCGTCGCGAGCCCGTCGATCCACGCGACGGTGTACTCGAACTTGTGGTCCGCCTCCTGGTTGAGCGCGAAGAACTCGTCGAGCGAACGAAACTTCGTGACCTCCTGCTCGACGATAGCGCTCGTGACCGGCTTGAGCTGGATTTCGGCCCAGGTGACGAGACCGGTCAGCCCCAAGCCGCCGACGGTCGCGCGAAAGAGGTCCGCGTTCTTCTCTGGCGTGCACTCGACCCGCCCGTCGGAACGCACGAGCTCGAACGCCCGCACGAAGCGCCCGAATGTTCCCGCGCGATGGTGGTTCTTGCCGTGGACGTCGTTCGCGATGGCGCCGCCGACTGTGACGTACTTGGTGCCCGGGGTCACCGGGAGGAACCACCCGCGCGGCAGGGCGAGGCGGATGATTTCTTCGAGCGACACGCCGGCCTCGCAACGCAGGATCCCCGTCTTCGAATCGAAGGCGATGAACCGGTCGAGCCCGCGGGTGAGCAGGAGCGCTCCCCCATCGTTCAGGCATCCGTCGCCGTACGTCCGGCCGAGCCCGTGCGCCAAGAGCGAGCTGTCCGGCAGCGCTTCCAAGGAGACGTCGCGCCAGGCGAGGGGCACCGGGAGCTGGCGGGCGTGGAGCACCCTCCCCCAGGAGTCGATGCGACGAGCCGCCGTCATGTCGCGAGCACCACGATCAGCACCGTGAGCACGCCGACCGCCAGGCTCAAGGGGTCCCGGAGGGCGAAGACGACCGGGTCGTCGTGCATCTCGCCGCGGTGGGTGACGAGCCAGGCGCGGCTCACCCAGAAGAGCAGGAGCGGACACGCGAGCCACAGCAGCTCCGGCCGCCGGTAGAGGCCCTCGACCTTCGCGCTCTGGAGGTACAGCGCGAGGACCAGCACCGCGAGGTAGCCGCTCGCGATGCCCATCTGGCGGAGCACCTCGAGGTCGCCGGGCTGGTAGCCGCGACCGGAGAGCGACGCGCCGCCGTTCGTCGCCGCTTGCAGCTCCGAGACTCGTTTGACGAGCGCCAGCGACAAAAAGAGGAAGAGCGCGAATGCGATGAGCCAAGGCGAGACCGCGACCTCGGCCGCCGCGCCGCCGGCGAAGATGCGCACCGCGTAGAGTCCGGCGAGAGCGAGCACGTCGACGAGCGCGATCCGCTTGAGCGAGAAGGTGTAGAGCGTCGTCAGGACGAAGTAGCTCGCGAGCACGAGGCCGAACGACGGCGGCAGCAAAGTCGCGAGGACCGCCGACGAAAGGAGCAGGAGCGGTATCGCTCCCAGGCCGGCGGCGATGGGAACCGCGCCCGACGCGAACGGCCGGGTTCGCTTGGAACGGTGCCGCCGGTCGCTCGACAGATCGGCGAGATCGTTCGCGACGTAGACCGCCGAGGCGCAGAGGCTGAAGGCCCAGAAGGCGATGAGCGCGGCGACGAGGGTCGCCGGGTCGCGCAGCCGATGCGCCGCGAAGGCAGGCAGAAAGACGAGCAGGTTCTTCAGCCATTGATGGACGCGCAGTGCCCTGACGGCGGCTTTGAGCCCTGGCGGCTCGGGCGCGAACGTCTTCGCGACCGGGGTCGTTCGCGCCGCCCGTCGCGCGAGCGCCGCTGACCCGACCACGACGGCCTCGCCCGCGCGCGCCCACACGGCCTGGTCCACCCGCGCGTCGCCCGCGTACGAAAAGCCCTTTTCCCCAAAGCGCTGCGCCAGCGCTTCCGCCTTGTGGGTGCCCTTCAGGTTGGTCGAACCGCTGCTGGCGAGCACGTCGTCGAAGAGGCCGAGGTGCGCGGCGACCTTTTGCGCGAGGAGGCGATGGGCCGCCGTCGCCAGCACGAGCGTCCGCCCCTTCGCCCGCTCCTCGCGCAGGAACTCGAGCACGTCCTCGCGATACGGCAGAGCCTCGACGTCGAGCTCTCCGTGCTCGGAGACGAAGGACTTCGCCCGCGAGCGGCCATGCAGGAAGAGCAGCGCGAGGCGCGGCACCCAGAGCGGATGGCGGGCGACCACCGCAAGGGTCGACTCGACGAAGACGTCGGTCGCGATGAGGGTGCCGTCGAGGTCCACGCACAGCGGCAGCGCTGGTGCCGCCCGTGCCGGCGCCTGTTCGACCACGCTCGTCGCCGTCTTCGCCATCGTCGGCCTCTTGGTCGTGCCCGCCCGCAGTGCCGTCGCGCCCTCTCGGCGACCCACGCCTCCGGTCGCGCCGTGTAGCAGATGCGCCAGGCTTTGTGTGCCTTTGGGCGCGAAGCTTCATCGCCGGCCGGTCGAGAACCCGCGCGGCGTCCGGGCGATTTCCTGCCGGCAGCGCTAGGCGGCCGTCCGCTCGAAGGCGAGCTGTGCCCTCCGCTCGAGCGAGCCGCGGAAGCAGAACAAACCATGCCTTTCCGGTTGACGCACTTGCCGGACGTTGAAGCCGGGCACGTCAGTGCCCGGGTTGGCTCGGGACGCCGCATCCGACCCAGACACTGATATGGATGGACCCGCCAACTCCAACATCAGGGCAAGTGCGTCAAGCGGGTAAGCGTGGAAGAAACCCATCGCGACGACCCGGACAGGAGCGACACCATTCCGGGCTGGCTCAAGACGGGCCGGGTCCGGACGCCTTGGTCAGTGAACGATGCCAAGACTCCAGGACGATCAGCGACCAGACCTCGAGCGACCGATCACGGCGACCGAGCCGGTGTTCGGCCAGCAGCGCGCCGACGGCCGCCGGGTCGAGCAGGCCGCTCTGCCCGAGCGCCGCTGGCGACAGCGTCTCTTCGACGAGCGGGGCCAAGTCACGGCGAAGCCACACGCCGAGCGGCGGGTTGAGCCCGACCTTGTCCCTTCGCCGTCGGACCACGTCAGGCCAGAGATCGGCGACCGAGCTGCGCAAGAGCGCCTTGAGCCTCCCGGACGGCATCCGCTGGGACGCGGGAATGGAGGCCGCGAGCTCGGCGACCTTGTGGTCGCAGAAGGGGACCCGGATTTCCAACGAATGCGCCATGCTCATCCGGTCGCTGTAAGCGAGCACGTTGTTCGGCAAGAAGCTCTGCACGTCGACGAAGGCGGCGCGGCCGGGCGCTGCGTCCTCGGGTGCGTCGGCGAAGGCCTGCCAGAGGAAATCTCGCCTCGCCTCCGCCGCGGCCGGCCGCCGGAGGTCCGGATGCAACAGATCGAGCGCCTGGTCCAATGATCGATAGGCCACCCAACGCTGGTACGCGGCCTCCGGCGCCAGCTCGGCGGACTCGAGGAACTCCCGCGCTCGGCGAAACACGTGGCGCCCCTCCAGGGAGTCGCTCAACCGCCCAGCGAGCGGCCGCAGGGCGATGCGGCGAAGACCGGGAGGAATCCGTCGAAGGTGGTCGGCGAGCCAGATCCCCTGATATCGCGGGTAGCCGAGGAACATCTCGTCGCCGCCGTCCCCAGCGAGAGCGACCGTCACGTGCCGCCGGGTCTCCCGCGCCAAGAGGTAGAGGAGAAGCGCCGTCGGATTGCCGAACGGCTCATCGAAGGCGTCGAGCATCGCCGGGAGCGTCTCGACCAAGTTCGCCTGGACCGCGATTTCCGTGTGCTCGGTCTGGTACTTGGCGGCGACCGCGCGCGCATAGGCCGCCTCGTCGTAGGCCTTCTCGCCGAACACGAGGGTGAGGGTCTTGAGCCGGGTCGGGGAGAGTTTCGCGGCCATCGCCGCGATCGTGGAGCTGTCGGCGCCGCCCGAGAGGAAGGTGCCCAGAGGGACGTCGGAAGCGAGGTGCAGCCGCACCGCCTCCTCGAGCGTCGCGCGCACCACTTCGCGTAGCTCGGTGGCGCGGCGTCGCACCGGCTCGACCCGCGCCAGGTCCCAATAGCGTTGGACTCGGACGGCGCCTTTTTCCCAGACCAGCAGGTGCGCCGGCGGAAGCTGTCGGATCGAGCGATAGAACGTGGCCGGCGGAGGAACGTACAGGTAGCGCAAATATTCGGCGACGGACGCCGGGTCGAGCTCGCGCGGCGCGCCGAGCGCGAAGAGCGCCTTCATCTCGGAGGCGAACGCGATGCCGCCGCGATCGAGGCAGTAATACAGCGGCTTGATGCCGATGCGGTCGCGCGCGAGCAGGAGCCGTTCCCGGCGGGCGTCCCAGACGGCGAGGGCGAACATCCCCCGCAGGTGTTCGAGGACGGCGTCGCCCCAGGCTTCATAGCCGTGGACCAGGCATTCGGTGTCGGACGTTCCCCGGAAGCGGTGCCCCTGTCCTTCGAGCGCGGCGCGCAGCTCGGGGCGGTTGTAGATCTCGCCGTTGAAAATGACCGACACCGTGCCGTCCTCGTTGGACATCGGCTGGTGCCCCGTCGGTGTCAGGTCGAGGATCGCCAGGCGGCGAAAACCCAGGGCGCCGTGCCAGTCCCCCGCGCGGAAGATCTGGAGCCCCTCGTCGTCGGGACCGCGATGGACGAGGGTGTGCAGCGCCGGCTCGAGGTGCGGAGGGCGAGAGGCGATTTGACCAGCGATGCCGCACATGGTTCGGGGTCGGGGTCTCGTGGCACAGGCGTCCTCGCCTGTGAAAGCCACAACGAAGGCTACACGGGCGGGGACGCCCGTGCCACGACTGACGATGCGAGGTGAAGATACTTTCGCAACGATTAACACTGGCTGTGACGGCAGATCCGCCCATCAGGATGAGCGGGTTGCAACTCGAAGGAAGGCCGCTTCCCCCCACGATCGAGCCTCGCCGCAAGGTCCTCGAGACGGCGAGTCCTTGGTCGCAAACGGCCGTTGGAGCGCCTGGTTTCAGTGCGTTCGTCGCCTTGACCCGGTGTCGGGTTCCTGCTACTCGCTCCGCGGCAATCTAGACGCGCGGAGTTCCTGCGGGATGGGCGAGCGAGGCGACCGGCAAAGCGCGCCCGAGAACGATGCCCCCCTCGACGTGGCGGTCGTCATCCTCACCCAGGACGAGGAGAAGAACGTCGAGCGCGCCGTTCGCAGCGTCGCCGGCCGCGCCCGCGAAGTGTTCGTGCTCGACTCCGGTTCGACCGACCGCACCATCGACCTCGCCCGGGCGGCCGGCGCGATGGTGCATGAGAACCCCTGGCCGGGTTTCGCCGCGCAGCGCAACTGGGCGCTCGACCATCTCCCGATCTCGGCCGGCTGGGTCTTCTTCCTCGACGCCGACGAGTTCGTCGACGGCCCGTTTCTCGACGAGCTGGCCCAGGCCATCGCGCGGGCGGGCGAGCACGTCGCGGGCTTCGCGATTCGACGCTGGCTCGCGTGGGGAAACGCCCGCGTCGCGTTCGGCGGCATGCAGGACAACCGGATTCTGCGCATCGTCAAGCGCGGCCGGGGAAGATGCGACGAACGGGTCGTCAACGAGCACCTGGTGGTCGACGGCGAGGAGGTGGACCTCGAGACCCTGGTCGGCCATCGCAACGAGAGCGGCCTGGGTCGGTGGGTGAAGAAGCACCGCGCCTATGCGCCGGTCGAGGCCCAGGCGCTGTGGGACGAGCTGTGGTCGCCGACGCCGCCCGCCGGTGCTCTCGCTCGCGCGCGGCTCGACAAGCGCCGTCTGTACGCGGCGCTCCCGCCTTTCTGGCGGTCGCTGGCGCGCTTCTCGTACGTCATGACCTTCCAGCAAGGCTACAAGGATGGCTTTGGCGGTGGTGCCTACCACCTGCTCCACGACCTCGCCTACAACGTCCTCGTCGACGTTCACTTCTGCGCGGTGGGCGCGCGCCGGCTGGCCGGCCGCCCGAGGGACGGCTAGGGATGCCCGCCCGCGAACGCTCCATCCGCCTGTTCTGCCCGGCGCTGCTCATCGACGGCGGCATCGCCTCGTACGCGAGAACCATCGTCGAGGCGCTCGACCCGGCACCGGTGCGATGTTTCGACCTCGACCGCCACGAGCCGCGCCACCCGCTGCCCGCGAGCGCGAGCGTCACCCGCCTCGCGCGCCAGGGTCCCTACGCGCTCATGACCGTTCGGGAATGCCTGCTGGACGAGGGAGAGCTCCTCTTCGCGCACGTCGGGCTCACGACGCCGCTCGCCGCCCTCCCGCACCGCCGGCGCTCGCGCGTCACCGTCCTCGCGCACGGCCGCGAGATGTGGCAGCGGCTGTCGCTCCGGCACGCCCTCGGGCTGGGCGCCGTCGACCGGCTCGTCTTCACGACCGTCTTCACGCGCGACCAATTTCTCGAGTGCAACGGCGACCGGCTGCGCCGGGACGTGGCGATCGAGGTGGTGCCGCTGACCGCCGGGCGCCAGGCGGAAGCGCCGGTCTCGCCGCGACCGGCCGCCGACCGCCGCCGGGTCGTCTGCGTCAGCCGTCTGACCACCGCCGAGCCGATGAAAGGCATCGCGACGCTCGTCGAAGCGGCGCGGTTTCTCCCCGATTCCTGGGAAGTCCGCGTCGTCGGCGACGGCCCCGGACGGCCCGCCTTCGAGGCGCTCGCCGCCCGCCACGGGGTCGACCGCCGGGTCGTGTTCACCGGCAGGGCTAGCGAGGAGCAGAAGCGCCGGGAGATCGATCGCGCCGACCTGCTCTGCCTGCCGAGCGCCCAGGAGGGGTTCGGCATCGTCCTGCTCGAAGCGCTCGCTGCCGGCCGGCCCTGCATCGGCGCGGCGGCGGGCGCGATTCCCGAGGTCTTGTCCCCGGAGGTGAGCGAGCTGTGCCGCTACGGGGATCCGCGCGCGCTCGCGCAGGCGATCGAGCGCGTCGGCGAGCGGCTCCACCGCGGCGAGCTCGAGCCGCAGCGGCTGCGAAGCTTCTATGACGAGCGGTATTCGTTCGACCTGTTCGCCCGCCGCTGGCGCGCGCTGCTCGGCGTCTCCTCCCGATGAACGTCGTCGTCGAGTCCATTCCGGCCCGGCTCGGCGGCGTGCTGACCTACACCCGCGAGCTGGCGCGGCGGCTGCCCCGTTCGTTCGCGCCAGAGGGGATCACGCTCGTCGCCCCCCCGGAAGCGGTGCCGCTGGACGCCGGGCCGCTGAGATGGCTCCGCCCCCGGGGCTCGCTCGCGGGTCTGAGCGCGATTCTCGCCACGGCTCCCGCCATCCATCGCGCGCTCGCGGCGCGGCCTCAGCCGGCGCTCTTCGCCAGCGCCAACTTCACCCTCCAGCCCCGCTCGTTTCCCCAACTGGTGCTGCTGCGCAACGCCATCTATTTCGACCCGCTCTACGCCGAGCACGTGCTCCCGAAGGTCCCGCAGCTCGAGCGCCTGGGCACCCTCCTTCGCCGCGCGCTGTGCCTGTCGTCGGCGGAGGTCGCGGCGCACGTGCTCGCGCCCAGCGAAGCGATGCGGGCCCTCGTCGTGCGCGCGCGGCCCGACCTCGAGGGCCGGGTCGAGGCTTGCCACTACGGCGTCGACGTCGCGCAATACCGAATCGACTCGGCCCGCCGCGTGCCGAGCGCGCCCGGAAGCCTGCGCATCGTCGCTCATTCGCTGATCGCGCGGCACAAGCCGATGTGGCCGATCCTCGTCGGCGTCCTCGAAGCTCGGCGACGAGGCGTCCGCGCGCGCCTGACGATGCTGGACACGCCGTTCGACCCAGGCCACGACTGGACTCCGGGCATCGACGACGACCGCAGGCTCGCCAGGAGGGGTCTCGAGGAGGGTTGGCTCAGCGTCCTCGGCCGCGTGCCGCACGAGCGGATGCCCTCGCTGCTCGCGGAGCACGACGCCTTCGCCTTCCACACGCTGACCGAATCGTTCGGGCAACCGTTCGTCGAAGCGATGGCGAGCGGGCTTGCGAGCGTCGTCAGCGACACCGCGGTCGCCCGGGAGCTGTGCGGCGACGCGGCGATGGTCGTCCCCCTCTTCGACGGCCGCGCCTTCGCCGACCGGTTCGAGCAGCTCGCCACCGACGTCGACCTGCGAGCGCGCCTTGGCGTTCGAGGCATCGCCCGCGTCGAGGCGCTCGACCTCACCTGGGACCGCCACTTCGAACGCGTCGGACGGATCCTGCGCGCGCTGTCCCAGGGCGCGCCGATTCCGCCGCGGAGCCCGTGATCGGATCCGCCCAACGACAGCGCTATCGGTCGCCGGCGGCGGTCCGAAGGACCGGTCGGCGCCGCGCCGGCCGACCCTCTAGCGCACGTGCAGAACCAGGTGCTGGTTCTCTCCCGGCGAGAGCACGACGTGTTTCGCGAGCCGGCGCGCTCCGTCGTAGAGGTCGTAGCAGCCGACCGGCAGGCGCCACGGCTCGCCCAGGTCGACCCAGCCGAGCACGCGGCGGTGGCCAGCCCGGGTGAATGCGATGGTTCCACCCGGCGGCTGGGGGCCGTCGAGATCGATTCGAATCTTCGCGGTCGGCCCGACGTCGACCGTCGCCTTCGCCACGCCGCTCGCCTCGACCACCACGTCGTCGACGAAGCCGCGCAGGGTGCCGAGAGGGGTGTCGTACTGCGCGGTGAGCGTGTAGACTCCGACCGGCAGCCGCGCGTCGCGCCCCGCGTCGATGTCCGCGTCGGAGTCGCCCCGCGAGCGGTTCGGCAGGACCGAGACCACCGTGAACGGCAGCGCGTCCCGGCCGCTGACCGCGCGCGCCCGGACGAGGCCCAGCTCCTGCACCGCGTCGAGCTGAATCTCCACCGTCTTCCCGCCCACGAACTCGACCGCCGGCTTCCAGACCACGATGTCGCCGAGCGTCGCCGGAATCTCGGCGCGCACGTCGTAGGTGCCCGGCGGCGTCGTGAAGGTCTCGTCTGGAAAGCCGTCGGCGACGCTGTAGGTCCGGCGGCCCGGTCGGAAGAGGAACACCCGCGTTCCCGTCGGCGCCGCCCGCCCGTTCAGCCGCACGTGGACCAGCACCGTCGCCGGTCCCTTCCCGAGCGGCACCTGCAAGGCGGTCCGCGCCGCCGCCGCCAGCAGGACTCCCCGCTTCCAGGCGACTCGGGGGCCGGCGGCGAGGTCGTCGGACACCCGCACGTCGTAGCGGCCGGCGGCGAGGGCAAGGGCGGTGCCGCTCTCTACGCGGGCGAGAGGAACGTCGTCGCCGGGCGCGTACACCTCGACGTCCGCGCCGCCGCTCGGCCGGCCGGCGCTCGTCGCGGTCACGACGAGGCGGGCGGGCGCGAACGCGGCCCGGAGAGCCTCGAAGAGCCCGCGCGCGAGCGCGCGACCCGTCCTCGCGACCGACACCGGGCCCAGGCAGGCGAGCCTCCGGGCCGCGCGACGGTTGAGCGCGATCACCCGAACGAGGTCGATGGCGCCGTCCTGCCGCAGCTCGCTCGCCTCCTCGCAAGGGTCGCCGCCGCACTCGTCGGGGCCGGCCGCGAGGAGCACGACCGTTCTCGGCCGGCGCCCGCGATCGAGGTCGTCCGCCGCGTCGTCGAGCGCCGCCGCCACCGCGCGCGGTCCGCGCGGGTGCACACCGAGACCGCCTTCCCAGAGCGAATGCGCCGTCGTCCTCTGAAAGCGGATCAGGCCCCTTGTCGAACGGCAGCCGCCCCGCCGCTTCCCGCCCATGGCGCGGACCGCGAGAAGCGCGCCGCCGGGAGCCGCCATCTTTCCGAGCGCGTCTCGCGCCGCCCGCAGTTCGTGGACGTATCGACGCCGATAGCGTCCGCGGGTCGTCGCGCTTGCGGCATCGAGAACCAGGACCGCGGACCCCGGCTGGTCGGCGGTCACGGCGGGCGCCGCGACGAGAACCGCCAACGCCGCCCAGAGCGCTTTCACCTAGGGCCTCTCTCCCCGCCATTCGGCCAAGACGCGGGCGGGCTCGGCGAGAAAGAGCCTCATCCCGTCGCGCTTGAGCGCCCGGTAGATCTGGCGCCAGCCCGCCTGGCGGGAGGGGTGCCGCACCACGCGGACCGGCGAAGGCAGCTCGGCGAGCGCGCGGGCCTCGTCGATCGCGTCGTCGAGCGTACCGAGCCGGTCGACGAGGCCGAGATCCTTCGCGCGGGGTGCGAGGTAGACGCGGCCTTGCGCCAGCTCGTGGACCCGTTCCTTGGACAGCGCCCGGCCCTCGGCGACGACCGAAAGGAAGTCGTCGTAGGTCGCCGCGATGTCGCGTTCGATCGCCGCGCGGCCAGAGTCGTCGAGCGGTGCATCGGGGCGATAGATCGCGGCATGGCGTCCGCGCAGGACGAGCGCGCGATCGACTCCGGCCTCGAGGAGCGCTTGCGAGGCGTCCGGCCGAACCGCGAAGACGCCGATGGAGCCGGTGATGCAGGTCGGCGCGGCGACGATGCGCCGGGCGGCCGCGGCGATGTAGTAGCCGCCGCTCGCCGCGACGTCTTCGAGAAAGGCGACGAGCGGTTTCTCTTCGCCGAGCTTCCGGGCCGCTCGCCAGATCACGTCGGAAGCGAGAGCGCTCCCGCCCCTCGAATCGAGGCGCAGGACGACCGCCTTGACGCGCTGGTCGCGTCGCAGCGCGGTCAACGCCTCGACGAGCGTGTCGCTCCCGGCGGTGGCGGCGACGAAGGGCAGCGTGCGGCTCTTGCCGGAAACGATGGCGCCCTCCAGGTCGAGCACGGCGACGGTCCGCCGGCGGTCGACGAGCGGCCTCCAATCGACGGGCGCGGGATGGGCGGCGAACGCCGCGGCGAAGGGACCGATGCGTGCCCGGCGCGACTTGCCCTCGCCGAGCGAGCCCAGCCGTTCTGGCAGCTCGTCGGCGTAGCACGACCCGTCGCACAGCCCCTCGTCGACCGCGCGGGCGGCGGAAAAGGGACCGTCATCGATCGCGCGGCGGAGCGTGTCCTCCGCCATCCCGCGCGACGACGCGACATCGCGGACGAAGAGCGCCTCGAGGTCGCCGACGAGCTCGTCGAGCTGCGCTTTCGCCGGCTCGCTGACCTCCCCGGCGCCGACGAGCTCCCCTGCCGACTTGAACGCGCCGGCCTTGACGACGTGTGCTTTCAGGCCGAGCCGCGCGAGCGGGCGCGCCGCCGCGGTCGCCGCCGCGGAAAAGCCGACGAGCTCGAGCCGGCCACGCGGCACGAGCCACACCGTTCCGGCCGAGGCGAGCCAGTAGCCGCGCAGGTCGAGCGCTTCGGCGTGGAACAGCAGCGCTTTCCCCGAGCGAGCGAACCCGGCGAACGAGGCGCGCAATTCCCGCAGCACCGCGATGCCGCAGCGCACGTGGCCGAGCCGCACCACGACGCCACGGAGCGAGGGGATCGCCGCGAGCAGGTCCAGCGCGCGATGGAGCTCGGCGACCGAGCGCACGTGGCGGCCACGCGGCAGGCGATGCGCGAGCCCGGGTAGGTCGTCGCGATCGCCGCGGCTGACGAGGCCGTCGAGCTCGACGACGACGAACTCGACCGGCTGCGGCCGCAGCAGCAGCCGAAAGAGCGCTGCGAACGCGGCGACCAACGCCACCGCCACGTTTCGAAGAAGACGAAGCAAGGGGCGCATCGGCCTCAAGCTTAGCTTAGGCATCGCGCGGGTCGATCGACCGATCGGACCGATCCGTCCGATCAGTCCGATCGGTTGTTCGTTCGATGCGAGATGGCATTTCCGGTTGACGGCGCCAGCCGCTCGCTGGCTCAGCGGCCGCTGGCCCGCGAAATGAGGACAAGGGTGCATCTCTGGTGGGCCCGCGGCCCGCCACCACCGACTTGTGCCGGCGCTCTCACGGCCACCCTTGGCGCCGCAGCCCCCCGCAACCGCTGCCGCTACTCGCGGTCGAACGGCCAGTAGGCTTCCTGCCGCTTCTTCGACTCACGCTCCTTCACGGCGTCGGCGTACTCCTGAAAGAGGTTGAAGAACGCGAGGTCCTGTCGCGGCGTCTCGTTGATGATCTCGTGCCACTTCATCGAGGTCTTCTCGCGCATCGGACGGTCTCCTTCGCGGCGAAAGCCTTTCCGGCAAAGACGGTAGCGGCCCCGGAGGAGGCGTCAATATTTCGGCCGCGCGTGGTACATCGCTTCCCCGTGATGCTTCGGCTGGACGACGCCGTCCTGGTCGCTCGGGCGCTGGCGCTCGAAGTTTCCGACGACGAGCTGAGCGCGGCGGAGCGCGGCCTCGCGGACGCGGCGCCGAGCCAGACGCGACGTCAGGAGCTCAGGGCCGGTCGGGCCGCCGCGCGGGAGGCCTTTCTCACCGCCGAGGCCGGCTCGCCGCCGTCGGTGCTGCAGGACGGTCGGGGTCGCCCGCGGCTCGATCCCCCCGGCGACTGGTTCGTGTCCCTTGCGCACGATCGCGCGCTCGCGTGCGCGGCCGTGGCGCGCGCGCCCGTCGGCGTCGACCTGCTCGCCTTCGCCCGCGAGGGACCGGCCGCCCGGGTCGTCGCCGAGCGGATTCGGTCTGGTCTAGGGACGGCGCTCCTACCTGGCTCGGTTTCGCCGTTCCCCGAGTCGATGCTGCTCTGGACCGCCTGGGAAGCGCTGGGCAAACGCACGGGGGAGGGCGTGTTGACGGCGACGCGGGTCCCCCTTCGCGTCGAGCGGCGCGAGAACGTGCCCACGGCCTTCACCGCCGAAGCGCGCGTTCGCTGGTTCGAAATCGAGGGGCACCTCCTCTGCCTGGCGGGAGCGCTCCCGTAACCCAGCGAAGGCCGCGAGACTGCGAGCGCGCGGACACTCGCGGGTTCCGCTCCGTCTTGCACATCCGGTTGACCCCACCAGCGACTCGCTGACTCGGTGGTCGCGGGCCCCTGGCGCGCGAGACAAGGACAGGTGTGCATTTCTGGCGGGCAGCGGCCCGCCACCGCCGACTTGTGAAGGCGCTCTCGTTCAGGTGCGGTCAACCGGAGAAGCTGTCCGCCCCGTCGTGCGGCGTCACCAGCCGACGGCGGGACCGGTTCTGCACGCCTCTGTCGTCCCGGCCCCCGCCGGCGGTCGTCGGCCTCGCCTTCCGCAACGCCCTTGTCTACCTTCCAGGGGTCGTCTAAGGTGCGCGCCTTCGTGGCGGCGCGCACCGCGTCCCCCTCCAAGAGCCTGAGAGCGAATTTGCACGTCGGCAACGCAGCGCGGGCTCGATTCCGATTCCTGGCCCTCGTCGCGTGGGCGGCACCGCTCCTGCTCTGCGTCGCCGTCGCGCGGGCACAGGACTCGCCGAGCGACAGCGCCGCCGTCGAGGTCGCTGCCGATCCGGGGCCGCCGATCGCGCAGGTCGAGGTGTCGGGCAACCAGCGCATCGAGCCGAGCGCGATCTTGCCGCTGCTCGTGACCAAGCCTGGTGAGCCAGTCGACCCGCAGAAGATCCGCCAGGACATCCAGACCCTGTGGCGCCAGGGGTTCTTCTCGGACATCGACGTCGACGTCTCGCCCTCGCCCCGGGGACCGGTGGTCACCTTCATCGTGGTGGAGAAGCCGCTGGTCGACGCGGTGAAGGTCGAGGGGAACACCGAAATCGACTCGGACGACCTGAAGAAGCTCCTGCTGGTGAAGCCGTTCCAGATTCTCGACCTGGAACGGGTGCACAAGACGGTACGGAAGCTCGAGGACAAGTACGCCGACAAGGGCTTCTACCTCGCCGACGTGACGAGCCGCATCGTGCCGGCGCCGGGGCGCAATCAGGTCGACGTGTTCTTCGACGTGGTCGAGCACGCGAAGGTCGAGGTGCGGCGGATCACCTTCGAGGGGAACCACGCCCTCACCAGCGATGAGCTCAAGAGCGCTCTCGGTACCCGGGAGGGCTCACTGCTCTCCTTTCTGACCGGCGCGGGGACCTACAAGCAGGAGGTCTTCCAGCGCGACCTCTTGATCATCCAGTCGCTCTACTACAACAAGGGCTACATCAACGTTCGCGTCGGGCATCCGGCGGTGAGCCTCTCGGCGGACAAGAAGTACATCTACATCAACATCCCGATTTCGGAGGGCGAGCCCTACGACTTCGGCAAGGTCGGCGTCAGCGGCAAGCTCCTCGGGCAGGGCCAACAGGTGCGCCCGCTCCTCGCGATGCACCAGGGCGAGCGCTTTTCGAGCCGGCTCCTGCAGAAGACGCTGCTCGCGATTCAGGACCACTACCGCGACCAAGGCTACGCGTACGTCCAGGTGACGCCGCAGACCGGGGTGAACGTGCAGGCGAAGTCGGTCGACCTGGACTTCGTCGTCGACCCCGGGAAGAAGGTGATGATCGAGCGGATCGACATCGTCGGGAACACCAAGACCCGGGACCTCGTGATTCGGCGGCAGCTCACCATCAGCGAGGGCGACATCTACTCCGGCCAGGCGATTCGCGAGTCGAAGGCGCGGGTGACGGCGCTCGGCTACTTCGACTCGGTCGACATCTCGTCCAGGCAGGGCTCACGGCCGGATACGATGATCCTGACGGTGCGGGTCAAGGAGAAGGCGACCGGCACCTTCCAGGTGGGCCTGGGCTTCTCCAACCAGGAGCCGATCCTCTTGAACGCCAACGTCTCCGAGAACAACCTCCTCGGCTGGGGCGTCGATGGCGCGCTGATGGCGCAGCTCTCGAACCTGCGGCGGATCTTCTCCCTCAGCTACACCGACCCGTACTTCCTCGACACCCGCTGGACCTTGGCGTTCGACCTGTACAACACCCTCGAAATCTACGGGAACCTCTTCGACCGCAGCGCCCTGGGCGGCGACATCACCGGCGGCTACGAGCTGTTCCACGACTTCCGCGTCTTCGCGACCTACACCCTCCAATGGGTGGACGTGGTCGCGACCTCGAGCGGCATCGTTCCTTTCGCGGGCGCCTTCACCGGCGGCCGGACCAGCTCCTTCAAGCTCTCGTTCAACTACGACAAACGCAACAACCGGCTCTTCCCCTCGGCCGGGTTCCTGCTCTCCGGGTCGGGCGAGTTCGCCGAGCCGTTCTTCGGGTCGCAGAACCTGTTCGAACGCTACGTCGGCATCTTCCGTTACTACCTGCCGCTGCCGTTCGGCATCGTCGCCAAGCTCAACTCGACGGTCGGCTGGATTCACGCCGGGGGAGCGACACCGGTGCCGCTGTCCGAGCGGTTCTTCGAGGGCGGCATCGACTCCCTGCGCGGCTACGACTACCGGACCATTTCGCCGGAGCTGCCGGCGGGAAAGCTCCAGCCGAACGAGCCGACCCAGACGGTGCTGGTCGGCGGCGACAAGGAGCTGTTGACGAACTGGGAGCTCGAGTTCCCGCTCCTGGAAGAGGCCGGCCTGCGGGGGGTGGTCTTCTTCGACGCCGGCAACGTCTACTCGGAGCAGCAGACCCTCCTCGACCCGAGCGCTCCTGGCAAGTTCGGGCTCCTGATGAGCGTCGGCGTCGGCGTGCGCTGGTTCACCCCGCTCGGGCCGCTCAGGTTCGAGTGGGGATTCCCGCTCACCCGCCGGCCGATCGATCAGCCGTCGCGGTTCGACTTCACCATCGGGAACTTCTTCTAGACGCCGAGGCCGGTCGGGCGCTCGCGCGTACCCCCTTCGCGGGCGCCTTGACAGCGCCGCCGCCCCGCCGCTAGGGTCCGCCCGCTTTTTCGGTCCGGGCGCGAAAGGGTTCGCGGCCGCGACCGGTTCTTCTTCGCGCGCCGGGCCCCTTCCCTTCGTCCCAAGGCCCATCGCCGTCAGAGGACGCCCGGCGAGGAGCCTCCGTGATGTTTTCCCGTTCGTTCGATCGCCGTTGGCTCGGGCTGGGCGCCCTGGTCGCCTCGGTCGCATGCGCCCGCGTTTCCCAGGCCAAGACCCGCGTCGGCTACTTCGACGTCAAGCGCATCCTCGCCGAGGTCCACGACGCCAAGGTCGCCAAGGGCCGCCTGGAGGCCGACTTCAAGGCGAAGCAGAAGCAGCTCGACGAGCAGAAGGCGCAGATCGACCAACTCGAGGAGAAGTACAAGGAGACCGCGCCGGTGATGAGCGACGACGCCAAGCAGCAGGCGCAGGAAGAAATCGCCGAGAAGATGGCCGCCGCGCAAAAGCTCTACATGAGCCTCCAGCAGCAGCTCTCGGACCGCGAGCAGAAGGTCCTCGCCGACCTCATCACCAAGCTGCAGCCGGTCGTGAAGGAGGTCGCCCAGCAGGACGGCTACACGCTGGTGTTCGAGAAGAACGAGGCCGGCCTCTTCTACGCCCCGCCCGCCGACGACCTGACCAACGAGCTGATCCGTCGCTACAACCTCCGCTACAACGGCGGCAAGAAGGCCGCGCACCCGAGGCACGGCAAGCGCCCGTGACCGCGACCGGCAGCACGCTCGGCGAGTTGGCCGCGCTGTGCGGCGCCCGGCTTCAGGGCGGGATCCCGGAGCACGGCGTCACCGGTGTCGCTCCCCTCGATGAGGCCGGGCCGGCCGAGGTCGCGTTCTACGCGAACCCCAGCTACCGCAAGCTCCTCAAGACGACCCGCGCGGGCGCCATCGTGCTCTCGCCGGGCGACGCCGCTTTCCCTGAGCTCGCGGGCCGGGCGCTCCTCGTGCACGCCTCGCCCTACGCGGCCTTCGCGAAGATCTCGACCCGCTTTCACCCCCCGCCGCGCCCCGAGCCGGGCATCGACCCCCGCGCCGTCGTCGACCCGGAGGCAAGCGTCGACCCGACCGCCCGCGTCGAGGCGCTCGCGGTGGTCCAGGCGGGCGCGCAGGTGGGCCCCGGCGCCTGGATCCGGTCGTTCGCTTACGTCGGCGAAGACGCCCGCATCGGCGCCGGCTCCGTGCTCTGGCCGCACGTCGTCGTGCGCGACCGCTGCGAGGTCGGGGCGCGCTGCATTCTCCATCCGGGCGTCGTCGTCGGCGCCGACGGCTTCGGCTTCGCCTTCGACCCCGAAGGGGACGGAAGCGGTCCCGTTCACCGCAAAGTCCCGCAGGCCGGCATCGCGCGTCTCGAAGACGACGTCGAGCTGGGCGCGAACACCTGCGTCGACCGGGCGACCCTGGGCGAGACCGTGGTCGGCCACGGGAGCAAGGTCGACAACCTGGTCCAGCTCGCCCACAACGTGAAGCTGGGGCCGATGTGCCTGCTCGCGGCGCAGACGGGCATCGCCGGGTCGACCGTCGTCGGGACCGGGGTGATGATGGGCGGCCAGGTCGGGGTCATCGGGCACGTGCGCGTCGGGGACCTCGCGAGGCTAGGCGCGCAGAGCGGCGCGATGGGCGACGTCGAGGCGGGCGCGACCGTGCTCGGCACGCCGGCCATCGACGCGAGGGCGTGGCGGCGGGCGGCGCTCGCGTTCGGGCGGATTCCGCGGATGATGCGCGACCTGCGCGAGATCAAGCGCCGGCTCGGCATCGGCCGAGGCGAAGGGGACGAGGGCTAGAGCGCCGTTGTTCACGGCCGATCGGACCGATCGGGCGGATCCGTCGGATCGGTCCGCTCGGCGTTGCGCTTTCAGGAGAAGACGATGGCGATCCATCCGACGGCGGTGATCTTCCCGGGAGCCGAGCTCGACCCGACGGTGGAGGTCGGACCCTTCGCGGTCGTCGGGCCGCAAGTGAGAATCGGCGCGCGCACGCGCATCGGCGCCCACGCGGTGATCGAGGGCGACACCACCCTCGGCGCCGACAACCACGTCTTCCAGCACGCTTGTCTCGGTGCGATTCCCCAGGACCTGAAGTACGCCGGCGAGCCGACGAAGCTCGTCATCGGCGACCACAACCGCATCCGCGAGTTCGCCACGGTGCACCTCGGCACCGCTCAAGGGGGGGGCGTCACCCGCGTCGGCTCCTCGTGCCTCTTGATGGCGAACAGCCACGTCGCCCACGACTGCCAGGTCGGCGACTTCGTGGTGCTCGCGGGCTCCTCCGCGCTCGCCGGCCACGTGCTGGTCGAGGACCACGTCAACTTCGGCGGGCTCGCGGGCGTCCACCAATTCGCGCGCATCGGGCGGCACGCGTTCATCTCCGGCGGCTCGATGGTGGCGATGGACATCCCGCCCTATTGCACCGCTCAAGGAGACCGTGCGCAGCTCGCGGGCTTGAACACGGTGGGCCTGACCCGCGCCGGTTTCACGCCCGACGCGGTTTCGCGCATCAAGGCCGCGTACAAGATGGTCTTCAGAAGCGGTCTCGGCCTGCGAGAAGCGCTGGCGCGGGTGAACGCCGAGTTCGCCGGCAATCCCGAGATCGACCACTTCGTCCGGTTCATCGAGAACTCCGAGCGCGGCATCGCCCGATGAGCTCGGGCTCGGGACCGATGGGGCTCGTTGCCGGGTCGGGCGCGTTCCCGCTGGCGTTCGCGCGCGCGGTGCGAGCGAGCGGGCGCGAGCTGGTCGCGGTGGCGCACGAGGGCGAGACCGACCGGGAGATCGACGAGCTCGCGACGCACGTCACCTGGCTCAAGCTCGGCCAGGTGAGGCGGCTCATCGACGCGCTCGAATCGCGGGGAGTGCGCGAAGCGGTGCTGCTCGGCGGCGTCACCAAGGCTTCGTATTTCGCCGGCGTCCGGCCGGACCTTTGGGGCCTGAGGATGCTCGCGCAGGTCGCGGTGCGCTCCGACGACAACCTCTTGCGCGCCATCGCGCGAGAGCTGGAGGCGCACGGCATCGCCATCGTCCCGTCGACGCCGTACCTTGGCGAGCTGCGGGCGCCAGAAGGAGTGCTGGGGCGCTGCCGCCCGACGGGAGAGCAGCTCTCCGACGTGCGCTACGGGTTCGACCTGGCGAAGGGGCTCGGGAAGTTCGACGTCGGCCAGACGGTGGTGGTGAAGGAGCGCGCGCCGCTCGCGCTGGAGGCGATCGAAGGCACCGACGCGTGCATCGCCCGTGGGGCGGACCTCGCGCACGAGGGCGCGGTGGTGGTGAAGGTGGTCAAGCCCGGCCAGGACGAGCGCTTCGACCTCCCGGCGGCCGGCTCTGGCACGGTTCGCGTCTGCCTGAAGCACAAGGTGAGCGTGCTCGCGGTGGAAGCGGGCGGGACCCTCCTCGCCGACCGCGACGAGATGATTCGCCTCGCCGACAAGGGCGGCTTGGTCGTCCTCGGCGTTGGACCGAGCGCGTGATGGCACCGGTTCCCGGCGGGCGACGCCGTCACCTGCGGCCGCCGGCCATCTCACGTCCGATCGGACCGATCGGCGGACGCTGACGTGACCTCTCTCCTCGTCAGTTGCGGCGAAGCGTCGGGCGACCTCTTGCTCTCGGGCGTCGTGCGCTCCCTCCGGGCGAAAGACCCCGAGCTCCAGGCCTTCGGCCTCGCGGGCGCGCGCGCGCGGGAGGCGGGCGTCGAGACCCTCTTCGACGTCGCCGAGCTGAGCGTGATGGGCATCGGCGAGGTGTTGCCGAAGCTCCGGCGCATCTTCCAGGTGATGGACGGGCTCGTCGAGCTGGCGAAGCGCCGCCGCCCTGAGGCAGCGCTCCTGGTCGACGCGCCGGACTTCAACCTCCGCCTGGCGAAGAAGCTCAAGCGGCTCGGCGTCCGGGTCGTCTACTACGTCTCGCCGACGGTCTGGGTCTGGCGCCGGGGGCGGGTGAAGACGGTCGCCCGCCACGTCGACGAGATGTGCTGCATCCTTCCCTTCGAAGAGCGCTTCTATCGCGAGCGGGGCGCCCGGGCGACCTTCGTCGGCCATCCGCTCCTCGAGCACGAGCCGCCGCGCGAGACGATCGCGAATTTGCGCCAGACGCTACTCGCGGGATCCGCAGGCCCCCTGCTAGCGCTCCTGCCTGGCTCGCGGCGGTTCGAGGTGGCGACTCTGCTCCCGGCGATGCTCGGCGCGGCGAAGCTCATCGCCCGGGAGGTTCCGTCGGTCGAGGTCGCGCTGCCGGTGGCGCCGACGATTCCGCGCGGGCTGATCGATCGCCTCGCGGAGGAGAGCGGCTTCGCTCCCAGGCTCCTCGACGGCGAGGCGCGCGAGCTCCTCGGCGCCTGCGACGCGGCGATCGTCGCGAGCGGGACTGCCACCCTGGAGGCGACCCTCGCCGAGGCACCGATGGTGGTCGCCTATCGCGTGTCCCTCTTGACCGCTCTCGTCTACCATCTGTTCGTGCGCGCGAAGTTCATCGCGCTCCCGAACATCCTCGAGGGCGCCGAGGTGGTGCCGGAGCTGGTGCAGCGGGCGGTGACCGCCGACTCGCTCGCCGCGCGCGCGTTGCCGCTCTTGACCGCGACCGCCGAACGGGCGGCGATGAAGGAGAAGCTGTCGCGGGTGCGGGCGAGCCTGGGAACGCCGGGCGCGTCGGACCGGGTCGCGAACGTGGTGCTCGACCGGCTGCTTTCCGGCGCGCCCGCCGCTCTCGCCCGCTAGAATGCGCCGGCCCGCGCGGCTGACTTTGCGATGAACCGCTACCGACGCCTGCTCGCTTACCTGAAGCCCTACCGCCTGCGCGTCGGGTGGGCGTTCGCGTGCATGATTCTGCTCGCGCTGACCACCGCGGCCTACGCGTTCCTCGTCGGCCCGGTGCTGGCATTCCTCGTCACCGGCGACTGGAAGCTCGCGATTCCGTCGACCGTAGCAGCGGTCCTGCCGAGCTTCAGCCCTTCCCATGTCGACCGCGCCACCGTCCTGATGGCGCTGCCGGTCGTCATCGTCGTCATCGCGCTCGTCAAGGGCCTGAGCTACGCCGGCCAGTTCTACCTGATGGGCACCGTCGGCCAGGACGTGGTCGCCGACCTGCGCCGCGACGTCTTCTCGAAGCTCGTCTCGCTCTCGCCGTCGTTCTACGCGAAGCGCCACACCGCCGACCTCTACTCGCGCGTCGGCCTCGACGTGCAGTCCATCGAGTACGCCATCGTCTGGGCGCTCGCGAGCTACGGCCGCGACACGTTGCAGGTGCTGGTTCTGTTGGGCGAGGCGTTCTGGCTCGACTGGCGGCTCGCGCTGATCGCCTTTGGCGCGCTGCCGCTGATGATCGTCCCGGTCGTGCGCTTCGCCAGGTCGCTCAAGCGCATCACGGTGAAATCGAACGAGGCGATCAGCGAGGTGATGCAGACGACCCACGAGGCGCTGCAGAGCATTCGGGTGGTGCAGGCGTTCGCGATGGAAGACAAGGAGCGGGAGCGCTTCTCGGCAGCGGTGCAGCGCTACATCCGGACCATGCGCAAGAGCCTGCTCATCCGCGGGACCTCGACGCCGACGATGGAGGTACTGGCGGTCGTCGGCTTTTCCGCGGCGGTCGCCTACGCCGGCCACGCGATGAACGCGCACGCCCTCGACGGGCGGACGCTGATGAGCTTCGTCGCCACCGTGATGCTGATGATCCAGCCGGCCAAGTCGCTCGGCCGGGTCGGCAACTTCATGATGCAGGGCCTCGCCGGCGCGGACCGCATCTACGAGCTCTTGGACGCGCAGAACGACATCACCGACCTGCCCGGCGCCCGCGAGGTGCCGCCCCTCGCCCGCGCGCTCTCCCTGGAAGCGGTCTCGCTCGACTACACCGGTGAAGATGGGCAGCCACGGCGGGTGCTCTCCGGCATCGACCTCACCGTGAAGAAAGGCGAGGTGGTCGCGCTCGTCGGCCCCAGCGGCGCGGGGAAGACCTCGCTCGTCAACCTGGTGCCGCGCTTCTACGACGCGACCGAAGGCCGCCTCTCGATCGACGGCGTCGACCTGAAGGCGATGACGCTCAAGAGCCTGCGGTCGCAGATCGCGGTGGTGACGCAGGAGACGCTGCTCTTCAACGAATCGGTCGCGGCGAACATCGCCTACGGCCGGCCGGGAGCGACGAGCGAGGAGATCGAACGCGCCGCGCGGGCGGCCGACGCGCACGATTTCATCCTGGCGCTGCCCCACGGCTACGACACGCGCATCGGCGAGAAGGGCGTCACCCTTTCCGGCGGCCAGCGGCAGCGGCTCGCCATCGCCCGGGCGATTCTCAAGGACGCGCCGATTCTGATTCTCGACGAGGCGACCAGCTCCCTGGACAGCGAGAGCGAAGCCGAGGTGCAGCGCGCCCTCGAGCGGTTGATGGAGGACCGGACGGTCCTGGTCGTCGCCCACCGGCTGTCGACCATCCGCCGCGCCGACCGGATCGTGGTGTTGATGGAAGGCCGCATCATCGAGGAGGGCACCCACGGCCGCCTGGTCGAGGCCGGCGGCGAATACGCGCGGATGCTCGCCATCGCCAGCGGCGGGCCGATGGAGGCCAGGTCCGCTGCCGAGGCTTGAGAGCCCTGATGCCCTTCGTTTACGCTGTCGCTAGCCTGCTGCTCTTCGCGATCGCGTGGCCGGTGCTGGTCCTCCACCCGAAGCTCCGCGGCGGTGTCGCCCGGCGGCTGGGCCGCTACCCACCGGACTTTCTCACCGGCCGCGCGGGTCCGCGCGTCTGGCTGCACGGCGCCTCGGCCGGCGACCTCCTGGCGCTGCTCCCGATTCATCGCGAGCTCAAGCGGCTGCGGCCGGAGGTGGTCACCATCGTCTCGACGATGACCAACTCCGGCGAGGCGATCGCGAAGACCCGCTTTGCCGACGCCGACGCGATGACCTTCGTCCCCTACGACCTGCCGTTCTCCACCCACGCCGCGGTGCGCGCCATCCGCCCGGACGTGCTGGTGCTCGAGTACACCGAGGTCTGGCCGAACCTGATTCGCGCGGTGAAGAAACGCGGCGGGCGCATCGTCCTGACGAACGGACGCTTCTCCGAGCGCAACGTCCGGAGCTACCGGCGGCTGTTCCGGCTGATCGGCAACGTCCTCCGGCAATTCGACCTCCTCTTGATGCGCGAAGACGCCGAACGCGAGCGCGCGCTCACCCTCGGGGCCCCTCCGAAGCGCGTCATCGTCACCGGCAACACCAAGTTCGACGCGCTCCTGCTCTCGACCGCCCAGAGCTCCACGGAAGCGCTGGCGAGGGCCTTCCTGCTCCAGCCCGGCGACCTGCTCTGGGTGGCCGGCTCGACGCACGAGGGAGAGGAAGCGGTGCTGCTCGACGCGTTCGTCGAGCTCAAACGCGAGACGCCCCGGCTGCGGCTCGCCATCGCGCCGCGCTATCTGGAGCGGGTCCAGCGGGTGACCGCGCTCGCCGCCCAGCGCGGGCTCGAAGTGTCGCTCAGGTCGTCGAAGGCGCCGACCCGGGCGCCGGTGATCGTCCTGGACACCATCGGCGAGCTGGTCGCCGCCTACCGGCTCGCGTCGCTGGTCTTCGTCGGCGGCTCGTTCACCGACCGCGGCGGGCAGAACATCGTCGAGCCCGCGGCCTGTGGGAAAGCGGTGCTCTTCGGCCCGCACATGGAGAATTTTCACGACAGCGTGCAGGTGCTGGTCGGGCGCGGCGGCATCCAGGTGAAGGACGGCACCCACCTGGTCAGCGTCGCACGGGAGCTGCTCTCCAAGCCGGAACAGCTCGTCGAGCTCGGCAAGCTCGCCCGGCGCGCGGTGTCGTCGGTGAGCGGTGCCAGCCTGCGCGACGCGAAGCTCATCGCGAAGCTGCTGCCGAAGCCGCGCGGCTCGGCGAAGGCCGCGTGATGTCGGGGCTGCACGGTTCGGGGCGCGCCGCGTCGGCGGGTTCTGTTCCTCCCGAGCGCCGTCGAGGGATGAGCGCGGGGCATCGTCGGCAGGGCTCAGGCTCCTGGCGCGCTCAGGATGAGCGGTCCTGGCCTGCTTCAAAGCGGAACGGGCGCGAGTGATGTCGACGCTCGCCCGCGCATGGCGAGGGGAAGCGCCCCTGCTCTCAGCGGCGCTGACCCCGCTGTCGTGGGCGTACGGGCTGGGCGCGCGGGCGCACCGCGGGTTGGTCGCGTCTGGCGCGTTTCGGCGGGCGAGAGCGGAGCTGCCGATCGTGTCCGTCGGCAACCTGGTCGCGGGGGGCGCCGGGAAGACGCCGGTGACGCTCGAGCTCGCGCGCCGGCTGATGCGGGCGGGCCTCGCGGTCGCGGTTCTCTCGCGCGGCTACGGCCGGTCGTCGCACGGGCTCGTCGTGGTATCGGATGGCGCGACGTGCGCCGTGTCCGCGAGCGACGGCGGTGACGAGCCGGTGTGGCTCGCCCGAAAGCTCCCGGGGCTCGTCGTCATCGCGGCGGAGAATCGCGCCGAGGCCGCTTGTAGGGCGAAAGCGCTCCAGGTGGACATCGCCCTCCTCGACGACGGCTTCTCGCACCACATGCTCGCCCGCGACGAAGACATCCTGGTCGTCGATTCCACGCTCGGCTTCGGCAACCGGCGGCTGCTGCCCGCGGGCCCGTTGCGCGAACCGGCGTCGCAAGCGCGCCGAGCCACCCTCGCCTGGCTCACGCGGTGCGAGAGCGCCTCCGCCGAGCCTCCCGCCGAGCTTCTCGAGAAGCCGCTGGTGCGCAGCCGGTACGTCGCGACCTCGCTCGCCGGCCTCGACCTGGCGCCCCAGGAACCGCTCGCTGCCCTGCGCCACCGGCCGATCGTCGCGGTCAGCGGCATCGCGCGGCCGGAGGAGTTCGCCGCGGCGTTGCGCGCGCTCGGCGCATCGATCGATCGCCATCATGCATTCGGCGATCATCACCGATTCACGCCCGCCGAGGTCGCGGCGCTCGAGCGCCAGGCAGCAGGGATCCTGGTTACCACAGAGAAGGACGCGGTCCGCCTCCAGCCGCTCGCGAGCCCCGACCGATGGCGTGCGCTCGCGATGGAGGTCGAGGTGATCGGCGACGCTTCTGCCCTCGACGCGGTCGTCCGGCGCTTCGCACGCCCGCGGGGAACCGCATGACGACGCTCGTGCTCCTCCTCATCGACCTGGTCTCGTGGTGCCTCCACCGCCTCGGGTTGCGCCGCGCGATCGCCTTCGGCCGCGCGCTCGGCAGCTTCGTCTTCCACCTGGTGCGCGTCCGGCGAAAGATCGTGCTCGCGAACCTCGCGCACGCCTTTCCCGAGAAGAGCGAACGCGAGCGTCGCACCATTGCAAAGGGTTGCTACCGTCAGCTTGGGAGACTGGCGATTGAAGTATTGCTGATGCCGCGGATGACGCCCGACGAGATCCGCTCGCTCGTGCGCTTCGATGGCGTCGAACCCATCGATGACGTCCTTCGCGGGGGCCAGGGCATCGTGTTCTGCATGGGGCACCTCGGCAACTGGGAGCTGCTCGGCTACGAGACCGGCCGCCGCGGCTACCGGTTCGTCGCGATCACGAAGACGCTCAAGGGCAAGCTCAACCAGCGCCTGCACGACACGCGCAAGAAGGTCTTCGGCGAGCTGCCGGCCAGCGGCAGCTTCGAGGCCGGGCTCGACGTGCTCGCCCGCGGCGATGTGCTGGCGCTGATCATCGACCAGCACCGCGCGAGCGACAAGGCGGTCGCGGTCGAGTACTTCGGCCGCCGCGCCGCGACGTCGCCAGCACCGGCGCTCTTCTCACTCAGGAGCGGTGCCCCGGTCTACGCGGGCTGGATGACGCTCGACCCCGACGACGTCTACACCGTGCACTTTCGCGGGCCGTTCCCGGTGCCCGAAGCGCCGACCCTGGCCGAACGTCTGCAGCGCCATTCGCAGATGCTCGCGAGCGACCTGGAAAGCATCGTCCGCGAGCACCCGTCCGAATGGTTCTGGGTCCACCGGCGATGGAAGCTGGCCGAGGCCGAGGCCAGGGCGGCAGCGCAACAGGGTAGCACCACCGCTTCCGCATGAAAGGAGGGCAGATGCTCAAACGGACCGCTCTACTGCTCCTGATCGGCCTCGGTGCGGGATTCATGGTCTCGCTGTGGTTGGCTCCCACCGCTACCACTTGGGGCAGCTCCGTCATGCGCGGACAGATCTGCACTCCACAGATCGTCGCGGCAACGCGAGCGATGGTGCACTGGGAAATCGGTTCCGGGGTCGGCGGAGCGCTTCTCTTCGCAATCTTCGGCAATGTGCTGGTCGAGCGCCGACGACGAAAGTCATCCGCCGCGGCGACCACGGTTCAGCCAGCCGGCGGCGCCGCGCCGAAGAGCTGAGGCGATCTCGGGTGTCAGGGCGCGCATGAGGACGGGACGCGGGCGAACCGCGCGGGGTCGAGCTCGCGTGCTTCGGGCGGACTCTCGCCGCAGAGCATCGCGGCGGCGAGCTCACCGGCAGCGGCGCCGGCCGTCATCCCGTGGCCGCCGAACCCCCCGAGGCGGAAGAGGCCCGGCACGCGCGGATCGAACCCGACGACGAAACGATGGTCGGCGGTGAGCGGTCGGAGGCCGGCCCAGACCGTGCGCACGCGCGCGTCCTGGAGCGCGGGCGCCCAGGTGGCGAGCTTCTGGAAGAGGAGGGAACCGGCTTCGCTGCTGGTCGGCACGTGGTCGGTCGCTGGCATCGGCTCTTCGTCGCAGGGGCTGACGAGGAGGCCGCCCGATTCCGGGCGCAGATAGAGGTGAGTCGAGAGATCCCAGACGACCTGGGCGAAAGCGCTGGCGTGGGGCGTGTCGAGGACGAAGAGGTGGCGGCGATGCGGCCGGATGCCGACGTCGGTCGGCGCGAAGTCCGGGCTCCAGGCGCCGGTCGCGTCGACCACCACCTCGGCGGGCACGACTTCCGAGGCGACCCGCACCCCGGCGACCCGACCGGCGGAATAGTCCAATGCCTCCGCAGCGGTGCCGGTCAGTAGCTTCGCTCCCGCCAATCGCGCTTCCCGCGCCAGCCCGTGGATGAGCGTGTGGACGTCGATGGCGCCATCCTGGGGAGAGAACAGCGCCGGTCGATCGCGGTGCCCGAGCGGCGCCGGAAGCTCGTCTGGGCGTGCCTCACGCACGCCGGTGAATGCTGCTGCTTCGAGGATGCGCTGCCGCTCGTCGTCGGCGGCGCATGGATAGAAGCCGCCGAGCGCGCGAATGGTACCTTCCGGCGAAAGGCGGCGGCCGATTTCCCGCCCGCGCAGCGCGAGCTGGACGTTGACCGGTTCTTCGACGGCGAGCCGGAAGATCGCGGCGCTCTTCGCGCTCGAGCCCGCGCCGAGCTGCGTCTCGCGCTCGTAGAGCAGGACCGCTCTTCCCCTGCGCGCGAGCGCCGACGCGACCGACAGCCCCGCGACGCCCCCCCCGACGACCACCACCTGGCTCATCGGCCCAGGCTCTATTCGGAAAGGCGCCGCGCGGTCAACCGGCGAGCAGGGTCGTTCAGGCGCTGGCCTTGTCCTGCTGCTTCTCGGCGACCTTCCGGCGCACCTCGTCCATGTCGAGCTTCTGCACCTGCGAGAGCAGGTCCTCGAAGGCGCTAGCCGGCAGCGCTCCCGGTTGGGAGAAGAGCAGGATGTGATCGCGGAAGATCATCAGCGTCGGAATCGACTGGATGTCGAAGGCCGCGCTGAGCGAGCGCTGCTCGTCGGTGTTCACCTTCCCGAAGCGCATCTGCGGGTGGTTGACCGCCGCCTTGTCCAGCACCGGCGCGAACATCCGGCACGGCGCGCACCAGGGCGCCCACCAGTCGATGACCGCGATGCCGTCCTGGGTGACGAACTGTTCGAAGTTGTCTTCCGTGATCGTCAGCGGCTTGGTGGCCGGCGCTGCTTCCATCGAGATCCTCCTGCGGCGCCTTGTCGCCGCGCTCGCCTCACTTAGAGCGTGGCAACGCGCCGAAGGATTCGGCGCCGTCGTTCTGGCAGGGCAATCGTGAGGTGCTCGACGGGCGAAGTCAGCCGACCTGGGTGCCGCCGACGGTCACCTCGTCGATGCGCACGGTGGGCAGGCCGACGCCGACCGGCACGCTCTGGCCGTTCTTTCCGCAGGTGCCGAGGCCAGGATCGTGCTGGGGGTCGTTCCCGACCATCGAGATCCTCTGGAGGGCCACGGGACCGGTGCCGATGAGCGTCGCCCCTTTCACTGGGCGGGTGCGCTTTCCGTCCTCGATGAGGTAGGCCTCGTTGACCTCGAAGACGAAGTTGCCGTTGGTGATGTCGACCTGGCCGCCCCCGAAGTGCGCCGCGTAGAGGCCCGTCTTCACCGACCGGACGATCTCCTCCGGGTCCGACTCGCCCGCCGCGAGGAAGGTATTGGTCATCCGCGGCATCGGCGCATGGCGGAAGCTCTCCCGCCGGCCGGAACCGGTGGAGTGGGCCGACATCAGCTTCGCGTTCAGGCCGTCGTAGAGGTAGCCCGTGAGGATGCCGTTCTCGATCAGCGCCTTGCGTTCGCCGGGGTGGCCCTCGTCGTCGACGTTGAGCGAGCCGCGCCCGCCGGAAACGGTGCCGTCATCCAGGACCGTCACCAGGTCGCTCGCGACGCGCGCGCCGAGCTTGCCCGCGAAGAGGCTGGTCTTCTTGCGGATGAAGTCCGCCTCGAGCCCGTGTCCGACGGCTTCATGGAGGAGGATACCGCTCCAGCCCGGCGCGAGGACGACAGTCTGCGGGCCGGCGGGCGCGTCGACCGCGCCGATCATCGCGATGGCCTGGCGGGCGGCTTCGCGGGCGACCGCCTCGGGCGAGAACGACTGGAAATGGCCGAACGGCACCCGGCCGCCGCCGCCGAAGAAGCCGGTGCGCCGCTCGCCCGCGGGCGAGATGGCGACGACGGAGACGTGCAGTCGGCACAGATCCTGGAGGTCTTGCGCGTAGTGGCCGAGGGTGTTCGCGACGAGGATGCTCTTCGTCGAGTCGGCCCAGGCGCCCATCACCTGGCGCACCCGCGGGTCGAACGCGCGGGCGGCCGCGTCGGCGCGATGGAGGAGGGAAGCCTTCTCGGAGAGCGGCACGTCGCTCGGAGCCCGGGCGATGCGGTAGTGCTCGGGGGCAGGGGTGCGGGAGACTTTGACCGGGGGCGGTTCCCCGTGGCCTTGCGCGATTTGGGCCGCGGTCCGGGCCGTCCGCGAGAGCGCCTCGCCGTCCAGGTCGTCAGAATACGCGTAGCCGACCTGGACGCCCTTGACCACCCGGATGCCGACGCCCGTCGTCTCGGATGCTTGCCCGGAGCGGATTCGCCCCTCGTCGAGGCTCAAGGCGGTCACCACCGTGCGCTCGGCGTAGACCTCGGCGAAGTCGCCGCCCTGGGACATCGCGAGCGAGAGCAACCTCTCCACTTCCGGCAGCGAGAGGATGCGGGCGGGCACCCGAGGCTGGGCGAGCGCGAGCGGCGTCGTGGGTGCCAGAAGCGGTGTCGCCTTCCCGGAGGGCCTTCGGGGTGCCGCTGCGGCGGATCGACCGCCCTTCCCCGCCGTGCGTGCCTTCGGCCTGCCACGCGCCGGAGCGTTGGCGCTCTTCGCCTTCACCCGGGCGGGCGAACGTTTGGCCTCGGGCGAACCCGAGCGGCGCGCCTGAATGGACGAACGACGGCCAGCCATCGGCAGCCTCCCTGCGGCGCTCGGCGGATCGGCGATCCGCGGGTGAGCGCCGCGCGAATCTGCGCGCCGGGCGGGCGGGCCGCAAGCTTTTCAAGCGCGTGGAGCCTGAAGCCACGGCGTGAGCGCTGGCTTATCCGAGCCGCTCCTCGACCGCCCTTCGGCTGCGCTTCGAGATGGCGCTGAGGTGAGCGGCTTCGGTCCCGCTGGCATCGGGGAATCGACTACTCGCCAGCGCCGACGGCGGGCGGCTGCCCGCGTTCCGGCTGAGCTGCCTTCTTCCCGCGCCAGCCTTGCCAGCGGATGTAGTTCATGAAGTCGTCGACGAAGGCGCTAGCAGTGATACCGATGCTCGCGTGGAAGGCGGCGTCGAAGTCCGCGCCCGCGCGCATCCGCGAGAGTAGGTCGCGAATGGCACCGTCGCCGTAGCGCTCGTCGAGGAAGGCGAACGCCCGGTGGGCGGCGCCGTAGACGATGTCGTCCTCGGTCTGGTAGAGCGCGTCCGCGTCGCGAATCGGGTCCTTGCCGGGGTTCTCGCGCAGGTAGCGCCAGAGTTCCTCGTCGGTCGGCCGCCGGTAGCCCTGGTGGGCGGTGACCGAGGCCATCCCCTCGCGGAACCAGAGCGGAATCCGCTTGTACATCCAATCAGAAGCGGTGCCGGAGAGCTGGTACATCAGGCAGTGGGTGACCTCGTGCGTCAACAGCTCGGTGACCTGGGCGTCGACCGAGCCCAGGTAGCTCCAGGTGCGGGGGCTCTGCAGGTCGATGCTGTCGTAGCGGGCCCACGCGCGCAGCCAGGGATAGTCGAGGCGATGGACGGCGTGCTCGAGCGCGTCGTGGGTCGGGCGGACGAGGATCGAGACCGGTGCCGTAAACCGTCCCCACCGGGTGACGCGCGGCTCGGCGATTTCGAGCGAGTGGGCGACCCCGAGCGCGGTCTTCCGGTCGACCTCCTGAAACCGGACGACGAAGCGCTCGCCGCCGGCCTGGACCACGCGCTCGTCGGGCAAGGTCGGGGCGACGGGAATCAGCGCGCACGCCCACTGAGCGCACAGGGCGATGAAGAGGAGCTTGCGGGACCGCGGCACCATCGGCAGCGCGCATCCTAGCGAGGCCGGTCTGCTCGCGCTCAGCCTTGCCAGACGGGCAGGGACCTGCTACGTCGGGGCCGCCCGTTTCCTTCTCTCGGAGCCAAGCCATGCCGAAGACGCTCGCCCGCTCGGGCCTCGCCCTCGCGTTCGCCTTGATGATCGCCTCGTCGAGCCAGGCCCTGGCGTCTGGCGCCTGGGTAGCACCGCCGCCGCCGGCCAGCGCCCCTGCCGATGTGAAGCAGGGCTGCCAGAAAGCGGATGCGCTCTACCAGACCCGCAACCAGCCGGGGAACATCCAGGCGGCCATCAACCTCTTGCGCCCGCTCGACAAGGCCCATCCGGACTCGGTCGACGTCGGCTGGCGGCTGGCGCGCGCTCTTTGGTGGGCGGCGGAGAGCACGACGAACAAGGACCGGAAAGAGAAGCTCGCCATCGAGGGACGCGAGGCGGGCGAGCGGGCGAAGAAGGTCGCGCCGAAGAACCCGGAAGCGCTCTATTGGACGAGCCTGTGCATCGGCGAGTACGCCCACGCGGTCAGCATCGTCACCGCGCTGTGGCAGGGGCTGGAGTCGAAGTTCCACGACCCGCTGGTCGAGGTGACGAAGCTCGATCCGACGCTGGACAACGCGGGCGTTTGGAACGCGCTCGGCCGGGAGAAGTACGAGCTGCCGTGGCCCAAGAGGGACCTCGACCAGTCGGCCAAGTACCTGCGCAAGGCGATTGCGCTCTTCCCGGACGACCTGCGCGCCAAGGTCTATCTCGCCGACACGCTCGCCAAGCGCGACGACCACGGCGACGAGGCCGAGGCGAAGCGGCTGTACCAGGAAGTGCTCGCGGCGAAGCTGGGCCAGTATGACCTGCCCGAGGAGCTGCGCGCGCAGCAGTACGCCCGCGCGTCGATCGCCCGGCTGGGCTGGAAGCTGTAGGAGCGGTTTCGGCTCCCGGCAGCGCTGGCCCTGGTTGGATCCGCTGCCGGGCTGCGTCGCGAGGCGTTGCCGCCGACCGGGGCCGAACGGCACGCGAGCGGTGAATCAGACCTCTGATTCGCGTGGGAGCATCGATGATTGCGAAGGAAGAGCTGGAAGCGCGGGCACAGGAAGCGACGACGCTGGTCGGGATGTTCGCCGCGCGGGTGCAGGCGACACCGGACGCGCCGGCGGCTCGATACAAGGAAGGCGGCGCCTGGAAAGAGCTCACCTGGACCGAGCTGTCCGACCGCGCCCGGCGGGTCGCGCACGCGCTCTTGGCGCTGGGCGTCGAGAAGGACGACCGCGTCTGCCTGATGGGCGACACCCACGTCGAATGGGTGTTCTGCGACCTCGGCATCCAGGCGGTCGGCGCGGCGACGGTGCCCATCTACCAGTCGAACTTGCCGGACGAGTGCCAGTACATCGTCGAGAATTCCGGCGCGTCGTTCGTCCTGGTCGACACCGCGGCGCAAGCGGCGAAGTTCCTGAAAGTGCGAGGGGAGCTGCCGAACCTGAAGATGGTGGTGCAGTACACCGGCGAGGTGAGCGACGGCGCTTCTGGCTTCATCCGCTCGCTGGAGAGCCTCTACCCGGACGGCGACGACTTCGCCAAGGCGCATCCGTCGCTGTTGGACGAGCGTATCCGGGCACTGACCAAGGACGACGTCTCGACCATCATCTACACCTCGGGCACCACGGGGAGGCCCAAGGGGGTCGTTCTCGCCCACGACGCGTTCGTCTACGAAGCGGAAGCGGTAGCGTCCACCGAGATCATCCGGGCGACCGACGTGCAGCTCCTCTTCCTGCCGCTCGCGCACTCGTTCGCGCAGGTGTTGAAGGGTGTCTGGCTCAAGCTCGGCCACGTGATGGCCTTCGCCGAAAGCCTGGAAAAGCTGATGGACAACATGGGGGAGACGCGCCCGACCTTCATGTGCGCGGTGCCGCGGGTGTTCGAGAAAGCGTTCAACAAGGTCGTGACGGACGGGAGCGGTACCCCTGGGCTGAAGGGCCGCCTCTTCCGGATGACGCTCTCGGAGTTCGAGAAGTACGCGCTGGCGCAGGATGAGGGGAAGAGCTACGGCTCGCTCAAGCTGACGGTCGGGAAGAAGCTGGTGCTCCCGAAAATCAAGGAGAAGCTCGACGCCCGCTTCGGGGGGCGGCTGCGCTTCTTCGTCTCGGGAGGGGCGCCGCTCTCCAGGAAGATCGCGCGGTTCTTCGACCTGGTCGGGATCCAGATTCTCGAGGGGTTCGGGCTGACCGAGACCTGTGCCGCGACCTGCGTCAACCGGCCGCACCAGAACAAGCTCGGCACGGTCGGTCCGCCGGTGCCCGGGACCGAGCTGAAGATCGCGCCCGACGGGGAAATCCTCATCCGCGGTCGCGGCGTGATGAAGGGCTACTGGAAGAGCCCCGAGGCCTCGAAAGAGGTGCTGCTCGACGACGGCTGGTTCGCGACGGGCGACATCGGCGAGATCGACGGCGACGGCCACCTCAAGATCACCGACCGCAAGAAGGACATCATCGTCACCGCCGGCGGGAAGAACGTGGCGCCGCAGAACCTCGAGAACGCGCTCAAGTCGAGCCCGATCATCAGCCAGGTGATGGTGCACGGCGACAAGCGCAAGTACCTGGTGGCGCTGGTGACGGTGACCGAGGAGCGGGCGAAGGCGGTCGCGCAGGAGAAGGCGGTCTCGTTCACCGACTACGCCGACCTCTCGCAGAAGCCGGAAATCCGCGCCGAGGTGCAGGCGGCGCTGGACGATCTCAACAAGACGCTCCCGAGCTACGAGACGATCAAGAAGTTCAAGGTCCTGCCGCGCGACTTCTCGCAGGAGACCGGCGAGTTGACCCCGACGCTCAAGGTCAAGCGCAAGTTCTGCAACGAGAAGTATCGCGAGGCGCTGGACGGCATGTACGGCGGCGAAGCCGCCTAGCGCCGAACGCGAAGCGTGCACAGCCTCGGCACCGGGGCGACCGATGTGCACCTGCACCATCACCGGAACGTTCTGGCGCGCAGCCGACTGCTCGGGCACCGGTCCCTGGCAGGGCGCGACCTCGACCGACGAGCGACCGCTTCCGGCTCGGGCCGACTGCTCCGGGCGGCCGAACGACCTTCGTTCCGAGGAGGCCACGCTGTCGACCGCACCCGCCCGGGGGCGCGAGGACGGCCTGTCGATCAGCGACGCGTAGCGACTGACGCCGCTCGTCAAGAGCTCTGGCCGGCGCCTCGCTTCCAGGGTCGACGATCATCCCGCCGGGCTCGGTTTTCGGGTAGCGTTTCGGCCCGATGCGCTGGCACCGGGTCGAGCTGATCGTGGCGTTGTCGTGCCTCGCCTTCGCGCGCGTCGCGAGAGGGGAAGCGGCCCAGCAACCCTACGGCGCTGCCGGTTACCTCCGCATCGCCACCCGGCCGGATTTCGAGGGCGCCGGGGGGCAGCTCGGCTACTGGAATCTCTACGGCCGGCTCTTGAACGAAGGCCCCTACGCCGCCCTCGACCTGAAGCTCGACCTGTTGCAGGAACAGGCCGGCAGTGACGCGCCGTGGACCACCCTGCACGCCCGCGTCGAGGGCGGCAGCGTCCAGGGGGCCGACACCGGTAACGGTTCCCTCGCGAACTTCCGCGTCAGCCAGCTCTACGTCCAGGCGGGCAACCTCCTCCTCAAGAACCTGACCTGGCAGTTCGGCACGCTCTACGACTACTGGGGCGACCTCGGCCTCTACGACATGCGGCCGGCGCAGCTCTTCACCGGAACCGTCGGCGCGTCCGCCCGTTACCAGACGAAGACGGTGAACCTCCTCGTCGGCCTGGGCGACTCCGGGTACGCCATCCGCGGCGCGCAGTACGACACCATCTTCACCGGCGGCGCGTCGCTCCTCGTCCACGTGTCGAACCACTTCGAAATCGGCGTCGGCGGCGAGCTGATGTACGAGCCGTCGGTGGTGGGCAACAAGTACGCGCCCTACGCGACCCCGGGCATCGACTACGCCGACTTCGTCCGAGGCGAGGTGGCGAAGAGCTATCTCGAAGCGCACCCGGCGGACAGCGACTTCTTTCCGAAACCGGTCCCGCGCTCGTCGGAGTTCGGCAAGCTCGTCGGGTATCTCGGTTTCGGGGGCCTGGGTCCGCTTGAATGGGACAGCTTCTACGTCCACCTGAAGCGCTTCCCCCCAGACCAGTTCACGACCGAGACCTACGGCGGCAAGACGTACACCATCTACGTCCACGACATCACCGACGACCGTTACGAGCTCCAAGCCGGGAACGAAGCGCGCTTCAAGCTGATTCCGGAGCGGCTGGAGCTCGCGTGGGGGCTGCTCTACGGCCACGAATGGGACAACGACAACCGCGTCGCGCCGAGCGACTACGCGCGCGTCTACGCCTCGACCGTGGTGCGGCTCGAGACCTTCATCACCGACACCCTCCACTTCCTCATCGAGGGGAGCGCCGCCTACGAGGACTCGCTCAACGGCAACGAGTACCGCGACCATTGGGATTCGATCTTCGCGAACACCGACGGCGTCAGCGACCCGCGCGGGCTCCAGCACGGCGACTCGCCGGTGCGCGTGACCGAGCAGCTCAAGGTGGGCCCGGTCTTCAGCCCGCTGGGCACGGGCATCTACACCCGGCCCAGCCTGCGCCTCCTCTACGGCTTGCAGCACTCGACGCAGAACAACGCGTTCGGCAACTCGTTCGTAACGACGCTCGACGAGAACAACACGTTCCAGACGGTCGAGCGCCACTGGCACCAGGTGATCGCGCTGGAGGCCGAGGCATGGTTCTGAAGCGGTCCTGCGCGCTCTTCGCGCTCCTCGCGACGGCCTGCATCACGTCGCGGCCGGTGGCGCGCGCGAGCTCCCCCACCACGGTCGCCGCGGCGTTCGTCCTCGATTCCGAGGCGACGACCGGCGTCACCCAGGCGCCCGCCCAGCTCATCGAGCGGGTGCGCGCCATCCTCGACGCGCGCAATCTCGTCGTCCAGCCACGTCCGGCGGCCGACTGGGCGACGAGCTTCGCGGCGGCGCGCATCACCCGGCGCCGGCTGGAGCTGCTCGCACGGGCGAACCCAGGAGCACAAGCGCTGCTGCTCATCGAGACGCGCGCCACCTACGACACTCTCTTGAACGGCCGCTACCGGTGGACGGTCAGCGCCCGGGCGACGATGGCCAGGCCAGGCGACCTCAACGACGCGGTCAGCGTCGACGTCGATCTGCCGGCGGTGCTCGACTACGACTTCCAAGCCGCGCCCGACGCGATTGGTTTGGTCTCCCGGCAGATCGCCGACCGCGTCGGGCACCTGGCCGACCAGTTCCTCGGCGGGGCGCCGCAGTCCGTTCGAGATAGCGGCAGCGGATCGGGAAAGCTCGTGCGCTCCTGGTCACCAGCGGGCATCGGTCCGGGCGATTCCATTTACTTCGTCCTGGTCGACCGGTTCTTCGACGGCGACAAGGCGAACGACGGCGCCATCGATCGCCACGACCCGCAAGCGTTTCACGGCGGCGACCTCCAGGGGGTGCTGGACAAGCTCGACTACATCCAGAAGCTCGGCTTCACCACCGTCTGGCTCTCGCCGGTCTTCCAGATGCAGACGACGAAGTTCATGGGCCACGGCGCCTACCACGGCTACTGGGTGGACGACTTCGCCAGGGTCGAGCCGAGGTTCGGGACCGCTGCCCTCCTGCGAAAGCTCTCCGACGCCCTGCACGCGCGCCACATGAAGCTGCTCCTCGACATCGTCTTGAACCACGTCGGCTACGACTCGCCGCTGCCGAAGGAGCACCCCGACTGGTTCCACCACAACGGCAGCATCACGAACTGGAGCGACCCGCGGCAGCTCACCGATTTCGACGTCGACGGGCTCCCCGACTGGGACCAGTCGAACCCCGCCGTCTACCGGTATCTGCTGAAGACCTCGGAGCGCTGGATCGACCTCGTCCACCCGGACGGATTTCGCCTCGACGCGGTCAAGCACATCCCGCTGTCGTTCTGGGCCCGCTACAACGACGCGATTCGCGGGTACGCCGGGCCGAACTTCTTCCTGTTGGGCGAAGACCTGGACGGCGACCCGCCGCAGGTGGCCCACGTGATGCGCGCCGGCCACTTCTCCGCGATGTTCGACTTCCCCTTGTACTTCGCGACCATCGACGTGTTCTGCAAGGGCGCGCCGCCGGAGCGCATCGGCTCGATCCTCTCGCAGGACGACGTCTACGACCAGCCGCAGGGGCTCGTGAGCCTGGTCGACAACCACGACCTGCCGCGGCTCGTCTCGGCCTGCGGCGGCGACCTCGCCAAGGCGAGAAACGCGCTCTTCTTCGCGACCGAGGCCCGCGGCATCACCTCGATCACCTACGGCACCGAGAAGCTCCAGCCGGGCAGGAGCGATCCCGCCAACCGCGCGGACCTCGATTTTTCCGCGCCGCGGCGGGACGACCACATCCTCACCGACACCGCGCGTTTTCGCGAGCAGCACGCCGACCTGTATCGCGGTGATGCCCGCGTCGCGGTGTCGAGTCCGCAAGACGGCCTGGTCCTGATTCGACGCTCTTCGGGAGGGCACCTGCTCACCCTGACGCTGACGGCCGGGTCCCAGCCGGGCACCGCTGGCGCGGTGATGACGATGACCCGCCGCCGGACGCAGAGCGACGGCGCTTTCGTGCCCCGTTGGACCGGCGCGCGCGCGCGTGACGTGCGCCTGGCCGTGCGCGCGACCGGGGTGCCGGCGGGACCCAAGGACAAGGTGGTGGTGGTCGGCTCGGTGCCGCTCGGCGACTGGCGCCCAGCGAAAGGGGTCCCGCTCTCCATGACGCCCGGCGGCGCCTACACCGGAACCGTCGCCTTGAGCGTGCACGACATCTGCGCCTTCAAGCTCGCGGTCCGGCACGCCGACGGCACGGTGCTCTGGGAGTCGTCGCCCAACCGCTACCTCGCGGTGCGCACCGACGAGAAGGAAGTCGACGTCACCTGGAACGGAGCGCTCATCGAGAAGCCCGCGATCGACTGAAAAGGAGCGCGCACCTTGGCATCCGTCGAGCTCGAGAAGGTGAGGAAGAGCTTCGGCGACGCGCACATCGTGAAGGGCGTGTCGCTCAGCGTGGCGACCGGCGAGTTCCTGGTCCTGGTGGGCCCTTCCGGCTGCGGCAAGTCGACCTGCCTCCGGATGATCGCCGGGCTCGAGGAGATCACGAGCGGCGACATCCGCATCGACGGCCAGCGGGTGAACGACCTCGCGCCGCGCGACCGCGACATCGGGATGGTCTTCCAGTCGTACGCCCTCTACCCGCACATGACGGTGAAGGAGAACCTCGCCTTCGGGCTGACGTTGCGCAAGGTGCCGAAGACGGAAATCGACGCGCGGGTGAACGAGGCGGCGAAGATGCTGGAAATCGAGCCGCTCCTCGCGCGCCGCCCGAAGGAGCTCTCCGGCGGCCAGCGACAGCGCGTCGCCATCGGCCGGTCGATCGTCCGGCGGCCGCAGGTGTTCCTCTTCGACGAGCCGCTCTCGAACCTCGACGCCGCGCTGCGCGTGCAGATGCGGGCGGAGATTCTCTCGCTCCACCGCCGGCTCGGCACCACGATGGTCTACGTGACGCACGACCAGGTCGAGGCGATGACCCTGGCGACGCGCATCGCGGTGCTCAACGAGGGCGTGCTCCAGCAGGTCGGCCCCCCGGCGGAGCTGTTCCACCATCCGGCGAACCGGTTCGTCGCGGGCTTCATCGGGTCGCCGTCGATGAACTTCTTCGACGGGGTGGTCGCGCACGGCGCCTTCGAGTCCAACGGCTTGACGGTAGCGCTACCGGTGGGCGTGCAGGGCCTGGCGGAAGGAACGCCGCTGACCCTGGGCATCCGGCCGCACGACGTGACGCTGGGCGAGGGCGGCGCGATGGGCGGCATCCAGGTCGTCGAGTCGATGGGCTGGGAAGCCTTCCTACACGTGCAGATCGCGGCCGGGCGCGTGGTAGCGCGGGTGGAGGGCGCGCTCGCGCAGTCGAAGAGCGGCGACCGGGTCTCGGTCAAGATCGATTCCGCGCGCATCCACCTCTTCGACGCGGACGGACGCACGCTGGTCTCGCCCCAGGACGCCGGCGAGCGTGGGCTATCCGCCAGGGCGAGCGCATGAACGCGCTCGGATTCTCGCGGGCACGAAACGCAAATCGGAAGCGCTTTCTCATGGCGCTTGCGCTTTTGCTATCCGTAACGTCCCTGGCGCCGGTGGCAAACGCCTCGCCGGTGACGATTCGCCTCTGGCACAGCTATCGCGGCGGGGAGCAGCAGGCGCTCGACGAGAGCGTGAAGCGGTTCGAGGCGGCGCATCCGGACATCCGCGTCGAGTCGCTCGCGAACCCGTACGAGAGCTTCGCCTCCAAGCTCTCGACCGCGATTCCCAACGACAATGGGCCGGACCTGTTCATCTTCGCCGACGACCGGCTCGGCGGCTGGGCGAAGACCGGCATCGTGGCGCCGCTCGACGGCAAGGTGGGCGCGGCCAAATGGGCGAGCTTTCTCCCGCAGACGGTGAAGCCGCTTTCCTTCGACGGACACATCTGGGGTCTGCCCCTCGCGTTCAAGACCCTCGCGCTCTTCTACAACACCGCGCTCGTGAAAGCGCCGCCGAAGACCACCGACGAGCTCGTGCGCCTCGCGCAGTCCCGCACCGGTTCCGGTTCCTTCGGCCTCGCGTACACGGCGGACAACTTCTTCAATCACGCTCCCTGGTACCTGGGCTTCGGCGGCGTCCTCTTCTACCCCGACGGGCGGGTGGGCTTGAGCTCACCGGGAGCGATCCAGTCCTTCGCCTTCGTCCAGGATCTCTCGCGCCGTGGCATCCTTCCCAAGGAGCCGGACGATGCGACGGTCACCCGGCTCTTCAACCAGGGCCACGCCGCGATGGTGATCGACGGTCCCTGGTTCGCCGCGGAGATCGATCGGTCGATTCACTATGCGGTTGCGCCGCTGCCCGTCGTGAGCGCCACCGGAAAGCCGGCCAGCCCCTTCTTGAACGACGAGGCGGTCTACGTCTCCGCGAAGGCCCTACACCCAAGAGAAGCGCTGTTGCTCGCCGAGTACCTGGCAGGGACCGAAAGCGCGCTCATCCGGGCCGCCGTCGGGCGGCAGGTGGTCGCGAGCAAGGCCGCCTGGACCGACCCGCGACTCCAGCACGACCTGTTCTTGAACGCCTTCCGGCAGCAGGCCGAGACGGCGGTCCCCATCCCCAAGCGATCGGAAATGCTCGACGTCTGGGAAGCGGGGAAGCTGGCGCTGAAGATGGTCCTGCGCGGCTCGACCCCGAAAGCCGCCGCCCTCGCCGCCGAGCACCGCTTCTACGCCATCAACCCGCTTTCCGCGCCGGCCAAGAGCCCCCTGCCCTACCTGTTCCTCCTGTTCGGCCTCGCGCTCGGCATCCTCGCCCTGGTCATTCGCTGGCTCGCCGGGGTCGCCCGCCGCGGTGAGGGGAAGCGCTTCCGCCTCGGCTGGTCCTGGGCCGCGCCAGCGATGATCGCGACTTTCATCCTGATTTTCGTGCCCTTCGCCATCGGCCTCGGCCTGAGCTTCTTTCGCCACCACGAGGGACACTTCATCTTCATCGGCTGGGCGAACTTCGGCGACATCCTAGGGCAGCACCGCTTCCGACTGACGGAACCGCTATCGTTCTATTACTCGCTGGTGGTGACCGTCGCCTGGACGGTGGTCAATCTCGCCATCCACGTCACCCTCGGCCTCGGCCTCGCGCTGCTCCTGAACAAGCCAACCTTGAAGCTCAAGGCGGTCTACCGGGTGCTCTTGATCATCCCCTGGGCGGTGCCGAACTACATCACCGCGCTCTTGTGGAAAGGCATGTTCCACGAGCAGTTCGGGGCGATCAACGCGATGCTCAAGCTCCTCGGCCTCCATCCGGTCGCCTGGTTCAGCTCCTTCGGCACCGCGTTCTTCGCCGACGTCTGCACCAACGCCTGGCTCGGCTTTCCGTTCATGATGGTGGTCTGCTTGGGCGCGCTCCAGTCGATTCCGCGCGACCTCTACGAGGCGGCGGAGGTCGACGGCGCCGGCGCCTGGGCGCAATTCCGGCACGTCACCCTGCCCCTCTTGCAGCCGGCGCTGATTCCAGCGGTCCTGCTCGGCATGGTCTGGACCTTCAACGCGTTCAACGTCATCTACCTGGTCAGCGGCGGCGCTCCCGACAACCGCACCGACATCCTCATCGCCGAGGCCTACCGCTGGGCTTTCCAGAGGCAGGAGCAATTCGGCTATGCGGCAGCGTACGCGGCCCTCATCTTCGTCATCCTCCTCGGGTGGAGCGTCGTGAGCCAGCGCATCGCGCGGCGCGCGGAGGCGGTACGATGAGGAAGCTCTGGCGCGACGCCTGGCCCCATGCGGTGCTCGTCCTCGCGAGCGTCTTCGCGCTCTACCCGGTGCTCTGGGTGGTGAAGATCGCCCTCTCCGGCTCACAGCAGCTCGACAGCTCCGCCTCGCCCATCCCGCACGTCTTCTCCCTCGCGAACTTCACCATGGTCGCGACCCAAGTGGACGGCGCCGGCCACTGGCTCTTCGGCCGGCAGCTCTTCAACTCGCTCGCGGTCGCCATCGCCACCACCGTCGTCGGGCTCCTGCTCGCCTGCACCGCTGCCTATGCCTTCAGCCGCTTCCGCTTTCCAGGACGGGAAGCGGGCCTCGCGTCGCTCCTCTTGACGCAGGTGTTTCCCGGCATCGTGATGATGATTCCGCTCTACCTGATCCTGAAGAGCGTGCACCTTCTGAACTCGCTGACCGGTCTCGTCGTCGTCTACGCCTCGACTTCGGTGCCCTTCTCGACCTGGATGCTCAAGGGCTACTTCGACACGATTCCCAAGGAGATGGAAGAGTCGGCCTACGTCGACGGCGCGAGCCGATGGACGACGTTCCTGCGGGTGGTGCTCCCGCTCGCGCGGCCGGCGCTGGTGGTGACGGCGCTCTTCTCCTTCATGACCGCCTGGAACGAGTTCATCCTCGCGGCGACGCTGTTGAACGACCAGACGCTGTTCACGCTGCCGGTCGCCTTGCAGCGCTATGTCGGCGAGTTCCAGACCGACTGGGGCTCGTTCGCCGCGGGCGCGATCTTCACGAGCATCCCGGTGATGATTCTCTTCTACGCGCTACAGAAGCATCTGGTCGGCGGGCTGACGGCGGGGAGCGTCAAGGGCTGACGGGCACCGGCAGCGGTGCCGATGCCCTTGGCGCGTGGCTCCATCTCGCGGACGGCGAGCGTCTGACGGCGCTCGTCCGAACCGCGCCTGCCCGCCGCGCTGCGGCGCACACTCGCGCCGATCGGACCGATCGGTCCGCTCCGACCGATCGGTCCGATCGCGGTCAGCGGGCGCGACGCAACGAAGAGTTCCGTTTCCCCGGGTGGGAAAGGCGGTGCCCGCGGCATGCGAGGACCTGAGAGGCTTCCTATCGTCATGGCGCTCGACGTGCTGCAGCGCCGAGCGAAAGGGGGGGGAGAATGGAGCGCCGGTGGACATTCTGTCTGGCGGGAGCGGTGCTGCTCATCGCCGGAGCGGCCCGCGCTGACGTCTGCGCGATGAAGGGCAAGACCTGCCACGTGCGGGTCGGCGGGCTGGTGCAGGAGCTGGGGTTCGGCCAGGAGCTGAACGACCCCGTCCGGAACCACGCGCGCGTCTACCTCTTCGTGCCGGAAGCGCGGCTGCGGGTGCGAGCGCATTTCGACCGCTTCTCGTTCGTCCTCGAGGAAGGTCTGGGTCCCGAGCAGCCGGTGCTCGCGCCGACGCCGGGCGTCTCCATCGGGCTGCTCGACATGGCGGTGAACGTCTGGCTCGGCACGGGCCACCGGACCTACCTGAAATTCGGCCAGTTCAAGGTGCCGTACGGCCGCGAAGAGCTCACCTACTCGGGCAACCTCCTCTTCGCGGACCGGTCGATCGATTTCCTCGGCTTCAAAATCGGCCGCGACGTCGGCGCGGCGTTCGTCACCCAGCCCGGCCTCTTCACGCTGGTCGCCGGCATCTTCACCGGCGGCGGCCGCGACGTGCCGCCCGCGCACTACCTGCCGGAAGCGCTGGGCGTGCCGATGCTCGTCGCGCGAATCGGCATCGGTAATGCGCAGGAGGACCCCTTCTACCTTTCGGAAACGGTCCGGGACCTCAAGGCGCCGCAGTGGAGCCTCGACGCGAACGCGCTCTTCATGCGCGACTCCCTCATCGGCCACTCGTCGGTGCTGAACGTGAAGGCGTCGGACAAGTCGCTCCTGCTCGATTCCGACTGGAACCCGTACATCGCCGTCCACCCGCTCAACCAGGGCGACTGGGTGCAGGCGGGCGCGGACGGCCTGGTCCGCCTCCCGGTCGGCCTCGCGACGGTCAGCGGCGAAGCGCAGTTCGACTACGCGAAGTTCTCGAACATCTTCGGCGCGGTCGCGCTCGCGGGCTTGCGGCTGCAGGCGTCGGTCGCGCGGGGGCCGCTCCAGGCGGGCCTACGCTACGCGGTTCTCTTCCCCGACCCGAGCTTCGCCGTCGGCAAGACCCCGGTCAGCGGGGGCCAGCCGATTCACGAAATCACCCCGGCCGTCTCGTACTACATCGTTGGGAATTACCTGAAGGTGACCGCCGACCTGCCCATCCTCCTGCACGTGCCGGTCTTCACCGAGCCGAAGGTCGGCTCCTACGTGGGCACCGAGTTCCCCGACGAGGCGGCGCTGCTCTCCAAGGGCGGTTCCGTCGGCCGGCAGAACGTCGTCGAGGGACGGCTACAGCTTCAAGCTCAGTTCTAGGCACCTCGAGCCATGGAGCGCCGCTGCCAAACGCTGGCGGTCCTGCTCGGCGTCTTCGCCTCGGCGGGCGCCGGGTCGGCAAGCCCGCGGGAAGCGCCGGCGCTCCCGCTCCCCAGCGTCGAGGTGCGGGAGGCGAACGGGCTCTACACGGTCCGAGGGCGCTTCACCGTGGCGGCGACGCTCCAACAGACCTGGGAGGTGCTGACGGACTACGGCGACTTGAGCCGGTTCGTCTCCTCGATGCGCCGCAGCGAGATCTTGGGCCTGCGCGACCGGGGAATCCTCGTGGCGCAGACGATGGTGGCGCGGGCGTTCATCTTCGAGAGGCCCTTCCACGTGGTGCTCGACGTTCACGAGGTGCCCTGGCGGACCATCGCCTTCCGCGACGTGCTGCACAGCGATTTCACGCTGTACGAGGGCGACTGGGACCTCGCGAAGGCCCCCGGCGGCGTGGCGGTGACTTACCGGCTCCAGACCCGGCCGCGCAGCCGGCCGCCGTTGTTCAAGGGCGTCGGCACGTTCCGGGCGACCGTGACCAGCTTACTGACCGAGGTGCGCTCGGAGATTCTGCGGCGAAGCCGGCGGGCGCGCGGCGGTGCTCAGCCGAAAGGGGGGACGCGATGAGCGGGCGACAGGAGAGAGCAATCCTCGGGGCGGCCGCGGCGGTGCTCGCCACGGTCTCGCTCGCTCCGGCGCGCGGCGTAGCGGTGACGCAAAGCTGGAGCGCAACCGGTGTCATTCGCGTGGACGGCGAATCGACCCTGCACAAGTGGTCGGCGAAGACCTCGACGTTTCGCGCGCGGATGGCGGTCCAGGCGCAGGGCGCGCGGGGACCGGAAGCGCTGGTGCGCGCCCGCGCGGTGACCGGGATGACGGTTTCGGTTCCGGTGCGGACGCTGTCGAGCGGCGACCGCGGGCTCGACGGGAACATGTACCAGGCGCTCGAGGCGAAGCGACATCCGTCGATCACCTTCACGATGAGCTCCTACGAGCTGGTTCCCGGGCGCGGCACAGACTTCGCGGTGCGCGCGAAGGGAACACTGTCGATCGCGGGGGTGACGAAACCGGTGACGCTCACCGTCCGGGGCACGGCGACGAAGGGCGGGCTGCACCTGACCGGCAGCCGGCGCCTCGTAATGACCGACTTCGGCATCAAGCCGCCGACGTTCTTCTTCGGCGCGATGAAGGTGACGCCTGCGGTGCTGGTCAGCTTCGACCTGCGCGTCATGCGGCCGAGCGGCGCGTCCACCGAGCGCTGAGCGGCAGGGCTCGGGCTCGGCGATCAGGGACTGACGCGCCAGCCATCGACCTGGACGACGTATCCCGACGGGCAGCTTCCACCCGTGTACGTCCCGGTGAACGTCTTGAAGTCGGTCGAGAAGGTTCCGGCGAGCGTCTGGGCGCCCAGACCCATCGCGCTGTAGGTCGCGGTGAAGGCGCGGGTCGCGTTCGAGTAGGTTCCGACGTACGTCGCGCTGAGCAGGCCCGAGCCTTCCTGAATGGTGAGCGTCGCGGCGGGATTGTTGGGGTCCGTGTCGGTGAACTGGAGCGGATCCGCTTGCCAGCCGTAGCACGAGTCGGTCGATGAATCCGCCTGGTAGTCGTAGGTCGCAGGAAAAATCGGCGTCGGCGGAGGAGGAGGCGGCGCCTGGACGACGACGGTGGCGCTGGCCTCGCCGGTGAGCCCGGCGTCATCGGTCACCGTGAGCTTGACCGAGTAGCTGCCGGCGTCGGGATACGTGTGCGTCGTGCGCTCGCTCGAGGCGGTCTGGCCGTCGCCGAAATCCCAGGCGTAGGCGACGAGGCTGCCGTCATCGGTGGAGCCCGAGCCGTCGAAGCCGACCGTCTGGCCGACCTGCGCGGGGTTGGGGCTGATCGCGATCAGCGCGACCGGCGGCGCGTCGTTGCGGGTGATGGTCGCGGTGATCGACGCCTGGCCGGTCGCGCCGTCGTTGTCGGTGACGACGAGCACGACCTTGTACTGTCCAGGAGCGCTGTAGGCGTGTATCGCGACCTTTCCGCTCGCGCGCGCGCCGTCGCCGAAGGTCCAGTCGTAGGCGACGATGTTGCCGTCGGGATCGCTCGAGGCCGAACCGTCGAAGCGGATGGCCTCGTCGACCACCGAGGCGAGGTCGTGACCGGCGTTGGCGATCGGCGGCTTGTTCTTCAGCCCGTTGACCCCGTTGCCGCCGCAGGCCCAGAGCGCGAGGGACATCAGCGTCAGAACGCGGGGCCACGTGCGCATGGGACGACCTCCACGAAAATCGGCCGGAGCGATGCCACGAACGCCCGTGGCCTGTCAACTGAGCAGGAGCGTCGCCACCCAGCGCGGGCTCGCGCCCGCAACGCGAGCTCGACCTGGAAAATGATCGGAATCGTCGCACGGGCGCCTCGCCCGTGGGCGCTTGCGGATTCGTCATGCCAGCGGATTCGGCTGGGCTTCGCAAGCTCGACGGGAAACGATCGGGATCGTGGCACGAAGGGAGAACAACCCGCGCCGGACCTGAACGAAGGCGATCGCCCTCTAATCCCTGGCCATCAGCTCGCGCGCGCGTTCGGGCACGTGCTCGGGGTTTCGCCAGATCCAGCGCAGCATCCCGAAGGTCGCCCCGGCGAGGCTGAAGCCGGCGATGACGTCGACGATGTAGTGCTGCTTGGTGTAGACCGTCGACACCCCGATCGCGAGCGCGGTCACGATGGCCCAGACGCCCAGGCGCTTGTCGGTCTCCGCGATGGCGAGGGCCGAGAGCATCGCCACCGCGCAGTGGGTGGACGGCAGGCAGTTCCACGGCGGGTCGCCGCCCCAGACCTTGTGCAGGGTCCACGAGGCGAACGACAGCGTGTGTGGCGGCATCGTGTGCAAGCGCGGGTACGTCACCGGCGTGATCAGGAAAACGAGATAGCTCACCGTCAGCATCAGCACGTAGCCGACCAAGAGCCGCTGGAGCGTCGCCGCCTTGCGAGCGCGGGCGATGGGCAGGAGGAAGAGCGGATACACGATGACGTAGAGGAAGACGAACGACGGGGCGAAGGGGACGAAGAGGTCGAAGCGCTTCCACTCCGGCGGAAGCATGGCGGCGCGCGACGGGTCCGTGAGCCAACCGACGAGGAAGTAGCCGCCCGCCCAGAATCCGAACAGGATCGGTCCCCAGATCCCCCACAAATACCAGGGTTCCAGCGCGTACGAGGCGAGCTTTCGCCGGTCCCACCACACCGCGACGGCCGTCGCGCTGACGGGAATCACCGCGGTCACGACCCACACCCTCAAGGCGGGGTCGAAGTCGAAGTCGATGCGAAAGACGCCGACCAACACGAAGAGGGCTTGCACCACCAGGATCAAGAAGAGGAGATAGTAGAAGAGCGTTCTGCGGATGGCTCCGTTGAGAACGTCGGCCCGTCGGGTCATGGATACCACTCCCACCCCGGTTCGGAGCACGAGGCCGCCCGCGCCTCCGCCGGATCTCGCGATGGATGCCGCCTATCCCTGGTCCGCTGCCTCCTCGCGCCGTCGGACGTCCGCTCGGACGGACCCTCGACCGCGCCGCCGCGCGTAGTACACGCTGGGCCTCGCGAATGTCAAGGGGAGGAGTGTCGAAGCCATCGTTCGACGAGGCGTGTCCGGTTCACATTCCTGTTCGGCAGCACCGTGGGGCGGGGGCTTGTCCTCCGCCATGGCGTTCCGGCAGCGACCAAGCCCCCCGCCCTACGACGATCGACCGGCTCCAAGTGCGTCGACCGGATAGCCTGGTTCTTCCGCGCCAGGCGAGATTCCGCTGCTCCAGGCGAAACGCGATCCGGAGCCGCCGGGCCAAGCGCCGAGCATCGCTCGACGCCTGCGTCGTGATGGCCGCGCCGCCAGCCGAGTGCCGCGCGCCCGGGTGCCCGTCTCGCGGCGGAGGTCGGCCGAAAGAAAAGCTTGAAATTCGAAAACGGTTGTGTTCTACACGCGACCGCCATGAGACACACCCTCAGCATCGTCCTCTCGCTCGCCCTTCTCCTCCCCGTCGCCTGCGCGAAGAAGGCGACACCGGCGGTAGCATCCAAGACCGCTGCCGCTGGGCTTCCGCCCGGGCATCCCGCCCTGCCGCCGGGCCATCCGGTCGTGCGGATGCCGGGCACCGGCGTTCCGAACGTGAAGCCGCCCGCCGACCTGAAGGTGCCTCCCGCCGACGCCGCGAAGACGCCCGACGGCATCGCTACCGTCGTGCTGGAGAAAGGAACCGGCGCCACGCATCCGGGCCCGAACGATGTCGCCGTCCTCGACCTGAACGGCTGGACGAGCAACGGCCAGTTGGTCGTGTCGAGCGCGATGCACCATGGGCCGCTGACGCTGCCGCTCAACCACACGCCGACGGGGCTGCGCGAGTCGGTGCAGCTCATGGTCGAGGGCGAGAAGATGCGGGCCTGGATTCCGGCGTCGGTCGTACGGCCGGGCCGTCCGGGCGGCGTCTCGCTGGTCTTCGACATCAAGCTCATCTCGTTCAAGCCCGGCCCCAAGCCGCTGCCGATTCCCCCGGTCCCGACGGACGTGAAGGCGCCACCGAAGAGCGCGACCAAGGCCGCCGACGGCCTGGCGTGGAAGGTGCTGCGGATGGGCACCGGAACCGTCCACCCCGGACCGACCTCGGTGGTGCAGGTCCACTACGCCGGCTGGACGACCGACGGCAAGATGTTCGACAGCTCCTACGGCCGCGGCGTTCCGGCGACCTTCCCGCTCAACGGGGTGATCCCGGGCTGGACCGAGGGCCTGCAGCACATGGTCGAAGGCGAGAAGACCCGCTTCTGGATTCCCGAGGCGCTCGCGTACAAGGGCCACCCCGGCGCGCCGCAGGGGATGCTCGTCTTCGACGTCGAGCTGCTGAAGATCGTCAAGCAGAACGGCATGCCCATGATGCCGCATGGGATCATGCGCACGGTGCCGAAGAAGTAGCGGCCCCGACCGTCGAGCCCCTCGCGCGGCGAGGCCGTGGGAAGGCGGAGCGTAGCGCGGCCCATCGTTGGCGGCCGTCGCTGATGGGCTCCGCTCCGCTCCACCCATCCTACGTTCTGCCACCGAGCGACTGCCCCGCGGATTGACGTTCGAGTTCGCTCGCGCGCGCGTCGGAGCCGCTTTCCGCCCCCTCGCTTGACGTTCGTTCCGACCGGTGCGTATACAGCGCGCCCCTTTGGCCCTTGGACAGGTGGGCGGGTGGCGGAGCGAGCGGCGAGACCAAGAGTCGATGAGTCCGAGCGGGCGGCCCTCGCGGCGCTCAGCGGGCTCGCCGGCGTCGGGGGCAAGTCGCTCGACCTCCTGCGCCAGGCGTACGGCTCGCTCGCGGCGGCGGCGGCGCAGGGAGGCCGCGCGCTCGCGTCGATCGAGGGCTTGCGCGCGGACGTGGTCGAGTCGCTCCAGGCGGCGCCGGACCTGGAGAAGCGCGGCGCGTGGCTCCTCGCGAAGGCGCGGGAAATCGGCGCGACGGTGCTGACCCTGACCGAGCCGGGATATCCACCGCTGCTCGCGGAGGCGCCGTCGCCGCCGCCGGTGTTGTACGTGCTCGGCGAGCTCGATGACGCGCGGCGGGTGGCGGTCGTCGGCAGTCGCTCGTCGGACGACTACGGCATCGACCAGGCACGGCGGCTGGTCGCGCGGCTGTGCGCGGGCGGCGTCGAGGTCGTCAGCGGCGGCGCCTTCGGGGTCGACCAGGCGTCGCACGAGCGTGCGCTCGAGCTGGGCGGGCGGACGGTGGCGGTGGTCGGCACGGGGCTCTTGAAACCCTACCCGGCCGATCACGCGGCGCTGTACCGGCGCATCGCGAAGTCGGGCGCGGTGGTCAGCGAGTTCGCGCTCGACGGCGGCGGGCAGCCGGGGCACTTCCCGCGGCGCAATCGGACCATCGCGGGGCTGTCGGACGCGGTGGTGATCACCCGAGGTCGCGCGACGAGCGGCGCGCTCTCGACCTGCGCGGCGGCGAAGCGCGCGGGGCGGGAAGTGTTCGCGGTGCCGGGCCGGGCGGACGAGCCGCTCGCGGCGGCGCCGAACGCGCTGCTCTCGTCGGGCGAAGCGAAAGCTCTGGTGACCGGCGCCGAGGTCTTCCGGGCGTTGAACCTGGCGGTCGCGGAGCCGGCGGCGGAGCCGGAGAAGGCCGTGGTCGACCTGTCGCGGTTCTCGCCGGGTGCGCAGAAGCTGCTCGCCGCGCTCGGCCCGAGCCCGCGTCACGTGGACGACCTCGCGCACGAAGCCGGGCTGGATTCCGCGCAGGCTCTCGTCGAGTTGCTGTCGCTCGAGCTTTCGGGCCTGTGCGCGACGAGGCCGGGGAAGTACTTTCTGCGCCGCTGAACGGCGGCTGGGTCAGGGGCATGTTCGTTCGCTTACGCATGAGGGAGGCATCGAAGGCATGAAAAGGTCGCTCGTCATCGTCGAGTCCCCCGCCAAGGCGCGGACGATTTCCCGGTTTCTCGGCGCCGGCTTCCAGGTCGAAGCGTCGATGGGCCACGTGCGCGACCTGCCGTCGACGGCGGCGGAGATTCCGGCGCGGGTGAAGGACCAGCCCTGGGCGCGGGTCGGCGTCGACGTCGAGCACGACTTCGCGCCGGTCTACATCGTGCCGGCGAAGAAGCGCACGCAGGTGAAGAAGCTCAAGGACCTCGCGAAGGGCGCGGACGAGCTCTACCTCGCGACCGACGAAGACCGCGAAGGCGAGGCGATCGCGTGGCACCTGCTCGAGGTGCTCCAGCCGGACGTGCCGGTGAAGCGGATGGTCTTCCACGAGATCACCCGGCCGGCCATCGAGGAAGCGCTGCAGAACCCGCGCGGGCTCGACCACCAGCTCGTCGACGCCCAGGAGGCGCGGCGCATCCTCGACCGGCTCTACGGCTACGAGGTCTCGCCGGTGCTCTGGCGCAAGGTGCAGAGCGGCCTCTCCGCGGGGCGGGTGCAGTCGGTCGCGGTGCGGCTCGTGGTCGATCGCGAGCGCGCCCGGATGCGGTTCGTCAAGGCGGGTTTCTGGGACGTCGACGGCATCCTGGCGACGCGCGAGCCCAAGGAGAAGGTCGCGGCGCACCTGACCGAGCTGGGCGGCAAGCGCGTCGCCACTGGGAAGGACTTCCATCCCGAGACGGGCGCGCTGAACAACCCGGACGCGGTGCGGCTCATCGACGAGGCGCAAGCGCGGCGGGTCGCGGTCGCGCTCCGGACGGCGGTCTTCACGGTCGCGACCGTCACCGAGAAGCCGTTCGTCGAGCGGCCCTACCCGCCGTTCATCACCTCGACGATGCAGCAGGAGGCGGCGCGCAAGCTCCGGTTCGGCGCCCAGCGGACGATGCGCATCGCCCAGAGCCTCTACGAGAACGGCTACATCACCTACATGCGAACGGACTCGACGACGCTCTCGCAGCAGGCGATCACCGCCGCGCGAAACCTGGTCGCCGAGCGGTACGGCGCGCACTTCCTGCCGGAGTCGCCGCGCGTCTACGCGAAGAAGGTCAAGGGCGCTCAAGAGGCCCACGAGGCCATCCGCCCGGCAGGAGCGGTCTTCCGGACCCCGGACGAGCTTCGCGGTGAGCTCGATGGCGACGCGCTCCGGCTCTACGAATTGATCTGGAAGCGCACGGTCGCCTCGCAGATGAAGGACGCGACGGGCAAGCGGACGAACGTGACCTTCACCGCCGACGCCGACGGGGAGCGGGCGACGTTCACCGCGTCGGGCAAGGTCATCACCTTCCCCGGCTTCTGGCGGGCGTACGTCGAGGGCTCGGACGATCCGGAGAGCGAGCTGGAGGACCAGGAGCGCGTCCTGCCGGCGCTGCGCGAGGGGCAGGAGCTCGACGCGGTCTCGATGGAGGCGAAGGGCCACGAGACGCAGCCGCCGGCGCGGTACACGGAAGCGTCGCTCATCAAGGAGCTGGAGGAGCGCGGCATCGGGCGGCCGTCGACGTACGCGTCGATCATCCAGACGATTCTGGACCGCGAGTACGTCTGGAAGAAGAGCACCGCCCTCGTCCCGACGTTCACCGCGTTCGCGGTGGTGAACCTCCTGGAGCGCCACTTCGGGGAGCTCGTCGACTACGACTTCACCGCCCACATGGAAGAGGACCTGGACCTCATCGCGTCGGGCGAGCGCCAGGCGACGCCGTGGCTCAAGGAGTTCTACTTCGGCACTGGCCACGCGACGAACGGCAACGGCCACACGATTCTCAACGAGGGTCTGAAGAAGCGCATCGGCACCGGCTGGGAAGAAATCGACCCGCGGTCGATCACGTCGATCCCGCTCGGGCACGATGAAGACGGGCATGAAATCGTCGTGCGCGTCGGCCGCTACGGGCCGTACCTGCAACAAGGCGACGACGGCCCGCGCGCGAACGTCCCGGCCGACCTCCCGCCCGACGAGCTGTCGACGGAGATGGTTCATCGCATCCTCGAGCGGTCGAAGCTGTCGGACCGCGCGCTGGGGACCGATCCCGAAACGGGCAAGCCCATCTACCTGAAGGTCGGACGGTTCGGGCCCTACGTGCAGCTCGGCAACATGGAAGACGGTGTGGCGAACGGCGAGCGCAACGATGGAGCCGGACTCGAGCGCAACGCAGATGGAGCCGGACTCGAGCGCAACGCAGATGGAGCCGGACACGAGCGCAACGCTGATGGAGCCGGACACGGGCGCAACGCTGATGGAGCCGGACACGGGCGCAACGCTGATGGAGCTGGGCACGGGCGCAACGCTGATGGAGCCGGACACGAGCGCAACGCAGATGGAGCCGGACACGTGAGTGTCCGGGTGAAGAAGGGCCCCTCGGGAAACGGCAAGAAAAAGGCGAAGACCGCAGCTCCGAAGCCGAAGATGGCGAGCCTCTGGCCGGGGATGACGCCGGAGAGCCTGACGCTGGACCAGGCGCGGCTGCTCCTGTCGTTCCCGCGGACGATCGGCGCACATCCGACGACCGGCGAGCCGATCACGGCGCAGGACGGACGTTTCGGGCCGTACCTGAAGATGGGCACCGAGACGCGCAGCCTGCCGAACCATCAGGCGCTGGCGACGGTGACGGTCGACGAGGCCGTCGGCATCTTCGCGCAACCGAAAGCGCGGCGCGGCCAGACCCGCCGAGGCGCCCTCGCCGAGGTCGGCGCGCACCCGAAGACCGGCGCGCCGCTCAAGGTGATGCCCGGCCGCTTCGGCGCCTACGTGACCGACGGGACGCTCAACGCGTCGCTGCCCAAGGGCAAGGCCCCGACGAGCCTGACGATCGCGGAGGCGGTGGAGCTCCTCGAAGCGCGCGCGCAGAAGCTCCTCGCGATGGGGAAGGATCCTCTCGCCGCGAAGCCCGCTCGCCCCCGCCGCGCCGCCGCCGCGAAGAAGAGCGCATCGGCGCCTCCGACGAGAAAGAAAGCTGCGAGCGGCAGGAGCGCGACGAAGTAACCAGCGAGGTCTCGCAGACCACCTCCTGCGGTCGAGGCCCAGGAAAGTCCGCTCACGGGCTTTCCGATTCGCTCAGGTTGAGGACCCGATCCGGCGCGCCGCTCCCCCTCCCCAACCCCTCCCCCGCAAAGAACGCGGGAGAGGGAGGGAAAGAGGCTCTGCGCCGTTTCGCGTGGGTGGTGGGAACGAGATGACGTTCATGATCATGCTCTTTCTCGGCCGAAATTGGAGCCGGACACGTCAGTGTCCGGGTGCAGGCACGGCAACGCGAATGAGGATTCTAGGGCGGGGGCTTGTCCTCCGCCGTTGGGGGCGGCGTCAGCGTGCGGCGGGGGGCAAGCCCGTGCCCTACGGTTCTTGAAGTCCCTGCCTGCACCCGGACACGTCAGTGTCCGGCTCCAACTCCAATTTCGATTCCCATTTGAAACAGCGCGGAGCCGGAAAAGACTGCCTTCGCGAAGGCACACGTAAGGCCCCTCTCCCGCGCCCTTTGCGGGGGAGGGGGAGCGTGGCGCCGGATCCGGTCCTCAACCTTAAGCGAACCGGATAGCCCCTTTCGCCAATGCTGGTGGGCGGGGGCTTGTCCCCCGCCGACTTCGAACTCGGCACCCCGCTCGGCAGGGGACAAGCCCCTGCCCTACGATGGAACGGAACCATCTTGAAAGCCCTGGCCAAGGGGGCACATCGGTGGCCCCCCTTCGCGCGTCGATGTGAACGCGGCGGGCTGCAAGGGGTACCCCTCGCGCGTCGATGTGAACGCGGCGGGCTGCAAGGGGTACCCCTCGCGCGTCGATGTGAACGCAGCGGGCCGCAAGGGGTACCC
>JAJYLH010000122.1 GCA_021787845.1 Myxococcales bacterium | reverse complement strand
GCCCCGCGGAGAATGTCGACCGGCGCCGCTCCTGCCCTCCGCGGCACCGCATCCCGAGGGCGCAGCCGAGAACCGATGCCGCTGCTGCTCGCCATCACCGCCCCGGGGCGGTGGGTTGCCCGACCGAGCGGGCCGATCGAGCTCTTGATGCGGCTCGCCAGCCTGATCCCCGGCCCCGGGCCCCGCTCATCCTGAGCGACCGTAGGGAGTCGAAGGACCCGCAAGTACTTCGGGGTCCTGGCGTCGGCGGCGAAATCCCGCTCATCCCGAGCGCAGTCGAGGGATCGTGGTGCCCGCGCGCACGGAGCCTGGATGGAGCAGAGCCTTCGAGCGCGGGCCTCGAAGGGCCGTGGTGCGCAGTAGAGCGGCGCAGGATGTGCCGAGTTTCCACGGCCCTTCGAGGGCCGCGCAAGACGGCACTGTCGAAGAGCAGGGGCACCGGGCGCGGCCATCTCAGATGGGATGAAGCGGCTGGCGCGTCCCTCCTCCCGCGCACGGGCTCAAAGGCCCAGGTTGGACGCGCGGTCATGTACCGCAGAGGAGCGCCAGCCGATGGATTACGTAGGGCTCGATGTGCACAAGGTCAAGACCCAAATCTGCGTCCGCGATGAGCAGGGGAAGATCGTCGATGAGTCACGGGTGCGCACGAGGCGCGAGGAGTTGGTGGAGGCGGTCAAGCCGCAGGCGCCGTGTCGGGTGCTCTTGGATGCCTCGACGGAGGCGCGCTGGGTAGCGGCAGCGCTGTCGAAGATCGAGGGCGTGAAGGTGATCGTCGCGGACCCGAACTACCGGGCGATGTACTCGTCGCGAGGGGAGCACAAGAAGACGGACAAGGACGACGCGCGGGCGCTGGCGGAGGCGGCGCGCACGGGGGTGTGGCGGGAAGTGCACCTGCCCGACGACGCGCACGTGCGGCTGCGCCAGCGCCACCGGGTGCGCGCGACGCTGGTCCGTACGCGCACCACCATCATCAACCTGTGCCGGGCCGTGGTCCGCCAGGAGGGATTCCGGGTGAAGTCCGGGGAGGCTGAGCACTTCGGGGATCGGCTCGAGAAGCTCGAGGGCCTGCCGGCGGACCTGAAGGAGATTCTGGAGCCCGCGGTGGAGACGCTCTCGACAATCAACGAGCAGATCGGGCGGTGCGACGAGCGGGTGGCCGAGGCGGCGAAGACCGACGAGGGAGCGCGGCTGCTCGTCACGGTTCCGTACGTGGGCCCGGTGATCGCGACGGCGTTCGCCGCGGCGGTGGGGGACCCGAAACGGTTCCAGAAGGCGCGCCACGCCGGCTCCTACTTTGGGGCAGCGCCGCGGGTGAGCGGCTCCGGCGAGGGCGGCAACCACAATGGGAGGATGACCAAGCGCGGTAACTCCTACGTGCGGGGGCTGTTGGCGCAGGCGGCCTCGAACATCCTGAAGTCGAAGAAGGCGGAGGTGAAACCGCTGCAGGACTGGGCGGTGCGCATCGCGCAGAAGCACGGAACGGTCAAGCGCGCCGGCCGGATGAAGAACGTGGGGCACAAGATTGCCGTGGGGGCGCTGTCCCGGCGGCTGGCGGTGATCATGACGGCGATGCTCAAGACGAAACCACGCGTAAGACGCCCAAGCGGTCCTGGGTGCGAACCCGGGCCTCCGTGGCGTCGTGGTCGAGCTCGCTGGCGTCGGTGGTCGGCATCGTTCTGGGGCGCGGAGCCTACAGGTGGCGCCCGGAAGCGTCAAGTCGGCCGCCTCAGGCCGGCGTCGAGATGAGCCTCTCCCGGCGGGCGGTCTGAAAGCGCCCGCGGAAGAGCTGCCGGAAGGATCGAGAGGACTACGCCGCCATCAGCGGCGGGCCGCGGGCGTGGTTCGACCGGCTCACCATGAACGGGGTGGTCTCGCCGGTGTGGGCGGGGTAGCGGGCAATCTCGTTGGGGTCGTGCAGCACCGCGATCGGGCGCAGGCGTCCCTTGCAGCGAGAGCACTCGAGTGCGTCACCGCCCCACGTCCGGCGAAACAGCTCCGCCCAGAGGAGCCGCTCGGCCTGTGGCAGTGCAGCAGCCGCCTCGCTCGGCGCCGGCTCGTCCTGGCGGTGCTCGCAAGCCGAGCCCCGGCGCTTCGTCGGCGCGGGTACTACGAGGGAGCGCTCCTTCGCGGCCGGCGCCAGGATGCCGAAATACTTCCGCGTCGGATGGCCAGGGCCAGGGATGAGGCTCGTGAGCCGCATCAAGAGCTCGAGCGGGGTCAGCACGAGCGCGGTGTGGCCGTGGCGATCGGGCTTTTTCAGCTGATAGGAAAGTAGCCCGTCCGGCCGCTCGGTGAGGCGCGCGCTGGAGATCGGTCCGCGCAAGAGATAGCGGCACACGCGCTCCATCCGGTCGCGATCGTTTCCCTCGATGGGAGAGGAGGCGTACACGTGGAGCCCGGAGGGTGTCGTCGCCATGAGGCCGCCGACCGGGTTCGTGCTGCCCGTGGCGGAGGCGAGCGCCGAGGGGCGGGCCTGGATTCTCGGCGTCGCGGAAGCGCTGAAGAAGCTCCTGGAGAAGCACGGGGCCTTCGTCATCGGCATCGCCTGGTCTCCGGCGGACCGTGCGGTGATCGACCCCAGCGGCGAGCTTGCGATGCGCTTTCGTCGGGCGATCGACCGGGTGAGCCACACGCAGGCCGAGCGGAAGACCGCGCGGATCTACGGCGTCGGGCGGCGGAGCGCTTACACCTCGGCGCCGGCGTGCCAGGCGGCTCTGGGATATCTCCAGAACGGCTACCGCCAAGCGCCAGCGCTCTGGGAGCTCGCGACGTTGACGGCCGACGATGCGAAAGCGGTCGACGAGGCTCACGGCAAGCTGGGCGGAGTGCTGCAAGCGAAGGGCATCCGGGCGCCGCAGAGTCAGGCGCAGCAGGACGCGGAAGAGGAGCAGGCGCTCGTGCTGCAGGTGTGGGAGGAGCGGGTCCTGACGAGCGCCGACGTGCGGCTGCCGGCGAACTCGCTGGGCCTGAACGCGCTCAACGCCTGCCTGCCGACGGTCACCGGCGGCCATCGGACCGGCGACGCTCCCAATACGCCGAACAACCCGCCAGCGCCGCCGGCACCGCCGGCGAACAACCCGCCGGCGCCGCCGGCGAGCAACTCGGCGCAGCAGAAAACGCCCCCGGCACCGCCGCCGCAGGGCGGGAGCGCTGCCAAGCCGTAGAACGGATGCGACCCCGCGCGCCCTACCCGGAGGGGCGCGCGGGCGGGAAGAGCAGGAGCCTAGCCGAGCCGGTGCGCGACCGCTGGGGAGCGGCAGCCCTGGCGATGGTCTTCCAACCGGAGGCCGGGCGCGACCGCCGCATCACCATCACCCACGATCAGAACGACCCCTCACCACCCAGCGCCGCTGCTGCTCACCAGGATCCGCCCGCGCTCATCCTGAGCAGTCGAAGGATGAGCATCCCCCGGGTCGAGACCGCTCCCGCTCTGCCTTCCCACATCCCGACGGCGCGGCCGAGCGCCGACGCCGCTGCTGCTCACCAGGATCCGCCGGCGCTCATCCTGAGCAGTCGAAGGATGAGCATCCCCCGGGTCGAGACCGCTCCCGCTCTGCCTTCCCACATCCCGACGGCGCAGCCGAGCACCAGCGCCGCTGCTGCTCGGCACGATAAGGTGTAGGCGGCGGGCGGAAAACTCGGTCGAAGAGCTTTCCGGTTCGCTCAGGTTGCGGTAGCCGGTGCCCGCGAGCCCTGAGCGGAGCGGAGGCGGCAGCCGGAGCGAAGTCGAAGGGCGGCCCTCGAGGGGAACTCCCGAGCTCAACCCGAGCTTGTCGAACGGCGGCCGCTCCTGGCGCGCGGCCTCCGCTCAGGGCTCGCGGGATGGGTTGGCCTGAGCGAACCCGATAGCCCCTTACTCCTTTCCGCTCGCGGGCGCATAGAAGCTGATGCCGCGGACGTTCTCGTCGATTTCGAGGGCGTGCGACAGGGGCGGGAAGACGCGCTGCTCGCAGTCCAGGCGTTCGCACAAGCGGCAGGAGATGCCGACCGGGGTGGCGGCGTCGATGTTCTCGAGGTCGATGCCGTCCGAGTAGACGAGCTCCTTGGCGTGTTCGGCCCGGCAGCCGAGGCCGACGGCCTGCATCGTGTGCAGTGCGTGGTAGCCGCCGGAGTCGCGGCGGACGGTGCGCGCGAGGTCGAAGTAGACGGTGCCATCCAACATCCGCGAGACCTGGACGCGAATCATGCCCGGCGTGAGGAAGGCGGCGTGGACGTTCCATCGCGGGCAGGCGCCGGAAAAGCGCGCGAAGCGGATGCCCGAGGCGGAGAATCGTTTGGAGATGTTGCCAGCGATGTCGATGCGCAGGAAGTGGAACGGCACGCCCTCCGCGCCGGGGCGGCGCAGCGTCGTCAGGCGATGGCAGATTTGCTCGAAGCTCGACCGGAACCGGTGTACCAAGAGCTCGATGTCATAACGGTCGGTCCGGGCGGCCTCGAGGAACGGTTGGTACGGCAGGAGCACCGCCGCGGCGAAGTAGTTGGCCAGCACGACGCGCGATAGCTTGCGTGAGGCGTCGGTCGCGAAGGACTCGCCTTTGAGCTTGGCGTCGAAGAGGTTCGACTGGGTGATGAGCCCGACCTGGTGGGCGAGCTGGAAGTTGCGCGTGTGCGGCGGGAGCTGATCGGACAAGGTCAGGCGCTTGGTGCGTTGATCGTAGCGGCGGACGGCGCTCGGATCTTGCGAGGCGTGGACGACCTCGACCCGGATGCCCTCGGTCCGATCGAGGTAGCGCGCGAGGCTGTGGAAGCGGTCCTCCGGGTCCAGCGGCGCGTCGCGCCAGAGCCGCTCGGCCGCGTCTTCCAGCTCCGGAAAATAGTTGTGATGCCGCTGGATGAAATCGTTGACCTCCTCGGAGGGCAGGCGCACGTGGTCGAGCTGCACCAGCCCCTCGCCGTCGGTGAGCTGCGTCGCCAAGGTCTCTGCCGACTCGCGCGCTTCGTGCCAGGCGCGGCTCATCGCCACCACCGCCTTCGCGACCGACGGGTGGCCGACCGCCAGCTCACGCACATCGGCGCTCGTCAACCCCTGCCGCTGGAAGAGCGGGTCGTTGAACGCTTCCATCAAGTCGGCGACCAGCCGCGCGTCCTCCGGCGAGGCGAACGATTGGAGCTCGACCTGGAAGAGGTCCGCCAGCTTGAGTAGAAGCGGCGCCGTCAGCGGCCGCTTGCCGGCCTCGATGAGGTTCAGGTAGCTCGCGGAAATGCCCAGCTTGGCCGCGAGATCGACCTGCGTGAGCTGTTCGCGCCGCCGCAAGCTCCTTATCTTCGCACCCAAGAGATCAACCTCGGCCATGCGGTCCTCCGGGCGGTCGGATGCCCGAGGGCCGAGATGGATTTACAGCTTTGACCGACCGACCGGTTGTCATTGACCGGCACCTTTGCCGGATCGGCCCAGTGTCGAACCGGGAAAGACGGCGCCTTTGCCGGATCGGCCCAGCGTCAATCCGCGAGAGATGGCACCTTTGCCAGATCGGCCCAGTGTCGATCCGGGAAAGACGGCGCCTTTGCCGGATCGGCTCGGTGACGATCCGCGAAAGATGGCGCCGACAGATTCGTGGACTTGATCCGGTCTGGTGGACATCCTGGTTAAGCCGCTCGCCCGATGTGAGCGGGTAAGGCGGCGTAAATAAATAAAGGTATCATTTGGGTGTGGCTGGTCTTGGGCGGATCGTGTAGTTCCATTCTCCGTGGAACTTGTCTCGTTCAAGGTTGATGCTCTGCATCTCGGCGTCTGTCAC
>JAJYLH010000063.1 GCA_021787845.1 Myxococcales bacterium | reverse complement strand
CGCTGCTCCTGCCACTTCAGGTTCCCGCCCGTCGCCGCGTCGTAGAGAGAAAACGTCATCGCCAGCGCCGGGTCCGTCACCGGCTTGTTCGTCGAATCCAACAGGTAGCCCTGCGTCGGTAGACCCACCGGCACGTAAGCGGGAGGGGTGCCGCTGTCCGCCAGCGCGATGGCGGAACATCCGCAAAGCAGCGTGATGAACACGAGGCGCTTCATCGCCTGTCCTCCTGCTCGACTGGGCGAGCGATGGCTTACACGAGCGATGATTTCGCACGTACGCGGACGAGTGCGCGCGATAGCATGGCCAATGCCAGCGGTCAAACGCTTCCTGCGTGGTGCCATACGCCAGCACTACGGCGAGGTTGGGCAGAGACGCCGGTTCGAAGAACGGGCTTCGTCTCTCCTGTCCCCAAACAGAATCCGTGCCCAAGCGAAGAACCGCTCATTCGAGCGTAGACGGGGAACGAGCGGTCACTGACGGGTCCCGCATTGCCGCGCGAGAGGGAGGGCGCTTCACGTCCTGCCTGTTCCCTTCTGAGCATCTAACCTGCTGGGGCGTCTCATCGGCGGCGCCGGGTGGTAGAAGCGCGTCGGCTGGAACGCCGCACGACGCAAACACGAACGAGGAGCACATCGCAGGCGATCATCTTGGTGGCGTCACGACAGCATCGTCGTGACGTGTTCTTTGCGGTCGTCTGTCACCGACCGCGCGGGAGACGATCATGAGCGATGAGCAGGGAATCCGACGACGACAGATCCTTGGAACCGCCGCCGCTGGCGTGTTCGCGGTGGCGTGCCGGTCCAAGGCGAGCTCCGATGCGGCGCCGGCGCCCGCGCCGAGCCCCTCGGCACCGCCATCCCCGGCGCCGGCCGCGGCCAAGCAGGGCAAGCTCCCCTGTCCGGCCGACTTCGCCGAGATCGCACCCGCAAGACCCTACCAGCCCGGGCGCGTGGTGCCGCTCGCGCTGGAGGCGAGCGAGGGTGACGCCGAGCTCATCCAGATCAGCGCGGACAAGAGTTACCAGTCGATGAACTTCAACGGACAGGTGCCCGCGCCCACCCTCCGCGTGACCGAAGGCGACCAGGTCCGCTTCAGCTTGACGAACAAGGGCTTCCTGCCGCACTCCATCGACTTCCACGCCGCGCAGACGCCCTGGAGCAAGAACTACCAGTCGATTGCGCCCGGCCAGAAGCTCGAGTTCGAGTGGACCGCCCACCATCCGGGCGTGTTCATGTACCACTGCGGCACGCCGCCGGTGATCATGCACATCGCCGACGGGATGTACGGCGCGGTCGTCGTCGATCCGAAGAAGCCGCGGCCGTCGGCCCGCGAATTCGTGATCGTCCAGGGCGAGTTCTACGGCACCGGCCACGACGTCAACGCGATGCTGAACAAGCCGGCGGACGTCGTGGCCTTCAACGGCCGCGCCCTCCAGTACCAGGCGAAGCCGCTCACCGCGAAAGTCGGCGAGACGGTGCGGTTCTTCGTGGTCAACGCCGGCCCCAACGCCTTCAGCGCCTTTCACGTCATCGGCGGGCTGTTCCATCACGTCGAGATCGACGGCAATCCGCAAAACGCGTTCGGGATGCGCCAGACCGTCGACATCGCGCCCGGCGCTGGCGCGCTCTGCGAAATCCGCTTTCGCGAGGCCGGCCGCTACCCGTTTGTGACCCACAAGTTCAACGACGCCACCAAGGGCGCGACGGGCTTGCTCGAGATCACCTGACCGCCCACGAGCCCGCGCCGCTCCAGGAGAACGGATGCGAGCGACGGGGCCTCGCGCCGCCAGCGGTTCCGATTCGACCGCGAATGGCTTCCGAACACCCGGTTCTCGCGTGGCTTGACAGGGGCTGGTCGGCTGGCGTACAAGCCTCATCACTGAGAGTGATTCTCAGAATCGCTTCTCAGGGAGGCATCGCGATGTTCGCCCGGTCACAGCTCGCACCCGCTCGAACCGAAGTCGTCGCTCCGCCGCGGTCGAAGGCCACGTTGGATCGGCTCGCCCTTGGCCGAGAGGCGCGGGTGCAGGCGCTGCACCTCGAACGAGCCGAGCTCGACTGGGTGCGGGCGGTGGGGATTTTCGAAGGGGAGCGGCTGCGCCTCCTACGGCGGGCGGTGTTCGGTGGGCCTCTGCACGTGCGCACGAAGTCGGGGGGCGAGTTCGCTCTCGACCGGCGGCTTGCCGCGCGCATCGAGGTCGAGGAGGCCGCATGAGCAAGCTGATTCCTTTCACGCTGGACGACCTGTTGCACCCCGGAGCCGATCGGCAGCGCAGCCGCTCAGCGGACGGGTGCTGCGACGCACCGAGCGGGCAAAGCCGCGCGCGAGCGGCGCATAGGCCGGGCGAAATTCCGGTCGCGCTCGTCGGCCGGCCCAACGCTGGCAAGTCGTCCCTGTACAACGCGGTCACCGGGGCCAACGCGCGCGTCGGCAACTTCCCGGGCGTCACCGTGGACGTGTTGGAGGGTACGGTACCGCTGCCGCAAGGCGGACAGGCGCGGCTCTTCGACCTGCCGGGCGTGTACTCGCTCTCGCCGCGGCTCGACGAGGGAAGCGACGAAGCTCAGGCGCTCGCCTGCCTTTCTCGCCTCCGGCAGGACGGGAGCCCTTTCGTGGTGCTCCAGGTGGTGGACTCCACCCAGCTCGCGCTGCACCTGCGCCTGACGCAGGACCTCGTCGCGCAACGGGTGCCCCTCGTCGTGGCGCTGACCCTTTCGGACGTCCTCGCGCGCCAGGGGCGTCGGATCGACACGCAGGCGCTCTCCGAGGCGCTCGGCGCTCCCGTGATTTCGGTGTCCGCACTCTCGGTCCGCTCGGCGCGCACCCGCATCCTCGAGGCCGTCGAGGAGGTGGCTCTGGCCGGATACCCGAAGACGGACGGACGCGAGCTGGACGTGACCGCTCTCGCTAAGCGCGTGGAGACCGACGCGGCTGGTGAGCGGGAGCGGTCGCGGCGGGCGTTCACCGCGCGCGTCGACCGGGTGCTGCTCCATCCCGTTGCCGGCCCGGTGATCTTCGTCGCGCTGATGGCGACCCTCTTCGCGGCGGTGTTCCTCGTCGCAGACCCCGCGTCGGACGCGATGGCGCGCCTGACGAGCTGGCTCGGCTCGGGCATCCAGAGCGCCATCGGCCGCAACTGGGTCTCGTCGCTTCTCTCCGACGGCGTCCTCGGAGGCGCGGGAACGGTGCTGGCGTTCCTTCCGCAGATCGTCATTCTGACGGTCGCGATGGAGCTCCTGGAGGCGTCGGGGTATCTCGCCCGCGGCGCCTTCCTGGTGGACCGGCTGCTGCGCTTCGCGGGCCTGGGCGGCCGCTCGTTCGTGCCGCTCTTGATGGGCCATGCCTGCGCGGTGCCGGCGATCACCGCCGCCCGAGTGATTCGCGATCCCGGAGAGCGGCTGCGCACCGTCTTGGTGATACCGCTGATGCTCTGCTCGGCCCGCATCCCCACCTACGCCTTGCTCATCGCGGCGTTTCTCTCGCGCGAGAGCGTCTGGGTGCAGTCGGCGGTGTTCGTCGGGCTCTACTTCGCCGGAGGCGCGGCCGGCCTCGTCGCCTCGCTCGTGCTCGGCAAGACCGTGAAACGGACAGGGACAGCGCTGCCGCTCGTCTTGGAGCTGCCCGCGTACCGGATGCCCCGGCGGCAGGTGATGTGGGCGGCGACCAAGCGCGGCGCCCGGCGGTTCGTGGTCGAGGTGGGCACCGGCATCCTCGTCGCGTCGCTGTGCCTGTGGGTGCTCCTCAAGGTGCCGATGCCGGGCTCGCACCTTCCGCCGCGCGCGACGCCGACCGAACGAATCGAGGCGAGCATCGCCTCCCACGTCGGCCACGCACTGCAAACGGTGACCAAGCCCGCCGGGTTCGACTGGCGCATCGACGTGGGGCTCATCGGTTCGTTCGGAGCCCGCGAGCTGATGGTGAGCACGATGGGCATCATCTTCGGTCTCTCGAGCGACAAGCCGGCGCCCATCGCCGAGGAGCTACGCGCCGCGAAGGGGCCGGGAGGGCTGCCGGCCTATTCCCTGGCGACCGCGCTGGCGCTGATGGCGTTCTTCGTCCTCGCCTGCCAGTGCCTGTCCACGTTGGCGGCGCTCTGGCGGGAGACCAAGAGCATCAAGTGGCCCCTGTTCGTCGTCGGGTACACGTACATCGCTGCGTTCGCCGCGGCGGTCGCGGTGTTCCAGACGGCGCACGCCTTCGGGCTGTGAGGGAGGTCCCGAATGGGAGCGGAATCGGTGCCGGTTAGCGACAGCGGTGGAGCCGACCACGCGGCCGTGAGCCCGAGCGAGGACGCGCCGAGCATGACCGGTCACGATGATCAGGAGCGCCCTCTGTCGCCAGCGGCGGTCTTGCGCATCGCTCTGGTGGCCGTCGCGGCGGCGGTCGTCTTTCTCCTGCCCGGGTCCGCGCGAGTGGCGGCCATCGCCATCGGTGCGACCGGGCTCGCCGTGGGCGGCTGGCCGATTCTCAAGGAGGCGTTCGAGAACCTGGCGCAGCGTCGCATGACCATGGAGCTGTCGATGGCGCTCGCGATCGTCGCGGCGGCGGCGATCGGGGAGCTCGCGACGGCGCTCGTCATCACCGCGTTCGTGCTCGTCGCGGAGCTCCTGGAGGGCCTGACCGTCTCGCGGGGCCGGCGTGCCATCCGCGACCTGTTGGACCTCTTGCCGCGCGCGGTGTCGGTCCGCCGGGACGGCGTCGTGACGCAGGCTTCTCTCGGCACGCTCCAGGTCGGCGACCTGGTCCTGGTGCGTCCGGGCGAGCGCGTTGCGGTGGACGGCGCGGTGGTGGGCGGGTGCTCGTTCGTCGACGAGTCGGCGATCACCGGCGAATCGCTGCCGGTCGAGAAGACGGTCGGCGGCAGCGTTCTCGCGGGGTCCATCAACCAGTCCGGCGCTCTCGAAGTCCGCGCCCGCGCCCTCGGCGGCGACACGAGCTTCGGCCGCATCATCGAGGCGGTCGAAGAGGCGGAGCGCTCTCGGGCTCCCGTGCAACGTCTCGCGGACCGCCTCGCCGGATGGCTCGTCTACTTCGCCCTCGGCGCCGCGCTGCTCACGTTCCTCATCACGCGCGATCTCAAGTCGACGATTTCGGTCGTCATCGTCGCGGGCGCCTGCGGCGTCGCCGCCGGGACGCCGCTCGCCATCCTCGGCGCCATCGGGCGCGCGGCCCGCGCCGGAGCCATCGTCAAGGGCGGGCGTTTCCTGGAGCAGCTCGGGCGCGTCGAGCTCGTCGCGCTGGACAAGACCGGTACCGTGACCTTGGGGAAGCCCGAGGTGCTGGCGCTGGCGCCCGCCCCGGGCATCGAACCGGGGGAGCTCTTGCGCGCGGCCTCTGCATCTGAGCTGAAGAGCGAGCACGCGCTCGGGGGAGCCATCGTCGCGCACGCGAAGGCGCAAGGAATCGATGTCGCCGAGCCGGAGCGCTTTCGCTATGCGCCGGGCCGGGGCATCGACGCGACGGTGGCGGGCGAGCGGGTGCTGGTCGGCACCGCCGCTTTTCTGCGCGAGGAGGGCGTCGCGGTCGATCGCGACCTGCTCGCGGACCATCGCGAAGCCTCCCAGGTCCACGTCGCACGCGCCGGGAAGTCGCTCGGCGCCATCGCGATCGCCGATCGGGTGCGTCCGGAGGCCAGCGCCGCTCTCGCTACCCTGCACCGGCTCGGCATCAGGGCGGTGCTTCTGACGGGCGACACGGAAGCGGTAGCCAGCGCGGTCGCGCGCGCACTGGGCATCGCCGAAGTGGCCGCGGGCCTGCGGCCGGACGAGAAACGCGCCTACGTGCAGCGCCTGGTTCGCTCGGGATGCACGGTGGCGATGGTGGGCGACGGCATCAACGACGCGCCGGCCTTGGTGGAAGCGCACGTCGGCATCGCCATGGGTTCAGGCACCGACGTGGCCCGCGAGAGCGCCGACGTGGTGCTGCTCGGCAACGACTTGAGCAAGCTCGCCGAGCTGCTCGCCCTCGCGCGCCGAACCCGTCGCGTCATCTTCGCGAACTTCGCGGGGACCATCGGCGTCGATACCGCCGGCATCGCTCTGGCCGCGCTCGGGCTCTTGAACCCGCTCTTGGCCGCGCTCATCCACGTCACGTCGGAGCTGATCTTCATCCTGAACTCCGCTCGGCTCCTGCCGAGCGCACGGCCCCGTCATCTGAAGTGGCCGATGGCCGCTGGGTGGCCCGCGATCCGCTGACGCTTGCGCCTACTGCCGCAGTTGGTGAGCGGGAGCGCTGACGGGCAGCGATCCGGACCCGAAGGGGGGCCGGATTCATCGGCATCAACAGGAGGCAGCAACGGTGACGACCGAGCAGAAGCGAAAAAGCAAAGCAGTAGCGATGTCGATCGGCGTGTGGTTCGGGATCCTGGCTTCGGGAGCGGTCGCCCGCGCCGATGGTCCCTTTAGCAGAGCAAGACCGCTGCCGGCATCCGGAACGCGGATCGATTGGACCGGCTTCTCTGTCACCGGCCAAACGGCCTTCGCGGCGGGAGTCACGCGCGACGTGAGGGTGGATTCCGGTGCCTCATCGACCGCGGCGTTCACGCACCTCTTCGGCGGCGTTGGGCTCCGATACGCCTGGCAGCTCCGCTCCGGGTGGGTTCTCGGCGCCGATGGCAGCGTCTCGTTTCCGTACTTCGCGAGCGATGGCCTGGTCGCCTCGCGGGCGGCCCGCGCGGGCATCGTGAGCGAGGACCTCGACCTGCTTTCGGCGGTACGGGGCAAGGTCGGCCACGCCTTCGGGCGGCTTCTCGTGTTCGGCACCGGCGGCTTCGCCTGGTCGCGCGCGCGCCTGACGCAGAGCGAGGAATCTGGCGGCGCGGATTCGGTCACCCCGTGGCGCGTGGGATGGACCGCGGGCCTGGGCGCATCATGGGCCTTGACCCCGCGTCTGGCGCTGAGTGTGGAATACCTCTTCGACCATCTCGGCGCAGTTCGAGCGACCTTCCCGTCGGGGACCCCCTACTCGTCGACCGCGATCGATCTCTACGCGCTGCGGGCCGGGCTCGACTGGCGGCTGGGTTCCTCGGTCGCCGCCGGCGTCAAGGCGGGCGCAGGGGGGTGGCTCGACCCGACCCGCTTCGCCCTCCATGGGCAGCTCACGTGGATCGAGCAAGGCGACCTGCCGTTTCGCTCGCCATACGCCGGAGGGCAGAGCTTTTCCGCTGCCGGGGACCTCGAGCACACCGCCACCGCGACGGCCTTCGTGAGCGTCGGCCTCTGGCGCGGAGCGACGCTCGAATTCGACCCGGAGCTCGACCAGGGCTTCGGCCTCTCCGGCACGCAAGGCATCGCGAGCTTCCCGAACGGCGAGGCGCAGAAGGCTGCGTATCCGGTGCCGCGCTTGGGCGTCGACCGCTTCTACGTCCAGCAGGTCTTCGGCTTGGGGGGCGAGCGCGAGCAGATCGAAAGCGATGCCGATCAGCTCGCCGGCACGCGGGACGTCTCGCGCGTGACCGTGACGGTCGGCAAGCTCTCCGCCGGCGACGCGTTCGACCTGAACCGCTACGCCGACGACCCGCGCACGCAGTTTATGAGCTGGAACATCTACGGCGGCGGCTCGTACGACTGGCCGATGGACCTGCCCGGGTGGACCTGGGGCGCTGTCGCCGAGCTGAACCAGAAGCGCTGGGCGTTGCGTGCGGCGTACTTCCTCGTCCCTGCCTACGCGAACGCCAACGAGATGGACTGGAACATCCCCGAGCGCGGCCAGGTCGCGGTAGAGGCCGAAGCCCGCTACCGGCCCTGGGGGGAGCCCGGCGTCTTCCGGCTGATGGAATGGGTGAACCGCGCCAACATGGGCAGCTACTCGGAAGCGCTATCGCTATCCGAGGGCGCGCCGCCCGACGTCACCACGACCCGCGAGACGCGCACGAGCTGGGGAGTCGTGGCCAACGTCGAGCAGGCGCTCGGCTCGGGCGTCGGCCTGTTCTCGCGGGCGAGCTGGACGCCGGGCGAGGTCGAGGACATCGGCTGGACCGACTGCGACGACTCGCTCTCCCTCGGCGTCGCCGTCCAGGGAACACGGTGGAGCCGGCCGTCGGACACGTTTGGCGTGGCCGGCGTCGTCGAGGGGCTCTCGTCTTCTGCACGCACGTATTTCGCCGCTGGCGGGATGGGCATCCTCATCGGCGACGGACGCCTGCGCTACCGCCCGGAGCAAGTGCTCGAGACGTATTACTCCGTCGCCGTCGCTTCGTGGCTCGCGGTCAGCGCGGACTACCAGCTCGTGGTCGACCCCGGCTACAACGCCGACCGCGGCCCGGTTTCGCTCTTCGCTGGCCGAGTCCACGCCAGCTTCTGACGAGGCCGATCGCGAATCGTCACAGCAACATCGCCCCGAGGAGACGAAGGGCAGATACGGTAGGGAGAAAGGCGCGGTTGGTCCGCGCATATCCTACATCAAGGGCTTGCGCGACGTGACGACCATCACCTTCCAGGCGGACGAGACTCCCGCTGCCGAGCGGGAGCGCTACCGGGGGCATTCCGCCCTCGCGCCGCCTGGGAGGTCTCATGCGCAAGCTCCTCGGTTCGCTCGCCGCGGTCGCGTTCGTCTTGCTCTTTGCCTCGCCCGCGTTCGCCGGTACGGCCACGAGCAACATGGCCGTCAGCGCCTCGGTCTCGGCCAACTGCACGATCAGCGCGGGAACCCTCGCCTTCGGCGCCTACGACCCCATCGTCACCAACGCGACGGCCGCCCTCGACGGCACCGCGACGCTCACCGTCGATTGCACGACCGGCTCCACCGCGACCATCACCCTCGGCCAAGGCTTAAACCCCACGGCGGCATCGACCGCTGCCTCGCCCGCGCCTCAGATGATCGATGGGACCAACAAGCTGGCCTACTTCCTCTACAGCGACTCCGGCCGCACCACGGTCTGGGGCAACGCCGGCGTCAGCTACACGGGCACCGGTACCTCCGGCACCGTGACCGTCTACGGCGCCGTGACGGCGGGGCAGAACGAACCGGCCGGCAGCTACACGGACACCGTCGTCGCCACGATCACGTTCTGACGCGAGTGCCTTTCGCGAGGGAGTCGGCCCATGCCCGCATCGATGCGCTTTGCGATCGTCTTCACCCTGCTTGCGGCGTGGACCGCTCCCTCTTCGGCGCGCGCCGTGGGCCTCATGCCCGGCGGTCGCTTCGAGGTCGGTCCGGTGCGGCTCGACCTGAGCCAGGGCGTGCGGTCGGGTCTGATCTCGTTGCGCAACAACGAGAGCGACGTCGCGCGCGTTCAAGTGTCCGCGTTCGCCTGGTCGCAAGGCCCCCACGGAGAGGTCCGCCTCGCGCCGACCCAGGCGGTCGCGTTCTTCCCTTCGTTGTTCGCCCTCGCGCCGGGGCAGACGCGGCAGATCCGCGTCGGAGTCGAGGCGCGGGCGGGCAAGACGGAGAAGACATTCCGTCTGATCATCGCGGAGCTGCCGCCGCTTCGAGCGACGCCCGTCGTCAACGGCGTGCGTGTCCTGACACGGCTGTCGATCCCCATCTTCGTTGCGCCGGTCTCTGGTTCCGCCCAGGTCCGCCTCTCCCATCTCGCGTTGTCGCGCGGGCATGTTTCGTTCGCCTTGGGCGACACCGGGCAGGTCCATCTGATGACCGAACGGGTCCGGGTCCTCGGGAGCGATGCCGCTGGGAACGTGATCTTCAAAGCCGACCAGCCGGCATGGTATCTGCTCGCCGGCGGCGATCGCCTCTATGATCTCGCGCTTCCCAAGAACCTCTGTCCGCGCCTGACGAGCATCGACGTCGTGGCGCGCACCGACCATGGAACGGTCTCGAAATCCCACCCGATGAGCGCGCCGCAGTGCGGCTGAGCGCCGCCGTGGCGAGCGCGCCATGCGCCACTTTCCCGGCTGGTCCAACGCCTCTCTCCTGATGCTGTGCCTGGCGCTCGCGGCCTCCGCGAACGCTCAGACTCTGCCCCCGCCGGAGTCGGTCGTGGTCTCGCTCTTCGTCAACACGGTCCCTGCCGGCGACGCCTTCATCGTTCGGCGCGGTGGGCAGGTGTTCGTCCGGCCCAAGGATCTCGAGCGAGGCGGGATGACGGCTCCCGCGCTCGCCCCGGCGCAAGTCAAGGTGGATGGTACCCGGTACGTGGCGCTCGGCCGGTTGTCCAGGGCGACGTGGCGCTTCGATGAGCGCAAGGTGAGCCTCAGCCTGACGGTCCCGCCGTGGATGCTCCGAGCGACCGTCGTATCGCTGCGGCAGCACCTCCGGCCGCCGAATCTGGACACGCAGGAAGCGCCCGGAGCCTTCGTGAACTACGCCTTCGAGTTTCAGGGATACAACCCGGAGGCTGCCGCCGAGATCGGACTGACCGCGAAGCGCGCGCTACTCTATTCTGGCGTCACCGCGACCCCGAAGGGTGTGGTGCGGGGCCTCACGCAGCTCGTCTACGACGATCCGAAGCGGCTCGTGCGCGTCGTCGTCGGGGACCTGATGACCAATGGCGGACCGCTCGGCGGCGGCGGCGTGGTGGCGGGCGTACACGTGGTGCGCGAGTTCTCGCTCGACCCGTCATTCATCCAGTACCCGGCGCTGCGGGTCTCTGGCGAAACGGCGCTGCCAAGCGAGCTGGACGTGTCGTTGAACGACGCCCTGGTACGCCAGATTTCAGTGCCGCCTGGTCCGTTCACCGTCGACGACCTGCCGCTTCCGAGCGGCCTTGGCACCGCGAACCTCGTGCTGCGCGATCCGTTCGGCCGCGTCGAGCAGATCGCCGGCCGCACCTTCTATCGCTCGACCGACCTGCTCGCGCGCGGCGTCCACGAGTTCGCGTACTCCGTCGGCTACCTGCGAGAGCGCTACGGACAGTCGAGCTTCGATTACACCGTTCCGGTGATCGTCGCCCGCCATCGGGTCGGCCTCACCGACTGGCTGACGCTCGGCGCGCGCCTGGAAGCCTCGTCGCATCTTCTCAGTACCGGCGTGTTCGGCTCCGCGGTCGTCGGCTTCGGCGAGGTGTCGCTCGCGCTGGCCGGCAGCCGCGCGCACGGCGACAACGGCGACGCCGCGTTCCTCTCCTTCGGCACGCTGTCCCGCAGGGTCTCGGCGAGCGCGTACGCGCGCGCGATGAGCGCGCACTATGCCTCGACCGGCATGCTGCCCACCGACGACCGGCCGGTGGCCGAGCTCGGCGGCTCCGTCGGCTTCTCGTTCAATTCAAGCACCAGCGTAAACCTCCAAGCCGCGTATCTCGACGACCGTGACGACGGACCGGGTTCACGGGTGACGCTCGGTGGCCAGTACCGATGGTCCAGCCGCGTCGGGTTGAGCGCCACTCTCTTTCGACTCGCTCCCGCGCACGGCGAGACGACGTACGAAGGTCTCCTGACCGCGACGGTGAACCTGGCTCCGACCACGGACGCGAGCGTCTGGGTGGACGGCACGCCCGCGTCGGGCTCGGTCGGCGTCGATGTCGATGCGCCGGTGACCGGCCACACGGGACTCGGGTATCGCTTGCGTGGCAGTCTGGGGAACGGCTTCGACGGCATCGCGGCGGTCGAAGATCGCGGTCCGGCCGGTCGCTACGATGCCGGCGTCGAGGTGATCCGCGGCCACGCCGTACCCACCGGAGCTGTGACAGGCGCCTTGGTGGCCACCGGCGGGCACGTGTTCGCAACCGAGCCCATCGATCAGAGCTACGCCTTGGTTCGCGCACCGGGACTTTCCGGTGTGCGCGTGCGGCTCAACCATCAGGTCGTCGGACGCACGAGCTCGAACGGCGAGCTTCTGGTCACTGGCCTTCTCCCGTATGACGTAAACCGGCTGTCGCTCGACGAGCAGGACCTTCCCGATGACGTGACGCTCGACCGGCTCAGCCTGGCGGTCTCTCCCGCGATGCAGGCCGGGGTCGTCGCGGGCTTTGGCGTTCGTCGGTTGCACGTGCTTCGCGGCCGGCTCGTCGTCATCCGAGGCGGCAAGCCTCTCTCCAGCGCGTACGGCGAGCTGTCCGTTGCGGGCGCTCCGTCCTCTCCCTTGGGCCAGAACGGCGAGTTCGAGATCGAGCTCGACTCCGCCGGCCCTGCGACCCTCGCCGCCAGCGCCATCTTCGCCGACGGCACCTGTCGCTTCACCCTTCGGGTCCCCGCCTCGACAGCGCCGATTCTGGACTTGGGCGACGTGCGCTGCGAAGCCACGGGAGAAGCGCCATGAGCTTTCGCCGATCGTGGTGGTACGTTCTCATCATCCTTGTCGCGGGCGCGACGCGGGCGGACGCGACGGGAAGCTGCTCCATTACCAACGTGGTCGGGGTCGCCTTCGGCACCTACGACGTATTCTCCACGACTCCCGACGACACCGCGGGGAGCGTCTCGTTTCTTTGTAGTGGTCTGGGCTCCGGAACGGTCACGGTATCCTTGAGCGCCGGGAGCAGCTCGTCGATGCTTGCGCGCACCCTGGTCGATGGCGCCTCGACGCTCGGCTACAACGTCTATCTCGACGCCGCACGGTCGATCGTGTGGGGCGACGGCACCAACGGAACATCCACGTACGGTCCGACGATGCCGCCGGACGGCACCGAAGTGACCGTCACCGCCTATGGCCGCGTGCCGGCGGAGCAGAACGTGGCAGCAGGGACGTACGCCGACACCCTGGTGGTGACGCTGACGTTTTGATGGAGAGAACGTGGGGTGCCGCGATGGTCCTCGATTCCCATGAACGCGCGACCGTCCGCGCGGTACTGTCCTCGCTTGCCGCCGACCAAGGAACTGCGGAGGTCGCGCGCCGGCTGGGCGTCACGCCGCCAGAGCTTCACGATCTCCTCGCTGGGTCGCCGCACGCGGCGTACACGGCGAAGCTCTTGGAACGTCTCGCACACCTGTACGCGGGACGCGGATCTTCTTCGGACGAGCCATGACGCGCGGCCCGGCCGGACGACGAAGGCAGACACCGCGTTGCAACAATGCTCGCCTCTGCGTGCGGCCCGTTCAGGTCCCGCTCACCTCGCCGCCTGTGTCGTTCGTCTTGAAAGCCACCCCTCCTCGCGGGGAGTCCTCACGACGAAACCGTGAGAAACAAGCCGATTCTCCGTCAGGACACCTGTCCTCACGGCGAGGACTCCTCACGACGGCGGGTGTCACGTGTCCTCACGAGGTCTCGCAAGCCGGTGCGGACGGTGCAGCCGGCACGGCTGTCCTCACGACGCACGCCGAGCCCGAAGCCCGCTCGGGTCCGCCGCGCCCGTCGATCACTTGATCCATCGCGCGAGCCAGGCTCCAAGGATGAGTGCCCCGACGCCCGCCGGCACGCCGACGAGCGCGGAGGCGTAGATGCGGCGGGTCCAGATGGCTTGAAGGTTTGCGGACGCGGACCGCCGCTTCACCACGAACACGATGCAGGCCAGGTTGGCGAGAACGGCGATGCTCCCGCACGCGACCTTCGCCGCCACGAGCCCCGTGAACGGGCGGCCGTGCAGCAGGAGCGCTCCCGTCAGGAGGATGCCCAGAAGGAGCGGCAGTTCGACGAGCAGGTCGATGAAGTAGTGGAAAACGACGGTGGCAGGACGCAGTTCAGGCCGGCGCAGCGGAAGAAGCTCTAAGACGCCTTCGGAGGCGAGCACGCCGCCCCACAGCGCCAAGACGAAGAGGTGAAGCGTGCGCAGGTTCGTCAGGTTCGTCGCGTGTGCCTGAACTGCGTCAACCGAGATGAACACGCCACGATCGGTACCGTGGCCGGTCCGTCGGGTCAATCGAGACGCCCCGCGATGACAGCGTCAGCGGTTCCTACCGCCAGCGCCGCCAGCGAGAGACGGGCGGGGTGGCTTCTGGGCGCTGCGCCAACCGGCCCTCGAAGGCGGGCCTCACCGAGGGGAAGGAACGTAACCGCTGGCCGACGGCCCTGCTGCTACCCTACATCTCCGCGGCGGGCCCCGCCCTCGCGTCGCGGCGCGCGACCGGGCCCCGGCTCAGATAGGTGGGCGGACGGCGGCTTCGGCGTATCACGGGCCAACCGCGGGCCAACGTGGCCGTGCGCGCACCGGTCGACGCGAACCGCTTGGCCACCGCGGCGTGGTGGGAGCAGGTTCCTCCTCGGCGGTGCGAGAACCAGAATCCTGTCGCGGCAGATGGAGCTGAGCGCGCGGTCACCCCTGATGCGGAGAGCATGGCCACGGGCACCACGGTGAAGACGGAAAGGCGCAGCAGGGGGGCACGCTGCCGCACGCAGTGGACCCTGTGACGCCCAGGACGAGGGCCCGAAGGCCGAGTCGACAGCCGCCGCTGAGCATCGGTGGCCTGCAGGAGCATCGGCGTCGGGGTCATCGTTGCGAGCATGCGCGAGAAGCGGTTCGGCGTGCGCGTCGGCCGTTGGTTCTTCCATCGGGCGAAGGCCCGAGCCGACCTAGCACCGGAGTTCCTCGACCTGCGCGAACTCGCCCTCCCGGAATTTCGGAGCGGAGCCCCGCCGCGGATGGTCGAGGACGCCCGAGGGTGAAAGTCTCGCGTCCTCGGGTGGAAGTCTCATGCGCCAAGTGCCTTGATTCTTAGCGTTTCCTGACTCCGCCTCGGAGACTACCACCCTTCCCGGAACGGTCGACCGTATCCGTAACCGTATCCGGCGGGCGGTTTTTCGGGCGCCGAGGAGAAACGAGAAGGCCCCGAATCCGCTACGATTCAGGGCCTTTCGAGGTGGTGGGCGCAGCAGGATTTGAACCTGCGACTTCCACCGTGTGGAGATGGCACTCTACCGCTGAGTTATGCGCCCTTCATGCCGAGCAGGAGCGTTCTCGGTCATCGCTCCCGGAGTCGAGCGTAGTCTTACGCGCCCGGGACGCCGGCGGTCAAGCGAAAATCAGGGCTTCTCGCCCTCGACCCGCCGTTGGACCTTCGCGAGCTTCTCGTCGAGCGCCCGCGCGGACTTGCGCAGCCGCGCGAGGCGCTTGCCCGCCGCCTTCATCTCGCCGCTGCTGGCGACCCCCAGGCTCTTGAGCGCGCTCTCCTGCGCCGTGTCCCATGCCTTCTTCCCTCGCTGCACGAGGCCGATGACGCTCGCGATCTTCTGCGCGCGCTTCTCGTCCTGAAACAGCTTCTCCACCGCCTTGCCCGCGAGCCGTCCGCCCTTCTTGCGCGCGTCGTCCACGAGACCCATCGCGCTCTCCGTCAACGGGCGCGCTGGCCGCGCCGCAGCCGCTTCACGTGCCGCCGGGTGTTCCGCTTGGCCGCGGCCTGCTTCACCTTCGACCGGTTGCTCACCGACTTCTTCGTGCGGTTGCCTGCCATGTGTCCCTCGCCCGCGCCGCCCGGAACAGCCCGGACCCGCGCGAAAGGGGGCGTCCCTACCACATCGCCCGGGTGCCGTCCACTCCCGCGATGCCCATCGAAAGCGGTCCCGGCATGTAGAAACGCCGCCGTTCAGCATGCCAGCGTCCGCCGGCACGCTCGGCGAATCAGTCGAAGTAGACCCGCGTCTTCTGGTCGCCTTCGCTCTCGATGTCGAGACACTCGACGTGCCCGGCGTCGTCTTCGAGCGAATAGATCGTGCGCGCGTGCTCGATGTGGTGGGTGTAGTCGCCCTGCGGGCTTCCGACCTTGACCGTCAGGTCCAAAGCGCCCGCTTCCGAGCCCTTCTCTTCGAGCGACAGCCCGATCAGCGGCGCGCCGGACAGCACCTGCCCGCCACCCTCGGACGGCTCGCTCTCCAGCCGCACCGGATGATCGAGCTCCATTTCGGTCACCTCTTCGAGGAACGATTCCCATTCCGGACGCGGGATCTCTCGGGTGGTCGCCATCGTCTCTGCCCTCCCCTTTGAAGGTAGCCACCTTGGCCCGCGAGAAACGCCGCAGCGGGAGCAGCAGCGCTGCCGCTCGAGCTCACGCCAGCGGGCACTTGGAATAAGGCGGCGGCTGGCGGCGTCGCAGGCTGTTAGGATACCGGCCCCGCGACCGTCGGGCGGCCGCACGCCGAGCCAAGGAGCTCTTCGATGACCCGTCGCTTCGTCCGTTTCACCCTTTGCGGCGCCCTGCTCGCCGCCGCGATCGCCACCCCGGCGCTCGCCAGATCGCCCGTCGACAAGCCGATCGAGCTGATGATCGGCGCGGTCCGGTACCACAAGGATGCGCTAGCGCTCTCGACCCTCGACGGCGACGCCCAGGGGAGGGCGCTGCTCGGCGCCGACTGGACGAAGGCGACCGCGGGCCAGCGGGCCGAGTTCACCCGGCTCTTCCAGCAGCTCTTCGCGGCGATCGCGTTTCCCAAGCTGCGCGCGGACCTCGTGCACCTCGAGACCGCCCTCTACGACAAGCCGACCACGCGCGGCGACCAGGCGACGCTGACCAGCACGCTCGTCATCCTGAATCCTCTAAAGAAAGAGGAGCTTCGGGTGCGTTACGACCTGACGCGGGTCAAGCATTCCTGGAAGCTGGTCGACGTGACGGTCCTCGGCACCGGCGGTCCCTCGATGTTGGCGGGCATCCGCGACCAGCAGGTGCGTCCGATCTTCAAGGACGGCGGCTGGAAGAAGCTCCTCGGCCTGATGCGCGACCGCCTCGCCCAGGTCCAGAAGAAGTGAGCGTGGCGACGAGGCTCGCATGAGAAACCACACCGCCCACCCTGAGCGCTGTCGAGGGGTGCGTGCGCTCCCTCTCCTCGTCGTGGCGGCGATGCTCGCCGGCTGTTCGGTCGTGCAGCACGTGATGCTGCGGCCGGACTACGACCGGGTCGACCGGACGAAGACCGTCCGGCTGGTTGCGTTCACCTCGCCGATTCCGGAGGGCGGGCCGCGGGTGGCGCAGATGATGAGCGAGATCGCCTTGCGCTACACGAACGATCACCGGGATTTCATCGTCAAGGCCGCGCGCTCCGGCCCGGCGGCGCCAGCGGACTTGTGCGCGCCCGGTCTCGACGGCGTCCTGCGCCTGGTGCCGAGCCTGCACCGGGAGCAGGGGGACGTGAACGCGCGGGTGAGGGCGAGCATCACCCGCTGTCGCGATGGCGTGTTGGTCTGGAGCGCTGACGCTCGGGGGACGTTCGCGAGCGACGACCCGCACCTCAAGGACACCGTCGACCACTACGTCGCGTCCTTCGGCCCGACCGTGCGCCCGTACGTCGCGCCGGTGTTCATGCTCCTCAAGGCGACGCTCGGCGATCTGCCGAAGCCGAAGCTGCCGAACGACGCCGCGGTGATGGAGAAGATCGAGCTGAACGAGTAGCACTGCGCTTCGTGCCAGCCGCGGTCCGCGCCCCGCTCAGGTTGACGCAATCGATCGGACGGATCCGACCGATCCGACTGATCGGTCCGATCGAACGGCCGACGCTGGATTGCGCGAGACCACGCGGCGTCGCGAGAATGGACCGCCGCCTCCGGGGGCGCGGCGCGGGAGCCTCACATGCGCGGCGCGCGTCTTTTCGGCATCGCGATCCTCGCCGGACTGGTGTCGACGGCGCGGCTCGCGAGGGCGCACGACGTCGACGTCGAGCTCCACGGCACCGCCCTCGAGGGGCACGACTCGCCCAGCCTCGTCGTCCGGGTGGAGGCGCCGGTTCTCGGCCTCGAGCTGAGCTTGACCGCTTCCGATGGCCGTCGCATCCGCCGTCGCTGCGGAAGCCTCCGCCGCGGCGAGGAGCAGGTCTTCGGTCTCGCCCAGCGCCGTCCGGGGACGGTGCACTATCACGGCCAGCTCGCCGCCTGGATGCGTTCCCGCAAACCGATAACGCTCCCGCTCAGCTTCGAGGCCATCGTGGTCCCGCCGCTGACCCTGCGGGAGGCCGGGCGCGACCTGGCGAAGAAGACGGCGACCTTGGTCTCCTCGTTCGCGCCCGACAAGATGCACGTGACCATCGTCGCGGTGGACGGCTCGACGCTCGAGGACGACGACCAGACGTTGTCGGGCACCAAGGCCGGCGACCCCATCGTCGTCCGGTGGGGCGCGACGCCCGGCGCGGACGTGCTCCGGGTCCGGGTGCAGGTCTTCGACCGGTTCGGCTACTGGACCGGCTGGGAGCTGTCGCCCTGGCATGTCGACGTGCCGCATCAGGACGTGCTCTTCGAGACCGGGAAGAGCGACATCCGCTCCAGCGAGACGCCGAAGCTCGACAGCGCTTATGCCAAGCTCACCGCCGACGTCCAGCGCTACGGCAGGATAGCGGCGGTGCAGCTCTTCATCAGCGGCTTCACCGACACCGTGGGCACCGCCGCCGACAACCTGCGGCTCTCCGAGGCGCGGGCGCGGGCGATCGCTCGCTATTTCCGGCGCCCGGGGTTGCGGCTGCCCATCTGGTACGCCGGGTTCGGCGAGAACGGCCTCGCGGTTCCCACGCCCGACGAGACGCCGGAAGCGAAGAACCGCCGCGCCGTCTACACCATCGCCCTCGACCCGCCGCCCGGCATCAAGTGGACACGCCTGCGCTGAGCGGCAGGCCTGCCGCTCCCAGGTCAGCCGAGCCGAATCTTCATCGCCAGCACGCTCCCCGCGAGGAGGAAGGTGACGAAGTTCGCGCCGTAGACGGGCGCGCTGTGGATGAGTAGGCCGTAGACGAACCAGAGGAACACGCCGAGCGTGAACATCAGGTACATGCCGAGTGAAATCCCGGCGGTCTGCCGCTCGCGAAGGACCTTCACCGCCTGCGGGAGAAAGCTCGTGGTCGTGAGAATCGCGGCGAGAGAGCCAATCCACTCCGTCAAGGTCGACCTCGCGAGGCGCTCTTCGCGCCGTCCCGAAAACCGACGGTGAAGGTAGCGGCGAAGCCGTCGCCGTGCGCGGGTGCGGTCGCCGCCTCGTCAGTCCAAGCGAAAACGGGCCAGCTCGGCGAGATCCTCCGGCCGGTCGACGTTGCGCACGACGCCCGGGTCGTCGACCGGCACCGCGAGGCAGCTCGACGCATGCTGGCGGACGACCGCCCGGGCGCCCCGACTCGGCGGCGCGCGCCTCAGGTCGCCGTACGTCGCCGGCGCGAAGACCACCGGATGCCCGTGACGGCCGTCGTAGGAGGGCAGGGCGATGGCTGGCTTCGCCCGCGCGTAGGCGCGCGCGAGGGTGGCGACGGTCGGTTCGCGCACGGCCGGGTGATCGACCGGCCAGACGAGAAGCCCCCCGGCGGCGCTCCCGGCATCCTCAAGCGCTTTCAACCCCACGAGCAAGGACGAGAGCATCCCGCCGCGCTCCCAGCCGTCGTTGACGACGGCCCGCACGCCCGGCGGGAGCGGTATCGCTTTGCGGATCGCCTCCGCCTCGGCGCCGAGCACGACGCAAGCGCTGTCGATTCCCGGAACCGCCGCTAGGGTCCGCAGGACGCGCGCGAGAAAGGTCTCGCCGTCCCAGGTGACGAGCGCTTTGGGCTTGCCCATCCGCCTGCCCGCGCCAGCCGCGAGCACCAGCGCCGCGAGCTCAGGCACCGAGAGGGCCGGTGGCAACCTCGTTCCCCCGCGCGCGCGCGAGCGCGTGGAGCTCCTCGTCCGAGAAGACGCGGTCGGTCGCCTTGGCCGCCTGGAGGATGCGGGCGGCGAGCTCGGCGTTTTCCGGATATCCGTGGGCGGCGAGCCAGAAGGTGACGTTGGAGAGCCCGCTCATCGGCCCCACGTCGATTTGCTGCGCGCGCCCCACCAGCGCTGCCGGGACCCCGCTGTACACCTGGTCGACGAGAGCGGTGTCACCCTTCTTCGCCGCCTTGACGACCGCCGCCGCGTGCACGCCCGTCGCGGTACGAAACGCGTCGCGGCCGAGCACCGGATAGTTGCGGGCGATGGGAAAGTCGACCGCCTCGCTGACCAGCGCGCACCACTCGGCCAAGACCGACAGGTCGCCGTCGCGCTCGCCGAGCAGGCGCAGGTTGACGAGGAGCTGGTCGAGGGAGGCGTTGCCCACCCGCTCCCCGATGCCGAGAGCGGTCCCGTGGATCCGATCCGCTCCTGCCTCCATGGCGGTGAGGGCGTTGGTCAGCGCGAGGCCGCGGTCGTTGTGGCCGTGCCAGTCGATGCCGACGTCGGCGCCGGTCGACTCGATGACGTCGAAGGTGAAGTCGACCAGATTCTTCACGCCGTCGGGCGTGGCGTGGCCGACGGTGTCCGCGAGGCACAAGCGCTGGGCGCCGCAGTCGATGGCGTTGCGAAAGAGCGGGTCGAGGTCGGCCGGGCGGCTGCGGGTGGTGTCCTCCGTCACGAAGGTGACCGGCAGCCCTTCCGCTACCGCGAAGCGGATGGCGCGGGTGGACAGGTCGAGGAGCTTCTCCAGCGTCCAGCCCTCCACGTAGCGGCGGATGGGGCTCGCGCCGAGGAAGATCATCGCCTCGATAGGCAGGCCGAGCTTCTGGCTGACCTGGGCGACGGGCCGGACGTCGTCGAGCACCGTGCGGGCGGCGCAGCCGGGGCGGATGGGCAGGCGGCGGTCGGCGATGTGCCGGCCGAGGGCGACCACGTCGGCGAGCGCGCGCGGGCCGGCGCCGGGCAGACCGATGTTGACGTGCTCGACGCCGAGCCGCGCAGTCAGGTCGAGAATGCGAACCTTCGCGTCGATGGGCGGGTCGACGATCGACGGGCCCTGGATGCCGTCGCGCAGCGTCTCGTCGTAGAGGCGCACGGGCGTCCGGGTCAGCTTGTGGTGCCGCTTGCGGGTGTTCCAATCGTAGACGAGAGCGCTCTCGCTCGGGGAGGGCATTGCGGTCGGAGCTCCATCGGCCCGCGGGTTCGAGGGCATCGCGAGCCGCGCGAAGGCTATAACGGAACCACGCACGCTGCGTGTGCTCGCGAGATTCTCGGCTTTCGAGCGCGCGGATTCGTTCAGAGTCCGGTTTCGCTCACGCGAGCCCGGCTTCCAGGAGCTCGGTGAACAGGAGCGGTGCCAGGGCCTTCATCGTCCGGCGGGCAGCGAGGTCGAGCTGCCCGCGGTGCTTCGTCTGCCTCGAGGCGACCAACGCTTCCCGGAAGCGCTCCGGCTCGGAGCCGGCGCGGGACGACGGTGAAGGCAAGCGCCACAGGTCGTGGAGGAAGCCGACGAGCGGCACCCATTCGGTCGGCGGCGACAGCTCGAGCGAGGCGGCGTCGTCGGCGAGGGCGGCGACGTTCGGGTCGGCGATCAGGTCGAGCGGCACCTCCGCGGGCCGTTCGAGGAACGCCCGGCACCAACGCTCCCGGGCAGCTTGGTCTTCGCCACGGGCGGCGAGGACGTTGCCGAGGACGACGAGCGCGCGGCTGGAATTCACGCCAGCCGCGATGGCCCGGTCCAGCGAGGCGAGCGCTTCGTCTGGTCGATTCGCGCGCTGCCAGAATTCGCCAGCGAGCTGACCGCCGGCGGTCGCGCCCGGCGCGAGGGAGTCCATCGCCCGCGCCTTCGCCGCCTCCACGCCGCGTCGCGCGGCGAGCGAGAGCCCTGCCGATCCTTTGTCGGCGAGAAGCGCGAGCTCGCCGGTCAGGTCGAGGGGGTCCAGAGGTGGCGTTGCGACGAGGCGCGCCTCGATGCCCCGGAGGATTCCCGCGAGCTCGTCTTCGCGTCGCGCCTCGGCCTCCGTTGCCGCCAGCGCGAACCGGCCGTCCGCCGCGAGTTGCGTGGCGATGGCGAGCCGCACGGTTCGCGACGACAGGAGGTCGAGCTGGCCCTCGAGGACGTCGTTGGGCGTGGGTTCTTCGGGAGCGCTCTCGGTAGGCGGCGAGGCGGGTGTGGCCGGCAGCGCGGGCAGGTCGGCGAAGAGCGGGAGCTGAGCGGCCACGAAGACCGAGGTTACGCGGGTGGGCCGGTCGAGTCGAAGGAGCGGGCCGGGTCCGTCGCGCCGACCAGACCGATCCGTCGGATCCGACCGATCGGTCCGATCGACGACGGCGCGCGGCAGGCGGCGGAACCCTGAACCTGCGGGGCTAGGGCCTACCGCCGCTTGCGGTTCGCTTTCTTGTTGGCCTTTTCCTTCTTGCGGCGCTGCTCGATCTTCTTGCGGTCGTCCTTGCTCGCGCCCTTTTGCGCCTGGCCGTAGCCCATCAGCCGGTTCTTGGCGACGGCGGCGGCGTGCGAGCCCTGGCCGCCGGCCTTGGGGACGCTGCCGCCGGGCGACGCGGCGGGCCCGAACATGTCGCCGAACATCTCCTGGACGTTCGCGCCCTTGAGCTGCTGGAGCTGCGCGATTTGCCGAAAGCCGGGCAGCCGCGCCAAAAGCCCGGGCGCCTGGCCGATCTGCCGCATCACCTGGCGCATCATCGTGAAGCGCTGCAAGAGGCCGTTGACGTCCTCGACCTTGTGGCCGCTTCCCTTGGCGACGCGGGCGGTGCGCTTCTTCTGCTGCTCCAGGAGGTCGGGGCGGCTGCGCTCCTGCCGGGTCATCGAGCCGACCATCGCCTCGACGCGCACGAGCTCCTTGTCGTCGAACTTCACGCCCTCCGGCAGCTCCCCGAAAATCGGGAACTTCTCCATGATTTCGCCGATGGGGCCCATCTTCCGAATCAGCTTGATCTGCTGGACGAAGTCCTCCATGTCGAAGTTGCCGGTCAGGATCTTCTCGGCGTCTTCCTCGGCCTTCTTCTCGTCGACGACCTCCTCGAAGTCCTGCATCAGGCCGACGATGTCGCCGAAGCCGAGGATGCGGCCGGCGAGCCCTTCGGGCCGGAACTCCTCCAGGCGGTCGAGCTTCTCGCCGGTGCCGAGGAACTTGATGGGCTTGCCGGTCACCTGCTTGATCGACAGCGCCGCGCCGCCGCGGGCGTCGCCATCGAGCTTGGTCATCACGAAGCCGTCGATGTCGAGCCGCCGATCGAACTCGACCGCGGTGCGCACCGCGTCCTGGCCGATCATCGAGTCGCACACGAGCAGCGTGTCGTCGGGCGCGCAGGCGGAGCGGATCGATTCCAGCTCCTGCATCATCTCCTCGTCGATGGCGAGGCGGCCGGCGGTGTCGAAGATGACGACGTCGCGCTTCTGCTTTTTCGCCTCCTCGATGCCCTGCTTGCACAGCTCGACGGGCCGCTGCCCTTCGGCCGAGTGCACCGGCATCCCGAGCTTCTGCCCGAGCTGCTTGAGCTGCTCGACGGCGGCGGGGCGGTAGATGTCCGCGGCGACCAGGAGCGGTTTCTTCCCCTTGCGCTCCAGGTGGCCCGCGAGCTTGGCGGCGGTGGTCGTCTTTCCCGAGCCCTGGAGGCCGACCATCATGATCACGGTGGGCCCGGCGGTCGGCTGCTTGAACTTGAGCGAGGTGTCGACGGGCCCCATCAGCGCTTCGAGCTCGTCGTGGCAGATCTTGATGAAGTGGTCGCCCGGCGTCGCGACGAGCTTCTTGCCCGCCTTGTCGGCGGTCTTGACCTGCACCACCTCGCCGACCGCCTTCTCCTTCACGTCGGCGACGAACTTCTTCACCACGCCGAAGTCGACGTCGGCCTCGAGGAGCGCCACGCGGATGTCGCGCAGGGCGTCCTCGATGTTCTCCTCGGTCAGCTCGGCCTTGCCGGTGAGCTTGTTCTTCGCGGTCTTGAAACCCTTGGCGACGGCGTCGAGCATCGTTGGTCTCTCCGGGAAGCGCGCGGCCTAAAGCGAGGCCGAAAAGGGCCGGGAATCTAAGTGGGCGAGCGCACCCGAGTCAACGCGCTCGCGAGGCGGGAAATGCCGCGGCCTCGGGTTGGCGCTCGGCCGGCGAGGCGGCTAAGCTTCGGTTCATGACGAAGGAAGAGGTTCGCGCCTACTTCGCGCGTTTCGAGGCCATCGAAGAAGCGGACCGTCAACAGCGGCTGCGCCAAGGGCCGCGACCGCCCGCGCAGACGTTGCGGTCGATGCTGTCGCTGGTCGACTTCGCTGCCGCTTTTTCCGAAACGGCGCCATCGCGTCAGGCCCGCGACGCGGGCGCGGAGCAGGTCCGGTCGACCTGGGCACGCCTGCGCGAGCGCTTGGCATGAGCGCGGCCGATGATCTGGCTGCTGGCCTGCGGGCCTTGGCGACGGCGCTCGCTGCCTGGCCCGCGAAGTCGGCCATCATCGGAGGCATCGCCGTTTGCGCTCTGGGACACGTACGGCTGACCAAGGACGTCGACGCGACCGTCGATGGCACGCACACCGAGATCGAGCCGCTGCTCCAAGCGCTGTCGCAGGTGCAAATTGTTCCGCGAGTCAGCGATGCCGTGGCGTTCGCAAGACGTCGTTACGTCCTGCTACTAGAGCACGCACCCACACACACCCCTATCGACGTCTCGCTCGCGTTCGTGCCGTGGGAAATCAAGGCTCTGGGCCAGACGACGAGCGTCGAATTCGAGGGGGTTCGAATTCGCGTTCCGACTCCCGAGAACCTGATCATCTACAAGCTGGTCGCGTTCCGCCCGAAAGACGTGGAGGACGCCACGGTCCTCGCTCAGCTCCATCACAAGGACATCGACTTCGCGCGCGTCCGCCGCGTGCTCGAGGAATTCTGCGCGGTTCTCGAGGACGAGACGCGCCTTGCGATGCTCGACCGAATCGAGGCGAGCACGCACCTCTAGCCGGGCCCGCCGACGGCGGAGGCGGTCGCGGCCATCGATCCGCTGCGACGGCCATCGCTTTCGCGTTACAAGTCGGCCCGTGACCGACGAGCGGCTCATCGATTTCGCGTCGCTTCTCCGGCAGAACGGGGTGCGCGTGTCGCCGGGCGAGGTGGCCGACGCGGCGCGCTCGCTCCTGCTCGTGCCGATGGACGACCGCTCGGCGGTGCGGGCGGCGCTCAGGTCGTCGCTCGTCAAGCGCGCGAGCGAGGTCGTGACGTTCGACCGGCTGTTCGACCTCTACTTCGGCGCCCTCGGGCGGCTGCTCGAAGGGTTGGAGGAGTCGCTCGCGAACGCGCTCGCGATCGACGAGCTGACGCTGGAAGAGCTTCAGGAAATCGGCCGCGCGCTCGCCGCGATGACGTCGGGCACGCCGCTCTCGCAGGCGATCGCCGAGGGGAGCCTCGGAGAGGTCGCGAAGCTCTTGCGGACGGCGGCGCTCCAGGTCGACTTCTCGCAGCTCAAGAGCCCGTTGCAGCGCGGCTTCTACGCGAGGCGGCTGGGCGTCGCGGCGGATCTTCCCGGCGTCGCCCGCGACCTCGACGCCTTCTCGCGCCGGCTCCGGGAGCAGGGCGTCGACCCGCGTCTCATCGAGCGGATCTCCAGGCGCCTGGACGGAGCGCTCTCGGCCCTCGAGGAGACGGCGCGCCGGGCCGCCGACCTGGAGTACGAAGCGCGCGACCGGGAGAAGCTCGCCCGCCTCGGCGAGGCACCGATTCACCGCGCCATCCAGACGCTCTCGCCCGAGGAGCTCTCGCGCATGCGGGAGGTGGTCCGGCGTCTCGCGCAGAAGCTCAAGAGCCGCATCGCGCGCCGGCGGCGCAACGAGAAGCGGGGGCAGCTCCACGTTCGGCGGACGCTGCGGCAGAACCTGGGCCTCGGCGGCGTGCCGATGGAGCTCGCCTTCCGGCGCAAGCGCAAGGAACGACCGGAAGTGGTGGTGCTCTGCGACGTCTCCGACAGCGTCCGCAACGTCTCGCGGCTGATGCTCCAGTTCGTGTACACGCTGCAATCGCTCTACGCGCGGGTGCGCTCGTTCGTCTTCGTCTCCGACCTGGGCGAGGTGACGCGGCTGTTCAAGGACGCGAGCGTCGAGGAAGCGGTGGAGGGCGCGGTCGCGGCGCGCGCGATCAACCTGTCGGCGAACTCGAACTACGGCCACGCCCTCGGCCTCTTCCACCGCGACTTCGCCGGCGCCGTCACCCGCCGCACGACCGTCCTCGTCATCGGCGACGGCCGCTCCAACTACAACCCGGTGAACGCCTGGGTTCTCGGAGAGCTGAAGCGCAAGTGCCGGCGCCTCCTCTGGATCTGTCCCGAGGACGAGAGCGCCTGGGGCTTCGGCGACAGCGAGATGCCGCTCTTCGCGCGCCACTGCCACGAGGTCTTCGTCGTGCGCACCGTCGACGAGCTCGCTCGCGCCGCCGAGAGGCTGATGCCGTGAAGCACGTGTGTGCAGTTGGTGCATTCGGTCCAGCGTTGGAGCCGGACACGTCAGTGTCCGGGGCTTCCCGGGCCTCGACGGTCTGCGAAGACAGGCCGCTCGTCCCTCGACTGCGCTTGGCGCGGGCCGACGCCCGCAACCCAAACTCGACCGTGGACAGAATCAGGACAGTGGCACGGGCGTCCTCGCCCGTGAAAGCCCAGCGGAATCCGCAGACAGGGCAGATTCCCGAGTTCTCACGGGCGAGGACGCCCGTGCCACTAAGCCTTGTTGCGCCGCGTCGAGAATCTGCGCGCGCCGACAAGATTCTTGGGGTTAGTGGTTCAGGATGAGCGGCTCGTTACGCGGCGCGCTTGACTTCCCCCATCCCGCTCTTAGCTTCGCGCTCGCTGAAGCCCGCCTCCCGCGAAGCGGATTTCGGTCGCGTCGCGGGAAGGTCGGCGGCCCTCACGCTGTTCGCTGACGCGGTTCTTTCGTTCCCTCGCCGCTCGGGCGAGAGGAGGCTTCCCGATGAAGGCTCGTGATGCTCTGACCGTCGCCGCCGTGGTGGCAGCCTTGGCGGTAGTGGTCTCGCTCGGCTGCCGCGGCCGCGGGCTCTCGGCTCCCGCGGACGCCGCCGCCGTTGCTCAGGCCGGGGGCGTGCCCACCGCCGGCGCTCCCGCGCAGCTCGGCCCCAACGGCCGGGTGCTGGGGCCGATGCCGTCGCTCGCGCCGCTCGTGAAGACGCTCAAGCCGCTGGTCGTGAACATCTACACGACCGAGAACATCCGCGTGCAGGGCGGCCGGATGTTCCCCGGCTTCCCCGGCCAGGGCGGCAACGACAACTTCTTCGCGCCGTTCTTCGGCCTCTCGCAGCCGCAGGAGCTCAAGCGCCAGGCGCTGGGCTCCGGCTTCTCCATCGGCCACGGGCTGATTCTGACGAACAACCACGTCATCGCGAAGGCCGACGTCATCAAGGTCAAGCTCCCCGACGGCCGCGAGGTCTCCGCGAAGGTCGTCGGCCGCGACCCGCTGACCGACATCGGCGTCCTCCGGCTCGAAGGGAAGAACGTGGACGACCTGCCGGCGGCGAAGCTCGGCGATTCCGACGCGGCCCAGGTCGGCGACTACGTCATCGCCATCGGCGAGCCGTTCGGGCTGTCGGCCACGGTCACCGCAGGCATCCTCAGTGCGAAGGGCCGCGTCATCGGCGAAGGGCCGTACGACAACTTCCTCCAGACCGACGCCTCCATCAACCCCGGCAACTCGGGCGGACCGCTGTTCAACCTGCGGGGCGAGGTCATCGGCATCAACACCGCGATCATCGCGCACGGCAGCGGCATCGGGTTCGCGGTGCCGATCAACATGGTCAAGGCGCTCCTGCCGCAGATCGAGAAGACCGGGCACGTCGCTCGCGGCTGGCTCGGGGTGGGCATCCAGCAAATCACCCCGGAGCTGGCGAAGAACTTCGCGCTCAAGACCGAGAAGGGCGCGCTCATCGCGCAGGTCTTCCCCGACGGGCCGGCGGCGCGGGCGGGTATGAAGAGCGGCGACGTGGTGACCTCGCTCAACGGCAAGCCCATCACCTCGCCCGAGGAGCTCTCGCGGCAGGTCGCGGCGGTTCCGCCGGGTAGCCGGGTGAAGCTCCAGGTCCTGCGCGACGGCAAGGAGCGGACGATCCGGGTCAAGCTGGCCGAGCGCGACGAGTCGGCGATCGAGCACGGCAGCATGGAGGGGCAGTCGCCGGAAACCCAGAAGGAAGCGCAGGCGCGCGTGGGCCTCACGGTGTCGCCGATCACGCCGGACCTGGCGCAGCGGCTGGGCGTGAGCCCTGGCGAAGGGCTGGTGGTGACGAACGTCGCGCCCGACAGCGCGGCCGACACGGCGGGCGTCCAGGACGGCGACGTGCTGGTCGAGCTGCAGCGGCGGCCGACCGACAGCGTCGACGCGTACCGGAACATCGCGCGGACGGTGAAGCCGGGCGACTCGGTGCTCTTCCGGGTCCGCCGCGGCGGCAGCGCCATCTACCTCGCCGCCCAGGCGCCCGAGAAGTAGCCCTGGGAGCCCGGTCCCGGTGCTCGGCCCAGGGCCACCTCCCCGGGGCGGCGGGGACACCTACACCTCCCGGGAGACTCACCGTTTGCTCGCGGGAGAGTGGGGACACCTCCCGGGAGACTCACCCTTTGCTCGCGGGAGGTGGGGGACACCGCCCGGGAGACTCACCGTTTGCTCGCGGGAGGGTGGGGATACCTCCCGGGAGACTCACCCTTTGCTCGCGGGAGGTGGGGGACACCTCCCGGGAGACTCACCCTTTGCTCGCGGGAGGGTGGGGATAC
>JAJYLH010000121.1 GCA_021787845.1 Myxococcales bacterium | reverse complement strand
CTCGGTTTCTCGATTTCTGGACCAGTTTCTCGACGATCGCACTCGGCTTCTCGACGATCGCACTCGGTTTCTCGATTTCTGGACCAGTTTCTCGACGATCGCACTCGCCTTCTCGACGATCGCACCCAGTTTCTCGATTTCTGGACCAGTTTCTCGACGATCGCACCCGGTTTCTCGACGATCGCACCCAGTTTCTCGATTTCTGGACCAGTTTCTCGACGATCTCACCCGGTTTCTCGACGATCTCACCCGGTTTCTCGATTTCCCGTCCAGTTTCTCGCCGATCGCGGCGAGCCTCTCGCGGAGTCGGCCGGTAGAATGCAGGCCGTTGGCGTGCGGAGGTCATCCTTGCGGGTCATGTGGTTCTTCCTGGTGCTCTCCTTCGCTGGCGTCCTCGCGTGCGCCGAGCTGCGGCCGAAGCCGGAGGCGACGCGGTGCCCGGAATCCCAGGGGCTCGTCTGCCTCACCGCGCAGGAGTGCTCGTTCGATCGCGAGCGCGATTGCCTCGTCTGCCAGTGCTCGAGCGCCCAGAACCCACCGATGCTCCCTCCCGATGCGACGGTGCCGCCGCGGTAGGCGGGCGCGGCCCGGTCGCTCCTCCGCTCCTCCCGAACGCGGTCGCCACGAGAGCCCGACTGCCGCTTTCGTCGCGGCCGGCGTTGTGCGTCGAGCGCCGAGGCGGTTAAGGTGCCGGGGGTTTGCTCGTTCCTCTTCGAGGACCTCCGCATGAGCGATCGGAACCTTCTCATCGAGACCCAGGACGGCGTGCGCATGGTCACCATCGACCGCCCGGAGCGGAAGAACGCTCTGACGCCGGCGATGTACTCCGCGCTCGTCGAGGAGCTCCAGGCGTACGACCAGGACGACTCGGTGCGGGCGCTCGTCGTCACCGGGACCGGCGACAGCTTCACCTCGGGCAACGACCTCGCGGACTTCATGAACACGCCGCCGGCGGGGGAGGGGAGCCCGGTCTTTCAGCTTCTTCTGACGTTGCTCGACCTGAAGAAGCCCATCGTCGCCGCGGTCAACGGGACCGCCATCGGCATCGGGGTGACGATGCTCTTGCAGTGCGACCTGGTCTACGCGGCGGACACGGCGCGGTTCCAGCTCCCGTTCGTCAACCTGGGGCTCGTGCCGGAGGGCGGTTCGAGCCAGGTCCTGCCGCGGATGATGGGCCACGCAAGGGCGGCGGAGCTGTTGCTCCTGGGCGAGAAGTTCTCGGCGCAGGAGGCGGAGCGGCTGGGGCTGGTGACGCGGGTCTATCCGGCGGCGGAGCTGCTCGGCGAGGCGCAACGCAAGGCGGCGGCGCTGGCGCAGAAGCCGACCGCTTCCCTCCGGCTCGCGAAGGAGCTGATGCGCGGGCCGCAGCGGGCGGCGCTCCTGGAGACGCTCGAGCGCGAGGCGCTGGTCTTCGTCGACCGTCTCACCCAGCCGGCGGCGATGGAGGCGTTCACCGCCTTCTTCGAGAAACGCCCGCCGGACTTCCGCAAGGTCGGCGAATGAGCGGCCGCCCCGCGCGGGGATGAGACCGATCGGTCCGATCGGTCGGATCGGTCCGATCACGTGCAGCGCCCCGAGAGGAGGAGCGCCAGCGCTGGCCTGAGCGCCACGAAAGCGCCCGCGGTCCGTGCTATGGCTGGCGCGGTTCGTCAGGAGGCCGGGGCGAATGGCGCTGATTTTGGTCATCGAGGACGAGCAGGATCTGCAGCAGGTCCTCGCGTACAACCTGAAACAGGCGGGGCACGAGGCGCTGCTCGCCGGCCGCGGCGACGAGGGGCTCTCGCTCGCGCGAAAGAAGCGGCCGGACCTGGTGCTGCTCGACCTGATGCTCCCGGACATGTCGGGGAAGGAGGTCTGCAAGATCCTCAAGCGCGAGCCGGCGACCAGCCGCGTGCCGGTGATCATGGTGACCGCCCGCGGCGAGGAAATCGACCGGGTGCTCGGGTTCGAGCTGGGCGCCGACGACTACGTGGTCAAGCCGTTCAGCGTGCGCGAGCTGCTCCTGCGCGTCCACGCGGTCTTGCGGCGGGGCGAGAATCCGGAGCCGGCGGCGAGCTCCTCGTTCGGCCTCTTGCGCATCGACCGCGACGCGCACCGGGTCTTCGTCGACGGCCAGGAGGTGCTGCTCACCGCGCTCGAGTTCAAGCTCCTCGTCGCGCTCTTCGACGCGAAGAACCGGGTGCTGACGCGGTCGGTGCTGCTCGATGGCGTCTGGGGCATCGAGGCCGACATCACGACCCGCACCGTCGACACGCACATCAAGCGGCTCCGACAGAAGCTCGGGAAGGCGGGCGAATACGTCGAGACGATCCGCGGCGTCGGCTATCGGTTCGCGGAAACGCCAGGACCGACTTCGTGAGGCTCGGGGCCGGGGGCCGTTCGTTCTTCGCGTCGGCGGCGCTCATCGTTCTTTTCGCCGTCGCGACCGACGTGCTCGTCGCGCGTTCGATCGAGGACGCCGACCGCGCGCGGGTCCGGGCCGAGGCGACGCGCCTGGTCGATCTCATCGCCGAACGCGCTGCCCAGGAGCCGCTCCACGGAAGCGATCGGATTGGCTGGCGCGCGTTCGCGAGCCTGCTCGCCAAACGCGCGCGCGCGCGGGTCACCTTCTTCGCGCCCGACGGACGCCGGTGGGGCGACTCCGCCGAGAATCCGTCCGTCCAGGACTCTTCCGCGTCGAACACCGAGGAGCCGGCCGAGGTTGCCCAGGCGCTGGCGGCCGGCCACGGTAGCCAGGAGCGATTCTCCTTGGCGGACGGCCGGCGGATGGTCTTCGTCGCGGCGCCGTTCGTCGAGGGGGGCCAGGTGGCGGGCGTGGCGCGGGTCGGTGTGCCGCTCACCGGTTCCGTTGCCGGCGTGCACCGCGTCGTCGCGCTCGTCGCGCTCGCCACGCTTCTTTGCGCCTTCGGGTTCTGGAGCCTCGTCGACCGCCGCCGCCGAGCGTCGCTGGACGCGCTCTCGCTGGCCGTGCAGCGGATGAAGAGCGGCGACTTCGCGACCCGGGTCCGGGTCGACGCCAGCGTGCCGGTCGAGTCGCTCAGCCGGTCGCTCGAGGAGATGCGGCGGTCGGTGCTCGGGACGCTCGCGCGCGTCGAGAACGAGCGGACGGTGCTGGGGCGGGTGCTCGACGGCATGGCGGAAGGGGTGCTGCTCGTCGATGGCGAAGGGAAGGTCGCGCTCGTCAACCCGGCCTTGCGCGAGATGCTGCTGTTGGGCGCGGACGTCCTCGGACGCACGCCGCTCGAGGTGATCCGCCATCCCGAGCTGCACCGGCTCCTCGAGAAATCGCAGGCGAATCGGTCGGTCGAGTCGGGCGAGGTGGAGCTGTCGGGCTTGAAGCCGCGGCGCCTGTTGATTCGGGTGCTGCCGCTGTCGGGCGAGCCTGCGGCTCAGCTCGCGGTCTTCGTCGACGTCACCGACCGGCGGCGGTTGGAGAACCTCCGGCGCGATTTCGTCGCCAACGTCTCCCACGAGCTGCGCACGCCCGTGACGGCGGTCAAGAGCGCCGCCGAGACCCTGCACGACGCCATCGCGAAGGATCCGGCGGCGGTGCCGATGTTCCTCGACATCATCGAGCGCAACGCCGAGCGGCTGCGCCGGCTGGTCGAGGACCTGCTCGACCTTTCCCGCATCGACGCGCGCGAGTACAGGCTCAACCCCGAACGGCTGAACGTCGCCCAAGCCGTGGAGCAGGCGCTGGCGCTCTTTCGCGAGCGGGCGGCCTCGCGCGCCATCGAGCTGCGCGGCGAAACGCCGAAAGACCTCGAGGTCCTCGCCGACCGCCGAGCGCTGGAGCAGATACTCGCGAACCTGTTGGAAAACGCCATCAAGTATGGCGGCGAGGGCGCGGTCGTCCGCGTCACCGGCGCGCCGGACGGCGAGAAGAAGGTCCGGATCGAGGTTCACGACACCGGTCCGGGCATCGACGCCAAGCACCTGCCGCGGCTCTTCGAGCGTTTCTACCGGGTGGACAAGGGGCGCTCCCGCGAGGAGGGCGGCACCGGTCTCGGGTTGTCCATCGTCAAGAACCTCGCCGAAGCGATGGACGGCTCGGTCGCGGTGGAGAGCTCCCCGGGACAGGGCTCGACGTTCATCGTGTCGCTGCCGGCGTGAGAGGCCACCGACGCGGTCTTGGGGTCGCTGGAAGAGACTTTTCGCGCGTCTTTCGTCCGCTCGTCACTTCGACTGCGCTCGCGATGAGCGGAGCTCTCGGCGTCGCCTCGAGGGGCTCGCGTGCGCCGACCCGGTTGACGCACTTGCCTGACGGCGGAGCCGGACGCGTCAGTGTCCGGGTGCGGGCCCGGACGCGGTGCCCTCCTGCGTCAACGGTCCTGCCCTTCGTTTGAAGGTGAGCCGCTGCGCTCTCGCCCTACGTCGGAAGCGAGACCTGCTCCAGCAGGGTTCCCAGCTCGAGCTCCAGGTCCTTGTGCCGGGTGGCCGCGCGAGCGAGGTCGGCCAGGGCGACGATGCCGAGAAGATGATGGTCGGGGTCGACCACGGGGATCCGGCGGAGCTGGTGGTCCTCCATCGCGCGCGCGCAGGCGAACACATCCTCGTCCGGCCGGCAGACCACCGGGTCGCGCGCCATCACGTCGGCGATGCGGACCTGGCTCGGGCTCTCGTCGTGGCTGAGCGCCATCGCCACGTCGCGGTCGGTGACCACCCCGACCAGCCGGCCCTCGGTCGTCTCGCAGATCGGCACCAGGCCGACGTTGAGCTCCTTCATCGTCCGGATGCAATCGAGCAGCGACTCGCCCGGCTCGCAGGTGCGCGGGTGCCGGGTCATCACGTCCTCGCAGCGGGTCAACGCCATCGCCACCCTCCCAAGAGAACAAGGTGCGACGCCCGGGCCGGTCTGGCGATCCGACGCGCCGAAGGCTCGAAGCGCATCGAGCGGCCGGGCGAGACCGCGCCCGAAAGAGGCGGCCTGGGCGCAGCGAGAAGAGCGCGCAGGGCACGCCAGAGCTTGCCAACGGCGCCCGCCCTCCTTTAGCTTCGCGCCGCCTGGAAGCAGGCCGTGCCGGAGCCACCATGACGTTCACGTTCATCTGCCAGTCCTGCGATGACTCGTTCGAGATGGACTACACGCAGCTCGCCGAGAGCACCAAGGGCCTGAAGTGCCCGAACTGCGGCAAGCGCTTGCCCGCGGCCGAGCTGGACGAGTTCGTCGGCGGGGTCGACGAGGTGCTCTCGCAGGTCGCCGCCCTGCGCAAGCGTTTCGTCGCCTCGTTCGACGTCGACGCCGACGACCTTCCCGCGCCCTACGACTCCGAGTCCAAGCGCGCCCAGGGCGCGGAGGACGAAGACACCGAGGACGACGTGAGCGACGAGGACGAAGAGCCCGAGCTCGACGACGACGAGGACCGCTACTGACGGGCGGCAGGGGTCCCGACCTCGGGAAGGCGCGGGCGGGGGATGCCGGCGGCTCGTGAGGGGCGAGGGGCTGGTCCCGCGCGGAAGGCAGGCGAGGTCGTCGCGGTCAAGAGCGCGGCGACGACGGAAACCGCATGTATGAGGTCTCCAAGGACGTCTGGCTGTGCGCGGCCCACCAGGTCCGCTTCCCCGGGGGGGAGGCGGAGCCGCTCCACGGTCACAACTGGCGGGTGCGGGTGACGGTGTGCGCGCGAAAGCTGGACCCGAGCGGCTACGTCATCGACTTCGACCAGCTCGGCAGGGCGATGTGGGCGGTGGTCGGGCGGTTCGACCACGCGAACCTGAACGAGCTGGCGCCCTTCGACGAGCTGAACCCGACCGCCGAGAATCTGGCGCGGCACGTGTACGCCTCGCTCGCACGGGCTCTCGACGACGACCGCTGCCAGGTGCACGAGGTCGAGGTCTTCGAGACCGACGCCAACCGCGCCGTCTATCGCGCCGAGTAGGGCCTCGGACGCGGTGGTCATCCCCGAGCCCGCGAGCAATCGGCGTCTTCTCGTCCGCCCCGGCGCTCGTCGCTGGCGTTCCCGCGATCGGA
>JAJYLH010000120.1 GCA_021787845.1 Myxococcales bacterium | reverse complement strand
TCTCGGGCAGCGGCACCGCTTCGAGTCCGCTGGCGATCGCCCAGGCGTCGGCGACGCAGGATGGCTTCCTTGCCAAGGGCGACTGGACGACGTTCAACGGCAAGCTCGCGACGGTGACGATGGCCAACGGGACGCCTCTCTCCGGGAATGGCACCGCTTCGAGTCCGTTGTCGATCGCCAAGGCGACCGGCAGCGCCGATGGCTACTTGAGCTCGACCGACTGGACGACGTTCAACGGCAAGCTCGGCTCGGTCACGGCCAGCACGCCTCTCTCGGGCAGCGGCACCACGACGAGCCCGCTGGCGATCGCCAAGGCGACCAGCAGCGCTGATGGCTACTTGAGCTCGGCCGACTGGACGACGTTCAGCGGCAAGCTCGCGACGGTGACGGCCAGCACGCCGCTCTCGGGCAGCGGCACCACGACGAGCCCGCTGTCAATCGCCGCGGCGAACGGAACGACGAACGGTTACCTGAGCTCGACCGACTGGACGACGTTCAGCGGCAAGCTCGCGGCGGTGACGACGGACAGCACGACGCCGCTCTTGGGGAGCGGCACCACGACGAGCCCGTTGTCGATCGCCCAGGCGAGCGGAACGACAGACGGCTACCTCAGCTCGACCGACTGGACGACGTTCAGCGGCAAGCTCGGGGCGGTGACGACGGACAGCACGACGCCGCTCTCGGGGAGCGGCACCACGACGAGCCCGCTGTCGATCGCGGAGGCGAACGGAACGACAGACGGCTACCTCAGCTCGACCGACTGGACGACGTTCAACGGCAAGGTGAACCGGAGCGGCGACACCATCACCGGCGCCCTCGCGATGAGCCCGGCGACCGACGTGGTGCCGTTGACGCTGACCGCGTCGAGCAGCCAGACCAAGAACCTGACCGAGTGGCACGATGCGACCGGCAACGCGGTCGGCTCGGTCGGACCCACGGGCAACGCGACCTTCGCTGGCAGCGTCACGGCATCGAGCTTCAACGGGAACGCGAGCACGGTGACGAACGGCGTGTACACGACCGGCAGCTACGCGAACCCGAGCTGGCTCACGTCGATCGACGGGTCGAAGGTGACTACTGGAACGGTGGCGGTGGCGAACGGCGGAACCGGCGCGAGCGATGCGGCGACGGCGAGGACGAACCTGGGCGCGGCGGTGTCGGGCGCGAACGGCGACATCACGTCGCTCACGGGCCTGACGACGGCGCTGCCGGTGACCGAGGGCGGGACCGGGCTCCAGGCGGTCAACGCGGGCGACCTGCTCGCTGGCGCCAGCGGCAACACCGTCACCACGGTCGCGGGTCCGGCCGCGGCGAACGAGGTCCTCCAATCGACCGGCGCCAATACCTTCGCCTGGGGCGCGCTGTCGACGAGCGATCTGCCGACGGGCATTCCCAACAGCGACCTCGCGAACTCGGCAGTGACCATCGGCACGGCGGCCAACTCGGGGCTCAGCGGCGGTGGCAGCGTCGCGCTCGGGAGTACCTTGTCGCTTTCGATCCCGAACGCCGGGGTGACGAACGCGATGCTCGCTGGGCCGGTGGTCTCCAGCCTGAGCACGAGCACGGGCCTCGCCGTCAGCAGTCCGGTGAACGGCGCGGGCGCGGCGACCATCGACCTCGCGACGAGCGGCGTGACGGCGGGCACCTACACCAAGCTGACGGTAGACCAGTACGGCCGGGCAACCTCGGGAACCAGCCTCGGTTCCAGCGACGTGACGGGCGCTCTGGGCTACACGCCGTTGAACAACGCGGGCGACACCGTGAAGGGCCCGTTCGCGGTCGAGACATCAACGACGGCCACCAGCGCCGTGCCGTTCACGGTGAACGCACCTACCGGACAAACGGCGGACCTGACCCTCTGGCAGGTGAACAGCACCTCCGTCGCGGGCATCGACCAGAACGGCAACATGGGCCTCCTGGGCAGCCTGTCCGCCAGTGGCCTCCAGATAGGTACGGGCGCGTCGACCGGGGACGTACTGACATCGGACAACGCGGGCAACGCCTCCTGGCAGCCACCGAAGCTGGGTTTCCGGAGGGTCATCCCACTTTCCGTCGACTACACGGTGACGTCGTCAGACCAGGACACGCTCTTCGTGACACGCGGGTTGACCCCGTTCTTCGTCACGCTCCCCTCCGCGGCATCGGTGGGCGCAAACTTCAGCGTCTCCTTCACGTCGGAGGGCTCCGGCGACGTCACCATCGAGGCCAACGGCACCGACCTGATCAACGGCTATCCCACTGCGATCTTGACGGGAGCGTACGGCTCGGCCGACACGAGCGGCACCCTGGTCTCGGACGGCACCGGCTGGGTGATCTTCGGAAACATCGAATCGCCACGAGGTCAGATCGAGTTCACGACGCCGGGTAACAACAATTGGGTGGTCCCGGAAGGCGTGACGGACGTTTCCGTGGTGACCGTCGGTGGTGGAGGCGGTTCAGAGGTCGGCGGCGGAGGTGGCGGAGCGCTCTGCTATGAAAACCACATCGCGGTGACCCCGGGCCAGACCGTGACGGTCTCGGTCGGTAATGGCGGCGGCCCCGGTCAACAGGGCGGCGAGTCGGGCTTCAACGGTTCGGTCCTCGCGGGCGGCGGCTATGGCGGCGGCTATAGCGGGCAGCCACTTGCCGGCGGTCCTGGAGGCACCGGGACCAGCGGCGGTGGCATTGTCTGCTATAGCGGAGGCAATGGCGGCAATGGCAACTTCGACAACTCCTTCGGTGCCTACCTGGGTGGTGGCGGCGGCGGCGCAGCAGGTTATGCGGGCAACGGCGGCAACGGGTCAGACGCGTCCCTTGGTGCTTGTTCGTCGGTGTCGACTGCGGGCACCGGTGGTGGTGGCGGCGGGGGCGGCGCCTATGAATGGAATTCCCCGGGGGTTCCGGCACCCGGCGGCTGGGGGGGAGGCGGTGGAGGAGTCGGTGATACGGGAGAAGGATTGAGCGGCGCTGGTGGTAACCCCGAGTGCAACGCAGCTGCGTACACCGGCGCGTACTGCGGTGTCGGCGGGTCCAACGGACAGCCATCCTCGAGCACCAACTCTAACCCTGCCGAGATGGGAGGTGCATGGGGCGGCGGCGCTGGTGGGTTCTATAGCCCCACCGGCTCCACGGATTCTCTTTATGGCCAAGGCGTGGTCCGCATCATCTGGGGCGGAGGGCGGTCCTTCCCGAGCAACGCCCAGTAGCGAGGCGTGACGGACAGTCGGGCTCCCGATCCTTGGCGGTCGGGGGCCCGACGCATCTTCGATGCGCTGGCCCAGGGTTGGAGCCGGACACGTCAGTGTCCGGGTACAGGCACGGCAACCGCGCTCCGCCGATGTCGCCGCGGCCGCCCGCGGGGTGATGGTCGGCAGGAGCGATGTCGTTGCATTGACGCGCGTGGTCTCGGGCCCATCCGCGGCTCAGAGGGCAACGCCGACGGAGACTCCGCCTTCGGGAGCGATGCCCTGACCGGCAAACGGCGCGGACTCCATCGGGTCGCTACCAAAGAGAGCGCCAAGGTAGAGCCGACCGACCAGACTGAGGTCACGAGACAGCCACACGTTACCCTCGAAAGCGACGAGCAACTCCAACAGATGGCAAAAGTAAGGCGCCGTCGATATGCCCAGCGAGGCCGACGGATGGAGGATCAGAAGCCGATATCCGCCAAGGAACACGGCCCGGGCCCAATGAGTGGCATCCAGCCCTCCGAGCGGAAGGTCGATGCCCAGCCGCGCCCCGGCGGTGATCTCCTGCTTCGCGCCCAAGCCCGCGACGGCTTCGAGGACGAGGCGCTTCCACGGACGTACCGTCACCGCGCCGGTCACGATGCCGGCGGGCTCCTCCGCCATGACCTCCGCGCCCACCCGTACGGCCACGATGTCTCGGCGTCCGCGAGCGCGCGCCGTGGGTCCGCTGAAGATCGACAGCGCCACCGCCCAGACGGCGATCGACTTGTGCATGCTGGGCTCCACCAGCCGAGAAGTTCGAAGCGACGGCGACTAGGATTTCGTAGAGACTGGGTTCTACTGCTCTGCCACTGAGCTACAGGCCTCGCGACCCGACGGGATTCGAACCCGCGACCGTTAGATTAAATGTAGTCCCTACTGCATTCGCCGTCTGAAGAACGCGGCCGACCAGGGTCTGACGAGACCGAACTACCCCAGATGTAGTCTCGCCGGCATTCGGCCGCTCAAGGCTCGGGCGTGGTCCTCGACGCCCGCTGCTTCACACCTCCACGCTTTCGATGCGCTCCACGAATCGACCGGGCGCCTCGTTCAAGAAGTCCCCGACCACTTGGAACACCGTATCGGAGAAGCCGCCGACGTTCAAGCGGTTCTTGCCCTCGGGCGCCTGGGAGGTCCCGTAGGGCTGGATGTCGATGCAGACGAGCTTCGCCTCCGGGTCGCGCTGGACGATGGCGCTCCAGACCTGCATCATCCCGGTGCCGCGGTTGGCGGTGTCCATCCACGACTCGTTGTCGGACACGAAGATGGCGGCGTCCACGTGAGCCCGCTTCTTCTCGATGGCCAAGAGCGGCGCCGAGCAGTTCGTCCCACCGCCGAGGAGCTTCGCGAGCTTCTCGGCGTTCGTCAGGATCGAATCGCGCGCGTTGAGGCGCGGGAGGTCGACCACGCCCTGCGCGAACGGCATCACCTGCGCGTCGGGATTCTTGCGCAGGATGCACGCCGCGGTGAGCGCGGCGACGTCGATGCACCGCATCTTGCTCGTGCCACCCCCGCCGCCGGCCCGCCGCCCCGTCACGGGCGAGGCCATCGAGCCCGAAACATCAGGCAGGACAAAGACGTCGCCGCGCGTCTCCGGCACGTTCTCGGTCGCGACCTCCATCGCGTCTTGCAGCGCGTTCGTCACGACCCGCGGCACCGCCTTGTCCGCGTTGAGGAACGCCGCCATGAGCTGGTAGGGGAACGCACGCGCGCGGCGGACCTCGTTCGGGTCGGCGAGACGCGCGGCGACGAGCTTCGTCGTCGCACCGTCCTCGAAGACCCCATGGCGGACGAACGTGTTCAAGTTCATCCGCGTCATCGTCCAGCCCGCGTTGCGAGCGATGGCGATCCACTCCTTCGGCCCCAAGTCGAGGGCGGTCAGCAGGCGGAAGTCGACCGGCGGCAAGGGACCCGACTTGTCCGCCTTCCACGCCTCGAACGCCTGGACCGACGCCGGAAGCCGGGCCACGTCGACGCCGCGCCGGGTATTGACCAGGTAGGCGTAGAGCGCGGCCCGCTCGGAGTCAGCGGGCTTCACATGGACCATCTTGATGATGTCCGCGAGCGACGGGCTCTCGCCCACCGAGTCCCGCAGGAGCTGCTCCGGCGACCGCCGCTCGATCCAGCGGCGGATGAGCCGCCGCGGCGCGGTCCCGAACGACTTGCGCCCCACGACTCCGGAGCGAATGATCTGCGCGAAGTTACGCAGCATCCGGCCGTTGTCGATGACGCGGTCGAACACCCGTTCGAGGAGGCGCACGTCGGTCGTCGCGAGCCAGGCGCACAACAGCGCGGGCGAGTCCTTCATGTACGCGCTCTGGCGCGAGAAGACGGCCAGCTTGGCGATGAAGCCCGGCTCGCACTGCTGGGCGAGCGAGAGAATCGTGTCGAGCTGCTCCTCGGCGGAAGCGTAGAAGGTGTTCGAGAGGCAGCCGGTTACCGCGTACTGCGCGAGCGCGTGCTTCGGCGAGAGCGCGTAGGCGTTCCCACCGGCCTCGTTGACCGCATCGGCCGGCGGGACCAGCGCGCCGCGCGTCGACTTGAACAGGTCGGGATTCGCCATGACGACCGCCCGCGAAAGGTTTGCTCCGGTCGCGACGATGGGCACGTCGCACGACCCACGTCAAGCGGAATGCCTGAGCCTCGGTGAGCGCTTCAGCGCTCGTGAGAAATGACCCGTCTCTGCTCGCGAGAAAGGGACCGTGGGCATTGGTGAATGCGGGCGGGTAAGCCGGTGGGGAGCGGTTCCGGTTTTTGGTGGAGGCGGGGCAGCGCCTTG
>JAJYLH010000119.1 GCA_021787845.1 Myxococcales bacterium | reverse complement strand
GATCTATCGTCCGCCAGCCATTTCCAAACCTCCGCCAGCGCATGGTCGACACCGATCCGGGTTTTCCAAACGCCCGCCGGCTCCTGGCGATCAGCCGACGGCGGTTTCCCGAGGCCCGAGAGCCTCCGCCAAGCGGCGACAAGCGCTGCACGGGTCCCAACAGCACCCGCTAGACGCCCGCAGGCACCCGCCAAACGCCCGCAGGCACCCGCCAGACGCCCGCAGGCACCCGCCAAACGCCCGCGAGGACCTCCCAGTGTCCGCAGGCGGCGTCCGAGTGCCGACGCCGACCGCCGCCGACCCGACCGGGACTTCCCAACCGAACGTCGGGCATCGACCGTCACGCCCCGCTCGAACGATGGAACCCATCATCCGCGCGGTCGAACGAGCCCAAGGTTTCGCTTGCTTTCCGCCCCCGAGTCGCGCCAGCATCCGCGCGCCGGTTCGCTTCCTTTCCGGGCCGCGCGACCGCCGGGGAGACCGAGGCCATGACGCTCGACGACTTCGCGACACGGCACCCGCCCCAACCGCCACGTCGGGCTCTCGGGCACGACGACGAGGCGCGCCGGCTCACCCCGGCCGAGGGTCTGATGCACCTCACCGTGCCGCCGGCGGCAGCCACCGTCCGGGCCACTCCGACCGGAAGCGCCACCGGCAACCAGGGGCGGCACCTTTGGGCGTTTCTTCCGAACGCCATTCCGTACGTCCTCGAGTCGGCGCCGCTGGCCAGCCCGCCGCTCGCCGCGGGACCCGCCAAGCACACGAACCTCACGGGCGGCGAACCCGCTTGCTGTGCAGGCGAGCTCTGGGTCGATGCGGTGGACGACAGCATGCTTTACGTGAACGGGGTCTCGAGGCGTGTTCAAGAGAAAGGCATGAGCAGGAACCTCGCGGACAACTACGGCCAACAGCCCTCGCCGCATCAGCCAGCAGAGGGCAACGGAATGACGAGATGATCGATCTCTTCGAAGTGCGGAACTTCAAGTCCATCAAAGCGATGACGATGGAGATGCGACCGTTCATGGTGCTGGTGGGCCCGAACGGCGCGGGCAAGACGAACGTCGTGCACGCGCTGGAGCTGTTCGGAGACATCCTTCAGCGGGGGACGACCGACCCCGCGCGGGAACAGGGCTGGGACGAAATCATCCGACGGGAGAAGAAGCCAGCACGCGGAGGAATCTCCTTTCGGATCCGGACGTCAATCCCCGCTCCGCGCATCTACGTCCAGCACAAGCGAAACGCCGAACGCCAAGAGAGCCCTGCGCGTCAGCCCGGCCCCGAGCGCCTGACGGCCGAGCTTGCTCTGAAGTTGGAAGGCCGCCTGGACAGTAACGACGTGATTCCCGTCTCCGAAGCGCTGACGCTGCAGGGTCAGCACGGGACTCTGCATCTCGGAGTCGAAGGCAATGACGCAATCGTTGATCTCGGTGAAGACCGATTCCTGCACGAGATCGTCGCGGACTCGATGATCAGCGCGGTATTTCACAAGGACCTGTTTGCGGACCGCGCTACGGTCGACCGATCGCTTTCCGAGATACTGCGGCAGGTTCTACTCTCCAACGATCGCGAAGACTCGGCCGGCAGCGGGGTCCTACGCCTCCTGAATCCTCAGCGATGGTTCTCGCCCTTCTTGGTGGACCATCTGGCTCGGACTTGCCGCGTGATGCGACTACGCCTCGATACCTCAGCGCTGAGGCAGGATGGTCCCACAGGTCCGCGCGGAGCCAATCTCCTTGGCCACGAAGGCCAGGGGCTACCCGCCGCTATCGATCGTTTGCGGGGCCACGGCGCAACGCCTGACCCCGCATTTCGGCAGGTCTTGGCGGCACTCCAGCGAGTCTACCCGCGCATCGAGGATGTACGCGCGGAGAAAATCCAGCCCGGAAAGATGACGCTCTTCTTCAAGGAGCGTGGAATCCAGGAAGAGCTTGGCGTCGCGAGCGTCTCAGACGGCGTGTTGCATGCCCTTGCGTTGCTCATGATGCTCGAGGGCAGCCCCCGTTCGGCGGGCATCCTTGCCATCGAAGAGCCGGAGAACGCGATTCATCCCTGGTCTGTTCAGGCGATGGTCAGGCGAGTCCAGGAATCACCAGGCAGACAGGTGCTCCTCACAACGCACTCGGAGACTGTAGTCAACGCGGTCAAGGACCCGGGAGCGCTCCATGTTGTCGAGAACGACGACCGGCTCGGCACCGTTGTGACACCCGCGCTCGACCGCGAGCGCGCGCTCAAAACGATCTTGAGTGAGAGTGGTCAGAACCTCGGCGACGTTTGGATGGACGGCAGCCTGGGCGGAGTTCCCAAGGGGGAGCCGTGAGGGTACGCCGTTCGGGAGTTCCGGCGACCATCGGGCTGGTGGTCGAGGGAGACGCCGAGTTCGCGGCGTTCCCACGCCTGCATTCGCACAAGCTGATTGCCGGCTGCCCTCCGATCAAGGCCACGAACCTTCACTGTGTCGGGTCCGATCGCGAGCCGATCGGCATCGCGAGGCTCATCGCGCCGAAGGTCATCGCCCATCAGGTCGCGGGTCGCGAGCGAGTCATCGTCTGCTTCGACCGCGAGCAGCGCACGGTCTGCGCTCCAGAGTTGGCAAAGGCCGTCGCGATTAAGCTTCGCGAGGTGCTTCGGGATACGAATCGCTCTGATGAAGGGGTCTCCGTAGTCGTCGCCGACCGGGCGTTCGAAGCTTGGTTGCTCGCCGGCGCGCACGGCCTTCATGCCAAGCGCCTCCTCAAGTCGGTTCCGTCGTCTTGGACCTCGTTCGAAGGCAAGCCGGGGCGCGAGAACAAGAAGGGTGTCGCTGAGCTGGAAACGCTTCTCGGGCGTCCCTACAGCAAGACGGTTGATGGGCCAGAGCTGTTTTGCTCCTTGTCCTTCCCCGATGCCCGAGCGTACGCCGACGGCGCCCTCGGCAGCCGCAGCTTGGACAAGTTCTTGAGGGAGCTCGGATGCCTCTCCTAGACTGGGTGAACAAAGCGCAGGCAACGACGGCGGCGAGCGAGGTGCCGTACCATCTCCTGGACTTCCGCTCGGCGCACGGGGCCCCCTCGGCTGAGAACCTGCTCATCCAGGGAGACAACCTCGTCGCGCTCAAGGCGTTGGTGCCGCTCTATCGCCGATCGATTCGTTGCGTCTACATCGACCCGCCTTACAACACGCAGTCTGCCTTCGAGCACTACGACGACAAGCTCGAGCACTCGCAATGGCTCTCGATGATGTACCCTCGGTTGACGGTGCTGCGCGATCTGCTGAATGAAAACGGTAGTATTTGGGTATCCATCGACGACGGCGAGGCACACTACCTCAAGGTTCTTATGGACGATGTCTTCGGGCGAACCGGCTTCGTCACTTCGATCGTTTGGCAGCAACGAACCACGCGGGAGAACCGAAAGGCTTTCTCGGCCAATCACGAGTACCTGCTCGTGTATGCCAAGGACCGCCGGCGATTCGAGGCGTCGAGGAACGCGCTCGATCTCGATGACGAGGTTCGAGGACGCTACAAGAATCCCGACAACGACCCGCGCGGGCCGTGGCAGTCGGTCTCCGCAAACGCACAAGCCGGACATGGTACACCCTCGCAGTTCTACTCACTCGTCGCGCCCAACGGGAAGCGTCATCAGCTTCCCAACGGCCGCTGCTGGCTCTACACCGAGCCGCGGATGCGGGAGGAGATCGCAAGGGGCAATATCTGGTTCGGGCGCGATGGCAATGGCGTGCCGAGAGTAAAGAAGTTCCTCTCGGCTGCGACCCAAAGTCTCACGCCGGAGACATTGTGGCTCGCGACGGACGTCGGGACGAACGACTTCGCGAAGAAGCATCTCGTCGAGCTCTTTGCTGACGCGCCTCTCTTCGAGACGCCAAAGCCCGAATCGCTCATCGCGCGGGTGCTTCACATCGCCACGAGCCCCGGCGACCTGGTTCTCGACTCGTTCCTCGGCTCGGGGACGACCGCGGCGGTGGCGCACAAGATGAGCCGGCGCTGGATTGGCATCGAGGTCGGCGACCACGCGGTGACCCACTGCATCCCGCGGATGGAGAAGGTCATCGGCGGCGAGCAGGGCGGCATCAGCGCGGCGGTGGGTTGGAAAGGCGGCGGTGGGTTTCGCTTCTACACGCTCGGCGAGCCGGTGTTCGATGCGGCTGGGACCATCCATCCGGCGGTCACGTTCGCCGGGCTCGCGGCGTTCGTCTGGCACTTCGAGACCGGCCTCGCATCCTTCGACGACGCTCAGGATGAGCGGGGACGTGGCGCTCAGGATGAGCCGGGAGGTAACGCTCAGGATGAGCGAAGAGGTAGCGCACAGGATGTGCGGGGAGACAGCGCTCAGGCTCAGCGGGAAGGCAACAACGCTTCGGCAAGGCGGGGAGGTGCCTCGCCGTACCTGGGGACCCACGACGGCGTCGCTTACTACCTGCTCTATAACGGCATCCTCGGCGACAAGCGGCCGAACGGCGGGAATGTCCTCACCGCCGCGGTTCTCGACCATCTGGACTCGCTCGGTCGACACGTCGGCCCGCGCGTCATCTACGGTGAGGCCACCCGGCTCGGGCCCGCACGGCTCAAGGATCTCGGCATCACGTTCAAGCAGATTCCCTACGACCTGAAGGTGCGATGATGGCCTCGCTCCGACGTCCTCATCGCCACCTCGCATCTTGTTTCGGTCACAAGGAGCGCTCCAATGGCTCATGAGAAACTATTGGCGGGTGGCCCGCCGCGTGTCGAGGAACTCCTCGTCCTAAACTACCGTGCGCTCAAATCGGTCGAGCTTCCGAAGCTGACCCCGCTCACCGCCTTGCTCGGCCCGAACAGTACTGGGAAGTCAACCGTGTTCGACGTCTTCAACTTTCTCTCGGAGTGTTTCAAGTACGGCCTACGACACGCCTGGGACCGACGTGGGCCGGCCAAGGAGCTCAAGACGCGTGGCGAGGTAGGACCGGTCGCCATCCGAATCAAGTATCGCGAGGCGCCGTCCTCCCCGATCATTACTTACCACCTCGCCATCGACGAGGACGCGCGAGGCCCCTTTGTCGCCGACGAGTGGCTCCAATGGCGGCGGGGCCGTTATGGCACGCTGGGTATCCAAACATCTCAGGTTGTCGTTCCCGCTCGCCCTGAGGCGGCCGGGCCCACGGACCTCGCTCGTTGCCACCGCCCTCGTGCCCGGCCCTCGAAGGGCCGTGAGGGCTCGGCACAGCCTGTGCCACCCTCGCGCTCGCCCTTCGAGGCCCGCGCATGCTTGCCGTGCTCCATTCATGCTCCGTGGGCGCGGGCACCTCAGGGTGAGCGGATCGGGGACCAAGACACCTGAGGTGTCTGGATACCCAGTTATGGCAAACCCTTCAAGTTCTTGGACTACAAGCGAGGTCAGGGAACGGCCATCAGCGGCGAGGTTCCCGACGAGCAGGACCGGCGGGAGGAGACACCGCTGCGGTCGCGCGACCTGATCGCGGTGAACACTTTGGGCCAGTTCGCGGAGCATCCTCGAGTCGCGGCGCTCCGGGAGTTCATCGCCGACTGGTACGTTTCCTACCTGTCCATCGATGACGCACGCGGACAGCCGGAGGCCGGACCCCAGGAACGCCTGACCAAGACCGTAGACAACCTGGCGAACGTCATTCAGCACCTCAAGGAAGAGCATCCCCGGGATCTCGAAAGGATTTTCTCCATCCTCCGCCGGCGCGTCCCCCGTTTGGAGCAGGTGTTGGCGCAGCCGATGCAGGATGGTCGGCTCCTGCTTCAGATTAAGGATGCCCCCTTCGAACAGCCGATTCTCTCGCGGTTTGCTTCCGACGGCACGCTGAAGATGCTCGCTTACCTGATGCTCCTGCACGATCCGCATCCGGCGCAGTTCATCGGAATCGAGGAGCCCGAGAATTTTCTCTACCCACGCTTGCTGCCCGAGCTAGCCCTAGTTTCGCATCCGGGAGGAGAGCTGGGCGGCTGGTGGGCGTTATTTCCTGGCGTTTGGGGCAGGGCCGGTGTACATGAAAGACATGCACACGTTCAGCCGGACGATCAACGGGCAAGT
>JAJYLH010000009.1 GCA_021787845.1 Myxococcales bacterium | reverse complement strand
ACTTGCCCGTTGATCGTCCGGCTGAACGTGTGCATGTCTTTCATGTACACCGGCCCTGCCCCAAACGCCAGGAAATAACGCCCACCAGCCGCCCAGCTCTCCTCCCGGATGCGAAACTAGGGCTAGGAACGGCTTCCATGACTTGGGAACCTTGTCCCGCTTCGGAATCTCGGTGGCGAAGGCCTTTAGCCAGAAGTCGAAACATCCGCTCACAACAGGGGTGCCACGTTCTTTCTCAAGGAGGTTGGCAAGTGCCGATGCGAGATCGAAGAACGCGCTTCCTTGCGTCAGGTCAACGACATCGAGAAAATGCGTCGCAGCTGCGTCGTCGACGGTGCCGATCCGAGCCGGTCGCTCCTTGAAGACGTGGAGTCGTTGGGAAATTTCAGGGTATGAAAGCAGGTCGATCTCCTGCTTGCGTAGCGGTTCGAGCGCTTGGGGGTTTCGCGCCAACGAGGGGAGGTCGAACGGCTCGCGTTTGTCCCCGGTGAAGAGCTCGATCACCCGGCCGTTCGTCAAGAGCCCGAAGGGCGCGCCGAGGTCCGGAAGATAGGCCGCGAGCTGTCCCTCGTGCGGAGCAAGAGGTTCACTGGGGCGCTTGAATTCGACCACGACCTGCGTCGACTCGTCGTCGTTGAGCAGCAGGACGTCGGGAACGCCCGAAGCCGACGTACGCTTGGCGCGGACGTCGCGGCCGATTTCGCGATAGCCGAGCGCCGCGTAGACCGGCAGGAATTTCTTCTCGAGCTCGTCCTCGGACCAGTCGTCTCTCACCGCTTGCGCGACGTCGGACAGCGCCCGAGCAAGTGAATCCGCCATCGACCACCTTCCGCGAAGTCGTAACCGCTGGCTCGACCGGCAGCGAGGCTAGGTCCGGTTCGTGCTCGCGGTCAAGCGGGCCGCAGCACCCCCCGGGAAGGGCGGGCGCGAGCGTCGCGGAAGGGCGGAACGGTTGGGCTTCCGCCAAGTCGGTGGCCAGCGCGCGAACCTGGCTTGTTCGGGGCGGATCGCCGTCGAAGCGCGCCAGTGGTCCCGTGGGCTTCACGAAAGGCGGGCGCTGGCCGCCGCAGTCGCGGTTCTTGGGCGCATCACGAGCGCGCGCACGCCGGCCTACGACTGCATCGCCTGCGCGGCGAACGACGAGACACGCTGGTGGTGGCCTGACCCCGACTCCTTTTGGCCCGCGTCGGCGCCTCTGGAAGAGTCGGTGGACGCGTTCGTCGCGGCATATGCCAGCGTCGGCTACGCGCCCTGCCAACATGGCGCATCCGAAGCAGGGTTCGAGAAGATCGCGATCTTCGCCACACCCGATGGGCGGCCTCAGCACGCCGCGCGCTAACTCCCGAACGGCATGTGGACGAGCAAACTGGGCAGCCTCGAGGACGTCGAGCACGTTCTCCACGGCATCGCCGGCGCGGACTACGGGACTCCTGTCCGGTTCCTGCGACGCGTCGTACATCACTGATGTCGACGCTTTCTCCGGCCGTAGGGGCGCCTCCTCAAGCCGTTGCGGGCCAACGAGGCGGCTCCGGGGTCGAGGCGGACCTCTCGCGGGTCGACGAGGCGGTTCCGGGGTCGAGGCGGACCTCTCGCGGGTCGACGGGGCGGTTCCGGGGTCGAGGCGGACCCCTCGCGGGTCGACGAGGCGGTTCCGGGGTCGAGGGCGACTCCTCGCGGGTCGACAAGGCGGCTCCAGGGTCGAGGGCGGCTCCTCGCGGGGCGACGAGGCGGCTCCGGGGTCGAGGGCGACTCCTCGCGGGTCGATGAGGCGGCTCCAGGGTCGAGGGCGACTCCTCGCGGGTCGATGAGGCGGCTCCAGGGTCGAAAAAGACTTCTTGAGGGTCGACGAAGACTTCTTGAGGGTCGAAAAAGACTTCTTGAGGGTCGATGAAGACTTCTTGAGGGTCGAAAAAGACTTCTCGTGTTTCGTTCTCGACACCTTGAGCTCCGATCGGCCGGGTTGGGGCGGGGTCGGGGCGGGGATGCGCCGCCCGGGCTGGGGTCGGGGGCTTGCGAGGGCTCGCCGACTGCGGGTAGTCTCGCCTCCGCAGCAGCCTCGGAGGGAACGATGCCCCGAGCGGTCTTTCTCGCCACACCCGCGCCCGCGCTCGAATTGCCGTTTCGATGGGCGGTTCGCGCCTTTTTGCCCGCGCTGGCGCCGCACCTCCCGCGGGGACCGCTGACCTGGCCCATCAGCGGGCCGCCCATCGTCGCGGCCCAGGTGGAGGCGGCGCCGTCCGCGTGGGGCACCGGTCCGGCTCCGGACGTTCTCTTCGCGGAGGTGACGACCGGTCCCGAGCTGGTCCGGCTGGCGGAGGCGACCGCGGACGAGGACGTGTCGGCCTTGCTGTTCGTCGCGCCCGGCATCGACGCGCACGCGCGCTCGGAGGCCTATCGGGCGTCGCCGGGGCTGACGCTGATTCCGCTGGTGCCCGGCCGGGAGGACGGGGCCTGCGCCGCCGCCCGGCACGCGACCGAGATCCTGGTGCGGCGCCGCGCCTATCGGCAGCTTCTCGGCATCTGGGGCCGGCGCCTGGGGGAATGCCGGGCCCGCTTGGAGCGCGCGCACCTCCGGGAGCGGCCGGCCGCGCCGGGGTCCGAGCCGGCGTCCCTCGCCGCCCTGGAAAACCTCTGCGTCTGCGTCGCCCTCGGGCTCTGGTGGGAGCCGCACGAGCCCAAGACCGCGCGTTTCCTCGAAATCTCGGACGGCCGGTTGCGGCGGCACCGCGACGATCGGCCGGCCGGCCTCGTCGCCGCGCTGGCGCCGCCTCGGGACGCGGCGTCGGTGCTGATCCTCGAGGACGATGCCATCGGGGCCGGAACGGTGGCCCGGGTCTTGCGGCGCGTCGCCCTGCGGCTTGCGGTGGAGGTGGAGGTGAGGTTCGCCGCGTCGGGGGCCGAGGCGCGGGCCCAGGTCCAGGCTCGCGGGCCGCCGGATGTCGCCTGGATCGACATCGTCCTGGAGACGCCGACCGCGGGCGTCGACTTTCTCACGTGGCTGCGCAAGGAGAACGCCGCGACCATCGCCGTCGCCAAGAGCGACTTCGGCCTGGAGGACGTCCACCAAGAGCTGTCGCGGCTGGGCGTCCTGGCGATTGCCGGCGGCGACCGGGGGAGCCCCGACGAGCGCCTCGAAGGCGCGGGGCTCGGCGCCGTCGGGGGTGCCGCGGCCACGCGAACGGGGCACACGGTCGACAGCGCGATGGAAAAAGCCCTGCGGGCGGCGCAGGAACAGGCGTCGGCCGCCCAGGCCCGAGACTTCGTGAGCCTGCTCGAGGCCGAGCTGGCCACTTTGGAGGCGTTCCACCCGGAGGACCTCCGGTCCGGCTTGCCGGGAATCGAAAGGCGCGCCGCCCGGGACGCCTGGGAGGGCGCGGACGGAAACAAGTCCATCGCCGCCGCCCGCCTGGGCATCAGCGTCCGGCGCCTGAAACGGCTCTTGTGCCCGGCCGCGGGTGAGGCATCGAGCTCGCTCGGCCGAGGCCTGCCGGTCTGAGCGCCCGCGATGGCTGTCGGAGCCCGACCGGCCCGCGCCCGGTGGGATCCGGGACGCCGGGCGGCAGTTCGACCCCTGCGTACGCCGGTTTGAAGCAGCGGGGCCAGCCCTCCGGCTCGGTACACTGTGGTGTGAAGACGCGCGCTGTCGGATCGGACCGATCGGACGGATCGGACCGATCGGTCCGATCAGCAATGAAGGCGCGCTCGCCGGCGTACCGCGCCCGAGGGCCGGCACGACCGATTGTGCTGCGCTGAGAACCTGTGCGCGCTGGCAAAGCTCGGCGGGGCAGTGCTCAGGGTAACGCTCGCGCGGCCTCGGCGAGGGTGACCGCTCGTCGTTCGCGCAAGAGCGCGGCCAGCGTCGCTTGCAGCCGCTGGCGCTTGAGGGTCGCCGGAACGCGGAGGTCTCGTTGCCGCGCGGCGAGCTTCGGGGGCACCCCGTCGGTCTGGTCGCAGAGGTCGACCCCGTGCAGCTCGATCACAATCAGCGGGTCGCGGGCCAGCCCGGCGCACATCGCCCGGGCCAGGAGCGGCAGCGCAGTCGCGAGCAGGGTACCGATCACGGGAACGCGCGCGCCCGGGAGCACGGAGATCGGTAGCTCGACCAGGCCGCGTTCGCGGTGCGGGAGGCGCGGCGCGAAGAGCTGTCCCGGCGGACCGAGAATCGACCGGCTCTGCCGGCCCGCCAGGGCCAGGGCGCCGATGGCCGCCGCTTTGGCCGCATAGTACGGCGGCGAGGGCAGAAGCGACGAGTCGTAGGCGTATCCCCGGGCGCGCAGGGTTTCCAGAAGCCGCGGCGACAGGGTGTAGCCGGGAGCGCGAAAGCCGGTCGGCTTGCGGCCGGTGACCGAGGCGATGGCCTCTTCGGCGCGGGCCAGGTCTTGGTCGATGTCCTCCGGCGACCGTCGCGTCAGCGCGTAGTCGTGCGCGAACGAATGGCTCGCGATCTCGTGGCCGGCCGCGCTGAGCTTCTTGACTTCGTCGCGCCCGCGGCCTGCGGCGAGGTCGCGCCCGACTGCGAAGATCGTCCCCGGCGCGCCGAGCGAAGCGCACAAATCGCCAAACCGCTCCGAAGCCCGAGCCGGAATCGCGTCCAGCCCCGCCTCGGCCAGCGCGTCCGTCAAGCCATAGAGCCCCAGGTACAGGTCGAGCGCATCGAGGTCGATCGAAACCGCCAGAAGCTTCTCGCTCATCGGTGCTTCACGCGGATGATCCACACCAGCTTGCCCAGGTTCTTCATCACATTGGGGACCCGCCGGACCAGGTTGATGGTCGGCCGCCTCTTCTCGTGGACGACGACCGGAATCTCCCGAAGGCGCCGCCCCATCCGGCTCGCGCGGATGACGAGCTCGCTCGCGAAGAGATCTTTGTCGACCACGCACGCGCGCGCGACCTCCGCCAGCGCCTCCCGCCGGAACGCCTTGAGCCCGTGGGTGTCGGTCCCGCGAAAGCCGAGCGTCGCCCGCAAGAGCCCGTTGATGACCAGCGTCGCCGCATGGCGGACGAACGGCCGCTCGTCCTTCGCGCCGGCGAGCACCTTCGACCCGACGACCAGGTCGGCCTCGTTCGCCTTCAGAATCGGCAGCGCGCGCTCGTAGAAGCCGACGTCGCACAGGTCGATTTCGTCGCACAACACGTACGTCCCGCGAGCCTCGAGGATGCCATGCTTGAGCGCGCGCCCGTAGTTCGGCTCCGGCTCGTGCAGGGCCAGGACGCGCGGGTTCTCGTGGGCGAGCTCGTCGACCAGCGCGGCCGTGCGGTCCCGGGACCCGTTCTCGCACAGGAGCAACTCGTAGTCGAAGCCCCGGGCGTCCAGCGCGGAGGTGAGCTCCTGGACGGCGCCGCCCACCATCTTCTCTTCGTTGAAGAGGGGGATGACCACGGAAAGCTCGGGAGTGGGGACGGACAACGCGGCGCGACGCCTCCGAAAAACGGGCGTCGATAGCACGAATCGGGCCGGGAGCGCCACGAAAAAACGCCGCGGCTTCGGCGCGCGCTGGCCACGCCCCTGGCGGAGGTGGCGGCCGATGCGCAACGTCCCGCGGGCCCTCGAGCGAGGGCCTGGGGGAGGGTTGCCGGTGGCGGCGGACGACGCAGGCGAAACGTTCGATCGGGACCTCGGCTACTTGCGGGCGTTTCTGGACAAGCTCGCGAGCCATGCGGCCGCGCTGCCGGAGAGCACGGCGTTGCGCCTCCAGTCGCTGCTCGCCGAGGAGCGGCCCCGGTGGAAGGAAATCGAAGCGCTCCTGAGGGGCGAGGCGATGGCGGTGGACGCGGCGCCGGCAAAATCGCCCCAAGAGCCGGAAGCGGCCATCGCGCACGCGATCGCCAAGGTCGCGGCGCCGAAGGCGAACGGCGTGCGGCAGCAGTTCACGGTCGGGAGCTTGCGCGGCAAGGCGCACTGACCTGCCGCGACGGAGCAGCGATGACCTTCCAGAACGCCTTGGCGAACGTGGTCTCGAACGCGCAGACGTTGCGTGACGCGGCGCGGACCAAGGACGCGAAGGTGCTCTCGAGCCTGCTCGGCCCGGCCCTGCGCGGGTTCGTCCTCCAATCCGCGCGCGGCGCCACCCAGACCACCCTTCCCGTCGCGGGCACGGCGCAGTTTCGCTGGAAGTACGAGGAGGATCAGCCAGACTTTCGCAAGCTCTACCGGGCGGCGAAACGGTCGCAATGGGACGCCGAGAGCGCGCTCGACTGGAGCATCGAGGTGGACCCGTTCGACCCGGAGCGGCCGCTGCTCGCCGACGAATGGGTGCCCTTCGAGCAGCTCGGCGCCTGGAAGAAGATGACGAGCCGCGAAAAGGTCGAGCACGTTCGCGACTACATCGCCTGGGTCCTGAGCCAGTTCCTCCACGGCGAGCAGGGCGCGCTCTTCGCGGCGTGCGAGGTGACGCAGGCGGTGCCCTGGTACGAAGGCAAGCTCTACGGCGCGACCCAGGTGGTCGACGAGGCGCGCCACCTCGAGGTCTTTCATCGCTATCTGTCGACCAAGCTCGAGCGCCACTACGCCATCGACGACAACCTGTACGTGGTGATCGACGCCATCGTCAGCGACCCGCGCTTCGACGTGAAGTTCCTGGGCATGCAGATCATGGTCGAGGGCCTCGCGCTCGGCGCCTTCGGTACCTATCGGAGCACCACCCGGGAGCCGCTCCTCAAGGAGCTTCTGAAGCTCGTGATCACTGACGAGGCCCGCCATGTCCACTACGGGGTCCTCGCGCTGGCCGAGCACGTGAAGACCCTGTCCGCCTCCGAGCGCAAGGAGCGCGAGGACTACGCCTTCGAGCTCGCGCTCTTGATGCGAAACCGGTTCCTCGCGCACGAGTTCTTCGAGGAGCACTTCGCGCACGTGATGAGCCGCCGCGAGTGGGACCGCTTCGCGCTGACGGCGCCGTTGATGCAGCACTTCCGGCGGACGATGTTCCAGCGCATCGTCCCGAACTTGAAGCGCATCGGCTTGTTGAGCGACCGGGTGCGTCCGTACTACGCGGAGCTGGGGCTCCTGGAATTCGAGCATGGCAAGGCGGCTCCGGAGCTGACCGCGGGGGACCTGCTCGCCGGGACTTGACGCTCCCGACTCGACTTGCGTTCGCCCTCGAATCGCGCGACCCTCGGCCGGGGTGTCGCGCGTTCTTCTGCCAGCGAGGGCGACATGGCATTCAGCAAATGGTTCCCGGCCGCCATCGTCGCGGCGGCCAGTCTCCTCACGGCCTGCCCGAGCGGCACGAGCTGCCAGTGCGGTCCCGGAGAGACGGCGAACTCCTTCGCCAGCGGCGCGGTCTACTGCTGTCGGGCCGGCTATCCCTACTACTGCACGGGAACCGGCAAGTGTTATCAGACCTGGGATCAGGCCTACTACGGCAACAGCGCGGGATGCACCCTGCCGCAGGACCGCGAGACCTGTCCGGGCACCGACAACAGCTCGAGCTCGAGCTGCACGCCGAATTGCGCCAAGGGCACCCACCAGGTCGGCTGCCAGTGCGTGCCGGATTGACGCGCCGCGCGGGCGATTTCGACAAACGCAGGCTGGCACCCATTTCGCGGCTGAAGTGGTCGTGCGGCGAGCGGCGATTCGACCGCGACGACCGATCGGTCCGATCGGTCCGATCGGTCCGATCAGCGGTGCGCGGCAGGGGCGGGCGACTTCAGCAGTTTCGGTAGACGGCGCAGGGCCCGGACGATGGCCTCGGCGATCCGCGCGCGGACCTCGGGCCTTCGCAGCTCGAGCTCCTCGTCGCGGTTGTCGATGAACCCGCATTCGAGCAGCACCGCGGGCACCTTGGCGGCGTTGAGCATCGCGAGATGGCGCCGGTCGTAGATGCCGAGCTTCGCGTCGAGCACCGGGAACTCGTTGGCGTGATACGTCGTCGGCCGAAAACCGTTCTTCACGAGCTCCCGCGCGATGGCCCGGGCAATCCGCACCGCGACCGGCCGGTCGCCCCGCACGTGCAGCGAAAACCCGCGACCGGCTTCGCTGTAGCGCTCCTGCTTCCCGTCGAAAATCCACGTCCGCTCGTCTTCGTCGTGGACCGCGTCGTGGTGCAAGGAGAGTAGAAGCGCCGCCTGCCGCCGGTTGGCCAGGAGCCCCCGCTCTCGGGCGGTCATCTGCTGGTCGTCGCGCCGCGTCCGTTCGACCCGGAGCCCCGGCACCTTCGCGAGGCGCGCCGCCACCACCGACGCCATCCGGTCGTTGTACTGGACCTCGGGGACCCCGCGCGCGCTCGTCGCGCCGAAGTGCACCGGGTCGTGCCCGGGATCGACCAGCACGAGCAGCGCCATCAGCAGCAGGGGCATGGCGGCGACGCTAGCACGCGCCCCGGCGCGCGCCGGCGCCCACTCACATCAGCTTCGCCATCAGCTCGGCTTCCTTCTTCTCCAGCCGAATCGACTCGAGGGTCCAGTCGATGAGGTCTTCGGCGACCTGCGGGTCGTAGCCGAAGTCGCGCGCGGCCTCGAGGACCTTGCTCCGCTCCTCGCTCGCCACCTCGCCGTCGGCGCAGCTCACCTCGACCAGCATCCGGAGCAGCGCCGCCTTCATCTCCCGGGTCGAAAGGCCCTTGACGATGTCGGTCAAGGACGACGGCTTCTCGAACTCGGCGTTGACGATGGCCAGCACCCGTTCGTCGGTCGGCGACAAGCCGATGCCGCGGATGAGGTTCTCCAGCTCGTACCGCTCCTCGTCCGTCACCCGCCCGTCGGCGGCCGCCACGTTCGCCATCGCCCGGGTGAACGTCAGGAGCTCGTCTTGCGTGAACTGGGTCGCGTTCGTTTCCATCGAGAGCCTCCGGTTCGAGAACGAGAAGAAGCGCACGCTAGCCCATCTCGTCCGCGCGCGCTCCTGTTTCTCGCGCGGGCGCCGTCTAGAATCGCGCCGGTGCGGCTTTCGCTCGACGAGCTTTCGGCCCGCGAGGCGCTGGCGACGCGCCACACCGAGGCGTGCCGCCTGTGCGCGCGCGACTGCGGGGTGCCTCGCGCTGGTGGGCGGGTACCCTGCCGGGTGGATGAAACGGTCCAGCTCGGCGGATGGGGCCTGCACTTCGGCGAGGAGCCGGAGCTCACCGGTCAGGGCGGCAGCGGTCTCGTCCTCTTCGCCGGCTGCAACCTCGCCTGCGCGGGCTGCGAGACCGCCTCTTTCTCGCGCGAGATGAAAGGCGTCCGCCGGACGAGCGTTCCGGAGCTCGCGGGCATCCTCCTCGAGCTGCAGGGCCGCGGCGCCGGCACCGTGCAATTCGTCACCCCGACCCATCAGCTCCCGGCGATCGTCGGCGCTGTCCTTCGGGCGGTGCGCCACGGCTTCACAACACCGCTGGTGTGGAACTGCGGCGGTTACGAGTCCCTGGAAGCGCTGCGCCTCCTGGACGGCATCGTCGACGTCTACCTGCCCGACCTGAAGCACGGCGACGACGCGGAAGGCCGGTTGACCGGGGTCCCCGACTACTTCTCACGCGCGAAGGAGTGCCTCGCTGAAATGCTCCGCCAAGTCGGGCCGCTCCAGGTCGGCGAGAACGGTGTCGCTCGGCGCGGCCTCTTGGTGCGGCACCTGGTGCTCCCGGACGATGCCGCTAGGACAGCGCAAGCGCTGTCGTTCATCGCGTCGCTCTCGCCGGACGTGCCGGTCAACCTGATGGCGCAGTACCAGCCGGTGTACCAGCTCGCTGGGCATCCGCGGCTCGGGCGCCGGGTGACGCCACGCGAGGTCGAGGAAGCGCTGCGCGTCGCCCGAGAAGTGGGGCTCCAGCGCGTGTTCACGATGACGCCGGTCGGGCGCGCCGCTCCCGGAAGCCGCGCGCCATCGATCGGTCCGATCGGTCCGATCCGACCGATCGGTCTGATCGCGCAAGGCGCCGTTCGGGACCGGTGAGGTCAACCCGCGTGCTGCGCGATCGCGGCCGCCACGGCTTCGCGCAGCGCCTGGCGCGCCTCCTCCGGCCCGACGATCTCCGCTTCCCCGCCCCAGGAGAGCGCGTAGGACAACAGGTACGGCAGCGAAAAATAAGGGACCGAAGCCTCGACACCGCCGCCGGCTAGCGGATGCGCTGCCGGATGGCGCCGGCGGGCCTCCACGGCCACGCTCGCGGTGAAGCGCACGGTCGCCCGCGGCAGGTCCGTCCGCCCCTCGACCCGCGCCAGCCGCTTCAGCTCCCGCTCCAGATTCACCGGCGGCAGCGGCGCGAAGGTCGTTTCCAAGAGCCGCGCCCTCACCATCCGGTCGAGCCGGTAGAGCCGCTCCTCGCCCTCGGGCTTCTGCGCCGACAGGTACGTCACGCCGTCGATCGCCCCGAACGCGCGCGGGCGCACGACGCGCGCGCTCGCGCGCGGCGACGACCGGTCGAAGTAGACGAGCTCGATTTCCCGCCGCGCCCGGGCCGCTTCCTCGATCGTCTGGTTCAGCGCCTCGTCGGCCGCTGGCGCTGGCGGAACGTGCGCGACCAGCGCCGAGTAGACCTCCCGCTGCGACGGCGCCACCGCGTTCGAAAGCCTGTCGAGAGCGCTCTTGAGAACCAGGTCGTCGGGCGCGAGCGCCCGCGCGGCGAGCGAAAGGGCTGCTGCTTCCGTCGCCGTCAGCCTCGTCGGTCGCTCGAAGGCCTGCGAGAGCGTCACGTAGACCCGGTCGCCCTTCAGCTCGATGTCGATGAGGTCGTCCGGGTCGAACGGCGGCGCCCCGACGCAGGCGAGCAGATCCAGGTCCGCGCGCAGGTCGTCGGGCGTGCACGCGAGCTGGCGCGCCAGGTCCTCGACCCGGATGCCCGGTCGCGCGTGCGCCGCCGGCACGAGGGCGAGCAGCCGCTCGAGCCGCGCCCGTGTCGCCGGAACGCTCACCTCTAGCCCTCCAGCCTGGCGGCGAGCGGCGCCAGCATCTGTCGCACCAGGTCCCGCGCCTCGGAGGGACCGACGATTTCCACGCCCGGCCCCAGCGCGAGCACCTGCGCCACCAGACCACGCAGGTGGGTGACGGGGTAGGGGCCGGGACCCTCCAGGCCGAGCGCCAGCGGTCCACTGATCTCCATCTCCGGCGAGAAGCGAAGCGTCACCGCAACCGGTGGATGGGAGCGCACTTGCCAGGGGTAACGCGGCAGGTGCTCCGTGGGATCGAAATCGGCGGGCACCTCGAATTCGGCACCGCTCCCGTTCGGCTCAGCGAGCGCGCAGGCCGCCAGGCGGTCGGCCCAGAACGTCCGCAGCCCCTCGCGCAGGTGGCAGTAGCCGACGAACGCCAGCCGCCCCCGCCGGTGTAACGCGACGTACGGGTCGACCAACCGCTCGCGCGCCTCCGGCGGATAGACGAGCCTGAGCCGGCGCCGCTCGGTCGCCGCGCGCAGGACGAGCTCGGCGAACGGTGAAGGCGGACCGGCGGTCGCGTACATCACCGGCCGCGGCCGGGCTTCCGACCGGTGCAAGCTCCCGAGCTTCGCCACCGCCCGCGCCAGCTCGCCCCGGAGCGGGAAGGCCCCCGTCAGCGCTGCCGCCCCCACCGAGAACAGCGCCGCCCGCTCGTCGGTGCTGAAGGCGACCTCGGGGAGGTAGAGCTTCTCGCGGTCGATGAAGTACCCGCCCTCGTCCTCGTCGGTCGCCTCGAGGTACTCGAGAGGGATGCCGAGGGCCCGCAGCTCTTCCTTGTCCCGGGAGAGCTTTCGCTCAGCGGCGTCGGGCGAGCCCCGGTATTCGTCGGCGAAGGCCTCGAAGACCTCGCGCTTGGGCACCGGACGCGCCGCCTGGACGAGGAGCGCGAGCAGGTCGAGCTGGCGCTCCAGCGCGGTCACCGGCCGGCCTCGAGCGGTCACGATTGGGTCGTGTCTTCCTCGACCTTCCACTGGACGGCGGCGATGTTGTCCGCCGGGATCTCGACCTTCTTGCCGGCCAGGGGTCCGTCCGGGGTCCCGAAGATCCAGTAGCTCGCGCCCTCGCGGACGATCTTGTCGATGCCCGGGCCCGTCTGGATGACCGTGATGTTCGGGTGCACCGGGAACCGAAGGTAGATGATCTCGATTTCGTTCACGACGCGCTCCCGCAGGAGAAAAGGGAAGCGCTGTATAGCTCGCCTGGCCCGCCTTTGGGAAGGGCACCGCGTTTTCGCGCGTCTGCCGGCCGGACAGGCGCCGGATTCGTCGGTCCGTCCGACGGGTGACGCGACGCGACCCACCGTCCCGCCGGGACGTCCCGGCGATGGGCCTCGCTACGCCACCCCCGTCGTCCTCAAGGCATGCTTCAGGGCTCCTGGGGGCCGCCGGTGACCATCGCGTCGAGCTGAGCCTTGAGAATCGGCACCAGCATCATCCGCGCGCCGACGCCGAGCGCGTGGCGCGTCCAGGAGGAGAACAGCCCGCCGCCCAGGAGGTACCCGACTCCGGTGGCGATGGCCACGGCGCGGAACGGGTGCTCCCGCACCGCCCGCGACACGTCCACCTTCTCCCGCACCTCGCGCGCCGCCTCGCCCAACTCCGAGGCGAGAGAACGCACGTCGTCCCCCAGCGCCCGGCTCTGGCGCAGCACCCGCTCGGCACGGCCGTCGCTCCCCTGCATCGGTTCGTCCCCCATCGTCGGTGCCTCGAAGCTCACCTTCGCGAAGCGAGCTTACCCACCAGGTAGCCGAGCGCGAGCGCTCCCGCCAGGCATGCGACCGGACGGTCGCGGATGAACTGCGCCGCCGCTTCGACGTAGTGGTCCAGCTCCGCCCGGGCGTTTTCGATCGCGTGCTCGAGCTGCGCCTGCCGGTCTTGCGCCACCGCGCCGGGCTCCGGTCGCGCGCCACCGTCGCCGTTGAGGCCGGAATCGCCGGGCTCACGCTCGTCCCATTGCGCCATATCTCATCTCCCCGCCGTCTGGGGCGGACCTCTTTCGCCTATCGGAAGCGGCGTCGCCTGCCGATTGCGGCGCCGCCTGGCGTGCCGACGAATTCTCCGGCCGCTCGGGCGTCGTTGGCTTCGCCGGCGCGGCAGCGAGCGCGCGCTTGAGCCAGGCGGCGGCCAGCAGCGCTTCCGCCAATCCCAAGCCGACGAACGAAACCGGCCGGGCGAACGACCCGAACCCAGGCGCGAGCGCCCGCGCTGCCAGTTCGGCCATGCCCCAGGAAGCGAGCACCAGCCCGGCGACGGCGAAGGGAAGCGCGCGTGCGAGCGCGGCCGCGCCCGTGCGCGCGCGATGGGTGAGCTCGCGGGCTTCACTCTCGATCTCGACCCGCGCGAGCTCCAGGTGCTGGACGACGAGCCGTCCGAGGGAGTCGGCGACCCGGGCGAACGCTTCTGCGATGCTGTCGGTCGTCGCCATCGCTCGAGAGCCCACCGGCGCCGCCTTCGAGGCGCCACCTCGCAAGCTAGGGTGCTGGCCGGCAGGGCGCCAGCAGGCTGCCGGACGTCGATGGCGACCGCGATCCATCCGCGGGGAGGGAGTCGAGTTGCGCGAAGCCCCTCGATGCGCGCATCTACCCCGCGACGGCCTTCCGCCGGAGGTGTCCATGCCGCGCTTCGCGCTCGAGAGCGCTTACACGCCGCGAGGCGACCAACCGCGGGCGATTCAGGAGCTGGCCGAGGGCGTCCTGCGCGGCGACCGGCACCAGGTGCTGCTCGGCGCGACCGGGACCGGGAAGACCTTCACCGTCGCGCAGGTCCTCGAGCGGGTGCAGAAGCCGACCCTGGTCATCGCGCACAACAAGACCCTTGCTGCTCAGCTCTACGGCGAGTTCAAGCATCTGTTCCCGGAGAACGCGGTCGAGTACTTCGTCTCCTACTACGACTACTACCAACCAGAAGCGTACGTGCCCTCCTCGGACACCTACATCGAGAAGGATTCGAGCATCAACGACGAGATCGACCGGATGCGCCACGCGGCGACGCACGCGCTCCTGACCCGCAACGACGTGCTGATCGTCGCGTCGGTCTCCTGCATCTACGGCCTGGGCACCGCCGAGGCGTACTACGAGCTCAAGGTCTCGATGCAGGCGGGCGAGGTCTTCCCCCGCGACCGGCTCCTGCGCGACCTCATCGACATCCAGTACGAGCGCAACGACGTGGACTTCCACCGCGGCACCTTCCGCGCCAAGGGCGACACCGTCGACATCTTTCCGCCGTACGAAGAGGACCGCGCGATTCGGGTCGAGTACTTCGGCGACACCATCGAGGCGTTGAGCGAAATCGATCCGCTCCGCGGGCTCAAGCTCAAGTCGATCGAGAAGATGACGGTGTTTCCTTCGAGCCACTACGTGACGAGCGCCGAGCGGCGCCAGCTCGCGGTGGAATCGATTCGCGCGGAGCTGCGCGAGCGGCTCCAAGCCTTGCGCGCGGGGAACAAGCTCCTCGAGGCGCAGCGACTCGAGCAGCGGACGATGTTCGACCTCGAGATGATGGAGCAGATGGGCTACTGCAACGGCATCGAGAACTACTCGCGCCACCTCTCCGGACGCCGGGCAGGAGAGCCGCCGCCCTGCTTATTGGACTACTTTCCCAAGGACTTCCTGCTCGTCATCGACGAGTCGCACCAGACGGTTCCGCAGCTCGGCGCGATGTACCGCGGCGACCGCGCGCGCAAGACGACGCTCGTCGAATACGGCTTTCGCCTCCCGAGCGCGCTCGACAACCGGCCGCTGATGTTCGAGGAGTTCCAACGCCTGGTGCGCCAGGCGATCTACGTCAGCGCGACGCCGGCCCAGTACGAAATCGACCAGGCGCAGGGCGTGCTGGTCGAGCAGATCATCCGGCCCACCGGCCTCGTCGATCCGGAGGTCGAGGTGCGGCCGGTCGCGCAGCAGGTCGACGATCTGCTCGAGGAGATACGCCAGCGCGTCGAGCGCAAGGAGCGCGTGCTCGTCACCACCCTCACCAAGCGGATGGCGGAAGACCTGACCGAGTACTACGCCGACCTGGGCGTCAAGGTGCGCTATCTCCACTCGGACATCGAGACGCTCGAGCGCACCGCGCTCCTGCGCGACCTGCGGCGCGGCGAGTTCGACGTGCTCGTCGGCATCAACCTCCTGCGCGAGGGGCTGGACCTGCCCGAGGTGTCGCTCATCGCCATCCTCGACGCCGACAAGGAGGGCTTCTTGCGCTCCAGCGTCTCGCTGATTCAGACCATCGGCCGCGCCGCGCGCAACGTCCACGGCAAGGTCCTGATGTACGCCGACAGCATCACCGACTCGATGCAAAAGGCCATCGACGAGACCAACCGCCGCCGCGGGGTCCAACAGGCGTACAACGAGGCGCACGGCATCACTCCCCAGAGCACCACCCGGGCGCTGGAAGAGCTGGGGGCCCTCGGCGAGGAGCCGCCGGACGAGAGCGCTCTCGCCGAGGCCAATGGGCTGCCCCAGGACAAGAGCGACATCCCGCGACTGATCGTCGAGCTCACCCGGGAGATGAACCGTGCCGCCGAGACGCTGGAGTTCGAGACCGCTGCCGCTCTGCGGGACCGCATCCAGGCCCTCAAGGACTGGGACCTGGGGCTCTCGCCGGAGAGCTTCCGGCGCGGCGAGGCGAACGAGCCCGCGCGCGGCGGCCGGGCTTTTCGAGCGCAGCCGCGCAAGTGGCGCGGGGCGGCCGGCTCAAGAAGGACGCGTCGCTGACGATTTCCCCCGCCGAAGTCGCGGTAGAATCTCCCCCGACTTCGAGCGGAGAAGCGTCGATGCGTCTTTGCCTCCCCCTGGTCGTGCTTCTCGTCGCCGCGGCCGCGCCGCCACCGCCGACTCCGGCGCCGAAGAAACAGCCGCCGCTGACCTTCGGCATTCCGCGTCCCTACGACGTCGCGACCACCCACCACGACGCTCGCATGATCGAAGGCTACCTCTCCAGCGCGCTGTCCCGTCCGGTCGAGAGCCGCACCTTCGCGAGCTACGGCGACCTCGCGACCGCGCTCGCGAAAGGGAACATCGACCTCGCGTGGATCACGCCGCTCGCCTATGTCGACGCGAGCAAAGCGGCTGCGGTGGTGCCGGTCGCGAAGGCCCTCCGGCATGGTTTGTTCTATCGGTCGTGCGTGTACGTGCGCGCCGACTCCAAGGTGAAGACGCTCGCCGACCTCGCCGGCAAGCGCGCCGCCTGGGTCGACCGCGCCTCGACCAGCGGCTATCTCCTGCCCGAAGGGCTCCTGCTCAAGGCGGGAATCGACCCGGTCGGGTTCTTCTCCGAGCTGAGCTTCGCCGGCGACCACAAGACCGCCTGCGTCGAAGTGCTCCACGGGCAGGCCGACGTGGGCGGGACCTACACGGCCCAGGAGAGCGCTCACCCCGTGCCGCAGGGCTGCGCCGATGCGCTAGGGCCGCAGGCCCTCGCCAAGCTCAGGTGCATCGCGGTCAGCGACCGCATCCCCAACGAGGTGATCGCCGCGCGCCCCGGGCTCGACCCGAACCTGGTCGGCGAGCTGGGCGGCATCTTCGCGAGGCTCAGCGAGACCGATGCCGGCCGGCAGCTGCTCCGCGGCGTCTTCGACGCCGACGGGTTCGGGCTCGCGCTCGACAGCGATTTCGACGGCCTGCGCAAGGTCGCGCGCAACGTCGCGGCGGGCCGCTGGAGCGACGAGCCGGTGACCAAGATGCAGACCAGCGTCAGCCTCCAACAGGTGGAGTCCCCGGGCGCGACCGGCCACCACCGACGCCGTCGCCAGCGTCGCCACCTCCGCCATTCATCCCGCGCGAAGAGCGAATAGGCTGCCGGAGGGCTAACGCCGTCCGCGCCAGCGCGGTCCAAGAGCTCAGGAGGAGCGGTTCTGCCTCCCGGTTCCCGGACGTGATCGACAAGGCTGCGATGTCCTCGCGCCGCGCGCAGATTCTCGACCCGGTGTGCCAACTCGTAGGATGGGTGGAGCGAAACCGAAACCCATCATCGCGGCGCTCGCCGACGGGTCGGGCTCCGCTTCACCCATCCTACGGTTCGGGTTTGCAGGCGTGAGCCGGCGCTTTGCGAAACAGAAAGCTCTTTGCGCTAGTAGGCGATTCCGGCGGGGAGGTCCCGAAGGGGGGCGAGCGAAAGCGGCGGGCGCGACCCCCGATAGAGCAGCGCATAGGCGGCATAGGCGCCCCCGACCGCCTTCACGTAGGCCCGCGTCTCCCGGTAGGGAATCCGCTCGACCCATTCGTCGATAGGCACCCCGGTAGCGCTCCCGGCCCACGCCGCGACCGCGCGGGGACCGGCGTTGTACGCGGCGGCGACCAGGAGCGGATTCGAGAACCGCGCGACCAGGTCGGCCACGTATCGGCCCGCGAGTCGAACGTTGACGGACGGATCGTCCAGGTCGCCGGCGGTCACCGGCCTCATTCCCAGCTCCCCCGCGAGGCGCGCGGCCGTCCGCGGCAAGAGCTGGAGCAGGCCTCTCGCTTGGGCGGCGCTCGTCGCCTCCGGGTCGAACCGGCTCTCCCGCCGCATCAGCGCGAGTAGAAAGAAAGGATCCAGGTGCGCCGGCGCGCCTTCGAGCGCCTCGGGAAACGCCAGCGGGTACGCCGCCTCGAGCGCGCGTCGTTGGTCCGCCGCGGGCGGCCAGCAAGCGGCGAGCGCACCCTGCTGGAGCCCGACGCGCAAGAGCATCTCGAACTGGTCGGCCCGCGCGAGCAACGGCGCCCACGCGAGCGCGCCCGCGCGCGCAGGCGAGAGAATCACCTGGAGCTCCGCCGCCGCCTCGCGCGCGAAGCCGGCGCGGAGGAGCAGCGACACGAACCGCGTCTCCTTCGCCGCGGGCGCCGCCTGACCGACCGAGGTCGTAGGCTGAACGGCAGCGATGCCGCTAGCCGGCATGGCCGCGGCAGCGAGGATCTGCTTCCGGTCTCCGGCACCGGTCTTGCCGACTTGTCCGAGCCGAGCCGCCGCGAGCCAGGCGTAGTAGCCGTACGGGTCGAGCTTTTCCGCTTGCGCCCAGTCCGCCCGGGCGGCGGCGACATCGGACGGGCCCCGAGCGCGCCCGCGCCAGTACAGCGCCCGCGCCTTCTCGGCCGCGTCGGCGGCCGACCGCACCAGCGCCTCGATCTCGGCGCGGGCGTCGGCCGGACGCGCCCGCAGATCGTCGAGCGCGAGGAGCCAGGCCGCGTCCCGCGCGCGAGCGCTCCCGGAGTGCAGCCGTTCCACCGCTTCGAGCGCCGCGCGACCCGCCTCGTTCGAGCCGTGATGGACCACCATCGCCGCCGCCAGGAAGTCGCACTCCGCGGAAGCTTCGAAAGCCCTCCTACCCAGCTTGCGCAGGCGCCGGCACTGCCGCTCGACCGGCTTCGGGTCGTCCCCACGGGCGAGCAGGTGCGCGAGCGCGAGCAGTGCGGCGGGCTTCATCCGCGCGTCGGTCGACGCGAAAAGGAGCATCCGGCGGGCCGCCGGATCGTGCATCGTGCCAAGCGCCCCGGCGCACGCGAGCCGGGCTTGAGCGACATCGATGCCCGCTCCCCGCGCCCGTCGCGCGAGAGCGGGACACTCGGCCGCCACCGCTGCCGCGCCGCCCCTCGCGGTCCAGCGAGCCCAGCGCCGCGCGAGATCGGCCGGCGGATAGCGGGCGACGACGTCGGGAACCGCGCCGCTCGTGGCGACGAATCGCTCGGCCTCGCCGGCGGCGAACGAGCCCGGGAAGCGGACCCGCAAGTCGTGCAGGGCTTTCGCCGCCTCGGACTCGAGATGGCGCGCGGCCGCGGCCTCGAGCACGACCAGGTCCATCGCGTCCGCCTTCGCTCCCGACTCTGTGGCGAGCCGGGCCGACCGGAGTGCGAGAGCGGTATCGCCAGCCGAAAGCGCAAGCTGTGCCCGAGTGGCCTCCAGCTCGGCCTTGCGCCATCGCCGCTCGGGCGAGACCGAGGGAAGGTAGCGAAGGCACCGGGCGTCGCGCGGGCCCGCGGCAGAACACGCCTTGGCCGCGGCCTCGGAAAGCTCGACGGCGAGCGCGGGAAGGGCCTGTCGCAAGGAAGCGAAGAGCTGGGCGGCCTCGGCGTGGCGCCCGAGAGAGGCGAGCGCCCGCGCCGCCCAGACGCGGTCGATCGGCGCCACCGACCCGCGGCAGGCGAGCAGTTCCTCCGGCCGGTCCCGCACGAGATGCGCCCGCTGCGCGGTCGGGCAGGACGGACCCTTCGCCCGCGCGGGCGGCGCCACGAGAACCCCGGCCAACGCGGCCAGCACGAGAGGCCAGCCGCTCGACCGGCCGGGCGGGTTGTCAACGCGCCGTTGTTTCGCTAAACAGGGCGCGCCATGGACCCCTCGGACCGCAAGCCGAAGTTCACGATTCCACCGCTCAAGCCGCAGCCGCGACGCGAGGAGGAGCGCGCGTTTCATCCGCCGAGCCTGGCGTCGTTGCTCGACCCGAACCCGATGGACGTCGCGCTCGACGACGAGCTGGATTTGGACGAGCTGCTCGACTTCGACGCGAACGGCGTGCCCTTCGAGCCGCCGCCGCTGGGGCCGGTGCCGGCCGACGCCAAGCCCTCGCCGGTGGAGCTGCCCGCGCCCATCAACCCGGAAGGAGGCAAGAAGCAGTCGGTCGAACGCCACCGCAACCTATTCTGCACCCACTACGACTCCTGCTTGGACGAGGCGGTCAAGCGCGCCTGGAACAGCTTCACTTGCCTGCGCTGCGCCTTCTACCACACCGGCCGCGACTCGACGGACGGCGTCGCCCCCTTCGCCACCCAGCGGCGAATCTTCTGAGCGGCTGCGCAAGCGCCCAGCGGGAGCGCTCACGTCACCCAGCGAGGGGCTCCCGTTCTCGCGCAGACCGATTGGAGCGATCGGTCGGATCGGTCCGATCGGTCTGATCTGGCGAGCGTGAGCCGCGCGGGCTTCCCGTTCGCTCATCATCGCGGTTTACCGGCCCGCGCGGCCTTCTTGCGCTGGAGCGCGCGCGCCCGGGCGACCAGACGCGCTCCGGCCGCGCTCGATGCGCTCAACCGCTCGACCTCGCGCTGGACCTCGTCCTCCGACACCGATAGCCGGGTTCCCGCACCGCTGCCGATAGGTGGAAACCCTGCCCCTAAGCGGAACCGCAGCTCCCGAACGAAATCGCCCCCGAGCTCCCGGTTGACCGCGGCGCGGATGCCCTCCCGCAACAGCGACGCCTCGGTCATCCAGGCCGCCGACCGGGTTTCCACCAGGAGCACCCCGCCCTTCAGCCGCGACGGCCGGGTGCCGAGCGCCATCTTCTCGCCCACCGCCCGCCGCCACGCTGGCTCGACCGAGCGGGAGCGCAACTGCTTCTCGATGTCGAGGCCGCGCACCACTCGCCCCAATACGTCCGCGACCGACTCCCACCGGTGATGCGCCACAGAGCTCATTGTCCTCGGGACCGCCGGTCCTGCTCAAGCGTGCCCGAGCGGAAAACCCGGGGGTTTCTAACGCATCGCGTTGTCCTGAGCCCTTGACTCCGAGCCGGTCGCGGTGCTTCCATGCCCGCCACTTTTTCGAGCGCCGTCGCCTTGGCTTAGGGCGGGCACCGGCGAACCGCAAGCGGTCCCCATCCCAACGAGGAGCACACGATGCGAAAGGCAATTCACCTGCTGACGACGGCCTCGAAAACGGCCGCGGTCGTCCTGCTCGCCGGCTGCGCGCTCGTCGCCACCGGCTGCGGGACGCAAAAGAACGGCACGCCCGACGCGGGCGTCGACCCGATGTTCGCGATCTGCGCGAAGAACCCGCTCGACCCGAGCACCTGCAAGTGCAAGAACGGCTTGGAGTGCGCCGGCGGCGTCAGCGCGAACCAGTACAACTGGCTGTGCGTCTCCAGCCAATGCCACCCGATCTGCCAGAACGACTCCGACTGCCACGCGCTCTCGAGCTTCGATGCGACCTACTCGAAGTACGTCTGCGACGACGCCCAGTGCCTGCCGCCGGCGTGCGCCTCGAACAGCGAGTGCGGCAGCGGCAACTTCTGCCTGGACGGCCAGTGCCAGCCGGCGCCGGCGTCGAGCGGCGTCGCGAGCTGCACGGTGCTCCCCGTGAACGCGGTCGTCCACCAGGGCTCGACCACGGCCTTCACCCTCCTCGCGGCCGACTCCAGCCACAAGACCGTCGCCTACCAGGGTGACGCGACCTGGACCGTCGACGACACGGCGAACAGCACCGGCGCGACGGTCTCCGGCTCCAGCATCACCGGCACCCTGACCGGCGGGGCGACCACCGGCCAGCTCGAGGTCAAGGCGACCATCGGCGGCACCGCCTGCGCGCCGGCCACCGTCGTCAACTACGCCAACGCGCCGAGCGGCAAGACCCAGGTCGTCGTCGAGGATCTCGGCAGCCACCGGCCCGTCAGCGGCGCCACCGTCTTCGTCGGCGCCAACTCGAACACCACCGACTCGAACGGCATCGCGCTGATCGACGGGGCCGACGGGAGCGCGCAGACCATCTCCGTCTTCGACGCCGACTACGCCTACCTGACCATGGTCGGCGTCACCGGCAACGACCTCATCGCCTACTTGAAGCCGTCCTCGAACAACGCGACCCTGACCGGCACGATGAAGGACACCGACTTCGACGGCCTCTCCGACATCCAGGGCACCGTCCACATCGCGCTGTTCGGCGGCTCGATTCCGGGCAACCTCATCGACCTGCAGCTCACGAGCCTGGTGGGCGACATGGTCCCGACCACCATCGACCTCGGCGGAAATTCGCAGAAGATCTCGCTCCCGCAGGGCACCGTCATCGGCCTGGGCACCCAGATGTTCAAGAAGGACTACGCGGTGACGCTGCCGGTCGGGATGCGTTCGGTGTGGGGGCTGGGCGGCAACGCGCAGTTCCAGGACGTGACCGCCGCCTTGGGGCCGATCCTCAGCGGCGGCACCAGCAACATCAACGTCGGCTCGGTCCTCGCCGGCATCCTGCCGCTCCTGGGCAAGCTCGAGTCCGGCGTCGCCACCGGCGTCGACGCGACCGCGGAGGCGACCCCGCAGCAGCCGATGGACATCACCGGCAAGGTGCCGCTCGACACCCTGCAGCGCTTGCGGGCGACGGTAACGCTGCCGGACCTCCCGAAGTACACCGCCTCCGACGGCACCACTCAGACGGAGCTCTCGGCCGCCATCGTCCTCGCCGGCGCGCTCAACGACCCGCAGGGCATGGTTCCGCTCGGGCTCACCGGCGGCATGGACAGCGGTTGCTCCGCGAGCACGCCGGCCTGCACGGGCAAGGTCGACGCGGGCGGGGACGGCTTGAACGCCGGCCAGCTCTCGATGCGGTTCGCGCCGCGCCACGGCGGCCTGGAAACCTCGCCCTTCCTCAGCCTGGCACTCGCCGCCGACCTCTCCAAGCTGAGCACCAGCGCGAGTGGGTCCGGAAGCGGGAGCGGGTCCAGCAGCAGCGGCGGGACCATCCTCTCCGGCCTCGTCCAGTTCCCGCAGAACCTCACCTACTCGACGACGACGCCGAACGACATCACGTTCTCCGGCTCGTTCATGGGCATCCCCAACCCGGCCCTGGACGAGGGGAGCCGGACCTTCACTCTGGCGACCGGGGTCGACGGCGCGGCCTTCTATCGCCTCGACATCGGTGGCACCAAGGGCGAGGGCGAGTGGAGCATCTATCTGCCCGCGGACACCAGCAAGTGGGGAACGACCGCAGGGAGCTTCACGATTCCGGTTCCGCCCAGCCCGGCCGTCGACTACTTCCTGCCGAACGGCAAGGACTCGACCGGCGCGGACAACACCGCGAACCCGCAGTTCCTCGTGCAGTCGGTCTCGCTCAACGGTGGGTCGGGCTCGCTCACCTACGAGGGCGTGATGGACTTCAACTCGAACAACATGGATGACCTGACGACGCAGATCAACGCGTTCTCGGTGCGTCAGATCGAGCGGTAGCGGGCCATCCCCGGATCGTCTACGGGCGGGTCGCGAGCTTCCGTCTCGCGGCCCGCTCGACGCTTCGGGTTCCGCCGCGAGCCCCGCTCGTTCCTCGATGCGCTCGGAACGAGCGGGGCTCATTCGGGAAACCTTTGCTAGTCTCCCAGCCGGTGACGAGCTTGAAAACCCCATCCGTCTTCGACGAGGCCGCGCGGCTCGAGGTCGAAGGAGAGCCGTTCGTCCTCTGCACCGTTGCCGGCGCGATCCGCTCGACGCCCCGCGACAGCGGTGCCCGGATGCTGGTGCGCTCCGGAGGGGCGATCGTCGGGACCATCGGCGGCGGCCCCCTGGAGGCGACGGTCATCCGGGAAGCGATCGAGCTCATCGGCCGACCGGAAGCGGAGCCGGTCCTCTTCGACGCGACGCTCTCCGACACCGGTGAAGTTAACCTCGGGATGAAGTGCGGCGGCGAGATCCAGGTGCTCCTCGACCCCGTGCGCCCGCGGGAGCGGCTGGTCGTCTTCGGCGCCGGTCACGTCGGCCTGAAAATCGCCGACCTCGCCCTCGCCTCCGAATGGCGGGTGACCGTCGCCGACGATCGTCCGGAGCGGCTCGCGCTCGTCTCCGAGGGCGCCTCACGCGTCTCGTTCGAAGCCGACACGCCCGAACGGGCGCTCGCGATTGTCGGTCCCGGCGATTTCGTGGTCATCGTCACCCGGTGCCACGAGATGGACGAACGGGTCTTGCGCGCCGCCCTGCCGACGAAGGCCCGGTACATCGGGTGCATCGGCTCCAGGCGGAAAATCGCGGTCGTCTTCCGCAACATCCGCCACGACGCCGGCCTCGACCCCTCGCGCGACCCGCGCGTGTACTCTCCGGTGGGGCTCGATCTCGGCTCGAAACGCCCCGGCGAGATCGCCGTCTCGGTGATGGCCGAGCTGCTCGCGGTCCGCGACGGTCGTGCCGCCCACCACCGGCGCTTGCCCCCGCGGCCCGAAGCGGCCGGCGAGCCGGGCGAGGGCGAGTTGGACCCGGCGACCGCCGCGAGCGCCGCCCGCAGTCGCTGAGCCCACCTGCGCAGCCAGAGCCGCCAGGAATTCACGAGAGCCATCGGCTCCCTCCCGCGAGCGCTTTTAGCAAGTCTCGTGCCGACGGTGCTTTCGGCGCTCCGTCGGCTCCGGACGCGCTCCAAGCGGGGAGGCCGGTCTCAATTTGGGACTGACAGTCTCATTTTGAGACGGCCGGGCGAATCAGCGAGGGCAGGCGGGCTCGAAACGCCCGTCCTTCGACCGGCATGAGGGTTGCTACGATGCCGAGCCTCGAGGTGCGGATGGAAACGAACGACGCCAGGGCAATCGACACGCCACCCGAGGAACAAGAGGCGAGCGCGGCGGGGCTGCCGGTCGAGACCGGGACGGCGGCGAGCGCAGCGACCCCGATGCTCCGGCAGTACCTGGAGATGAAGGCGCGCTATCCGGATGCGCTCCTGTTCTTCCGGTTGGGCGACTTCTACGAGCTGTTCTTCGAGGACGCCCGGGTCGCTTCCGAAGCGCTGGGCATCACCCTCACCTCGCGGCCCAAGGGCGACGAGCGCATCCCGATGTGCGGGGTGCCGCACCACGCCGCCAAGGCGTACCTCGCGCGCCTCGTCGAGCTGGGCCACCGGGTCGCCATCTGCGACCAGATGGAGGAGCCGGGACCGGGCAAGGCGATCGTGCGGCGGGACATCACCCGGGTGGTCACTCCGGGGACCGTCTTCGACGACGAGGGGCGGGAAGCGAAGGCGGCGGTCTACCTCGCAGGGCTAAAGCTCGACAAGGAGGCCGGCGGCGCTCTCGCCGTGCTGGAAGCGAGCACCGGCGAGTTTCGCGTCTTCGTCGCGCCGACCGACGGCCAGCTCGCGGAGGAGCTGGCCCGGGTCGAGCCGCGCGAGCTGCTCCTGGAATCCACTCCCTCCCCGACGCGGCTCCCGGCCGACCTGTCGCGGGTGACCCGCACCATGCGGGAGGCCCGGGAGTTCGACCCGCGCCAGGGGTTCGAGACCTTGTGCAAGCACTTCGGAGTCGGCTCGCTCGACGGCTTCGGTCTCGCCGACCGGCCGGCCGCGTGGGGGGCAGCGGCGGCGGTCTTGAGGTACGTCGAGGAGACGCAGCGGTCGGCGCTCAAGCACGTCCGGCGGCTGACGACGTACGAGCCGGGCGGGGCGCTGCTCATCGACGCCGCCTCCCGGCGTAACCTCGACCTCTTCGTCCACTCGGGCGACGGACGCAAAGCGGGTTCGCTCCTGTCCACCATCGACAAGACCCAGACTTCGATGGGCGGCCGGCTCCTCGCCGAGTGGTTGCTCTACCCGCTCACCGACGTCGTCGCCATCGCCCGCCGCCAGGAGGCGGTCGCCGAGCTCCTCGAATCGGCGGTGCTGCGCGATGACGTGGCGACCGTGCTCGAGGAAATCGGCGACCTCGAGCGGCTGGTCGGGCGGCTCTCGGTGGGGCAAGGCAACGCCCGCGACCTCTTGCTCCTCGGCCGCTCCCTCGAGAAGCTGCCGGTGCTACAGAAGTTGCTTCTGGCCGCGAAGGCGCCGCTCTTGCGCCAGGGCGTCGACGGCCTGCCGCCGCTCCAGGGCCTCGCGGAAGACCTGACGGGCGCCCTGGTGGACGAGCCGCCCGCCTCGACTCGCGAAGGCGGGATGTTCCGACGCGGCTACCGGGCGGAGCTGGACGAGCTCATCGAGCTGGGCGCGAACAGCAAGGACGTGCTAGCCAGGAGGGAAACCGAGGAGCGGCAGCGCACCGGCATTGCGTCGTTGAAGATCCGCTACAACCGGGTCTTCGGCTACTTCATCGAGGTGACGAAGGCGAACCTCTCGAGCGTCCCCGCCGACTACGTGCGCAAGCAGACCACCGCCAACGGCGAGCGCTACGTGACGGGCTGGCTCGAGGAGCACGAGGGCAAGGTGACGAGCGCCCGCGACCGGGCGGTGGCGCTGGAAGCCAAGCTCTTCGAGGAGTTGCGCCAGGAGGTCCTCGACGCCGCGAGCGCGATCACCGCCGCCGCGGAGCACGTGGCGCTCCTGGATGTCCTCACCGGTCTGGCTCGGCTCGCGGCCGACTACGACTACCGCCGGCCGCAGGTAAACGAGGGCGACCAGATCCGCATCCTCGAAGGGCGGCACGCGGTGGTCGAGCGCGCCCGGGTGCCAGAGCCGTTCGTGCCCAACGACATCGAGGTCGACCACCAGCACCGGCTCGTCGTCCTCACCGGCCCCAACATGGCCGGCAAGAGCACCGCGATGCGGCAGGTGGCGCTCGTCGTGGTGCTCGCGCAGATGGGCTCGTTCGTGCCGGCGCGGGAGGCGACCATCGGCGTCTGCGACCGCATCTTCACCCGGGTCGGCGCGGGCGACGACCTCGCGCGAGGCCAGTCGACCTTCATGGTCGAGATGAGCGAGACCGCGAACATCCTGCGCCACGCGACCAACAAGAGCCTGGTGCTCCTCGACGAAATCGGCCGCGGGACCTCGACCTTCGACGGCCTCGCCATCGCCTGGGCGGTCGCCGAGCACCTGCACGACCAGCTCCAGTGCCGCACCATCTTCGCGACCCACTACCACGAGCTCACCCAGCTCGCGCACGAGAAGCAGCACGTCGTCAACCTGACCCTGGCCGTCCGGGAAGTCCAGGATCGCATCGTCTTCTTGCGCAAGCTCGTGCCCGGCGCGGCGAGCCGCTCGTACGGCGTGCAGGTCGCGACGCTCGCCGGGGTGCCCAACGTCGTGCTCCAGCGGGCGAGAGAAGTGCTCCAGAACCTGGAGAAGGCCGCGACCGACGAGGGCGGGCATCCCATCCTCGCCCGCGCTGGCCGCCGCCACGCGAAGGCGCAGATGGCCCTGGGCTTCGGCCCCTTCGCGCCCGAGCCGGCGGCCACGAGCCCCACGGAACCGCCGCCTCCCTCCCCGGTGCTGGAGGAGCTGGCGCGCCTCGACCTCGACGGGCTCACGCCCTTGCAGGCGTTACAACTGCTGCACCGCTGGAAGGAAGAGCTGCCGGTCCTGGAGGGCCCACCGCTCCAGTAACCCGGCCGGAAAATTGACCGCTCGCCCGGCAGCGATTCAATACGGGCATGGGCCTGCGACCTCTCGAACGGCGTCAGCTCTTGTCCCTTACGGCGGCGCTCACGCTCACCGCGGGGGCGAGGATCGGCACGGCGCGCCCTCGCCCGCCGCCGAGCGTCATCGCGCTGCGCGGTGCGACCGCTCGCTGGCGCGCGCTCGAGCGCGATCCTCAGAAGCGGCAGCGGCGCAGCGCCTGGCTCGAGGTCGTCAGGGACCTGGAGCACGTCGGTCGGACCGCGAAAGGCCCCACGGCGGCGCTCGCGCTCCTCAGAGCCGGTCACGCCGCGGAGGAGCTCTCCCGCTGGTCGGGCCAGCTCGCCGACGTGCGCCGGGCGGCCAGGCTCGACCTCGCCTCGGCCCGGGCGAACCCGCGCGGGTCGCTCGCCGACGACGCGCTCCTCGATGCCGCTCGCTTGGAGCGCGGCCGCCTGAACGAGCTGACCGCGGCCCGGCACGCCCTCGAGCGGGCGGCGGCGCTGCGCGGCGACCGGTGGGCGGAAGCGCTCAAGCTGCTCGCCGCGCTGAAGGCGCCGAAGCGGGCGGCGGCTCGGCCCGCGAGCGCGGCCGCGAAGCCTTCGCGCCGGTCCCCCGGCGGGCGCGGGCAAGCTGCCTACCGGCGCGCCCTGGCCGAGCTCCACCGGCTGGAGCGGGTTTCCCCGAAGCAGCAGAAGCGAGACGCCTGGCTGCGCGTCATCGGGCACCTGGCGAGCGCGGCGAAAGCGATGCAGCCGGCTTGCGACGGTGCCGCGGCCGATTTCGAAGCGGGCCGGGTGGCAGAAGCGCTCTCGGGCTACTCCGGCCGGAAGGCGGACGTCCAGCGGGCGGCGTCGCTCTACCGCGCGGCGGCTCATCGCTGCCGAGCGGGGAGCGTAGGTCGCGCCGCGCGGCTCGCGGTCGCCCGGCTCGGTGCGGGCCGCCTGCGCCCACCGGTCCGGACGAAGCGGCCTCGCCGAGAAGCTCTCGCGCTCGCGCGTGCGAAGCCAACCAGGAGCGCATCCGATCGGCATGCCGCCGCGAAGGCGCTCGCGCGCGCGGACGACTTCGACCTGCCCCCGCCGCCGGTGCCGCCCCTCGACGACCAGAAGCCGGCCGCCGCCACCTCCCGGGTCGCTCGCCCGACGCTCGCCCCTCGCGCGCGGCCGCGCACCGCCGCCCAGGCCCGCGCGCTCGCCGCGAGCGTCCGCGCGCTCAAGCGCAAGGCGCTCGCCGAGAAGACCTGGTCCTTGTCCGATCAGGTCGGCCTCAAGGTGCGCAAAATCGTCATCGACGCCGGGCACGGCGGCAAGGACACCGGCGCCATCGGTCCCGACGGCGTCTGCGAGAAGACCGTCACCCTCGCCATCGCCCGACTCCTCGCGGCCGACTTGGAGAAGCGCGGCTACCAGGTGGCGCTGACCCGCGATTCCGACACCTTCGTCTCGCTCGAGGAGCGCACCCGCATCGCCAACCGCGCTCACGGCGACCTCTTCATCTCGATTCACGCGAACGCCAGCCGCTCGCACAAGCTCCACGGAACGACGACCTACTCGCTCAACGTCGCGAGCGACCGGTACGCCATCCGGCTCGCCGCCCGCGAGAACGCGACGCTCGAGAAGCCGCAGTCGGACTTGAAGTTCCTGCTCGCGGACCTCGCCACCCGCGCCGACACCGTCGACAGCGACCGGCTCGCGCAGGACGTGCAGGCGAGCATCGTCCGCCGCCTCGCCCGCCGTTTCGGCCGGCCGCAGGACCACGGGGTCAAGCACGCGCTCTTCTACGTCCTGCTCGGCGCGAAGATGCCGGCGGTGCTGGTGGAGACCGCGTTCATCTCCAATCGGACCGAGGAGAAGAAGCTCGACACGCGCCGGTACCAGGCCGCGATGGCCACCGCCATCGCCGACGGGGTGGACCGGTTCGTCGCCCGCCGCTCGCAGCTCGCGTCGATCGCCTACTGACCTCGCTTCGTGAGCACGGGCGTCCTCGCCCGTTCGCGGATCGGACCGATCAGTCGGATCCGACCGATCGGTCCGATCGGAGCGTGACGCCTCGTTCCCGCTCGGTTCCTGAAAACATCAACGAAACCGAGCGGTTGCCCGCTCTTCCAGCGGCTGTCCGACCCCCGGCGTAGGGTGGCCACCTGAACAGGCGTCTAGTATCCTTGAGTCCTGGGAGTGCCGCATGTCCCTCGCCGTCTCTTTCTCTCGGACCCGGCTCGACGCCCTCCCGGCCGACCGGCGACGGCAGCTCGACCGGCTCCGCCAGGAACTGGCCCCCAAGCAGGCCGATTGGCGGTGCGAGCAGCAACGCTCACGCTGTCCGACAGGGCTCGAGGAGGTCGACGCGCTCCTGGGAGGCGGCTTTCCGAAGGGCGAGGTGACCGCGCTGGCGGGCGCGCTCGGCGCGGGCGCCTCGACCCTGGTCGCTCGGGCGTTGGCCCGCGCGACGGCGGCCGGCGACGTCTGCGCCTGGGTCGACGGGGAGCAGAGCCTCTCGGCGCCGGCGCTGGCCGAGCTCGGGGTCGACCTCTCCCGGGTGTTGTGGGTGCGGCCGGCGCCGGCGGAGGCGGTCTGGGCGGCGCAACTGGTCGCCCGCAGCGGAGCTTTCGCCCTGATCGCGCTCGACGGCGCCGATACGGCAGCCGAGACCGGTGCCGCTTACCGTCTGACCGACGCGGTCCGGGCGGGCGGCACGGCGTTGGTGCTGCTCTCCCGCGACCGGCCGGCGACAGCCTCGGTCAAGCTCCGGCTCGAGGCGAGCGTCGAACGCGGGCGGCCGTCGATCGAGGAGGGCACGCCCGGCCACGCCCCGCCGGGTCCCCCCCGGCGACAGGTGCGGCTGTGGCTCGAACGCTCCCCCCGCGGCGGCGAGGGGTCGGCGCGGGTGCGCCTGGATTTCCCCCGGCCGCCACGCGACGGCTTCCGCCCCGACCCCGAGGCGATGCGGCGGCTTTCGGAGCGCCAGCCGGGGCTGCAAGCGGGAGCGCTCCCGCTCCTCCAGCTTGCGCGGCGGCTGCACACCCGGCCGGGCGGTCGGGGCCGGGACGAGGCCCTGTTCCGCGGGATGCCTTGAAGATGCGGGTCGCGGCGCTCGAACTCGAGGATCTCGGGCTCCAGCTCGTCCGGCGCGATCGCGGATGGACATCGGAAGCGGTCGCGGGCCTCGTCACCGGTGCCGTTGGGCGTGAGGTGCTGACGGCGGTGACCGGCGCGGCGCGCGTCCGGGGGGCCGCGCCCGGGCAGACCGCGAGCGCGGCCAAGGCGCGAGTGCCCGGGCTCGAGCTGGTGCGGGCCGACTTCGACCGGGAGGCGAAGACGCTGGCCGCCCTGGCCGAGGCGCTCCTCGCGGTCACGCCGGCGGTGGAGATTTCCCCAGCGGGAGCGCTCCTGCTGGACGCCTCGGCGGCGGCTCTCGTGTCAGTGGAAGCGCTGCCGCCTGGCATGTCACCCGCCATCTCCTCCGGCGAAGATCGAGCCGAGCAGAACGGCCGTCGGCCCCCGCGCGAGGGCGCTAACGCGCACGCGCGCCAGGAGCTCGCCTGGGCGGACGCGGCGCTGGCGATCGTGGAGGATTTCGGGCTGAGGGGCCGAATCGCGGTGGCGGACACGCCGGAAGCGGCGCGGCTGGTCGCGGCGACCCAGGAGGAGCAGGCGGTATCGGTGCAGCAAGGCAGGATGGCTTCCGCTGTCCAGGAGGTGCCGCTGGCGGTGGTGCAGCACCTGATGCAAGAGGCGGCACTCCATCGGCCGGCGGGGGCGCGGCCGGCCACGCCGGCGCCGGTCGTCCCGGCGCTGAAGCCGGAATCGTTCGCGCTCTTCGAGAGCCTGGGGATGAAGCGGTTGGGGGGGGTGAGAGCGCTGCCGCCCTCGACGCTGGTGGAGCGGCTGGGAGAGGACGCGGAGCGCATCCTCCGGCTCGCCGCGGGCGGGCGGCCCCGGCCTTTGGTCGGGCACGCGCCGGCGCCAGCGCTCCGGGAGGACATCGACTTCGAGCCGGCGGTCGAGGAGGCAGCGGCGCTGGTCTTCGCCCTGCGGCCGCTGGTGGAGCGGCTGTTCGCGCGGCTTTGCGGGCGAGGGCTCGCGGCCTCGAAGCTCGTGCTGACGCTGTCGCTCGAGTCGAGGGAGCGCGGACGTTCCGTCCGGCCGAAAGCGACCGGCGTCTCGCCCGACGACGCCAAGGTTCCTCGTCCGAAGGCTTCGCTTCCCCCGATTCCGCGTCCGCGCGAGGATCTGGTCTTCGCGCTCGCCCGGCCGACGACCGAACCCAGGCTGGTCGTCGAGCTGCTCCGGGAGCGGCTGTCTCATTGGCAAGCAGCAGCGCCGACGGTCAGCGTCTCGCTGGCGGTGACCGAAACCGCCGCGCGGCGCGACCAGTTCGGCCTGGGAGAGCGCCCGCGGGTGACCGAAGCGCTGGAGAGCGTCCTTTCCCGGCTCAAGAGCCGGCTGGGCGAGGACCAGGTCGGCTCTCCGCGAGCGCTGCCGGAGCACCTTCCGGAGCTCTCGACGGGGTGGGCGCCGTTTCGGCCGCCGGCGCCGGTGCTGCCGCCGGTGCCGGAAGAGACGCCGGCTCGCGAGACGCCGGCGGCGGACGAGAGCCTGTTCGCGCTCGGTCGACCCTTGCGCGAGAAAGCCCCGGAGCCGCTGGAGGTCGAGCGCGACCAGGCCGGAGTGGTGCGGGCGCTCGTCCGGCGCGGCCTGCGGCAAAGGGTGGTCGAGGCGAGCGCCCCGGAGCGGCTGGCGACCGGCTGGTGGGCAGGAGGGCTCGTGCGGGACTATCAGACGCTGCTTCTCGCGGACGGATCGCGGGTGCGGGCGTTCCAAGACCCGCGGGGCCGGTGGTGGTGGCAGGGCGTGTACGATTGAGCTTTGAAACGCTATCGTGGCGCTCGTGACCGGGTTTTCGGGGACCGTGACCTGCGAGGTCTGTGGGCTCATCCAGACGCCCCAGAGCGCGTGCGCCCGGTGCGGGCTTCTGTTGAAGGTGCCGAAGGAGCTGGCCCGCGCGGGCGACCCGCCCATCGAGCCGCTGCCGGACCTGGAGCCCACGCGGTGGGAGCCGGACGGTCTCGAGCGCCAGGGCATACCGGCACCGCCGCTGGACATCGAGAGGGGTCGCGAGGAGTCCATCGGGGACGTGTGGGTCGAACGGGTGCTCGGGCTGGAGCCGACGGCCGAGCGGGACTCGAGCGACCCGCCGGGGCAGCCGGTTCCCGGGCTGGAGCCGGCGACGGAGCCGTTCGAGAAGACGGTGGGGCCGGAAGCGCTCACGCCCACCGTCTGTCCCTATTGTGGCTACCGGCAGTCCTCCGGACGGGTGTGCGACTACTGCGGGCGAGTGCGCAGCCGGGTGCTGCCTGGGATCGGCGGGGACGGCGAAGCGGTGACCGTGATGTGCGCGGCCTGCGGCGCGCGGGTGCTGCCCGGGGCGCTGTGCTCGGACTGTGGAGAACCGCTGCCGGTGACGGCAAGCTGATTTTCGTGCCGCCCTTCCGGGCGGGGAGAGCCCACCGAAAGCCCTTCCGGTAGGCAGGAGCAAGAGATGCGTTTTGCGCGATTGTCGGTCGTTCCCCCCTACGTCTTCGCCACCGTCGAGGCGGAGAAGAACGCGCTCCTCGCCGCGGGCGCCGAGATCATCGACTTCGGCCTCGGCAACCCGGACTCGGCGACCCCTGCGCCCATCGTCGACCGGCTCTTGGAGGCGGCCCGCGTCGGCGCCAACCACCGCTACACGATTTCGAAGGGGGTGAGGCCGCTGCGGGAGGCGATCTGCCGCTGGTACCGGCGGCGGTACGACGTCGAGCTCGACCCGGACTCGGAAGCGGTGGTCACCTTGGGCGCCAAGGAGGGCATCGCGCACCTGATGCTGGTGATGGTCGGCCCCGGCGACGTGGTCTTGGTGCCGAGCCCCTCGTACCCGATTCACATCTACGGCCCGCTTCTCGCCGGGGCGACCAACGCGGTCTATCCCATCGGCCCCGGGCGCGACCACCTGACCGACATCGTCCGCGCGTTCGAGGCGACCCAGCCGCGGCCGCGGGTGATCCTGGCGAACTTCCCGCACAATCCGACCTCGGCCACCGCGAGCCTCGACCTCTTCCGGGAGCTCGTCGCCTTCGCGAAGAAGAAGGACGTGGCGGTGGTGCAGGACCTCGCCTACGCGGACATGGTCTTCGACGGCGACGGGCGCGCGCCCTCGATTCTGCAGGTGCCCGGCGCGAAGGAGCGCTGCGTCGAGTTCTTCTCGATGTCCAAGAGCTACAGCATGCCCGGCTGGCGGGTCGGGTTCGGCGTCGGCAATCGGGACATCATCGGCGCCCTCGCGCACGTCAAGACCTACATGGATTACGGCCATTTCGCGCCGGTCCAGGCGGCGGCGACCTTCGCCCTCGACCACGGCGACGAGTTCCCGAAGGAGATGCGGGAGCTGTACCGGCGCCGAGCGCTACCGCTGTCGAAGGGCTTGACCGATGCCGGTTGGCCCGTCGACCCGCCGAAGGGCACGATGTTCCTCTGGGCCCCTCTCCCGGAGCGCTTCCGCTCGGAGGGGTCGTTCGCCTTTGCCTCGCGGCTGCTCCAAGAGGCGCACGTCGCGGTCTCCCCCGGTGGCGGCTTCGGTCCGGAAGGGAACGACCACGTCCGCTTCGCGCTGATCGAGGACGAACCGCGGATCCAGGAAGCGTGCGCCCGCATCGCGAAGGTCCTGCGCGGGTGAGCGCTCCCACCGACGCGCGCGGCTCGACATTCCTCGCCTGCGAGTCGGGCTGTCCCGGCCGAATCGACGCGAACGAGGTACGCTACCGCTGCCCCTCTTGCGCAGGGCTCCTGGAGGTCAGGCGCGATCTCGGGCCGCTGGCGCAGATCGCGGCGGGCGAGTGGCGGCAGCTCTTCGACGGGCGCGGTCCGACCCGGATGGGATGGGACGCGTCCGGCGTCTGGAGCAAGCGCGAGTGGGTGCTGCCCGAGGCGACGGCCGGCGAGGCGGTCAGCTTGGGCGAGGGCTTTTCGCCGCTCGTCCCGGTACCCCGGCTCGCGCGCGAAATCGGCGTCGGCGAGCTGTGGGTGAAAGAGTGCGGCGTCGCCCACACCGGGTCGTTCAAGGACCTGGGGATGAGCGTGCTCGTCACCCAGGTGGTGCGGCTGCGCAAAGCGGGCGTGCCGGTCCGCGCGGTCGCCTGCGCCTCGACCGGAGACACCTCGGCGGCGCTGGCGGCCTATGGGGCAGCAGCAGGGCTGCCGGTCGTCGTGCTGCTCCCGAAGAGCAAGGTGTCGACCGCGCAGCTCGTGCAGCCGCTCGCGCACGGGGCGCTGGTGCTCGCGCTTCAGACCGATTTCGACGGTTGCATGCGGCTCGTGCAACAGCTCTCCGAGGACCCGGCGATCTATCTCGCGAACTCGATGAACCCGTGGCGGCTCGAAGGGCAGAAGACCGTCGCGGTCGAAATCGTCCAGCAGCTCGGGTGGGAAGCGCCCGATTGGATCGCGCTGCCGGGAGGGAACCTGGGCAACACCGGCGCCATCGGGATGGGACTCGCGCTGGTCGAGAAGCTCGCGGGCGTGCCGCGGCACACGAAGCTCCTGGTCGGCCAGGTCGAGAGCGCGAACCCGTTCTTCCGCAGCTTCGGCGCCGGGTTTCGCGTGCGGCCGACAGTCGTCGCCGGCGACACCGCGGCGACCGCCATTCGTATCGGCGCGCCCGTCTCCTACGGCCGGGCGATTCGCGCGCTCGAACGCTGTGGCGGCATCGTCACCTCCGCCTCCGAAGACGCCATCGCTGACGCGGCGGCGCTCGCCGACGGCTTGGGGCAGTACCTCTGCCCCCAGACGGCAGCGGCGCTGGAGGGCGTCCGACAGGCGGCGGCCGCCGGGCGGATCGGGTCGAAGGACCGGGTGGTGCTCGTCGCGACCGCCCACGGGCTCAAGTTCACCGAAGCGAAGGTGCGCTATCACGAGGGCACGCTCGCGGGAGCCGACAGCCGGCGGGCGAACGCGCCGGTCGAGGTCGAGGCGAGCCTGGCCGCGGTTCGTCGGGCGCTGAAGGAACGGGAGAGGCGATGAGCCGGCGCCGGTTGCACGTCGTGGCGGCGGTGATCGAGCGCGACGGCGAGCTGCTCGTGTCGTTGCGCAATCCGAAGGGCACCCGCCCGAGCCAGTGGGAGTTCCCCGGCGGCAAGGTCGAAGATGGCGAGACCGAAGCCGAGGCCCTGGTGCGGGAGCTGCGCGAGGAGATGGGCGTGACCTGCGACGCTGGCGCGCTCGTCAAGCGCGTGGTCCATGCGTACGCGGAAACCGACGTGGAAATCGCGTTCTATCGGGCGAATATCCTGGAAGGAGAGCCGCGCCCGCTGTCGATGGCCGAGCTGCGCTGGGTGCGGCGAGGCGAGCTGCCGGCGTTCGACTTTCTCGACGCCGACCGACTCTTCATCGCGGAGCTGGCGCGGGGCGAGGATGGTTAGATGCTGGAAGCAATTCACCTGAGCAGGTTCGGACGCTTCTCTTTCCCGCTCATCCTGACCGCAGTCGAAGGATGGGCGGGAACGTTCCGGGCCGCTTGTCTCTTCGACTGCGCTCCGGGTGAGCGGTCCAGGACACCACGATTGGTCAAGGTTGTTCTCTTCGGGACCCGTTGGTGATCCAACGCACCTTCTCTTTCGTCCGCGGCATCGGGCCGGCACGCCAGCGGGAGCTGTGGCGCCTGGGCATTCGCACCTGGGCGGATTTTCCGGCGAACGGCGTCGTGCTCTCGGCGGCGCTGGACGCGCGCATCCGGGAGGCGTTGCCCCCGATGCGCTCGCTCGTCGAGACCCGTCGGTACGTCGAGCTCTGGGCGCGCCTTCCAGCGCGCGAGCGGTGGCGGCTGATTCCGGCGTTGGAGGGGCAGGCAGCGTACCTGGATATCGAGACCGCTCCCGATGGGCGTGTGACCGTCATCGGGGTGTACGACAGCGCTCGCGGAGTGCGTCTCTACGTGCGCGGGCACAACCTCGGCCGGTTCCTCTCCGACCTGCTCCCGGAAACGGTCGTCACTTTCAATGGCCTGTCGTTCGACGTGCCGGTGCTGCGGCGGACGTTCCCCGGATGGCGGCCGCCGCCGATTCACCTCGACCTGTGCCCGATCACGCATCAACTCGACGAGCGTGGCGGGCTCAAGGCCATCGAGAAGCGTTGGGGGCTTGGCCGGCCCGAGCACCTGGAGGGCGTGAGCGGTGTCGATGCCCTTGGCCTCTGGACCGCTTTTGCTCTGCGCCGCGACTCCGGCGCGCTCCGGCGACTGCTCGAGTACAACCTCTACGACGTCGTGCAACTTCGCTCGCTCGCGCAAATGGCCTGCGCTCGCCTCGCCGAGCGCACCGGCGCGACCTGGCGCCCACAGGTAGCGTTCCTGCGCGGCGACGTGCTGCTCGACATGACCCGGGCGGTCGACGACGTCGTATCGCGCGCCTCGTCGATCGTGCCCGATCAGATTCACGACGAGGAGCGGGTGCCGCTGCGCCTCTGATGTGCTGGCAAATGACCCGAACATGTTCGGGCGTCTTCTCGTTTCCGCTCATCCCGAGCGCAGTCGAAGGATGTCCGGGAACGCGCTGGACCACTCGTCTCTTCGACTGCGCTCAGGGTGAGCGGTCCAGGGCAGCACGACTTGTCAATGTTATTCTATTCCGACTGCTGAGCACACCTACGGGCTACAAGCAGGCGGCAGCACAGCCGTGGAACTGGCGCGGATGGCCCCGCGCCGGCGCTCAGGTGGCGCGCTTCAATCGATGCCATCCGATCCGAGGCGGGGGCCGGGCAGCGCCTGACGCTCAACACCGCGCCTCGGGCTCACCGGCCTCACGCCCCGCCCTTCGACCCGGAAAACAGCGCGAACGGTAGCCGCATCCGATTTCGTCGCACGCGTTCCGGTCGCGTCGCGGCCAGCGGTTGTTCGCGTAGGCCTCGACCAGCGCGCGACCGATCTCGCGCATCTTCTCGCCGTGCCCATCGAGAGCGCTGCCGGTCAACGAGTCGAGCCGCGGCTCGCGCCCGCGGTCGCGCAGGAACGCGAGGCCGACCTCGATGGGCAGCGGCGTGTGGTCGAGCAGCTCGCGCACGGCGACGGCGTAGCTCGCGAGCTGGAACCGGTAGGTCTCGGCGGCGTCCGGCCGCGCGTGCGAGTGTTTGTAGTCGACGATGCGGACGGCCTCGGCGCTGATCGCGACCAGGTCGACTTGACCCTTGACGTGCAACGTGCGACCGGCGCCGAGATCAAGAGAGAGGAGGAACGGCAGCTCGCGCAGCCGCCTGCTGGCCGGAAGCGCTGCCAGTGCCCGGGCGAACGGCGTTCCCAGGAATGCCTCCGCGTCGTCCCGAATGTTCTTGATTTCTGGAGTCTTCGGATCATGTCCTTCGGCGCGAAGAATGGCGTCGAGACGGGAAGCAAGAGCGCTTCCGCTATCATCAGGGAAATCCGCCAGCTCGAGGAGGCGGTGCGCGAGCGAGCCGCGCGCGAAGACCTCCATCGGGGCGTCGACGCTGTCCTCGTCGTCGAGCGCGGGCTCCGCCGGAGGATGCTCGAACAGGCCGATTTCGTGCCGGAGGCGATAGCGTTCGGGGCACTGCGCGAAATCCTGGAGCCGGGTGACGGTGCCGGTGATCGTGACGATGGGCAGCGGGCGCGCGGCAGGTGACGGGGCCGGTTCGGGAGCTTCGCAGACGGCGGGCGGGGGCGCCTCGATGGGGGCCGAGAGCACAACCGCTACCCGTCGCCACTGGGGACCGAGCTGCGCGACTTGGTCGAACCAGGAGCCCGGCGCGGGCGCGCCGCTGAAGACGAGGTAGTCGCGGGCCCGCGTCGCGGCGACGTAGAACAGGCGCAGGCTTTCCGCTTGGGTGCGCGCCTTGCGTTTCTCGCGCACGCGCGCGAGCTCGGGCATGCCCGCGAGCTTGCCGTTGGCGAGGCGAACGTTGAGCGCGAGGCCCTCGTCGCGGTCGTAGGCGACGCGCGCGTTGTCGACCGGCTCGCGGCTCCCGCAATCGACGACGAAGACGACCGGAAACTCGAGGCCCTTCGCCTGGTGGATGCTCATCAGCCGAATCGAGCGCGGGTCAGCCTCCTCGGCGACGGCGGCGCCCGGTTCGCGGCGGCCGTCTTCGATGCGGGCCGAGAGCTCGGCGAGCGCGCCGCGCGCGGTGGTCGACGACTCGTCGAGCGCCTCGAGCAGGTCGCGCAGCTTGCTCGTGTTCGCGGCGATGGACTCGCGGTCGTCGAGGACTGCGCAAACGGCGAGATAGTCGAGTTCGTCGAGCGCGCGTTGGTAGGCGCGGGCGAGGCCGAGGCGATCGATCTCCGGCCGAAGCTGGCGCACGAGGGACAGGAGCGCTTCCAACCGGCATCGCTCCTCGTCGGGAATTTCCGGCACCACCCGCAACAGGCGCGCCAGCGTCACGGGCGCCAGACGCGACCCGCCGTCGACGAGCGCGAGGCGCGCGAGCGTCGGGTCGGAGAGCGAACAGAACGGAGAGCGCAGCAGCGCGAGCGACGCGACCGGATTTCCCGGGTCGTTCAGCGCTTCCAGGAGGGACCAGCCGTCGAGCACTTCGAGGGACTCGTAGAATCCGCCCCCCCCGACGACGACGTGCGCGAGCCCTCGGGCGTCGAGCGCGCGTCGATAGACGTCGAGGTTCGTCAGGCGCCGAAAGAGCAGAGCGATGTCGCGCCCCTCCGGGCGCGCGAGCGTCGCACCCCGGCGAACCCGCACGTCTTCGTCGGACCCGCGCAGCAGGCGATCGATTCGGGCCGCGACCTTCGTCGCCTCGTCCTCAAGCCTGGCGGCAGCGCTCTCGCCTACCGATTCGATCAGCTCGACCAGCGGCTCGGTCGCGACCGGCTCGGGGTCCGCCTCGGCGGCTTCGAGCGCGTCGCCAGAGCCAAACGCGACCTCGAACGGCTCCGAGGCGGTCGGCATTGCCCGGCGAAACAGCTCGTTGACGAATTGGACGAGGCGCGGTCGCGAGCGGTAGGAACGGCTCAAGTGCTCGATGCGCGCGGGCGCCGCGGCGTTCGGCCCGCTGAGCGCCGTTTCCAGCCCGGAGAACACCGCCACGTCGGCGCCGCGAAATTCGTAGATCGACTGCTTGCGGTCCCCGACCGCGCACAGGAGCCCGGGTTCCCACCGGACCGCCGAGACGAACCCTCCGCTTGGCAGCGGCGCTTCCGTCTGGCGTGACTCGGCGAGCAGCGCCACCAGCTCGAGCTGCAATCGGCTCGTGTCTTGGAACTCGTCGATGAGCAACGCCTCGATTCGTTCCTTCACCTCGCGGCGCGCCGCGGCGTTGTCCCGCAAGAGGTCCCGCAGCTTGCGCTGCAGGTCGGAGAAATCGAGCGCCTCGCGGGCCGACTTGGCGTCGCGATAGCGCGCCTCGACGTTCGCGACCAGCTCGATGAAGGCCCGCCCGAGCGGCACCGCGCGAACCGCGGCGAGCGCCGATTGGAGCTCGTCGATCGCCTGGTCGAGCACGGCGACCGGACGCCCCGCATCGCCAGATGGTCTACGGAAGCCCTTTCGGATAGCGTATGCTCGTTCGAGCCGAGACTCGGCGTTCTCCGCCGTGAGCGAAACCGCGAGCTCAGCGAGGTCGGCGAGCGCGGTTCCCATCTTCGCGAGGGTCTTGGCGGGCAGCGCCGAGAGGCCACTGACGGCCTCCGAGAAGGCATGGGCGGCCCGCGCGAGCTCGGCGAGCGACCGGCCGGCGTCGAATCGATCATCGAGCAGAGTCGCGGCGTCGCGCCCGTCCTCGGCCAATCGCTCGAGCACGGCGCGCGCGAGGTTGAAGAGCGACGAGTCGCCGAACAAGCCGAGCTCGTCGACCAGAGCGCTTACGTTCGCATCGTTCGCGGCGAGCGCGTCGTGGACGTGACCGTCGAGCGCCTCGTCGAACAGCGCGCGCGCCTCTTGCTCTTCGAGCACGACGAAGCCGGGGTCGATGCCCGCGGCGGGCGCGAGCCGCCGGAGCTGAGAAGCGCAGAAGCTGTGAAAGGTGCCGACGCTCGCGAGCGACAGATCGCGGCGCAGGCGGTGCCATGCCTCGCCCGAGGGCGCCGCGGCTCCGAGCAAGCGAAACGTGTCGGCGAGCTGCGGCTCGACCTCGGCGAGCGGCGCGCCCTCGGCGAGAGCGCCGATGCGTTGCTGGAGCCGCTCACGCAGCTCGGCGCCGGCCTTCTCGGTGAAGGTGAGCGCAACGAGCTTCGACGGCGCGACCGGTGTCCGGCGCGCGTTCGCCCCGGCGAGCAGGTGGAGCGCGAGCGTCACGAGCGTGTGCGTCTTTCCCGTGCCCGCGCCCGCACGCAGAATCAGGTTTCGCTCCAGCGTGTGGAACGGAAGCAACTCCTGGGCGGCGACCATCAGGCGGCCTCCGGCCGCGGGATGCGGCAGACGGGGCGCAGGTGACAGCCCCGGCAGGTGCGCGGGCGCGGCGAGAAATCGGCCCGGGCCAGCGCCTCGACGAGGGTGCCGATTTCGTCTTCGAGCCGGCCTTCGAGCTCGGGCCAAGAGGTCTTCGCGGCCTCGAACAGCGTCTTCGAGCGCTCTCCATCGCGCAGGCTCACGTAGACGGCGTCGGCCGGACCTTCCGCGAGCGCCTTCGCCGCGACGACGTAGAAAGGCAGTTGGAATTGGGTGACGAGCAGGGCGTCGGACCGGAGCCTCGAGGCCATGGCCTCGGCGGCACCGCTCTTGTAGTCCAGGACGGACGTTCCGGCGGGCCCGGTGTCCACTCGATCGATCTTTCCCGCGAGATGGACGTCGCCCAGCATCACGGTCGGGACCGGCGTGCCGGCGCGGCCGAAGTCGAGCTCGAGGAAGCACGGCTTCATTCCCACGAGAGCGGTGCGATCGATCTCCAACTCCAGCATTCGGCGCAGTCGCCCGAGCATCTTCCGGCGCTGAATCGCCCAGAGGTCCGGGCTTCCGAGGACGGTGTGAGGCTCTTCCGCGTCGAGGGTGAGGGCAGCAGCGGCGATGCCGACCTCAAGCGCATCCTGCCGCCGATCCGGCGCCCACCAACCGCGACCGACGATCGCGCGGACCGCGCTCTCGGCGGCGAGGTGGGCGAGGCGTCCGCTTTCCATCGGACCAGCATCGTCGCCGGTCTCCGGAGGCGGTCTTGCTCCCAGCAGGACTTCGGCGAAGTGCCGGAAGCGGCAGGCCGCCGCGCGTTCGGCGCCCCCGGCGGAAAGCGGGCGCTCGGCGGTGCCGGGAACGAAAGCGCGCAGGGCCTCGCCGACCGGGCTCGCGTCACCGTCGAACACAGCGCCGTTTCCTCCGGCGAAGAAGCGCGCCCGTTCGACCGCGGCTCGGCGCCGGTCGGCGATCGACTGCGACGAGCGCGAGGCCAGCGCCCCATCCAGTGGGCGGAAGGGCAAGTGCTCTTCGGTAGCGCCGACGAGTGCCGCCAAGGGGGACGGCGCCAGGGGACGCCCGCGGTCGTCGGCACGCGGCCGGCTCAACGTCACGTTCGACGCGGCCTCCAGCGCGAGCGCGAACTCCAACGCCTGCGCCAGTTGGCGCGTCGGCAGCGGCGAGCGCTCCACCCCCCGGGGAGGGACGCGAAAGACGGGACGCCCGAGGGCCGCGTTCAGGCGCCAGCGGTCGTCGTCCGACAGGAGCGGGTCGATAGCCGGCGTTCCCGGAAGACGCCCGTCGTAGGCACCGACGACGAACAAGTGCTCCACCGTCCGTCCAGCGAGGTCGGCGAGCTCGGCGACCTCGACCGAGACCCCACGGGCGCTCGCCGGGCGAATCGACTCCGCGCCGAGGCGCTCCTCCAGCCAGCTCGCGAAATCGGCGCGGGAGACGACCTCATCCTCGCCTCCGAGCGAGCGTGCGGCGTCGGAGAGGTCCGACAGCGCTGTCGGTAGGCGTGACCACACCGCCTGTTCGTGCGCGAGCTGCGAGGACTGGAGCCGATCCATCGCGTCGGGCAGGGAGGCGCCGGCCGTAGGCGGCCGGAACGACAGGCGCCGGAGCCGGTTGGGAACGCGCAGTCGGTCGAGCAGGCGCACCAGCTCGCGGCCGTGACGACGAAACGAGGCTCGGTCGGGCCAGAGGTCCAACTCGGCGAAGAACGCCGCGAACGCCTGGCGCGCGCGCCGGGCTTCGTCGGCGCCCCGCGGATCCTGATCGTGCTCGCGAGCGCGGGCGAGCCGCTCGAGCCGAGACGCGAAGCCGTCGAGGTCGTCGGACTCGAGCGCCCGGTCGCGCACGTGCGCTTCGCGCAGCAGCCGGGCCAGCACGGGCGGCCCGGGAGCTCCTGGTTCGACGCCACGAAGATCGACCAAATAGGAGCCGACGACGGCCCCGACCCGCTTGGCGGTCGTGCCTCGAGCACCTTGGAGCCGGGCCAGCTCCAGCGCGAGGCGGGCCGTCGAGCTAGCCAAGAGCGATCTTCCTCGCCGGTTGCGTACTGGCACGCCAGCAGCGGCGCAGACCCGCTCTATCAGGTTCGCCAGATCGGCGATTCCCCGGCTGGCGATGGCGATGTGCGAGGCGGGAACGCCCTGTTCGAGCAGCGCGTGCACGCGGCGGGCGACCTCCGTCAGCTCGGCCCCGGCCGTTCCCGCGGTAAATCCGTGCACCCGTGCGGACCGGAGCCATCGCAGCGGCCGTCGCTCGGGCTGAACGCCCTCCGAGAGCGCTTCGAGTGAGCGCCAGACCGGGTCGACCACGTCGGCCAGCTCTGGCGCATCGCTGTCGGGTAGCACCACCTCGACCCGCCCCCCCCGACGCGCGAGCGCGTCCCCCAGCGCTCGCACCCAGGCGAGGCGGGAGGGCGGCCAGTCGACCACGTCCTCCACCCGCACCAGGTCGACGGCGAGCTCCTGGGGAACGGGAGCGCCGCGCTCGAGCATTCGCGTCGCCGCACCCAGCATCGCGTCGGGATCGGCGAGGTCGAGCTCGTCCAGACGCACCTGGTAACGAGCGAGCACCGACGCGAGCGCGCGAACACGGTCTGCGAGAGCGCCGCCGAGGTGCGCAGCGGCCGCGGCGAGTTCCTGCACCTCGCAGGCGCCGGCCGCGACCTCTTTCCAGAGTCGTTCGACGGCGCGACGGAAGCCGGGCTTCTGGGCGACGGCGGCGAACGGCTCCGGCAGGTGCTGCGCGAGCACCAGCGCCATCGCCAGCGACCGCGCCAGCCCGGAGAGTGGGCGGCGGTCACCGAGAGCGGTTCGGCTGAGCGTGTCTTCCAGCTGCCGCACGGTGGTCGCGACGCGTCCGACAGCCGCGATGGCGTGGGAAGACCGGGGCAGGCGGTCGACCGTGACGTCGTCGACCCGGTCCGTGTGGGGAAAGACAGGAAGCGTCGTCATGAAAGGATCCTCGCACGCGGGGCGGACATGGTGCGCAAGAGAACCTGGAGTACCAGGGAATCCGGAGCCGATGTCCGCCCTGGGTGGTACCGATGGACCGATGGAGGCGCGGCCGGTCCAACGGTGGTCGAAAGGGTTCCTGCTGGGCGTTGCGGCCTGTGCGGCTGCGCTCCTGGCCTGCGTGAGCGATGAGGCGGTCGAACGCGGGCGATTCGGGCCCGATCAAACGGTGGCCGGCTGGGCTGGAGGCCTGCGGGACCCCGATCGGCCCCAACCCGGGCTGGGGCGGGGCGAAACGGATAGCGGCAGCGCCGCAGACCAGCTCCGATCGCGGGAGGCTCTCCGGAAGCGGGGCCTGTTTGCGCGGGGCGCCGGCGCGCGCCGCCAGGCGTTCGCTCGGGCTCCCGCCTGCCACGGAAGCTCCGGCGATTCGACCGGGTTTTCAGGGAATGGATTCGAGGATCAGCGCCGGAAGAGCCCGAGGCCGCCGTGCCGGCCGATCGAATTCGCTTGCGGCGCGGCGCGGGTATCGGCAGGCTGTGCTGGCGCTGGCGGGGGCGATGGGCCGGCGGGCGGTGGGCCGCTCGCGTCTGCCTCGGGAACGTCGACGCAACTGGACCTGGACAAAGGAAACACGGATGGACGAAATCAAGGAGCTCTTTCGGGCGCTGGGCCAGGAAATGGGAGAGGCCCTCGCCGAGTCGTTGGTGCAGGCGGTTCGCGCGCAGATCCCTCGGCTCAAAGAAGAAGTCACCGCTGGCAGTCCCGCCCCCAAGGCGCTCAGCCGCGGCTCGAAGGTTTCGATCGCGCTGACCCGCCCGTGCCCGGTGCCCGGCTGCGGCCGGCCCGGTCGCGGCCCTCGGTTCTCCTTCCTCTGCGAGGTCCACCGCGAGCTCCCGGCCGCCGAGCGGGAGAAGTATCGGGTTCGTCCCAAGCGCTAGTCCGGCCCCGAGGGTCGGTGACCGCCGCCAGGGCGCCCGCCGCGGGGGCGGGTCTGGGTAAGCCGCCCGCCGCCTCACCGACCTGGCGACCAGTCAGAGTCGGGCGTCCCCGGGCGCGCTCTCCACCCCGAAGGCATGTAGGGCTGCCGCTATCCGAGACCGCTTTCGGGGGCGAGTGATCGTTCGTTCGCGCTGCCGGCCAGCCGCGGTCGGTCATGCCCGTCGTCCGGTGCGCGGCGGCGGTAGAGCAGGAGCGCTCACGTTCGGCGGCACTGGCCGAGCAGGCAGTGGCCGGGCCGACGGAAGGGGAGCCTTACCTCGTGGCCGAGCGAGGGATCGGTGCGGGTCCACGGGTCGGGAGTGCGGGGCGCTCGCGAGGCGTTCCTAGCCGCCCGGAGGCGAAGCGCAGCGGTGGAGAATTCGATGGCGGACGTCGAACGGGAAGTCCAGGAGCTCAAGAAAGAGGTCATCGAGGCGCGCAACGTCGTCATCAAGACCGACAACCGGCTCAAGGGGCTGCACTCGGAGATCAAGGCGGTTGCCGACAAGCAGCGCAGCTTCGAGCGAAAGAGCTTCCTGACCGGCGCCGCCGCCTACCTGATGATCGGTGCCCTGGCGGCGCTGGGAGCGTTCATGTTCGCGCGGGGCGGTCTGCGGGCGGAGGACGAAGAGCTCAAGAGCGCGAGAGCCCAGCTCGATCTCGCCAACAAGGCGCTTGCCCAGATGCGCACGAACGAGCAGGCGACGAAGGACGAGAGCGCGCGGTCGCTCGCGCTCTTCGAGCAGCTTTCGGGAAACGACCCCGACGCTCGCCACCAGGCTCTGGCCAAGGTCGCGGCCATGAAGCCGGTCCATCTGACCCAGCTCGAGGTGCTGGCGCTCGAGGACAAGGCGAAGGGGTTGCTCGCCCAGGAGGCGGCCGACGCGCTCCTGTCGGGCAAACAGTCCTTTGGCCGGCACGATTACCGCACCGCCGCGGGTGCGCTCGGCCGCTACGTATCGCTCATCGACGGGCCGCCGGATGCGGAGGCGCTCTTCGACCTGGGCCAGGCGCGGCACGGGCTCAAGGACTTCGCCGGCGCAGTCGACCCGCTCCGGCGTTTCATGCAGACCCACCCCGGTCCTCGGTCGGGCGCGACCGCGATGTTGCTGCTCGGGGAGAGCCTGGCCATGAGCGGGCAGCCACAAGAGGCGATCCGGGCCGACCGGGATGGCGCGAACCGCTATCCGGCGAGCCCGGAGGCCGCGTGGATGCGCGCGCGGGCCCGCCGGCTCGAACGCCAGCTCAAGGCGGCGCAGGCGAGCGTGCCTTCGGCTCCGGCGCCGCCTAGCAAGAGCGCTGCCGTTCCCAATGCCGAGCGGGCACCGGCTGCCACTCCCTTGGCGCCGCCGAGAGCGAGCGGACCGAAAGCGCCGCCGCTCCCTGACGGCGGCCGCTCGCGTTGACTTGCCTGAATCGCGTTCATACGATGCGTCGGTGACGCGGCTCGGCGATGGGGAGCCGGTGACGCTCGACGAACCGGCCGGCGACGGGCAGGCGCGCACCGTTGCAGCGACCCTGGCGTTGTCTCTGGCGACCCGCCGGCCGGTCGAGTGGCGTCGGGCCGAGGCGCAGGAGGTGCCCTCGCGCGCTGCTTCGCCCGGCGAGAGCCCCGCGCTCCAAGCGGACGTCGGCAGCCCTACGGGCCGGGATTCGATCGGTCACGGTCTGGACGCCGGGGTCGCTTCCAGACCAGCGGTAGCGCTCGCGCAGGCCGTCGCGACGGCAGTGGGAGCGCGCGTCGACGGGCAACTCGCTACCTTCGAGCCGATGCCGGTCCGTCCCGGGCGACGGACGGTGACGTGTCCGCCGGGTGTTTCGGCGGTGCTGGTGCTCGAGTCCTTGATGTGGCCGCTCGCGCTCGCGCAAGGTACGAGCGAGCTGTCCGTTTTCGGCGCGACGCACGTTGCGCGGGTGCCGTCCTTCCATGACCTGGCGCTGGGGCTCTTTCCCGCGGCGGAGCGGCTGGGCGTCGCCGGCGAGGTGGCGCTCCAGGCGGCCGGTTTCGCTCCCGAAGGTGGCGGGCAACTGCGGGCCCGGATCTACTCGGCGCCGAAGCTCCAAGCGGCCGACTGGACGCACCGGGGGGTCCTCCGGGAGGTGCGCGCGTACGCCTGCGTCGCGAACCTCGGCATCGGCATCGCCCGGCCCCTGGCGCAGCGTCTCTCCGAGCGGCTGCGCTCCCGAGGGGTAGCAGCGCAGGTGGAGGTCCTGCCGATGCCGGCGACCCGCGGGCGGGGTCTGTGCGTGGTGGTGGCGGCCGAGTTCGAGCGGGTGCGCAGCGTCTTCACCTCGGTCGGAGAAGCGGGAAAGCCCGGCGGCGAGGTGGTGGACGAGGCGGTGGCGGGCCTCTGCCGGCTCCTGGAGCGGCGGGGAGCGCTACCGCCGCTGCTCGCCGAGCAGCTCCTGGTTCCGGCGGCGCTGGCGGCGAGTCGGTTCGGGGCTCCGGGAGCGCTGCCGGCCTCCCGCGAGCGGCGGCCGTCTCGGCTGTCGGTCAGCGAGGTGACGTGGGAGCTGCTCCAAGTCGCGCGGGCGGCCCGAGCGCTGTGCGAGGTGGAGATCCAGGTGCAGGGCCTGCCGGGCGAGGAAGGGCTGGTCGAGGTGCGGCCCTGAAGCCTTGACTTCCCACCCTTATGGGCGGCAAACAACGGCAGGCGAGAAATGCGCATCCTGGTGACGAACGATGACGGCTTTCACGCAGCGGGGCTCCAGGCGCTCTGGCAGAGCCTCGAGGGCCTGGGCGAAGTGTGGGTCGTCGCGCCCGACCGCGAGCGGTCGGGGGTCTCGCACTCGATCACGCTCCATTCGCCGCTCAGGATCCACCGCCAGGGCGAGCGGGCGTTCACGGTCGACGGGACCCCGGCCGACTGCGTGTATCTCGCGGCGAATCACGTCCTGCGCGAGGCGCCGCCGGACCTCGTGGTCAGCGGCATCAACCACGGACCGAACCTCGCCGACGACATCACCTACTCGGGCACCGTGGCGGCGGCCCTCGAGGCGACGATGCTCGGCATCCCGGCGGTGGCGGTGTCCTTGTGCGTGCGCTCCCGGACCGCGGATTTCTCGGCGTCCGCGCGGTTCACGAGGAGCGTCGTCAGGGGGCTCGAGCGGCATCGCTTACCGGCAGGGGTCCTGCTCAATGTCAACGTTCCCGAGGCGAGCGACGGCGCGAGCTACCGGATCACGCGGCAGGGAAGGCGCTCGTACGGCCGAGAGGTGATCGCGAACACCGACCCGCGGGGGCGGCCGTACTACTGGATCGGCGGCGACGAGCAGGCGCACGAGGATCGGCCCGGGTCGGACGCCAACGCGGTCAACGACGAGACGATCATCTCGGTCACCCCGTTGCACCTGGACATGACCCACGACCCGACCCGCGAGGCGATGCTCCGGTGGGACCTGCCGGGTGCGGTTTTGCGGGGGAGCGAGCGGTGAGAACGCTCGGCCCGGCCCTGGCCCTGGTGCTGGCCGGCGGCTGCCGCACGGCCTCGCCTGCACCGGACCAGTGGCTCGAGACCGCTCCCGCGCGGCAGGGCGTCTATCACACCGTTCGCGCCGGTCAGACCCTCTGGCGCATCGCGCGCGCGTACCGGGTGAGCGTCGAACGGCTCCAGGAGGTGAACGATCTTTCCGACCCGACCGCGATTCACCCCAACGAGAAGCTGTGGATTCCGGGCGCGACGCGGGTTCTCGAGGTGCCGCCGGCGCCGAGCCTGGTCGCCCGAGTGCCGGCCGAGCCGCCGATGCGACGGCGTCGGGCGCTGCTCGTCTGGCCGGTTCGCGGGGTCGTCGTGTCGCGCTTCGGCGTCCGCGACGGCGTCGAGCACGACGGCATCAACATCGCGGCGCCGCTGGGAACGCTGGTCCGGGTCGCGGCCGGGGGGCGGGTGCTCTTCAGCGGGGTCGAGCGCGGATATGGCAAGCTCATCCTGGTGCGCCATGCGGGCGGGCTGATCACGATCTACGCGCACCTGGAGAGATGTCTGGTTCCGGCGGGCGCGCGTGTTCGGCAGGGAGAGGTGATCGGCGCGGTCGGGAAGACGGGACGGGTGACGGGACCGCTCCTGCACTTCGAGGTGCGGGAGCGCCGGCTGCCGCGCAATCCGCTCTTCTTCCTGCCCTGACGAGCGCCGTCGAATCGAAGGAGCGGGACGCCCGAGGCGGGGTGGCGGGCTCCTCGACTCTTTTCGACCGGCGGAGTCGGCCGTAGGTTTCGCTCGCGATGTGCGCCGTGGGGTTTCGGAGGGAAGCTTGGCGATGACGATGGGGCTCGCGAAGCCGGCGCCGGACGGGGCGCCGCGGCTGTTCGGCACCGACGGCGTACGCGGGGTGGCGAACGTGCACCCGATGACGAGCGAGCTGGCGTTGCGGCTGGGGCGAGCGCTGGCGCATGTCGTGCGTAGCGGCAACCACCGGCACCGCATCGTCATCGGCAAGGACACCCGGTTGTCGGGCTACATGCTGGAGCACGCGCTCGCGAGCGGCATCGAGTCGATGGGGGTGGACGTGTTGTTCACCGGGCCCCTGCCGACGCCGGCGATCGCGTTTCTCACCGAGTCGATGCGGGCCGACGCCGGCGCGGTGATCAGCGCGAGCCACAACCCGTACCAGGACAACGGCATCAAGTTCTTCAGCCGGGACGGGTTCAAGCTGCCGGACGAGGCCGAGGAGAGAATCGAGGAACTGGTGCGCGAGCAGCGCATCGACGACCTGCGTCCGACGGCGGAGGAGATCGGCAAGGCGAGGAAAATCGAGGACGCCGGTGGCCGCTATGTGGTCCACGTCAAGAACATCTTTCCCAAGGGCATGACCCTGGACGGGCTCACCCTGGTGGTCGACTGCGGCAACGGTGCTGCTTACCGGGTGGCGCCGGCAGTGTTCGAGGAGCTCGGGGCGAGGGTGATCCGTCTGGGCGACCAGCCGGATGGGAAGAACATCAACTTCGAGTGCGGCGCGCTCCATCCGGAAGCGATGTGCGAGGCGGTGGTGCGCCACCGGGCCGACGTGGGGCTCGCGCTCGACGGGGACGCCGACCGGCTGATCGTGGCGGACGAGCGGGGCCGGGTGGTCGACGGCGACCAGGCGATGGCGATTTGCGCCCGCGACCTCCTCGCCCGGGAAGCGCTACCGCAGCGGACCCTGGTCGCGACGGTGATGAGCAACTTGGGGCTCGACAAGAGCATGGCCGACGTCGGAGGGCGGGTGGTGCGCACCCGGGTCGGGGACCGCTACGTGGTCGAGGAGATGCGCAAGAGCGGCTACGCGTTCGGGGGCGAGCAGTCCGGGCACCTGATTTTCTTGGACCACGCGACGACGGGGGACGGGACCATCGCCGCCCTGAACCTGCTCGCGGTGCTGCGCAAGGCCGAGCGGCGCTTGAGCGAGCTGGCGGCGGTGATGGAGGCGTATCCCCAGACGCAGATGAACGTCCAGGTCAAGCGCAAGCCGCGGCTCGAGTCGCTTCCGGGCGTCGTGCGCGCCATCGAGGCGGTCGAGGCCGCGCTCGGCGCCGAGGGGCGGGTGCTCGTGCGCTACTCGGGAACGGAGCCGAAAGCGCGGGTGCTGGTGGAAGGGCCGGACGAGCAGGCGAACGAGCGGCACGCGCAGACGATTGCCGAGGAGCTGCGCCAGGCCATCGGGTAGCGGCAGCCCTCAAGGAGGCCTGGAGCGGATGCACATCGCTGAAGCGGTGCTCCCGAGGGGCGAGGCGGTCCGGCTCGCGGCGCGGGAGCTGCATCGCGTTCTCGATCGCAACGCCGGGTACTACGGAAAGGTGCCGGACTGGCGCCCCGACCCGGCGCGGCCGCTCTGGGAAGCCATCCGAGCGGACGACGCCTGGTACTACATCCCCTTCGCCCGCGGCGCGGCCGGCATCGAACCATTGACGGTCCGCGTGAACGGCCTGACCCGGGTGGCCATCGTCGACCGCAGCGTCTGACGCCAGGCGGCAGCGCTTTCGCCGAGCCGTCGCGGTGCCGGGCCCGGATCGCCCGCCGGAGTGGCGCGCTGCTCGCGGGGCGTGGCCGCCGACTCGACGCCGCGAGCCTGGAGGCGCGAGCGAGCGCACTGGTTCGCGCGCTCGAGCGCTACCGTTCTGACGCGGACGAGATCGGCTCGAGGCCGGCGCGAGCCACGCCCGGGGCGGCCCGGATCTGAGCAACGACGCCAGGCACCACCGCTCTCGGGGAACAGCGGATCGGACTTCGGGATGTCTACTGGGCCTGGGCCTTGGCGTCCAGCGCGTCGGCCGCGTCGGAGAACTTGCCCGCGGCTTGAGCCATCACCTTGGCCTGCGTCCGCTTGTTCACCTTCTTCTGGAGCAGAGGCATCCCCTCGTCGAGCGCCTGCACCACGGCGTCGAGCTGCTTCGACTTGGCGAAGGTCTCGACCTTGGTGGCGAGCTGAAGCGCTTCTGGGACCTTGTGCTCGAGGGCGAGCGCCTCGAGGTCGCGCGCCTCGCTCGCGGCGAGGGCGAGAGCGAGCTTCGCTTGGGCGTCGGCGAGCTGGTGCTTGACCGCGCCGGTGGTCGCCGCCTGCGCCTGGGTCGCCTCGCGCGCCTTCTGCGTCTGCGCTTGCGCCTCTGCGAGCTGCGCCTTCAACTCGGCGGCCACCTTGGCCGACGAGGCCATCAACTGGTCGCGCTGCTGGTCGAGCGCTTTCTGATGGGCGGCTTGCGAGATGCCGCAGCCGGTGAGCGAGAGCACGAGAAGAGCCGCCGACGAGAACCGCATGAACGAATCTCCTGGTTGGCTGGGGACGATCTCGCTTCGCGAGGGATTTCGTCCGCCATCGTTGTGCGCAACGCGCGCACGCTCAAGACGCTAGCAGAGCCGCCCGGACTTCGCGCGCCGGGCTCGCGGTCCTTGGGCGGCGCGCCCTTTCGCTACGGGCGGCCGGGGACCGGCGCCGAATGGACGGCGACCGGCAACACCCGGACCCGGCGAAGGAACCGTGCGACCTCACGCATGAACGCGGCCCAGTCCGGCGGGCAGTCGTTGTGGCCGGCGTCGTAGGTCAAGAGGCGGCCGTCGCGGGCAGCGCGCAGGAGCACGAGCGCTTCTGCGTACGGCACGACGCGGTCGCGAGTGCCATTGGCGAGCAGGACCGGTCCCGGGTAGCGTCGAATCTCGGCGAGGTTGTCGAAGCGGTCGCGCACGAGGAAGCCGGGAACGAAGAAGTGGCGTGGGGCCAAATCGGCGAGGCTGGTGAAGGCCGATTGGAGCAACAGCGCTGCCGGCCGGCGAAAGCGGGCGAGGTCGCAGACGACACCGGTGCCGATGGAGCGGCCGTGGAAGACGATGCGCCGGGGGTCGACATCGCTTCGGGCGCGGAGCCGGTCGTAGAACGGGAGGAAGACAGCGCGAAGGGAAGCCTCGGAGGGTGCGCCGGCGCTGCGGCCGTAGCCGGGAAACTCGGGCACCAGGACGCTGACGCCCAGGCGCTGGTAGGCGGAGAGCGGCGTGAGCCAGTCGTCCGCGAGCTCGCCGTTCCCGTGGGCGAAGATCACCGCCGGCTCGGGGTGCGCGGCCGAGGCGCCGGCGCCGGGCAGGAAGAACGCCTCGTCGACGCCCCCCGGAACCGGTGTCGTCCAGCGTTCCATCCCGGGCGCGCGCGGGGGCGCGGGCGCGCGCAGGAAGGTGCCGGGAAAGACGAGGCGGCGTTGGAGGGCGAAGAGGATGCCGGCGTAGATCGCGTAGTCGCGCGCGATTCGCAGAAGCCATCGCCGCTTGCGCCGGGGCGGGCTGACGCCCATCGCCGCCATCGAAGGTCGCTCCTTTGCCGTCCGCCGCCGGGCGCCGCATCGTCAAAGACGGAGGCGGAGGTGAAGGTCGAGCTTTCGAGAGAGCAGGCTACCTCGCTCCAGCGGGCGCTCGAGACCTACGGGGAAGAGCTCGACCGCGAGCTCGTGCGCACCGACAAGGCGGAGCTACAGCACGCGCTCAAGGGCGAGGTCGACCTGCTCGCGGCGGTTCGTCGCGAGATCGAGGGCGCGCTGAAGGCGGAAAGCGCCGGGTGGGAAACGACCTATCCGTAGGGCGTCACCGGCTCGAGCGAACGACGCCGGCCTTGTCGACGGTGAACCCGGGGGGGAGCGCGGCCTGGACCTTGGGCGTGAACCCCTTGACGGCGTATTCGGTTGTCGCCAGCGCTTCTGCAAAGTGGCGGCGCATCCGCTCACTGGACTGTTCCTTCGCCTCCAGCAGCCCCTCGATCAGCGGTTCGCGCAGCGCCTCGTTCTTCGGCTGGTCGACGACCACGCTGACCGCGGCGAAGCGCACGTCCTCGTTCACGTCCTTCAAGAAGGGCACCAGCCGCGGGGGAATCCGCTCGTCCTGCACGATCGCGAGGTGGCGCAGGAGGGTGATCTTCTTCTCGGGGTCGCGGGTCCAGTCGGGGCCTTCGTGCTCCAGCACCTCGAGGATCAGGTCGATCAGCTCCTCCTGTGTCAGGAGCTTCTCCAGCGCCTTGAGCGCCCAGGTCGGCTGCTCGCTCTTGCGAACGAACTCCTCCAGGGGGGCGACAGCCCTCTCGCCCAGCTCGACGAGCCGCTCGTACACGTACTGCTTTTCCTCGTCGTCGGTGATGCCGGGGTCGACCCGGACCTGGAACCTCTGCACGAGCCCCCGGACCGCCTCGGGCGTACCGATGTCCAAGAGCTTCTGGTACGCCTCGTGCCGGCTCTCGGTCTGGGCGAACTGCTCGGTCGCCTTGCGCACCAGCCGCTTGATCGCCGCTTCGCTGTCTTTCTTGCCGAACAGGCCGTCGAACAGACCCATCGCTCCTCCCTTTCGGCAGGGCTTGTAGCAAAGGCGGCCCGCCACCGCTACCCGCGCAGGGAGGCGCGCAAGTCGCCCTGGTACTCGCTTTCCAGCCGCTCGGCGGCGTCGCGCGCGCGGTCGGTCCCTCTCGGCACCCGCACCTGCGCCACGACGAACAAATCGCCGGCCGCGCCGCTGCGCGAGGGCATCCCGCGGCCGCGCAGCCTGAGCTTGCGCCCGCTCTGGGTCTCGGCCGGCACCTTGAGCCGCACCTGGCCGCCGAGCGTCGGCACCTCCACCTCCGTGCCTTCCATCGCCTCGCGGACGGAAAGCGGCAGGTCCAGCGTCAGGTCCTGCCCGTCGCGACGAAACAGCCGGTGCGGCAGGAGGTGGACGGTGAGGTACAGGTCTCCGGGAGGACCGCCGGCCACCCCCGGACCGCCCAGGCCGGCGAGACGGATGCGGCTGCCCTCTTGCTGGCCAGGAGGGATGGTGATGAGCACCGGCGCCGGCCGGACGATTTCCCCGCTGCCGGCGCAGGTGGGGCACGGCGGGCCTTCCAGGACGCCGGAGCCGCGGCATTTGTCGCACGGCATGTTCAACGGCATCGGCCCTTTGAGGCGCACCCGCCCGGAGCCCTTGCACTGGGAGCAGGTGCGCGGTCGGGAGCCGGGAGCGGTGCCGCTCCCATGACAGCTCGGGCACTCGGCCGGCCGGCGGATGTCGAGCTGCCGCTCGGCGCCGTTGGCCGCGTCCTCCAGGGAAAGCTCCAGCTCGGCCTCGACGTCGGCCCCGGCCGCTCGCCGAACCCGTTCGTCGCGCTGGCTCTGGCGGAAGAGGTCGTTGAGCAGGTCGGAGAAGTCGAAGCCGCCCCCGCCGAAGCCGCCGAAACCGGTGCTCTTGCCGCCGGTTTCCGCGCCGCCGCCGAACGGCGCTCCATAGCGCCGGTACTGCCGAGCGGCTTCGGCGTTGAACCCTTGCCGGAGCGCCTCGGGGCCGAACTCGTCGTAGAGCTTGCGCTTCGCGGGGTCGCCGAGGACCTCGAAGGCGGCGGAGATCTCCTTGAACTTCTCCTCGGCGCCCTTCTCCCTGTTGACGTCCGGGTGGAACTTGCGCGCGAGGCGGCGGTAGGCCTTCTTCACCTCCTCCGGGCTCGCGGTTCTCGAGACGCCGAGGATGTCGTAGAAGTCGGTCTGCGCGGCCATCGGGAGCTCCGGCTAGGGAAAGGCCACGCGAAAATGTAGCGCACCCGGTCGAAGGCTTCGGGGCCGTCAGCGGCTGGTCGGCGGGCCGACGGCGATGCGGACGTTGCGGTGGGTGAGCGGCACCAGCTCGGCCGCCGCGGGAATCAGGTCGGCGAGCGAGGTGGCGCGGTAGACGTCGAGCATCCGCTCCTGACCCGCGCGCCAGACCATCTGCATCGTGCAGGAAGAGAGCTGGGTGCAGCCGTGGCTGGTGTCGAGGCAGAGGTTCATCACCACCGGGCCTTCCAGCGCCTCGATCACCTCGAGGAAGGAGACCTCGCTCGCCGGACGGGCGAGGGCGACGCCGCCGTGGGGACCGCGCAGCGCGGTCACCAGGCCGCGGTCGACCAGCGTCTTCAGAATCTTCGCGAGAAACTCCCGCGGGATGTCGTTCTTGGAGGCGATTTCCTGCTGCGGCTCGCGGGTGCCGGGCGGCAGCGACGCGAGGTGAATCAGCGCGCGCAGCCCGTAGTCGACCTTGCGGCTGATCTGCAGCAGATGTTGCATGCGCGAAGGCGAGGAGCGCCCAGCCGGGCGCCGGCTCCCGAGGACGATAGCGATCCGCCGTCCGAGCCGTCAAGGTAACGTGCCGAGGCCGTGCGCGCCGATCTCCACTCGCATTCGACCGCCTCGGACGGGCTGGCGAGCCCGGCGCGGCTCGTGGAGCTCGCGGCCGAGCTGGGCCTGACCCATCTCGCGCTGACCGATCACGACACGACGAGCGGCCTCGCCGCCGCGCGCGAACAAGGTGGGCGGTCGGGCGTGAGCGTCGTCGACGGCATCGAGATCACGACCGAGCTGAACGGGCGCGAGCTGCACCTCGTCGGCTTGTTGATCGACCCCGAGGCGCCGCCGATGGTCGCCTTCGTCGCCCGCGCGGGGGCCGAGCGAGCGAGCCGGATGGAGCGGATGGTCGAGGCGCTCAGCCGCAGCGGTGTCGGGGTCCGGATGGAGGACGTGCTCGCCGAAGCGGCCGGGGCGACGCTGGCGAGGCCACATCTCGCGCGAGCGCTCGTCCGTTCGGGCGCCGCGACGTCGTTCAACGACGCGTTCGATCGCTTCCTCGGGCCCGGCCGGCCGGGGCACGTCCTTCGCTGGAAGCCGAGCGTCGGCGAGGTCGTCTCGCTCGTGCGGGCGGCGGGCGGGACGACGTCGGTCGCGCATCCGGGCGTCGACCGCGTGTCGCGACGCGAGCTCGAGGATCTCGCGGCGGCGGGCGTCGATGCGGTGGAGGCACGCCATCCCGAACATCCGCCGACCCAGGTGGCGGCCTACGAACGGTGGGCGGCAGCGCTCGGGCTCGCCGTCACCGGCGGGAGCGATTTTCACGGGGCCGACCGGACGCCGGAGCGTTCGCCGGGATGCAGCCTGACGCCGGCCGGCATGCTGGAGCGGCTGGCCGCGACCGCCGCCGGTCGGGCCCGAGCAGGAAGTTGACCTGGGAGCCAAGGCGGCTACAGTCGTCGTCGGCGAGCTTCGAGGACGGGTCCGGAGAGAGCGAGATGAGCCAGCGCGGCAAAGCGAAGCCTTCCTCGGCACCTGTGCGCCCGGCGTCTGCGCTGCCGAGCTCCCTCGCCGCCGCGGTGTCGGAGAAGGGCTCCCGCCTGGCGGCGGCGCATCGGCTCGACAAGGCGTTTCCGGTGTTCCTCACCAGCGTCCGGGGCATCCAGAACGGCGTCGGGCGCAACATCTCGCCGGAAGGGATGTTCATCGAGACCCGGGAGGTGTGCCCCATCGGGACCGAGGTGCGGGTGACCTTCGAGGCGCCGGGGGTGGCGACGAACCTGACCGCGGTCGCCCTGGTCCGGTTCCAGGCGTACCTGAACTATTCGGGAACGGGCGGAGAGCAGGAGGGCGTGCGGGGGATGGGCGTGCGTTTCCTGCGGTTCGAGGAGGACGGGCGTCCGGCGCAGCCGGTGATGCAATAGAGGGGCGTTGCCTCGCCGGGCCGGATTGCGCTAGACGCGGGATCGTAGGAGGGGCCCCGTAGCTCAGATGGATAGAGCGGCGGTTTCCTAAACCGTAGGCCGTGGGTTCGAGTCCCGCCGGGGCCACCATCGAAGAGCTCGTGCCGACGCTGCCCGCGCCCCGAGCGGTGACGCGAGCTGAGCGTGCGCCGCCGCAAGCGCAAGGTCTTTCGAGCGAGGATTCCGGGGATTGACCCCACCATCGACTCGCCGACTCGGTGGTCGCGGGTCCGTGGCCCGCGAGACGTGGACCAATGCGTCCTTCTGGCAGGCCACCAGCCCGCACTGCGATTCGTGGAGGCGCTCTCTCGTTCAGGTGCGGTCAACCGGGATTGACCGCAGAAGGCCGGCGGCACCTGCGGCGCGCGGCGCGCGAGGTAGACGCCATCGAGCGCCAGCCGATGGAAGCGCAGCGATCGCGACAGCCGAAAGACACTCCCTCCTGCTTGATTCCCAGCCGACCCGCCCGGTATGTTCGCGCCCCGCCGTGGGCTTGCGCGTCAGCCCCGAGGAGCGACACGAGTGGGCGACGACTCATCCGCCGTTCAGGCCGCCGCGCGAGCGGACGAGCCGCCCCACGCGAAGGCGGTCCCTCGCGGCAAGTACCTCCTGGGCTTGAGCCTGGCCGCGGTGGGCGTGGTCTACGGAGACATCGGCACGAGCCCGCTGTACGCGGTCCGGGAGTGTTTCTACGGGTCGCACGGGGTCGGCGCCACCGCGGGCAACGTCCTCGGCGTCTTGTCGCTCATCTTCTGGACCGTGGTCGTGGTGGTGACGCTCAAGTACCACGTCTACGTGCTGCGCGCCGACAACCGGGGCGAGGGCGGCATCCTGGCGCTGATGGCGCTGGTACACGGGCAGGTGAAAGGACGGGCCCGCGAGGTGGTGCTCGTGCTCGGCCTGTTCGGCGCCGCCCTGCTCTACGCCGACGGCGCGCTCACGCCCGCGATTTCGGTCTTGGGCGCGATGGAGGGGCTCGATGTCGCTGGCCACGGCTTCGCCCAGTACGTGGTTCCGCTGAGCGTCGCCATCCTCGTCGGCCTGTTCCTCTTCCAGAAGCGCGGGACCGCCGGCGTGGGAGCGGTCTTCGGACCGGTGATCGTGCTCTGGTTTCTGACCATCGCGGTGCTCGGCGTCCACGGCATCCTGCTGCACCCGGGCGTCTTGGCGGCGCTCAATCCCTGGTACGCGGTGAAGTTCTTCCTGGCGAACGGATGGGTCGGCTTCTTCGTCCTCGGAGCGGTGTTCCTGGTGGCGACGGGCGGCGAGGCCCTCTACGCGGACCTCGGTCACTTCCACGAGCGCGCCATCCAGCTCGACTGGTTCAGCGTCGTCGCGCCCTCCTTGCTGCTCAACTACTTCGGGCAGGGCGCGCTCGTGCTCTCGCACCCGGCCGCGGCGAAGAACCCGTTCTACCTGCTCGCGCCCTCCTGGGCTCAGTATCCGCTCCTGGTGCTCGCGACCGCGGCCGCGATCATCGCGTCGCAGGCCATCATCTCCGGCGCGTTCTCGCTGACGCGCCAGTCGGTGCAGCTCGGCTACCTCCCGCGGCTGCTCATCCGGCACACCTCGGCGCGGGAGGTCGGGCAGATCTACGTCCCCCAGGTGAACTGGGCGCTGATGGTGGCGACGATCGCGGTGGTGGTGGGCTTCGGCAGCTCGAGCGCGGTGGCGTCGGCCTACGGCGTGGCGCTGACCACCACCATGCTCATCACGACGCTGCTCGCCTTCGTGGTCACCCGGAGGCTGTGGGGCTGGAGCCTCTGGCTCTCTCTGACCGTCACCGGCCTGTTCCTCGTCGGCGACGTCTCCTTCTTCGGCTCGATGCTGATCAAGGTGCTGGCCGGCGGCTGGTTTCCCCTCGCGGTCGCGGCTCTGCTGCTCATCGTCATGACCACCTGGCGCCGCGGCAGAAAGCTGATTGCCGGGAAAATCCAAGAGGGCGTCGTGCCGCTGGAGGACTTCTACGAGCTGATGAGCGGCGTCGAGCCGACCCTGCGGGTCCCGGGGACGGCGGTGTTCATGACGAGCAACCCGACCGGCGCGCCGCCCGCGCTCATGAACAACTTCATGCACAACCACGCGGTCCACGAGCAGGTGGTGCTCCTCACCATTCACATCGAGGAGATGGCGCACATCGACGACGACCAGCGCGTCACCGTGCAGACCCTGGAGCACGGCTTCTCGCGAATCATCGCCCGCTACGGCTTCATGGAGTCCCCCGACATCGTGGCCTTGTTCGCGCGGGACGACACGCCCACCCCGCCCATCGAGTACACGACGTTCTTTCTCGGCAACGAGATCGTGCTGCCCGAGGGCAAGAGCGGGATGTCGCGCTGGCGCACCGGCCTGTTCTCGTTTCTCCAGCGCAACGCCGTCCGCCCGACCACCTACTTCAACATCCCCACCCGGCGCGTGATGGAGATCGGCTTCCAGATTCCGATGTGAGCTCCCGTCACCGCGGACGCGACCAGCGGGAGGGGCGGAGCGACTCGGCGCGGCCATCCGCGGCGGGCCGGCGGTGGATGCTTCGCTTCACGGCAGCTCGGCCGCGAGGGCCTCGTCGGCGCGTTCCTGGCGGTAGGCGCGCAAGCGTTCGCGGACGGCGGCATCGCTCAGCGCGATGATCTGCGCGGCGAGGAGGGCGGCGTTTACCGCTCCGGCCTTGCCGATGGCGAGGGTACCGACGGGAATTCCCGCGGGCATCTGAACCATCGAGAGCAGCGCGTCGAGGCCGTTCAAGCTGGTGGCGGCGAGGGGCACGCCGAGGACCGGGACCAGCGTCTTCGCGGCGAGCATCCCCGGCAGGTGCGCCGCGCCGCCCGCGCCGGCGATGAAGGCGACGAGCCCTCGCGCCTCGGCCTGCGACGCGAGCTCGAAGAGCGGGTCCGGCGTCCGGTGCGCGCTGAGCACCCGCTTCTCGTAGGCGATGCCGAGCTTCTCCAGCGTCTCGCACGCGTGGCGCATCGTCTCCCAGTCGCTCGTGCTGCCCATGATGACGCTGACGAGGGGGGGCATCGCTCGTGCTCCTGTGCGACGGCGCGGTCGCGCTCCGCTTGGCGCATCCTATGACGGGAGCGCGCGATCGGGCGCGCGGCCGACCCCGCGTGAATCGGACCGATCGGTCGGATCGGTCCGATCGGTCCGATCGGCGCGGTGAGCGAGACGCTCGCGCGGTGCGGGCGAGGTCGAAGGGCGGACCGGAAACGCCAACGACCGGAACCTCACCGCCCGGCGCGCCGGGGTTCGGCGATGGCGCGCGAGGCGACGTGCCGGGGCGCGTTCGGCCGTTCGAAAGGCGCGCCAGCCTGCCCCAGGGCCTCGACGCAGGCGTCCGTCGCGGCCATCACGCCGAGCGCTTCATCCGGCGTCGACGGCGCGGGCGCCTCGCCGGTGACCGCGAGCCGGAACGCCTCCAGCATCTGCTCGATGTCGCTGCCCCGCCGCTCGACCGGCACCGCGACGCCGCCGGCGGTCAGCGTCACCTCCCGCTCCCGCCGCCGCCAGACGAGGTCGTGGCCATCGGCCGGGGTGCTCGAAAGCGAAAGCGAGTCGCCGCTCGCGGAAAAATCGAACGACAGGTCCGCCTCGCCCTCGGCGAACGCGAGACGAAGCCTGAGCCTCTCGGGAGCGGCGTCGCCGATCGGGTGCGCTTCCAAGACCTGCGCGGAACCTCCGCCCATCGCGCGCGAAACCAGGATGAGCGCGTGGTAGAGCGTCTGCGAGAGGGCGGCGGCGCTCCAGAGCCGCGGGACATCCGGCGCGCTCGGCGGGAGATGCCGCGCGTAGGCGACGCGACGTCTGCCGGTGAGCTCGAAGAATCGCTCGAGCCCCTCGGAAAAGAGCACCTGATGCGCGGGCACGAGCAACGCGCGCTTCTCGACCGCGAGGCGCGCCAGCTCTTCTGCTTCCTCGATGGTGCGGGTGAACGGTTTCTCCACGAGCACGGGGACGCTCGCGGCGAGGCAGAGGCGCGCGAGCTCGGCGTGCGCGTGCGTGGCGGCGGCGACGATGGCGGCGTCGGGCCGCATCTCCGCCAGGGCCTGCGCGGCGTCGCGCCAGGAGGGGCAATGCCCGAGCTCGGGACCGGAATCCGCCGGCGCGTGCGGAGAAGCGACCGCGTCGAGCGAGAGCCCGCGGACGTTCTTCAGCGCTCTCGCCAGGCGGCGGGCCTGCCGGCCGGTTCCGAGCATCGCCAGGCGCAGCGGGCGCGAACGCGTTGGCGCGAAGGCCGGTAAGCGAAAGCCCTCCGGTTCGGCGAGGGCCTGGGCGGCGATGGCCGCGCGCGCATCTTGGAGCCCGTGCTCCTCGCCGTGAAGGTCGCGCTGCGCATCGGGAATCGACTCGAACGTCCGGCGAATCGGCTGGTCGATGTCCGGTTTCACCCGCTCCCGTCCGAGCACCGGCACGAGCTCGTCGAGCCCGTACCGCGCGGCGTACGGTTTCCACAGGCCCGGACAGAGGTCGCCGTACGCGCACTCGTCGCAGCGCGGCCCCCGGACCTTCTGCGGCGCGTCCTCGCCCAAGAGCTCGAAGGTGCGGATGCGGATGTCGCTGAAGCCCTGGAATTCGTGGAGGAAGCAGGGCGGGATGCCCTGGCGCGCGCCGACGGTGAAGGTCTGCTCGAGCGCGATCGCCCGGTGCAGCGCGGCGCGCAGGTGCGGCCACACGTCCGAGATACGCGGCACGAGCTCGATGTTCTCCAGCGCCTTGTATTGCGGCGTCACGAACGCGAAGGAGATGTCGACCTTGCCGCGAAAGCGCTGGTGCACGACCTCGATGAACTTCTCCAGATAGCGGTAGTTGCGCGCGCTGATGACGTGGTTGAGCGTGACCCAGACGCCGGCGTCGACCAGGAGCCCTATCGCTGTCGCCGTGCGCTCGAAGTCGCCGACCTTCTGCGTCAGGTGACGCGAGAGGTCCTCGGTGTGCGCGTGCATCGAGACGAACGCGCGCGAGAGTCCGGCCTCGACCAGCGCCTGCACTTTCGGCTTCGAGTCGAGGAGGACGCCGTTGGTGACGAGCTCGATGTAGCGGATGCCCAGCCGTTTCGCGGCGCGGACGAAGGCGGTCAAGTCCTTCGAGAGCGTCGGCTCGCCACCGGAGAAGGAGAGCCAGGTGACGCCGCGCCGGGCCGCGCGGGCGATCTGCCGGAGCATCAGCTCGCGGTCGGTCCAGACGTTGTTCGAGGTCTCGTTCGCGCTGCAGAAGGTGCAGTCCTGGTTGCAGTTGACGGTCGGCCGGAGGACCAGCATCCGGCTTTCACGCGCGGCCTTGCGCTGCGACTCGTCCCAGCGGCGGCTCGGGGTCGTGCGCTGCTCGTACATCGCCTCGGGCCGGCGCGTGTACGGGTGAAGATCGCTCTCGCCGTGGGCCTCGCGGTAGCTCTTCGCGATGCCCGGGCACTGTCCCCGCACCGCGCACTTCTCGCAGACCTCGCCGGTGTCCGCGCCGGGCGTCGTGCTTTCGGTCTTTCGCGGGTTGAAGCGGAAGACGGTCTGCTGCGCGGGAAAATCGCGCAGGGCGCACAGCGGCACGAGGTCGACCCGGCGTAGCGCGGTCTTCAGCCCGAGCGATTGCGCGTGGGTCAGGGCGCCGACCAGGAGCGGTGCGCCTTCCTTCCAGGGCGGCGGCGCGAGCGGCGGCGGCTGGGCGAGCGGCGGAAGGTAGAAGCGGACGGACTTGAGCGTCGGCACGGCCCGGCGGGCGAGGTCGATCAGGTCTTCGAGCTTCTGCAGGCGCGCGGGGAGGAGCGGCGTTTCGATTTCGATGCCGATGCCGGCCTCGGCGAGGGCGCGCATGCCGACGAGGGTCTTCACGAGCGCTTGCGGCCGGCTCGCGATGCGGTCGTGAACCGGGGCGACGTGGGAGAAGAGCGGGATGATGGCGACGTCCATCCCCTGCCGCGCGAGGGCGTGCGCTGCTTCGACGTTCGGGATGGCGTGAGCGCTCATCCGGACGGCGACTTCGGAAAACCCGCCGTCGCGGGCGCGGCCGAGGAGCGATTCGACGAGCCGGAGGTTGGCGGTGCCGCCGCGCAGGGTGAGCCGGATGCCGCCGCCGGCGAGGTCGCGGGCGACGCGGCTGTCGGGCGTGGGCTGCGTCCGGCAATCGCAGACGGCGCAGCCGAGGTCGCAGGGACCCGGGAGATAGATTTCGACCGACCGCTGCGCCGCGCCCGCCAACCCTTTTCTCGCCTCCGATTTCGCGCGCACGACCGAAGAGCGCCAGACGCGGCGCGCGAAAGAACGGAGGATAGGCGGCAGCGCGCGGGCGTGACAAGGCGAAAGCCTGAGCGGGCGGTCGCGCGCCACGGACCGGAGCGTGTCTTCTGGCCGCCCGATGCGGCGGAAGAAGGCTTGACCTGATGCTCTGCGCGATCGCCGCGGAGAATGATCTCTACGACGCGGAGGTCTACCGCGCGCTTCTCGAGGTTGAGCTCGGCGAGAACGTCGAGCGCTGGCGGTCCGATCTCGTGTTCACCGGATGGAAGCATATTCGCGCGCAACTGCCGCTCTTTCTCCAAGCCGCGGCCGACCAGAAAGTGACGCGGGCGCTCGTCGCCATCGACAACGACGGCGGGTCGAAGCGGCACCCAGAGCATCTTCCCGCGCACGATGCCGCCGCGCAGGCGAGCGATCGCGAGGGATGTCGCTTCTGCGCATTGGCGACTTGGCTGCCTGCGAGTTGGCGGACAGACGATCGGCGCGCCTGCATCACCGTGCCCGTTCAGACGCTGGAAACATGGCGCCTCTGCGTGAGCGGGCACGACTTCGGCGAACGCCCGCCGGAAGCGCATTACGAAGAGCCGATAGCTCGCCCGTTCGCGAAGCGTCTTGCGCGTCGACTGGGTATCCAGACACCTCAGGTGTCTTGGTCCCCGATCCGCTCACCCTGAGGTGCCCGCGCCCACGGAGCATGAATGGAGCACGGCAAGCATGCGCGGGCCTCGAAGGGCGAGCGCGAGGGTGGCACAGGCTGTGCCGAGCCCTCACGGCCCTTCGAGGGCCGGGCACGAGGGCGGTGGCAACGAGCGAGGTCCGTGGGCCCGGCCGCCTCAGGGCGAGCGGGAACGACAACCTGAGATGTCTGGATACCCAGCCTTCGTCGAGCAGATCGAATCCTGGCGGGCGGCGCCTTCGCCGGCATGAAGCGCGCACGATCTTCCGCGCCAGGCCCGCGCCTCCGGCCAGCGGCGAGCCGGCCTTACAACTGGAACAACGCGCGCAGCTTCAGCGCCTCCTCGATTCTGCCCCGGAACTTGATCTTGCCCTGGAAGAGCGCGGTCTCGAGGCGTTTCTTCTTCAGGAGGATGGCGGCCCAGACGCCGGCGGGCACCATCACGGTGAGCGCCGCTCCCTCGGGGAGCTCTCCGCGGGTCAGCTCGGGCGTGCCGTGGGCGACGCGCAGCGCGAGCTTCTCCTCGACCCCGTTGTCCGCCGTGAGGTGCAGGCCGATGAGCGTCTCGACCTTGCGGGCCGCCTCGACGTCGTAATGGCGCACGACGTCCTCGGTGAGCGAGAGGGCCTCGCGAGCGTAGCGTGACAGGCTCTGGCCGAGGCCGAGGCGCGCGAAAAAGCCGCCGTGCTCGGCTCGTTGCTCCTGTTGCCGGCGGCCGCGGGAGTACAAGCGCGGGAACGGATGCTCCATCTCGTCGAGGAAGACCTCCCGGCGCTCGCGGGCGGCGCGCTGGACCGCGAGGGCGAAGCGCAGGATGCCAAAGGCTTGCTCCGCGGAGAGCAACGGCTCGGCGCGGCCGCGGATGGCGTCGATGAAGTTCTGCGTCGCGCCGACAAAGCCCGCTCCCCAGTCGGAGGGAACGTCCACGAACGGGCGCCAGCGCGTGCCGTCGAACAGGAGCACCGGCGGGCCGTCGTGGACGTTGCCGGTGCAGCGCGAGACCCGGATGACGCCGCGGCTGCCCGTGATTTCGACCCATTCGTCGTTCGAGTAGTACTTCGAAGGCACGTTGAGCTCGGGGCCGTGGACGATGTCGCAAACGCCATAGCGCTTGGCGCCGGCGTACTTCCACATGAAGACGCTCGGCGCATCCACCACGCCGTCGATCGAGTCGATCCAGCCGGCGACCCGCTCCACCTCGCCCAGGAGGAACCAGGCGGTCGACAGGAGGTGGTGCCCGTGGTCGAAGGTGACGAAGCCGCGGCCGGCCGCCGCCTCCTGGATGCGCCAGACCCAGGCCGTGGCCGGAACCTTCCAGCCACCGGTGCTGCCGCCGAGATAGTGGATGCGCATGCCGATGGGCTCGCCGATGGCGCCGTCCTCGATGAGGCGGCGCGCCAGGACGAGCGGCGGGTAGAAGACGTAGTTCTCCGTGATCTTGAAGACCCGGCCGGAGCGGGCCGCCGCGCGCAGCATGCGCCGCGCGCTCGGCAGGTCGATGGACATCGGTTTCTGCAGCGCCACGTGCTTGCCCGAGGCGAGGGCCTTGAGCGTCATCGGCTCGTGGAGCAACTGCGGCGTGAGGATCTCGACCGCATCGACGTTCGGATCGGCGAGGACCTCTTCGAGCTCGGTGAAGGCGCGCTCGGCGGACCATTCGGCCTGACGGCGCGCGAGCAGGTCGCGGTTACGGTCGCAAACGGCGTAGATGCGCGCGTCGGGGTTGTGGTCGTAGCCGGGCGCGTGCAGATCGGCGATGCGGCCGCAACCGATGAAGGCGACGTTGAGCTTGGTCATGAACGACCTTTCGCAGGCGGGCCGCGGCTCACCGCGTCCGAGCGGGCCGCGAGGCTCGAGGACTTCTCGATGGCGTTGGAGGGCTTCTCGAGGACCGCGAGCGCACCGTCGTTCGACACGTGTTGCACCAGCCCTTCGCGGGCGCGCCTCGGTGGCCACGAGCGCGCGAACCGAGGGACGGAGCTCCCGCCCCCGTGGAAGCACTCGCGGCAATCAACCTGGGCATCGCCACGTCGAGCCGCACCCGGCGCTCACCCCGGCGCAGGCTCGCGCCTGCAACCCAATCTCGACCTTCGCAAAGGATCGGAAGCGTGGCACGGGCGTCCTCGCCCGTGAAATGTCAGCCGGATCCGCTGGCATGGCAGATCCCCAGGCGCTCACAGGCGAGGACGCCCATGCCACGACGGTCTGCCGCACCGCGCTGAAGATTTGCGCGCGGCGCGAGGACCAGGCGGCTTGGTCGATCACGCCGACCGCGAAAGCCGACCCGAAGCTGCGTCCGTCCCTTCGACGCGTGGCGTCAAACCCTGGCCGGCGACCCAGGCCCGACGACGGTGCCGCGCTACCCCTGAGGCGCCACCCGGGCCGACACGCGCCGCCGACCGGAAGACCAGCGCGGGCCCCGAAGCAACTCGACCTCGGAGCCTGAGGACGAGCTTTCGACCCGAAGCGCTTCGGGTCGAAGGCTCGTTTCCCAGTTTCCAGGTCGAAGCGCTTCGGGTCAAATGTTGGGTACCCAACCTTCAGGTCGAATCGCTTCGGGTCAAACGTTGGGTACCCAACCTTCGGGTCGAAGCGCTTCGGGTCGAACGTTGGGTACCCAACCTTCAGGTCGAAGCGCTTCGGGTCGAACGTTGGGTACCCAACCTTTGGGTCGAAGCGCTTCGGGTTGAAAACTCGTTTCCCAGTCCCGAGGTCGAAGCGCTTCGGGCCGAACGCTCGTCTTCGAGCCCCGAGGCCGGGCGCTCTCGGGCCGAGACTTGCCGCGGGGCGTCATCGGCGGTCGCGGTCGGCCTCGCCTTAGCCTGGCGCCCGCAAGTCTGCTAGATCGCTCGCGCGAGCTTCTGGAGGAGCCGACATGGACCACATCGACCGAGCGATCGCCGACCTGAACCGCGAGTACCTGGCGCTGCACGCGGCGAAAGAGGAACGGTTCTGGACGACCAAGATGGGCATCGACCGCGACTACGACGCCTTCAACGCCGCGGAGAACGCGCTGCAGGCCTTTCGCCAGGACGCGGCGCGGCTCGCCTCGGTGCGGGGCCTCCTCGCGCGCGCCTCGACCGCCTGGCAGCGGGAGACGCTCGGCGGCTGGGCGCGCTTCTTCGAGTGCGGGGTCATCGAGGACGAGGCCGCGCGGCGCGAGGCGGCCGAAATCGTGGAGATGGAGAGCGCGCTCGCCAAGAGCCGCGGCGCGATGCCGCTCGGCTACCGGAGCCCGGCGACCGGACAGCAGGTGCGCGCGAGCTCGGTCGAGCTGGGGCTCAAGCTCGCCTCCGACCCCGACGAGCGCGTGCGCGAGGCGGCGTTTCGCGGGCTGGAGAGCATCGAGGCGCACGTCCTCGGCGCGGGCTTTCTCGACATCGTCCAGGCGCGCAACCGCTTCGCCCGGCGGCTCGGGTTCCAGGACTATTACGACTGGAAGGTCTCGACGACCGAGGGTTTCGGGAAGGCGCCGCTCTTCGAGCTGATGGACGACCTGGAGCGGCGCACGCGCGACGCGGGCCGCCGGTGGGTCGAGGCGGTGCGCTCTCGCCTGGGCGACAAAGCGCTCGAACCGTGGAACTTCCGCTTCCACACCCAGGGCGACGTGATGCGCGACCTCGATCCATACATGCGTTTCGATGACGCGCTCTTGCGTTGGGGGAGGAGCTTCACCGGCCTGGGCATCCGGTTCGAAGAGGCGGTCGTGCAGCTCGACCTCGTCGTCCGCGACGGCAAATACGAGAACGGCTTCTGCCACGCGCCGCAGCCGCCCTTCGAGGACGGGCGCGGGCGCGTGCGGGCACGCGTGAACTTCACCAGCACCGCGGTGCCGGGGCAGGTCGGCTCGGGCAAGCGGGCGGCGGAGACGCTCTTCCACGAGGGCGGACACGCGGCGCACTTCGCGAACATGCTGATGGGCGCGCCGTGCTTCTCCCAGGAGTTCGCGCCGTCGAGCGCGGCCTTCGCGGAGACGCAATCGCAGTTCTGCGACTCGCTCCTGGGCGACGGCGACTGGCTGGTCCGCTACGCGACCGACCGCGACGGGCGCGCGGTGCCGACTGAGCTCATCGAGAAGGCGACGCGGCTGTCGCAGGAGAACGAGGTCGTCCAACTGCGCAATCTGATGACCGTCGCCTACGCGGAGAAGGCGCTCTACGAGCTGCCGGAATCGGAGCTGACGCCCGGCGCGGTGATGCACGCGCTCATCGAGGTCGAGCGGCGTCTGAACTTCATCGACCGCTGCCCGCGGCCGACGCTGGCCGTGCCGCACCTCCTCGCCGGCGAGGCGGCGTGCATCTACCACGGCTACCTGCTGGCCTTGGGCGGCGTCGCGCAGACCCGGCACTACTTCGAGCAGCGCGACGGATTCCTCACCGACAATCCCGACATCGGCCCCACGCTGCGCGACAAGTACTGGCTGCCGGGCAACTCCATCACCTTCACCGATTACCTCGCCCGGCTGACCGGCTCGCCGTTCTCCTTCGATGCCCTGGTCGCCGACGCCTCCCGCACGGCCGATCGAGCGGTCGCGGATCAGCGGCGGCGACTCGAACGGCTCGAGGACCGGCCCAGGTTCGAGGGCAAGGTCGACCTCGACCTCACCTTGCGCATGGTCCACGGAAGCGAAGTCATCGCGAGCACCGATGACGCGAGTTTCGAAGACGTCGCGGACAAGTACGCCCAATGGATTCGGTCACTCGAACCGAGGCGGACCGGCAGGTAGCAAGAGAGGCCGAACAGCCTGGGCCGCCAGTCACCGGAGATGAGTGGATACCCAGTAACTTCAGACGCTCGCCCTACCCGCCCGAGCCGATGTCGACCGTGAAGTCGCTCTGCTGCCGGCCGCCGCCGTTGATGGTGACCGTCGGCGGATCGCCGTTGAAGATCTGCTTGGCCTGATACTCGTCGTTCAGGTCGCCGTCCCCGTTGACGTCCGGGATGAGCTGCATCGTGTAGGTGTTGTCCTCCAGCCCGAAGACGACATAGCTCGCCGAGCCGCTGCCGTTCGTCAGCGTCATCGGCACCACCGCCTCCCGCTGGGTGTCCGGCGTGAAGCCGCCCGGGACGAAGTCCGCCGGCGGCAGGGCGAACACCACCGCAAAGGACATCGTCTTCGGCGCCCCGGTCACGTCGACCGTTCCCGACACCCGCCCGACGCCCAGCGGGAACTCGAGGCCCTTCTGATCTTTCTGGTCCGCCGTCAGCGCGATGGGCGTGTCCTTGTTGTTCGTGCTGTACACCCGCTGAGCGAAGAGGGTGCTCGGCGCGGTGCTGTCGTCGACCGCCGCCACGAGGAAGTGGGTGCCGAGCTTGAGCGACGGGATCGTGAAATTCGCCGACATCATCGACGCCACGGGCACGTTGAGAATCGCCTCCACGTCGGACGCGTTGCTCAGGACCGGCGCCGTCGCCGTCGGGTCCGGCGTCAGGACCATGAGCTGGAGCTGGAGCGTCGAGAGCGGGGCGTTGAAGGTCGCGGTCCCGCTGATGGAGCCGAGCTTCGGATCCTGCGTGCCGAGCCACAGGTCCGCCCCTTGAATCTCCTGCCCCGCCTTGGTGGTGATCGGGTTGAGCGTCGAAAGCGCGTAGAGATCGTTGGCGTAGTTCGGGGTGGTCGAGTTGTCATCGTTCCCGACGTCCGCCTGCGCGATGAGGTGGAGGGAGCAAGGCGTGTTCGGCAGCGAGGATCCCGCGCTCGCGTACTTGCAGTCGGCGCTCGCCGGCACGTTGTAGAGGGCGAACGGCACCTCGGACCCCGAGCCCGCGGGCACCGAAATCTCTTGAATCGCCGCCACGCCCTGGACGAGCATCCCCCGATCCAGGAGCGCCACGTACACCGGCGACGCCGCCGCGGTCGCGCTCAGGTGCAAGGTCCCGCGGATGGTCGTCCGGGCGGGCGCGCTCATTCCGATCCAGATGTCCTGGGTCGCCGACGCCGTCTTGGAGCTCGAAGGGTCGATGGTAATCGGCTGGTCCAGGTTGACCGTCAGCGGGTCGTCGCCGGTGAGCTGCCGGTCGTCGTGCACGTCAGCGTAGGCCCCGACGACGTAGCGCCCCGCCGTCAGCACGTCGAAGGTGTAGCCGAACGTTCCGCCGCTCTTGCCGGCGGTGCCGACCACGAGCTGGCTGATCTCGACAGCGTTGCTCAGGTCGATCGCGCCGGAGTCGGAGACCTGCAGGAGGAACGCGACGATGGCGACGCCGTTCTCGCCGGAGCCGACGTGGACCGTGCCCGAAATGCCGGTCTGCGTGCAGCCCGCGAGAGCCACGATGGCCGCGAAAACCAGGAAGATGCGCACGGCTCCCTCCGACAAGCCCGGCCCCGAGGCCGGGAAGCGGCGAAGTGTAACACTGGTCCGCGAGCGAAGCGCGTGGGAGCGCAAGGGCAGGTGCGAGGGCGAATCACCATCTTCCCCGGACGCTCGGCGTGGACGTTCGTTGTGCAGAGCCTGCGCAAGAGCCGCGCTCAGGTCTCGCGATGATCACCGGCGATCGCGAGCGCCCTTCTCCGCCTCCCGCGCGCGCCCCTGCCAGCGCCGGAGCGTCGCCATCGTCTCCTCGAGCCAGCGCAGCCGCTGTGCCGGCGTGAGCCGGAGGCCGAACCCGGCCTGGGCGCGGCGGTGCTCGTCGAACCCTGGGCTCCACGCCGGCGCCGGTTCCGAGGGGCTCATCGCTTCGCCTCGCTCGACGCGATCGCGCGCAGGGCCTCGATGTCCGCGAGATCGACGGGCCGGCCGGACGCCTGCTTCAACGCGATGAGATCTTCGAGCGCGACGACCGTGACCGTCGTCGTATCGAGGGGAACGTGGACGGCTCGGGCATACGCGGCCTCGAAGTCCAAAGGCTCGCGCACGAACAGGTCCACCTCGACCTCCGGGAGCCGATCACTCCAGAGAGAGAAAACGGTCAAGCCCTTCTCGTCCATCCAGAGCCGGCGGGCCTCCGGGTCCGCGAACTGCTCCGCGGGGACCGGCGCGCGCGGCCTAAACCCGAGCCCCGACAACGCGCGAATGGCGCGCATTGCGTTCTCGGGTGCCAGCTCGACGACGAGGTCGAGGTCCGCGGTCGTGCGCAGGTGGCCGTGCAGAACCACGGCGACTCCGCCGACCACGAGGTAACGAACATTCTGCGCATTCAGCGCCGCGAGCACTTGTTCGATGCCGTGCGCCATGCCACCCTCTCCCGGGGCCAGCAACACCTCCCAACGTAGCCGCTTTCGCACTCTCAGTCCAGTTTGGGGCGCGGTCTTGGCGGCGAAGACCTGGCCTGGTCCCAGGCGCCAGAAGTCTCCATTCTTCTCTCACCGCCTATTCAGAACCGTGGGGGCCGGGCTTGCCCGGCCCGCCCGGCGACGGACAAGCCCCCGCCCAACGATCCCGGTCCCGCCCGACGCGACGATAGGTCAACGCTCATGGGGCCTCACCCCCTGCCCGTGACTCGTGTATGCTGCGCGGCCGATGCTCGGTGCCCTCCTCCAGCGGATGCGCACGGTCCGCACGGTCGTCGCGGGCGACCTCGTCGCGGACGAGTATGTCTTCGGCGAGACCGACCGCGTCAGCCGCGAAGCGCCGGTGCTCGTCGTGCGCCACGAGTCGAGCGAGACCCGCCCCGGCGGCGCGGCCAACGTCGCCGCGAACGTCGCCGCCCTGGGCGCGCGAGCGGTGCCGGTCGGCCTGGTCGGACGCGACGAGCCCGGGCGCGAAATCGTCCTCCAGCTCGAGGCGCTCGGCGCGGACATCCACAACATCATCGTCAGCTCGACCCGACGGACCTGGACCAAGACCCGCATCCTCGCCGGCGGCCGTTCGACGACCCGCCAGCAGATGCTCCGGCTCGACCGCGCCGACGATGCGCCGCTGCCGGAAACGCATCGCAAGCTCCTGCGCCGGCACCTGAGGGCCGCCGCCCACGAGGCCGACGCGCTGATCGTCAGCGACTATGGCGGCGGGCTCTTCGACGACAAGACGCTCGCCGCCGCCTTCGCCGCGGGGACGCCGATTTGCGCCGACTCGCGCTACGAGCTCGCGCGCTTTCGCAACGCCGCGCTCATCAAGCCCAACGAGCCCGAGCTGGAGGCGGCGACGGGCATCCTCCTGCGCGGCGACGATGACGTCGAACGCGCGGGCCGGTCGCTGATGGCGCGGATGGAAGTGCAGGCGGTCGTCGTCACCCGCGGGCGCAAGGGGATGTGGCTGTTCGAGCGCGACCAGGAGACGCTGAAGCTGCCGGTGTTCGGCCCGGAGGAGGCGGTCGACGTGACCGGCGCGGGCGACACCGTGCTCGCGACGCTCGCGTGCGCGCTCGGCGCCGGCGCGTCGTTCCGGGAAGCCACGGTGCTCGCGAACATCGCCGGCGGCATCGTCGTGCAGAAGCCCGGCACCGCCACCTGCTCCCACGACGAGCTCGCCCAGGCGGTCGCGTCCCTGCGCGACGGCGACGACATCGTCCGCGCGGGGCGGCCGTGATGAGGGACAACTGCGGTCCAAGACACGCCTTGTCGGAGATTCCCGCTCATCCCGAGCGCAGTCGAGGGATAGGCGCCGCTGCGAAGAACCGCTCGTCCCTCGACTACGCTCGGGATGAGCGGTTCTTCGCACGGATTCTGTCTTGCACAGGAGTGGCGGGAAACGGTGACCGGCCTTCCGCCGCGCCGATCAGACCGATCAGACCGATCGGTCGGATCGGACGGATCGGTCTGACGAGCGCCGAGGCCCCGCGGGGACTGTCGCGATGACCAAGCTCGTCACCCTCGACGGCGCCTTGCGCTGGCGCGACGACCAGAGGCGCGCGGGCAAGTCGGTGGCGTTCGCGAACGGGGTCTTCGACCTCTTGCACGTCGGCCACGTCCGCTATCTCCAAGGCGCGCGCTCTCTCGCGGACGCGCTCGTCGTCGCGGTCAACTCCGACCTCTCGACCCGCGCCCTCAAAGGTCCCGGCCGGCCGGTGGTGCCCGAGAGCGAGCGGGTCGAGCTCGTCGCCGCGCTCGAATGCGTCGACCGGGTGCTCGTCTTCGACGACCCCGACGTGCGAAAGCTCCTCCTCGCGCTCCGGCCCGACGTGCACGTCAAGGGCACCGACTACACTCCCGAGACCGTGCCGGAGCGCGACATCGTGCAGAGCTTCGGCGGCCGGGTCGCCATCGCCGGAGACCCCAAGGACCACTCGACGAGCGCGCTCGTGCAGAGTTTGCGCGCGCGCGGAAGGTAGAGGACCGATGCCGATTTCCCCCGAGCTGCGCGAGCTGTTGGTGTGCCCGAAGTGCAAGGGCGAGCTCGAGTTCCACGAAGACCAGAACGAAATCCACTGCCTCGCCTGCAAGCTCGTGTACCCGATCGTCGACGACATCCCGACGATGCTGATCGACGAGGCGAAGCCGCTCGAACGGCCGAGCACCTGATCGGGCGGGCATCCGACGTTTCTGCCGGGGCTTGCCGCCGCCGCGACAGGGAATGAGCCTTCCCATCGGGGGAACGGGCTGGCAACGGTCCGTTCGGCGGGTCGCAGGTTTTATCGCCGTGGGGGGGAGAAGGATGAGTGCCGGTTCGGCGGTCGAGCGCGTGGAAATCGACGGTGACGCAAGCCATGGGCAGCCGCCGGAGTTCGTCTCCGCGTCGGGCGCGATGGACGCGGTCTGGCGGATGGTCGATCGGGTCGCGGCGACGGACGTGCCGGTCCTGGTGCGCGGCGAGAGCGGGGTCGGCAAGGACGTCGTCGCGCGCACCATCCACGCGCGCAGCCCCCGGGCGCACAAGCCGTTCCTGAAAATCAACTGCGCGGCGCTGCCAGCGAGCCTCTTGGAGAGCGAGCTCTTCGGCTACCAGCGCGGCGCCTTCACCGGCGCCCAGAACGACACCAAGGGCAAGTTCGAGCTCGCGAGCGACGGCACCCTGTTCCTCGACGAAATCGGGGAGATGCCGCCGGAGATGCAGGCGAAGCTGCTCCAGGTGCTGCAGGACGGAGAGTACTTCCGCGTCGGCGGCACCAAGCCGATTCGAGTCGACACCCGCGTCGTCGTCGCCACCAACCGCGACCTGGAAGTGGAAATCGCCCGCGGCGGCTTTCGCGGCGACCTCTACTACCGGCTGAACGTGGTCAGCGTCCGGGTGCCGCCCTTGCGCGAGCGGCCGGAGGACGTCCCGATTCTCGTCGAGCACTTCCTCCAACGCTACGCCCGCCGCTACGACTCGGGGCTGGACATCCTGCCGGACGACGTGCTGGACCTGTTCGTCCGCTACCCCTGGCCGGGCAACGTTCGCGAGCTGGAAAACCTCGTGCGCCGGATGGTGGTGCTGGGCGACGTCCGCTGCATCGTGGGCGAGCTGAAGGACCCGAAGCCGATCGAGTCGAGCGCGCCGACCTCGACGCCGGTGATCGCCGCGCCGCCGACGATGACCGCCACCGCCGCTTTGGAGCGGCTGGGCATCCTCTGGGTCGCGGAGCAGGACGAGCTGCCGCTCAAGGACGTCGCCCACCGCGCCCAGGTCGCCGCCGAGCGCGAGGCGATCGGGTTCATGCTCCGACGGTGCGCCTGGAACAAGCGCAAGGCCGCCCAGAAGCTGCAGATCAGCTACAAGGCCTTGCTCTACAAGATCAAGGAGTGCGGCATCGTCGACCCGCGCATCGCCGAGAGCCTGCCGTAGGGCACGCTCTCCAGTTCGCAGCGACCTTGAAAATCGGAAGCCAGGCGACCGATTTTCAGGGTCCGCTCGATCCAGCTCCTCCGCAGACCGCGGCGCGCTCGACGATGCGGCGCGCCAGATCCAAGGCGCTTTCCGCTTCTCGAATCGTGGCCGGAATTCCGGACTGCGAAGGGTTGCGAGACTCGATGTACCTCGTGCTCAGCAGCGCGAGCGGTCCGGTCTGCGTCGAACCAGCGGTCGGCACCCGCGCATCGCGAACGCCGACGCTCGCACACTGCCAAGCATCGGTTGGAGGCCGGTCGTACCGCTATTGGAAGCAGCCCGGTCGTGGTTGCGTGATCGCGCGCCGGCCCGTACAACGCCCGCCGCGGACGTCCCCGCGCGGAGAGGCGATGGCACAAGCGCTCGAACCGATCGCCGGCATCGACGACCTGCTGCTCGAAGTGCAGAAGCCCTCCCGCTATCTCGGCGGCGAGCTGAACGCGGTGGTCAAGGACCCGCGCGCGGTGCGGGTGCGCTTCGGCCTCGCGTTCCCCGACACGTACGAGGTTGGGATGAGCAACGTGGGCTTTCGCACGCTCTACCACGCGCTCAACGCCCGGCCCGACACCGCTTGCGAGCGGTTCTTCATGCCCTGGGTCGACCTCGAAGCCTTGATGCGCGGTCGGAGCATCCCGCTCTTCTCGCTGGAAAACCGGCTGCCGGCGCGGGCCTTCGACGTCCTCGGCTTCTCGATGCAGTTCGAGCTCTGCTACCCGACGGTCCTCGCGATGCTGGACCTCGCGGGCATCCCGCTCTTCGCGAAGGAGCGCGGCCGCGACGACCCGCTCATCCTCGGCGGCGGCCCCTGCGCCTACAACCCGGAGCCCGTCGCCGACTTCTTCGACGCGCTGGTCATCGGCGAGGGCGAGGAGGCGGTCCACGAAATCAGCGACGTGGTCGCCGACTGGAAGGTGTCCGGCGAGTCGCGGCGCGACCTGCTCTGGCGGCTCTCCGACCTCGACGGCGTCTACGTGCCTTCGCTCTTTCGCCCGCGCTACGCGCCCGACCGGACCCTCGCCGCCCTCGAGCCCTTGAAGCCCGGCTACGAGCGCATCACCCGCCGGGTGGTGCCCGACCTGAACGCGGTCCCGATGCCCGAGCGGCCGGTGATGCCGTTCATGCAGACGATTCACGACCGCCTGCCCATCGAAATCCAGCGCGGCTGCACCCGCGGCTGCCGCTTCTGCCAGGTCGGGATGCTCACCCGCCCGACGCGCCAGCGCTCGCCCGACAACGTCCGCAAGCTCGCCGAGAGCGGTCTCGCCGCCACCGGCTACGAGGAGGTCGGCTTCCTCTCGCTCTCCGCCGGCGACTACGACTGCATCAACGGGCTCTTGGAGGACTTCTTCGACCGCTTCGCGCCCGAGCGGGTGGCGATTTCGCTGCCGAGCCTCAGGACCGAGACGATGAACGCCCGCCTCGCCGAGCAGATCCGGCGGGTCAAGAAGAGCGGCTTCACCGTGGCGCCCGAGGCGGCGACCGAGCGGATGCGCCGGGTGATCAACAAGGGCAACAAGGAAGAGAACCTGCTCGACGCGGTCGAATCGATCTTCCAGTCGGGCTGGAGCCTCGTGAAGTTCTACTTCATGATCGGCCTGCCCACCGAGTCCGATGCCGACGTCCGCGCCATCGTGCAGCTCTCGGCGAAAGCGCTCCAGCTCGCCAAGAAGCACGCGAAGAACCCGGCGATCCACGTCGGCGTCTCCACCTTCGTCCCCAAGCCGTTCACGCCGTTCCAGTGGGAGCCGATGATTCCGCTGGAAGAGACGCGCCGCAAGCACGCGCTCATCCGGGCGGAGCTCGGGAGGCTCGGGCGGGGTTTCGGAAACCTCAAGGTGCGGCCGCACGACGCGACGCAGAGCTCGCTCGAGGGCGCGCTGGCGCTCGGCGACCGGCGGATGGCGACGGTGGTGCTGGGCGCGTTCCGGCGCGGGCAGCGGCTCGATAGCTGGACCGAGCACTTCCGCCTCGACGCCTGGCACCAAGCGGAAGCGGACATGCTCCGCGAGCACGGCGTCGACCTCGCCTTCTTCGCCCACCGCCGCAAGGGCGACGACGAGGTGCTGCCCTGGGATCACATCGACTGCGACGTCACCAAGCCCTATTTGTGGAAGCAGAACCGCAAGGCGGTCGAAGAGGCGCAGGTCGTCGACTGCGCGATCGACCGCTGCTCGGCCTGCGGCGCGTGCGACTACTTCGCGGTCGACACCCGCGTCTACAGGCAGGAGGACTACCGCAAGGCACAAGTGGTGCCGCTCGGTAGGATGGGTGAAGCGCAGCGGAGCCCATCGGCGGCCGCGGTCGATGGGCTCCGCCCCACCCCACCCATCCCAGGCCGCGCCGGACAATCCGCTCATCCCGATCGCAGCCCGTCGACGACGCTCGGGAGCAGCGGCACGAGCGCGCCCTCCGGCCAGGATCGCCCATCCTTCGACTGCGCTCAGGACGAGCGGTCCTGGCCTCAGGACGAGCGGTCCGGGCCTCAGGATGAGCGGTCCGGGCTTCAGGATGAGCGGTCCTGGCTTCAGGATGAGCGGTCCGGGCTTCAGGATGAGCGGTCCTGGCTTCAGGATGAGCGGTCCGGGCTTCAGGATGAGCGGTCCGGGCTTCAGGATGAGCGGTCCGGGCCTTCCTCGAACGCGACCAAGAGCCCCAGCACCACCGACGCCGACCGCACCATCGTGCGCGTGACCTACGCCAAAGAAGGCCGCCTGCGGGCGCTCAGCCACCTGGAGACCAAGACCGCTCTCGAGCGGGCCATCCGCCGCGCGAAGCTGCCGGTCGCGTACACGCAGGGCTTCTCGCCCAAGCCGAAGCTCGCCTATTCGCCAGCGCTCCCGGTGGGCATCGAGAGCCAGGCCGAGCTGATGGAGTTGACGCTCGTCGGTCATCACGACGCCCGCGACATCGCGGCTCGCCTGGCGGCGGAGCTCCCGCCGGGCTTGTCGGTCCTGGCAGCCGAAGCCGCTCCTGCTCTGCCGCTCTCCGCCGGCGCCGCGGTCGTCTATCGCGCGCAGCTCGCGCCCGACGCGGTGGCTCGGGTCGACGAAGCCCTCGACCGCTTCGCGCACGCGCCCACGTGGCCGGTCGAGCGCGCCTACGACGGCTACCGCCGCGAAATCGACCTCAAGAAGTTCGTGCGCGCGCTCGCTCGGGACGCGGATGCTCTGACGATGGAGATTCTGCAAACGCAGGAGGGCACGGCGCGGCCGGCCGAGGTGGTGCAATCGCTCGTGGGCTGCGCTCCGACGCGCCTCGTCAAGGAATCCGTCCGCCTCGGAGTCGTGTAGTCTGCGCGGCGAGCGGCGCCTCGGGGTGCGAATCGCTTGGCAAGGAACCCGAGGGCTGATATTCCCCGCGCCCCGACAGTGCTCGTCGAAGGAGTCCATGCGCATGCCGGTCGAGAACGTCGAAGCGAAGGTCAAGAGCATCATCGCCGAGCAGCTCGGCGTGGGCGAAACCGAGATTCACGCCGAGTCGTCGTTCATCGAGGACCTGGGGGCCGACAGCCTGGACATCGTCGAGCTGGTGATGGCCATCGAAGAGGTGTTCGAGATCGACATCCCCGACGACGACGCGGAGACCATCCGGACCGTCAAGGACGCGGTGGACTACATCAAGGGGCACGTCCAGCCGGCGGCGTGAACGCCATGCGCGCCCGACTCCCCTCGCCTGGGCTCGTTCCCGCCGCTCATCCCGAGCGACTCCACCTCGCTCATCCCGAGCGACTCCACCTCGCCCATCCCGAGCGACTCCACCTCGCTCAACCCGAGCGACTTCGCTTTGCTCATCCTGAGCGCTTCCACCCCGCTCATCCTGAGCGCAGTCGAAGGATGAGCGCGCTTCGGCGAGAACCCCGCGCCCGTTGACGGCGCTCAGGACGAGCGGTTCTGACCTCCCTGGGCCGTTTGCAGGCGTCCGCCGGCGCGCCTGCGTTCGAGGTGAGCCATGACCGTCATCGCCGGCTCGGACCACGCGGGGCTGGAGCTCAAGCGAATCGTTCTCGATCACCTCCGCCAGCAGGGCGTCGAGGTGCGGGACCTCGGCTGCGACACGCCGGAGTCGACCGATTACCCACGCTACGCCCGCGAGGTCGGGGAGGCGGTAGCGCTCTCGCCGGGCGATCTGGGCCTGTTGGTCTGCGGCACCGGCATCGGGATGTCCATCGCCGCCAACAAGGTGCTGGGCGTGCGGGCGGCCCTGTGCGAGAACGAGCTGTCCGCCCGGCTCGCTCGGGAGCACAACGACGCGAACGTGCTCTGCCTCGGCGGGCGCATCACCGGGCCGAACCTCGCCTGCGCCATCGCGGACGCGTTCCTCGACGCGACCTTCGAGGGCGGGCGCCACGAGCGCCGGGTCCAGATGATCCGCGACATGGACTCGAAGCGGCGCTAGACAGACGCGCGGCGCGACTCTTTCGCCAAGGAGAGACCCCATGGCATCGGCGCTCAAGGCTCAGGATCCGGAAGTCTTCGACATCGTCCAAGCGGAGACCCGACGCCAAGCAGAAGGGCTGGAGCTGATCGCGAGCGAGAACTTCGTCTCCGAGGCGGTGCTGGAGGCGATGGGCTCGCCCTTGACCAACAAATACGCGGAAGGCCTGCCCGGGAAGCGCTATTACGGTGGCTGCGAGGAGGTCGACCGCGCCGAGCGGCTGGCGCAGGAGCGCGCGAAAAGGCTCTTCGGCTGCGACCACGTCAACGTCCAGCCGCACTCGGGCTCGCAGGCGAACATGGCCGCCTACCTCGCGCTGATGAAGCCCGGCGACCGGATGCTCTCGCTCTCGCTCGCGCAGGGCGGCCACCTGACGCACGGCTCGCCGGTCAATTTCTCCGGCAAGCTCTTCGACATCCACCACTACGGGCTCGACCCGGAGACCGAGCGCATCGACTATCAGAAGGCGCGGGAGCTGGCGCGCGAGGTGAAGCCGGCGGTCATCGTCGTCGGCGCCTCGGCGTACCCGCGCCTCATCGACTTCGCGCGGTTCCGGGAAATCGCCGACGAGGTGGGCGCGAAGATCGTCTGCGACATCGCGCACATCGCGGGGCTCGTGGCGACCGGGCTCCACCCGTCGCCGGTGCCGCTGTGTGAAATCGTCACCACCACCACGCACAAGACCCTGCGCGGCCCGCGGGCCGGGATGGCGATGTGCCAGGCCGCCTACCAGAAGCCGCTCGATTCGCAGATCTTCCCGGGCATCCAGGGCGGGCCGCTGGAGCACGTCATCGCCGCCAAGGCCGTGGCCTTTGGGGAAGCGCTCCTGCCTGGCTTCAAGAGCTACCAGGAACGGGTGCTGCTAAGCGCCAGGGCTCTCGCCGAGCGCCTCGCCCACCACGGCTTCCGGCTGGTCTCCGGCGGGACCGACAACCACCTGATGCTGGTCGACCTGCGGCCGAAGAAGCTGACCGGCAAGCTCGCCGAGGCCGCGCTGGGAAAGGCCGGCATCACCGTCAACAAGAACATGATTCCGTTCGACCCGGAAAAGCCGATGGTGACGAGCGGCATCCGGCTGGGCACGCCCGCGCTCTGCACCCGGGGGATGGGACCGCGAGAGCTCTCCTTCGTCGCGGACCTCATCGCGAAGGCGCTGGCGGCGCCGGAGGACGAGAGCGCTCTCGCTCGCGTCAAGGGAGAGGCGCGCGAGCTGGCGATGCAGTTCCCGCTCTACCCCGCGCGCGCTTGACGCGGGCAGGCGTGCGCGCGCGTGACGCACGGGCGCGGGTGCGCGTGACGCGCGGGCGCGCGAGCCCAATCATTCAGCGCCACCGGACCTCGGCCTCGATGAAGCGCGTGAGGTCGCCCGCGAGCGGCGCCTCGATGGCCAGCGTTTCGCCGGTCGCCGGGTGCGGCAGGACCAGTCGGTGCGCGTGCAGCGCCTGGCGCCAGAAACGCAGGCGGGCGCGGTCCTCGTCGGTCTGCTCGTCGTGGCAGAAGCGCAGGAACGCCTCGATGCCCTGGCCATAGATCTTATCGCCGACCACCGGATGGCCGACCGACGCGAGGTGGACCCGAATCTGGTGCTGGCGTCCGGTGCGCGGCCGGCACTCGACCAGGGTGCAGCCGGTGCCGTCGCGGAACGTTCCGCGGCGCAGGACCTGGACCTCGGTCAGACTCGGCAGCCCGTCCGGGCGCGCCTCCATCACCACCTTCACGCTCTCGGTCAGCTTGAGCGGCGCGTCGATGTCGAACCGGTCGCGCTCGATGGTGCCTTCGCACAGCGCGAGGTAGATCTTGTCGGTCCTCCGCCGCGCGAAGGCGAGCTTGAGCGCTCTCGTCGACTTGATGCCCCGCCCACAAGCAAGAACGCCGCTGGTCTCCCTATCGAGCCGGTGCGCGAGGTCGGGCCGCCGCCCGTCGGCGCCGAGCGCGTGGTCCGACAGCCATTGCGTCACCGTGTGCCGAAAGTAGCGCGCGCTCGGGTGCACCGCGAGGCCCGCCGGCTTGTTCAGGACGATGAGGTGCGCGTCGTCGAACAGGATGGCGACCGGCTCCTGAATCGGCGGCTCGGGCTCGTCTTCGACATCCTTGACGAGCACGAACTTGAGCCCCGGCGTCACCGGGCTCGACGGCTTGAGCGGCCGCTCGTCGCACTTGAGCCGCTCGCGGATGAGCTGCTGGATGCGCGTGCGGCTCAGGCGCGCGATCTTCTGCTGCAGGTAGCGGTCGAGCCGCCAGCCGGCGTAGTTGCCCTCGACCTCGAACGGCACTTCGACCACCGGCATCGGCTTCGATTGTAGGCGCGCCACCTGCGCGAGTCGCGTCGGGCCCGCCGCTTCGAGCCGCAAGCTTCGGCTCTCGTCGTGGCACAAGGAGCCGAGCCGGCCTAGTTTCGCTCGGTCCCGAAGGCGCCGTCGCCGGCGCGGAGCTTCCATGCGGATCGTCCACGTCGTCGGTGCCCGCCCGAACTTCATGAAGATCGCGCCGGTGATACGGGCGCTCGAGGCCCGCGGCGGGTTCGAGCAACTCCTCGTCCACACCGGCCAGCACTACGACCCGCAGATGAGCGAGGTGTTCTTTCGCGACCTCGACCTGCCGCGGCCCGACCTCGACCTGGGCGTCGGCTCCGGCTCGCACGCCGAGACCACCGGCCGCGTGATGACCGCGCTGGAGCCGGTGCTCGCCGAGAAGAAGCCGGCGCTGGTCGTCGTCGCCGGCGACGTCAACTCGACCCTCGCCGCCGCGCTCGTCGCCGCCAAGGCCGTGCCGCCGATTCCCGTCGCGCACGTCGAGGCGGGCTTGCGTTCGTTCGACTGGACGATGCCAGAGGAGGTCAACCGCGTCGTGGTCGATCGCCTGGCCGCGTTGTGCCTGACGCCCTCCAGCGACGGCGACGAGAACCTCAAGCGCGAAGGCGTCGCGCCCGAGCGCATCGCCCGCGTCGGCAACGTGATGATCGATTCGCTGCGACGGGCGCTCCCGGTCAGCGAGAAACGCGCGCCCGAATTGCTCGCCCGCTTCGCCCTGACGAGGGGCGGCTACGCTCTCGTTACCCTGCACCGGCCGGCGAACGTGGACGCTCCGGCGATCTTCTCGAAGCTCGTGGAGGCGCTGGAAACCGTGTCGGCGCAGCTACCGGTGCTCTTCCCGGTCCACCCGCGCACGCGCGCGAGGCTCAGCGAGAGCGTCGCCGGTCAGCGTCTCCTCCGGGCCACGCGCATCCGGCTCACCGAACCGGCCGGCTACTTCGAATTCCAGGCGCTGCTCGCCAACGCCAAGGTCGTCCTCACCGACTCCGGCGGCATCCAGGAGGAGTCGACCGCGCTCGGCGTCGCCTGCCTCACCCTGCGCGACAACACCGAGCGGCCGGTGACGGTGACCGAGGGCACGAACACCCTGGTCGGCCGCGATCCGGCGCGCATCGTCCCGGAGGTGGAGAAGATTCTCGCCGGCCACGGCAAGAGCGGCCGCATCCCCGCGCTCTGGGACGGCCACGCATCCGACCGCGTCGCCGAGGCCATCGGCCGCTTCCTCGGGCGCTGACTGCTACCCTACCCCGCGCCGCTCACGATTGGCTGCTTCGCTCCTGCCAGGCGCCAGCGCTTCCACCAACCTAACGGCCCGCTCGACGCCGTCGGTCGTCATCCGCGGCGCCAGCGCGCGGGCGCGCTCGGCCAGGGTGTCGTCGAGGCACGAGCGCAGCCCGCGCGCGAGCCGGTCGGCGTTCAGCCGAGTGCGAGGAATGGGCTTAGGCGACAAGCCCGCGCGCCAGACGCGGTCGGCCCAGAAGAACTGGTCGAGCAGGTGGGGCACCAGGAGCTGGGGCACGCCCGCGCGGGCCGCCTGGGAGGTGGTGCCCGCGCCGCCGTGGTGGACGATGGCCGCGCAGCGCGCAAAGAGCTTGCCGTGCGGCTCGGGTCCGGCGAAGTGGACGTTCGAGGACGGAGCGGCCGCGTCGAGCTTCGCCCAGCCGCGCGAGACGATGGCCCGGACGCCCGCGCGGCGCACGGCTTCCAGGACCGTCGCCGTCGTCCGAGAGGGGTTCGGGTCGCCCATGCTCCCGAAGCCGAGAAAGACCGGCGCTGGACCGCGCGCGAGAAAGGCCGCGGTCTCGGCGGAAATCGGCTCGGGCTCCGGAAGCCACCAGCAGCCGGTCTGGACCGCCGGAATCTCGGCGTCGGCCGGCAGCGGCGCGAGCGCGGGGTCGGCGGCGATCCACGCTTCTTCGCCCCACAGGTGCCGCCAGAGGTCTTCGACCGGCCCGAGCCCCGCTCGCGCGCGCATGCGCGACAAGGGGCCGCGAAAGGCGAGGTTCCAGCCGAGCGAGTTGAGCCGCCACGACAGGCGGTTGAGCCACCTCGGCAGCCGCTGCCACTTGACGAGCAGCCCCGGGTGCTCGCGCGACGGCAGGAGCGACGGGCCGAACCCCACGTGCCGGTAGGGGATGCGGTGCCGCTCGGCGAGCGTCGGGCCCGCGGCGAAGACCGAGGTGCCGACCAGCAGGTCGACCTCGCTCGCGACCTCGTCGAGGGCGTCGAACTGCACCTGGGTCTGTCCGCGCAGGCGGCGGGTGCCCTTGAGCGCCCGGTAGCCGATGTGCCCGATGAAATCCTCGACGTCGAAGCCGATGGGAATCACCTCGAGCCCCAACGACTCGACCCAAGCCTGGAAATTCGGCGGCACCGCGAAGCGCACCCGGTGGCCGTGAGCGCTCAAGCCTAGCGCGAGGGCGACGGCGGGCTGCACGTCCCCTCGGGTCCCCACGGCGGCGATGAGCACGTTCATGCGGCGCTCCCCGAGGCTCCGAGGATACCCGGGCGGGCGCGTCTTCCGCCGGAGCCGTTCGAGGGCTTGCCGCTTGGCGACCGCGATTCCAGGTTGCAAGCCAGAGGCCGGGCGACCGGTCCGGCCGGAGCGATCGATGGGGCGGTGGAAGGTCGGGCTCGTGGCGCTGGCGCTCGTCGCGGGATGCAACGGGGCGTCAGCGGCATCGGATGGCGGCAGCGCTCCCGATGCCCAGACGGCCGACGCGGGCGGCGGGGGCGATGCCGGAAGCTCTCTGGATGCGGGGCTGGATGGCGGCACCCCTACCGCTGGGTCGGCGAAGGTGGGCGGCCTCGTCGGCGGCATCGGCCTACGCGCGAAGGACGCCCTGACCGAGGTCGACCGTTTGAGCTCGTACGACCGGATGGTCACGATCAGCGAGACCGAGAACGCCTGCGCCGACCTCCAGGCCGGCATCGGGCACCAGGACCGCGAAGAGCTGCGGATCACCCTGCGAAACTTGACGCCGTCTCTGGACGCACGGCCGCTGACGGTGGGGACCTACGCGGTAACCATGTCGACCACCACGCCGGGCTTGACCGCTCGAGTCGAGTTCGACGGCACCGACGGCGTCTGCTCCTCGGGAACGCTCAAAGAGGCCGACGGCGGCACGGTGACCGTCACCGCTGCCGGGGTCCCGCCGGCGGGCGCTTGGCGCGGCACCTTCACCGCCGAGTTTCCGGACGGCAGCTTCACCGGCCAGTTCGACGCGCCCTTGTGCACCGGCCCCGCGCCGAACGTCACGACCTGCGAGCCGTGAGCTCTTTCGGGCGCCTACCGGGTCAGCCAGCCGCGGGCGCGCGGGGTCAGGCAGGCGTAGGGGAAGATCCAGAACAGCGCCGCGAAAGAGAAGTAGGAGTAGAGCACCCCGTAGACGAAATCGGTCGAACGCTCCGCGCGCAGGTAGTAGAGCATGTTGAAGAGCGAGAAGAGGCCGATGGCCGAGAGGAAGCGGACGATGGTGAGCGGGTCGTGGAACGCGAGGATGATGATCAGGACCAGGCTCAGCCAGCCGATGGGAAAGCGCAGGTTCATCACGACGACGTCGATGAGCGCGATCAGCCGTTTCACGAGCGGTCGCTTCCAGACGACGGAGCTGGCGAACCGGATCTCCTCGCGGATGTAGCTGCGGTCCCAGCGCAGGAACATCTTCGTCATCTGCTTGTAGGTGGTGGGGACCACCGTGCGCACGACCGCGGTCCGCTGGTAGACCACGTCTAATCCTTTGTCGAGGATATAGTTCGTCATCGCCCGGTCCTCGCCGTAGGTGCACTTCGCGCCGAGGAACGACTGGCTCACCCAGGCGTCGAGCACGTCACGCACGACGCCCGCCCGGTAGCCCGCGAGCGCTCCCGGAGCGCAGTAGACGGTGCCGTAGGTCGACTGGACCGCGCGCAGGTAGTCGAACGAGAGCGTGAAGCGCACGTGGAGCATCCGGGGGATGACGCCGGCCCGCTTGTTGTAGACCGCCACCCGGCCCGCCACGGCGCCGATGCGCGGGTCGCGAAAGGGCCCGGTGATCGACAGGAGGGTGTCCTTGTCGATGACGCTGTCGGAGTCGATGGTGACGAAGACCTCGCCCTTGCCCTGGCGGAATCCGGCCTCGAGCCCGGCGCGCTTGCCGCGGTTGACCGGGAAGCGGACCGCGGTGACGAGCCCCTTGTGCCGGGACGCCGCCCGCCGGATGTGCCGCCAGGTGTCGTCGCGGCTGCCGTCGTCGACGACGAAGATCTCCAGCCGGTCGCGCGGATAGCGGGCGGAGGCGACCGAGTCGATGGACTTCGCCACCATCGGTCCTTCGTTGTAGGCGGGGATGATCACGGTCAGCCGCGGGGCGCTCGCCATCGTCGACGGCCGATAGGAGCGGTAGCGGAACCAGAGCGCCGTCCGAAAGAAGATGAGCAGCGTGCCCATCGCGGCCCACAAGACGCTCGGCCGCTCCACGACGCGCATCCAGTGGTTGTGCTCGGCCGCGTGGATCAGCGGGACGATCACCCGGGAGGTGAAGCTCGCGTAGGCCAGGTAGACGACGCCCGCGACGATGCCCACCCGGATGCCCCAGTCCCACCCGTCGCCGCGATGGGGCTCCTCGAAGAGTGCCTCGGGCGCGGGCGCGGGGGCCGCGCGCGCCGGGCGGAGCGCGAGCTTTCGCGGTGAGACGATGGAGCGAGCCGCCGACTCGAATCGAGGAGACGCCATGCGCATGGCCTGGAAAGGTGGGGACGACAGCCTGGGAGGCTTCCCTTCGCCTCTCGACGACCGCCTCGCGCCCGCGGCGCCCCGACGAAACTCTCCGCACCCTGACACGAGGCAGGCCCAATAGTCAACAGCCCCCGCGCTCCTTCGGCGAAGCGAGGCCTAGCCGGCGAGGCTGACCGTTCGCGCGTCGCGCCGGAAGACAAGCACCGCGACGCCGCCGAAGAGCCGCTCGGTCTCGGGGTCCTGCAGGCCCGCGGCGAGCAGCCGGTGCAGCACCACGATGCCCCTGCCCGCATGGCCCATCGCCATCCGGGCGAAGCGCCGTTGCCCCTCGGTCGAGCCAGGGAGGTGCTCCAGGTAATCGAGAGCGATGCTGCTGAGCGTTCCGACCGCCTGGGCCACCGCCCGGTCGCTGGTCTCCGGCGACAGGCGCAAGATCCCACGCGCGCGTGCGAAGGGCAGCTTCGGGTCCGCTTCCTTCAGCGCGATCGACCGGCCGACCTCTCGCAGCAGCGAGGCGGCGATGGCGCCCACCGGCGGCGCTGCCGCCGAGCCGTTGTCCGGATCATCCCGGTACCGCTCCCAGAGCGCACGGCTCGCCAGCATCAGCTTGCGCCCGACCCATCCGTCGTCCATGGCCTTGCCCCCCAGGGCGCCAAGCGAGCAATCCCGGTGCCAGGCCTCGGCGCGCCTCGGCGCGGACCGTCCCCCGAGGACCGGTGGGCAACCCGGTTCACACCCGCGGAAGTGAAAGGCTCAGTGGAGGGTCGGCTTTTTCGGCGCCAGCCCGGGTTCGTCCTCGCTCGATTCGTCGTCGGCGAAGCTTGCGGAATCCCGCTCGAAGAGCCCGGCGGCAAGCCCTCCAGCAGGGCTTTCGGAGTCCGTCTCGACCTCGGCGTCGTCCGCGGCCGCGGCGCGCAGGTCCGCACTCGGCGGGGGCTCGTCCGCCCAGACAGCCGGAGCCGCCTGGAACGCGCGCATCCGCTCCAACCGCTCCTCCGCTTCCTGGCGCTCGATCCATCGCTTCTTGCGCGTCCTGAGCCGCACCGCGACGGCGATGAGCAAGAGCGCCAAGAGCGCGAAGAGCAGGTCGCTGCGGGTCAGGAGCTGCGCGAACAGCTCCCAGCGCGCGAGCGAGCGCCGCCACTGCCGTTCGAGCGCGGGCAGCCCCTGGCCCAGGCGGGTGCGCACGGCCGCGTCGAAGGCCTGGCCGGCGACCACGTCCCTGAGGAGGAGCTCCAGGGCGCGCGCTCCCGCGCGGGCGCGGAGAAAGGAAACGAAATCGGCGCTCTCGGCATAGGCGAGCTGGGCGCCGTTCTCGTCGGCGGGAAAGCCCGTCGAAAGGTCCCGGAAGCGGTACAGCTTCCCGAGGAGCGCGGCGATCGCGAGGTTCGGGCCCCGGTCGCTCCAGGGCGTGTCCTCGCGCAGCATCGCCAGGCCTTCCAGGAACCAGCGCGGCACCCGGCCGTGCGTCAGCCGGCCCACCGCGACGTGGCTGAGCTCGTGGCGCAGGGTCGCCCGTGCCTCGGGATCGCCGGGGGTCGCGCGCAGCACGACGAGGTCGCGGTCGGGGAACGCCACCCCCACCGCCCAGGCAGGGACGCTCGCGCCCTTCGGCAGCGCCGCGCGGAACGAGGTCTGGTCGAGGGTCACCCGGACCTCGGTCGGGCCGGGAAAGTCCCGGCCGACGTCCCGAATCACCTGGGCGCGATCGCGATCGGCGGTCTTCGCGAGACCTTGCGCCAGGCCGACCGCGCCGGGGCCGGGCACGAACCTGAGGCGCCCGCTCGGGCTCAGGATGTCGCCCCGGGCCGGGAGCGACAGCAGGGCTGCCACTAAGAGACAGCCCACCCGCTTCATGGAAGCACTCCCGCCAGGCGTCCTTCCGCCTCGCCCAGCGGCAGGTCGAGCGAAAGCGTCTTGCGCCGGGAAGCCTCGCCGCGCAGGAGCCGCACCTGACGGCGGGGAATGCCGAACAGCTCCGCGACCAGCCCGATGACCGCCCGGTTGGCCTCGCCGTCGACCGGCGCCTTGGCGACCTGGAGCTTGAGCCGCCCGTCGTGGCAGCCGACGAAGCGCGAGCTGGACGCCCGTGGCTGGACGAGGACGTCGAGCTCGACGCCCGAGCCGGCCGCGCGCAGGAAGGGAGGCGAGGACGACACGCGAAGAACGATGGTAACGCGAGGGAGCGTTCTGCTGCCACGCGCGCCGAGCATCCGCGCGATCTGACGCCAGAAAGCCCACATCCCTCGGGAGCCCTGGCGCGACGGGCAGCCGGGCTCGTACAATTCCCAAGAGGTTCTTCGCAAAGAGCAGGCGACCGCTGGCGAGAACCGAAAGCGGGGAGCGATGTTCGAGCTCGCCAAGCTGGAAGCGGCACTGGGAGCGCTGCCGCTGTTCCCGCTCCCGATGGCGGTTCTCCTGCCGTACGAGATGCTCCCGCTGCACGTCTTCGAGCCCCGCTACCGGGCGCTGGTCGAGGACGCGCTCCTGCGGGAGCTGCCGCTTTGCATCGCGCAGCTCTCACCGGGGTGGGAGGGGAACTACGAAGGTCGCCCGCGGGTGGAGCCGATCTGCGGCGCGGGCTTCATCACCCAGCACGAGAAGCTCGACGGCGGCCGGTACAACATCCTCGTGCGCGGCGTCGCCCGGGTGCAGATTCTGGGCGAGCTTCCGGCGCAGAAGCCCTATCGGCAGGCGCGCGCGCAGCTCGTCGAGGACGAGCTGCCGGAGAGGGCGACGCTGGAGGAAGCCGAGGAGAGCGTGCGGCGGATGCTCTTCGCGCTCTGCTCGGCGCGGCCGGGTCCGGGCTCGAACGCGCTCGCGCAGCTCGCCGCCCACGCCCAGGGACCGGCGGCTCTCGCCGACATCGTCATCGCGGCCTTGGTGACCGACCACGCGCGCCGGCAGCTCTCGCTCGTCACGCCCAACGTCGGCGAGCGCCTCGCCATCGCCCAGTCGTCGATCGCGGAGCTGCTCGTCCTGCGCGCGCCGGAGGACCAGCGGGGGCTACGCAACTAGAGCGCCAGCCCGACTGCGCAACGCCGATCGAGAGCGCTGACGATCCTCGAGTCCGCCTCTGGCCCCGGCCGTCCCCGTCGAGAGCGCCAGGGTCGTTCGGTCGGGCGGCGAGACGGTGGACGCGAGCTCGACTTCTCCATTAGAAGAGCCCCGCGAAGGAGCTCTCCGATGGACGCGCAGGCCTCTCGGGTGGACCACGTCGCGATCGCGGTGCGCGACCTGGATTCGGCGCTGGCCTTCTATCGCGACGTGCTGGGCTTGCCGGTCGGCCGGGTGGAGCGGGTCGAAACCGAGCGGGTCCAGGTCGCGTTCGCCGGCGAGGAGCCCGGCCGGGTCGAGCTGGTCGCGCCCACCGACGAGGGCAGCCCGGTGGCGCGCTTTCTCGCCCGGCGCGGCGAGGGGCTGCACCACCTGGCGGTGCGCGTGCCGAGCGTGGCCGACGCGCTCCTCGCGCTCAAGGCTCGCGGCGCCGCTCTGCTCGACGAGGTCCCGCGGCCCGGCGCGCACGGCACGCGCGTCGCCTTCGTCCACCCGAAAACCGCCCACGGGGTGCTGCTCGAGCTGGTCGAAACGTGAAGGAGCGTGCTTCGCTCCCTTCGCGCGAGCCACCGGACACCATCAAAGCGTTGACACGGTCTTGCCGATGCGTGTAAGCCTCCCGAGCCTTTTCTCTCGCTGTCGGAGCGGGTTCCGGCAGCGCATGCCGGCGCGGCCGGACCTTGGATAACCTCGTGGCCGCCTCGCGCCTCCTGCTCTTCGCCGCCGCTTCGCTCGCGCTCGCCCCCTTCGCGCGCGCCCAGGCGAGCTCCGACGGCGCGTCCGATCCCGGCGCGTCAGCGAGCCCCGCCCCGGCCGACGCGGCGAAGGCGAAGCAAGGCGCCGCAGCGGGCACCGGCTCGGGCTCGACCGCGGCGCCGACAGCCGGCTCCGCTGCCGCTCCCCCTTCGCCGGGCCCGGTGCCGCCGCCCTCGCCGTCACCGAGCTCGACGGGACCGGTGGAGCTCCCCGGTGGCGCCAGCGTAGGGCAGTCGGTCGAATCGGAAGCGGTTCACCGCGACGTGCAGGCGGAAGTGCGCCGCGAGATGAAGAAGGTGAAGGACCGGCTGCAAGACGCGGTCGGGTACGTCGAGGCGGCGGAAGACGCGCGCAGCTACGACGCGAAGGAGCTCGAGGAGCTCAAGCAGACCGTGAACCTGCTGCAGCTCCACGGCTACTTCCGGTCCCGCTTGAACCTCTTCGACCAGGCGGACCTGGGCCGGGGGCCGGACGCCTCGGGGCGCTTCTTGTTTCCGCGCTCGACCGGCGCGAACGGGCCGAGCTGGGTGGGCGCGGCGGACATGCGCCTGCGGCTGAACCCGATCCTGCGGATCTCGGACAAGATCGCGCTCTACGGTCAGCTCGACGTGCTGGACAACGCGATCTACGGCGGAAACCCGCTGGCGGAGCCCTATTTCGACGCCACGACCTCGGCCCAGCTCCTCTCGAACCGCATCAAGGGCGAACCGATTTCGGTCAAGCGGCTGTGGGCGGAAATCGAGACCCCGATCGGCCAGCTCGCCTTCGGGCGGATGGGCTACCACTGGGGCGAGGGGATGCTCTACAACGACGGCAACTGCCTCGACTGCGATTACGGCACCACCTTCGACCGGCTGCAGTTCGCGGTCGGGCCGATGCTCCACCACGTGGTGACCCTCGCCATCGACTCCTTGTACGCGGGCGAGACCACCGCCAACAGCGACTTCTATTCGCTCTACGGCAACTACGGCTCGGCGCTCCCCCTGTCGCCGTTCGACGGCGCGTATCGGTTCAGCCTCGCCGTCACCCGGATGACGCCGAAGGACGAGCGGCGGGAGAAGCTCGACGACGGCGAGTGGGTCGTCGACTACGGCTTGTTGGGCGCGTACCGGATGGAGGCTTTCGCCGGCACCGAGATGGCGCAGGTGAACGCCCAGGGCACGACGCCGACCCTGGCGCACGGGCAGACCCTCGCCAACATCAACGGCCACCTCTTCGAGGTCGACGGCTTCGCGGAAGTTCTCTTCCGCAAGCTGAAGCTCGCGACCGAATGGGCTGGCATCGACGGCAGCTTCGACCACACCCTGACCCCGACCGGCGCGGGGCCGACGCCGCTGAACCTGCTCCAAGGCGCGGGCGTCGTCCGCGGGCAGTACGCGCTGCTCTCGCAGAACGCGCTCCTCCTCGGCCTCGACCTCGGCGTCGCGAGTGGCGACAAGGCGCCGGGGATGGGCGCGCGCCCGGGGGAGCCCGGCAGCGGTCCTGGAGGGGCCGCCGGCAAGGGCGACATCGACGGCCGGCAGTACGGCGGCAACGACACCGACGTGACGAACTTCCGGATGAACCCGGATTTCCGCATCGACCAGCTCTTGTGGCGAAACCTCTTCACGACCATCACCGACGCCTGGTTCGCGCGGGCGGAGGCGCGGTACAAGCCGGGGGGGCGCGCCAGCGGCGGTGCGAGCGACGCGGGGTTCGAGCTGTCGGGCGCGGCCATCTATTCCCAGGCGATCTACGCCGCGTCGACGCCCAGCGGCAAGGCGTTGCCGCTCGGGGTCGAGCTCGATGCCTCGGCGAGCTACACCTCGGCCGACGGCTTCTTCGGCGGGGTGATCGCCGGCTTCCTCCTCCCGCTCGACGGGCTGAACAACAACTCGCTGCCGACGGCGAACTCGCCCTGGGGCGACGGCACCGCCAAGCTCGGGCAGGTGTACCGGCTCTTCCTCGGCACCACGTTCTGACGGGGCTTTCGCCTCGGGACGACAAGCCGCTCCTCGTCCGCTCGACCCTGGCGAGGCGGACCGGGAAATCGTGGGGACGGCCACCAGCTGCGCTCTCGGTTCGGGGCCGTCGACGGCGCCGGTCTCTCGGGCCTTGCTCCATCGACGGGCAAAGCGGTAGACCACGCTCGGACCCGTGCGAACGAGGAGAATAGAAGCCATGCGCGGCGCGCGAATCATCGTCCTCTCCCTGGCGGTCGCGGTCGCCGCGTGCCACCACCCGTCGCCCCCGGCGCCGTCGGCGAACCCGGGACCCGAGGTCGTCGCCGAGGTCGAGCCGAACGACACCTCGCGCCAGGCGCAGGTGCTCACGGCGCCGATGAGGGTGCGGGCGTCGCTGGCGGCGGCCGGTCGCGACGCGGATTTCTATCGCCTCGACGCGGCGGCGCCGGTGCTCGTCCGGGTCGAGGTCGCGAGCGAAATCCGCGGCGCGTATGAGCTGGTGGCGTTCGACCAGCAGCACAATCGTCTTCTGCGCACGGTCGGAAAGGATGGCGAGAGCGCGGTCTTCCCGAACCTTCTCTGCTCCGGCACCTGCTTTTTCGAGGTGGCGGCAGCGGACAAGATGAGCTCGGGAGCATACTCGCTCACCGTCACCACGAGCGCGCCTCTGCCCACGAGCGAGCGCGAGCCGAACAACCGCTACGTCGACGCGCAGCCGCTTCCGGTCGGCGGATCGATCGACGGCTATCTCGCGCCGGCGGACGACGTCGACTGGTACTTCGTCCAGACCGCGGGGGTTCCGGCAGGGCAGGTGCTGAGCGTCACGCTCGCCTCGCCGCCGGACGTGCGCGTCGAGCTCGCGGTCGTCCGCCCGAGCGACCAGGCGCCGATGGGCACCTATCGCGCGGCCGCGGCCGGCGAGGACCTGGGGCTGCCGGACCTGTCGCTGCCTCCTTCGACCGAGAAGGGCTGGTACCTCGTGGTCCGGTCGGCGTGGATGGCGGCGGCCGGCAAGAAGGACTTTCGGGCGAGCGATCCGAAGATCGCCTACACGATTGCGGTGAAGGCGCTTCCCGCCGCGGCGGATCTCGAAACGGAGCCGAACAACGACGCCGCGCACGCGACGCTGGTTTCGCTCGTGAGTCCAGCGGCTGCGCTTCCGGATGGCGGAACCGCAAGCGCTCGCCCGAAAGCGCCGGCGGATGGCGGTACCCCTCCCGCCCTGGCGACGGCCGGGGACGGCGGGGTTCGGACGGCGATGGCCCCGAGCCCGACCGCGGCTGGCGCGATGCCAAGCGGTACCGCTCCCGTCCAGGGGGCCACCATCACGCGGACGGGATTCGTCGCGCCCAAGGGCGACTCGGATTGGTACACCTTCCACGTCGACCGGCCGAGCATCGTTTGCGCGTCGGTCACCGGGGTCGACGGGGTGGACCTGGTCCTCTCGGTGATCGACCCGACGAAGAAGAACGCGCGCGACCACAACACGCTCGCGCGGTCGGACCAGGGAGGCATCAAGGAGCCGGAAGCGGTCTCGGACATCGCGGTGCCGGCGGGGGACGACTACGTGGTCGTCGACAGCGCCTGGAAGAAGGTCGACCAGCGCTGGGTCAAGGACTACGAGAACGCCCAGGAGCCTTACACCTTGACCTTGAACGTCGCGCCCGACGACGGCACGACCGAGCGCGAGCCGAACGATTCGAACGCCCTGGCGACGGCGGTCCAGGTGGGCAAGGACTACCGGGGCTACATCCAGCCCGCGGGCGACAGGGATTTCTACAAGCTCGTGCTCGCGGCGCCGCAGAACGTGGCGATCACGGTCAGCGGGGTGCCGAAGCTCGACCTCGTATTGACGGTGAAGGACGCCGACGGACAGGTCGTCGGCACCGCCGACCAGGGCCGGATCCAGGCCGGGGAGCGACTGGTGGTGCCGTTCACCGCGGGGACCTTCTTCCTCGAAGTCGAGGCGAAGGACCGGGCGTCGAATCCGTTCGAGCCCTACACGCTCTCCCTGCGCTAGTCCCGTGAGCCGGGTAGCGGTGCTGGTGGGCTCGCAGGCGAGACGGAAGCCGACCTGACCTGCTGGTCCGGACCTGACCTGCTGGTCCGCTTGACGCCGCCGAAGCTCATCGGCCGTGCGCCGGTTCCTCACGGTCGCAGTGCGGGATCCGGCTGGCTCGCGTGCAAGCACAAATCAGCACCCGCGGGGACCAGCCCCCGCCCTACGGTCTTGCGGAACAGGTGCGCCGACCGCATCGGCACGGGACGATCCATCCCGCGGCGCGCCGACCCGAGAGGCACGTCCCGCCCCGCGTCGAGGTCTGGCTGGTCCCTTGCGCGACCGCCGCCGAAGGGTGCAAGCTGCGACCCCCTCGTGCGAAGGAGGGCACCCGATGCCCGTCATCACGATCTCCCGGGGAACCTTCAGCGGCGGCAAGGACCTGGCCGAATGCTTGGCCGAGAAGCTCGGGCTCGAATGCGTGAGCCGGGAGCTGCTGACCGAGGCGGCCCAGCAGTACGGGGTCGACGCCGACGAGCTCAACGACGCGCTGGAGAAGCCGCCCGGCTTCTGGGACCGGATGAGCTGGAAACGGCAGGTCTACCTCGCCCACCTGCGCGAGACCCTGTGCCAGCACGCCCAGAGCGGCAAGTTCGTCTACCACGGCCACGCCGGACACTTCCTCCTGGGCGGCATCTCGCACGTCCTGCGGGTCCTCGTCATCGCCGACATGGACTTTCGCATCGACCAGGCGATGCAGGCGAAACACCTGACCCGCGCGGCGGCGGAGTCCCACATCCAGACGGTCGACGAGCAGCGGCGCAAGTGGACCCGGTTTCTCTACAACGCAGACTGGCGCGACCCCTTCCAGTTCGACCTGACGGTCAATCTCCAGAAGATCACCATCGAGGACGCCTGCCAGGTGGTGACGCGGATGACCGAGCTGCCGGCGTTCCATTCGACCCCCGCGTCGCGGGCCACCCTGGTGGACGCGGAAATCGCCGCCGCGGCGGAAGCGGCGCTGCTCGAGGACAAGGACACGCGGCTACGCAAGCTCCAGGTGGACGCGGTCAACGGGGTGGTCACCGTCCGGGGCGTCGGCTACTCGCCGCAGGATGTGGAGACGGTGAAAGCGGTGCTGGGGCGCCTCGACCGGGTCAAGGGCGTCAGGACCGAGCTCGCCTTCTCCGGGGGAATCGAGCAAGGCTGACCGGCTCGGCTGCCGGTCACCAGCGGCGCTGCCGTTCAGGTTCGCCGCAGTCGAGGGGCGGCGCGGCGTTCGGGCGGTTTCGACCCGACGGAGGCGGAGGCGATGGCGGTGGTGCTGATCTCCCGGGGAACGATGTCGGGTGGCCAGGCCCTGGCGCGGCGCCTCGCCGAGCGGCTCTCGTACCGATACCTCCGCCGTGAGGATTTGATTCGAGCGGTCGACTCCTGCGGCGACCACGCCCGCAAGGTGCGCGAATCGCTCGACCGGGCGACGAAGGCGTACCAGCAGTTCAGCGACTTGAGGCGCCCGTTCCTCATCCTGATGCGTTCGGCGCTCCTCGGCTTCATCCGCGACGGGAACGTGGTCTACGACGGGTACGCGAGCCACCTCTTGCTCGTCGGCGTGCCCGGATGCATGCACGTGCGGGTGATCGCGCCGATGGCCCAGCGGGTCCAGAGCGCGATGAGCCGGCTCGGGCTCGGGGAAGCGGAAGCGAAGGAGGCGGTGCAGCGGGAAGACGAGGAGCGGGTGCGCTGGGCGCGCTTCATGTACGGCCGCGACTTGCGGGACGTCTCGCTCTACGACGCCTGCCTGTCGCTCGACCGGCTCTCGGTCGAGGCGGCCTGCTCGATGATCGCGGCGAGCCTCGCGTTCGACGTGTTCCAGCCGACCCCCGAGAGCGCCCGGGCGCTGGAGGACCTCGAGCTCGCGACCCGGGTGGAGGCGGCGCTCGTCTGCGACACCCGGACCTTCGGCTACGAAATCGGCGCCAAGGCGCAAGGCGGCCGGGTCCACCTCGAAGGGCCGTACGTCGAGGACCACGAGCACGAGTTGATTCTGGAAGTCGCCCGGACGGTGGTCGGCGTGACCGAGGTCGAATACGAGCCCGGCTGCGCCGGGCCCTTCGACGCCGTGATGCCTCGGGGCGCCGACCGTAAATGGGGAGCGAGAGCGTAACCGAGAACCTCCGCCGCCGCTCGCCAGAGGCGCACTCGCCATCCCATAGCGGTCTCGCCACTCTCGGCCGCCCGAGAGTCTCGAGCATGGTGGCTCCCCGGGCAAGACCGCTCGTCGATGGCGCGTCGAGCTCGTATTGCTAGGCGGAAGCCCTCCCGCCGAGCCAGCGGCGCAGTCGTCCCCACAGGCCGACCTTCGCCGCCCCGGGCGCCAATGCCTGGAGCCGCTGGCGCACTTTCTCCGGCGTGTCCTGGGTCGCGAGCTCCAGGCGGCGCTCGCTTCCGGTCGCCTCCTCCCGCGTGACGATGGTCAGGAGCGCTTCCCTGGAGAGGCGGAAGGTCAAGTCGACCTTGACCGCGCCGCGCGCCGCCTTGGGCAGCCCCGACAGGCGCACGCTCCCCAAGAGCTCGTTCTCCAGCGCGCTCTCGCTCTCGCCCTGGAACACGTGCACTTCCAGCGTGGTCTGCTGGTCGTGGGTCGTCTGGAGGGTGTGGGTGCGGGTGAACGGCAGCGCCGTGTTGCGCTCGACGATGCGCTTGAAGCGCCCGCCGGGAAGCCCGACCCCGATGCTCATCGGCAACACGTCGATCAGCACCACGCCGTCGACCGTGTCGGTCGCGATGGTCTGCGCGAGCAGCGCCGCGCCGAGCGCCACCGCCTCGTCCGGGTGCACGCCGTGGTGCGGGTCCTTCCCGAAGAACGCGCGCACCTTGTCCCGCACGAGCGGCATCCTCGACTGCCCGCCGACGAGGAGCACTTCGTCGATGTCGGTCGGCTTCAAGCCCTTCGCGGCGAGCACCTCGTTGGTCACCTTCAAGGTCCGGTCGACCAGGTGCTCGGTCGCCTTCTGGAGCTCCTGGCGGGTGACGGTCACGTCCAGGTTCAGCGCCCGCTCCCCGCGCATCGCGACGAACGGAACCCGGACGTGCTGGGTCTCGGCCTCGCTCAGGCCGGCCTTGGCGCGCTCGGCCGCATCGAGCATCCGCTGCAGCGCCACCCGGTCTCCCTCGAACGGCACGCCGTTCTGCTGGGCGAACTTCTCCTTCAAGACCTCCAGCAGCTCGAGGTCGAAATCGACGCCGCCCAAGAAGGTGTCTCCGCCGGTGGAGACCACCTCGTAGATGCTCCCGCCGTGCAGCTCCAGGACCGACGCGTCGAAGGTGCCGCCGCCCAGGTCGTAGACGAAGAGCCGCTTCTCCAGATTCTTCCCGTAGCCGAAGGCCAGCGCCGCCGCGGTCGGCTCGTTGAGGATGCGCTCCACGTGGAGCCCGGCGATTTCGCCCGCTTCGCGGACCGCTTCCCGCTGGTGCTCGTTGTAGTAGGCCGGCACGGTGATCACCGCCCGGTGCACGTCCTGCCCGAGCTTCCCCCGCGCGACCTCCCGCAGCTCCTTGAGGACGAAGGCGGAAATCGTCTGCAGGGTGTAGGTCTTGCCGCCGAGCGAGACCGCTGCCTCCCCTTTCGGACCTTCGACGATGGGGTAGCTGAAGTGCTCCTTGAGCCCCGAGACCACCGGCGAATGGAACGGCCGGCCCACGAGCCGCTTCGCGCCGTAGACGGTGTTGGCGGGGTTCGTCAGGAGCTGGCCCTTCGCGCTCTGCCCGACGAGGAGGCGGCCCTGGTCGTTGACCGCGACGACGCTCGGGACGACGTTGTAGCCCTCGCGGGAGGGAATCACGACCGGCTTGCCGTGGTGGGCCCAGGCGACGCAGGAGTTGGTGGTGCCGAGGTCGATGCCGACCACCGGCCCCGAGCGCGCCGGCGGCCGGCGCGTCGCCGATGTCGCCGGCGCCTCCGAGGACGCGGCCGCGACGCTCCCGGCCGGCTCCCCTGGTCCGCCCGCTGACCCTGGAACGGTCGTGGCCTCCGGCACCGGTGCCGGAGCCTTGTCCAGCCCGCTGGCACCGCCACTGGCACCGCTGGCCGGGGGGACCCCGAGGGGCGGCGCCGCCGGACGGCGCTCGATCGTCGAGGCGGGCGCCGGCGCTGCCCTCGGGCGAAGCCGATCCTGCCCATCGGTTGCGCTTCCCTCGACCGGCGACGCTACCGCCACCTCCGGAGCCGGCGGGCTCGGGGTCGACGAGGGAGCGCCAGCGCTCTCGCTCCCCGGACGCGGTTGCCGGTCGGCGGGAACGGTGCCGCTAGCCGAGACCGGCGGCGCTGGGCGCGCGGCGGCCGGCCTCGTCGCCGGCGGGCTCGAGCCGCGTACGAACGCCTGGCCTTCCGGATCCAGCGCGCGAAAGACGAGCTGCATTCCCGGCCGTTCGGGGGCCTCGTCCGCCGTCGCCGCCTCGGTCACGTCGGCGATGCCGCGCAGGACGGTCGTTCCATCGGCGAGCTTGAGGTCGACCCGCAGCCGGGTGCCCACCGGCTTGGGCACCCTCGTGCGCACGAAGAGCCGCCCCTGGCCGAGCTCGGCGCCGTGGCGGGCCACGAGGTCGGCCCGGGTCGCGACCGGCAGCTTGACTTGCAGGTTCAGCACCGGCGGGTTGCGCCCCGGCGCCTTGGGCGTTTCGGCCACGCCAAAGCCTCCGACTCAGGCCGAGGGTAAGGCGAAGCGAGGCACGCGGTCCACGGGCCTTCACTTCCGGGCGACCGGTTCGAAAGGCGCCTAGTCGACGAGCCGCAGGTGCCCGTGCGTCCGCCAGGCCTCGACCAGGCCCTCGCGACCGGCCGCCACGACGAGCGGGCCGTCGAAGAGCGCCAGCGCTTCCGGGGCGAGCTCCGCCGGTTCGAGGGACGCGAGAAGCCGGCCCCGGGCGGCGTCGTACACGTGGAGGAGCGCGGACGCGACCACGATGAGGCCCGCGCCGGTCCGCACCGGCCGTGGCCGCACTGGCGAGAGCGCCGGGTCGGGGTCCGCCGCCCGGGCGTTGGCGACCCGGGTCCCATCCGGCGCGTAGAGGCAGAGCCCGCCGCCCAAGCGCGCGGCCCCAGTCAGCCGGCCGGCCGCGAAGGGCAAGACCGGCCCGTCCGGCGGCACCAGCGCCTGGAACCGCGGGCGTCCGGTCTTCGCGTCGAACAGCGCCAGGGTCGGTCCGTCCGTGCCCTCGAACCCGACCGCCACCCGCGTCGAGGCCAGCACCGGTGCCGACGGGCGCAAGCCCGGCAGGACCCGGCGCCACGCGACGCGGCCATCGAAGAGCGAGACCGCGGCGAGGGCGGCGGCGCCGGTCTCGTCCTGCCCGGAGAGGAAGGCGAGCCGGGCCTTCGCGCTCACCGCCACCGCGCGCGTCCGTTCGAGCGCCCGCGCCGAGCGCAGGACGACGGTTCCGTCACGGGACAGGCCGTGGAGGTCGCCCGCTTCCGTCGCCACGAGCAATCCCGCACCGGCGCTGCAGAGCTTGAGCGCACCCTCCGGGCGCGGGTGGAAGCGCCACGCCGCCTGCCGTTTCTCCGGACCGAGGCCGAAGACGCTCGCGCCATCGCTGACCGCCACGGCTTTCCCGCCGAGACAGACCGCCTCCTGGAGCGGCGAGTGCAGGGGCACGCGGGCGCACCCGAGGCGCTGGCCGGTCGTCCCGTCGACGATCAGCACCACGTCGGGCGCTTCCCGGCCGACGAGCAGCGTCGGCTCGGCGCCGGCCGAGGCGATCGGATCGCGTAAGGGCAGCGACCAGGCGACGCTCCCGTCGGGCCGGCGGGCTTCGACCTGGGCTGCGGTCAGAATCAGGATGAGGTCGCTCGCCCGGGCGAGGTGCGGTCGGGCGGCGGGAGCGTCCGCGCGCCAGGCGGGGCGGAGCATCAGCCGGCGCAGCCCGTCGGCCCGCATCCCCGGTGCGCGGATCGGGGGGGCGCGGAGCGGTCTGCTTACCGGCAGCGATCCAGCCTGGCGTCCGAGGGGCGCCGGCGCCTGGTCCGGTCCGGCTTCCGCTGCTGGCGCGTCTGCGGCCGGGGTCGAGGCGGCGGGGGGCCCCGAGCGGGCGCGCGCGGGCGGACGGCGGCGAGCTGGACGGACGGATTCGAGCGAGAGGGCGCGCACGGCGCGCACCTCCCCCAGGGCCGGATGGATGGCGGTGAGGTCGGTGAGGAGCGTCCTGACGGCGCGGCGCACGGCCTCGAAGAACCGCCGGGGTTCGACGATGGCGTCGCGCACGAGCGCCACGTCGCCGTCGAGCACGCGCAGGGCGAGGTGCAGCTCGTCGCCCTGGCGGGTCAGCTTGAGCTCCACCGGGGCCCGGGCGAGGTGCACCCGCTCTTCGCCGTCGGTCGCGGCGAGCGAGCGAGCCGCGCGGACCAATTCGCCCATCGCGTCGAGCAGCGCCGCTTCCGCCAAGCCCTGGGCGAGGTCCACCCCGTCGACCTCGATGCCGAGGACGTCGACGATGTCGCGGGGGGAGAAGCCGCGCGAAGTGCCCTCGGCGAGCGCGCGCAGTCCCGTCACGTACGACGGGTTGTGCTTCCAGCTCTCGCCGATGCGGATCTTGACCACGGTCCCTTCCCGACTCACGGTGCGCGAAGTCGTTGCCGCGCTCGATGGACGGTAACACGCGCCTTTGCCGGCGGCTTTCACGGCACGACCGCTTGACCGCGCGCTTTTCGACGCTTACAGTCCGCCGCGTTCGCCGGTTTGCGCTGCATCAGGACGGGCCGGCGGAACGACCGACGGGCCGCTAGCTCAATGGTAGAGCAATGGCCTTTTAAGCCATTGGTTGTGGGTTCGAGCCCCACGCGGCTCACCAGCACCGCCAGCGCCCACCCGGAGCGCTACCGCAGTCGGTCCCCATCGTCTAGGGGTCAAGGACTCAGCCCTTTCAAGGCTGCAACGCGGGTCCGAATCCCGCTGGGGACGCCACAAGCGAACGGCCCGATTCTGGTGCGGAGTCGGGCCGTTCGTGTCTGTGGCGGGGCTCGCGCCCGAGCCGATCGGCGGTCGCCGGCCGCGCGGCCCAGCGGGACCGGTCTCCTAGAGCGTGAGGCTCCGGCCGGGCGAGTGCGGGATCTTGTCGCGTTCGTCGCGGGCGGCGTCGGGCGCGCACAGCCGGGTGTACGGCAGCGCCTTCAGCCGCTCGATGGCGATCGGCTCGTCGCACTCGTCGCAGCGGCCGTAGACGCCGGCGTCCATCCGCGCGAGCGCCTGATCGATGAGCATCAGCTCGCGCTGGATGCCCTCGCGCACCCGGGCGGCGACGAACTGCATGTGCTGGTGGGCAGCGGCCTCTTCTTCCTCCGCCGCCGGGTCGCGGTCCTGCTCGTCGGCCATCTCGCGGCCGTGCGCCTGTTCGGAGTCGAGCAGCAACGTGCGGCGGCGCAGGAGGACCTCGCGCACCGGCGCCAGCTCCTCGGTCGTGTAGGGCGCGTCGGTTCCTGGACTGAACGCCATCGCTTCCCCCCCTGGGGCCATGAACGCCCACCAAGTCAAGCTAAGGCGGACGGCCAGCGGCGGCGAGGGACGCGCTTCTTTCGGAGCGCCCCGGGGCCGAGGGCTCGGACGGCGGCTTTTCGCGCGTCACCGGAAGGGAGCGGTCTTCGCCAGAGTCAAGCGGCGGCGCTGAGGCTCGCCGCTTGCGGTTTCGCCGACCACGAGGACTGGATCTGGGCGACTTCGAACCAGAGGACGGCGGTGCCGGAGAACAGGAGCGCTGCCACTGCCGAGTGGGCGGTGGTGACTGGCGCGTGGAGGAACGACCAGATGTTCACCGCGCCGAGGACGATCTGCAGGACGACGAGGCCGCCGAGGAGGCGCGCCACCCGCCCGACGCGACCCGCCTTCCAGGTGGCGAGGACGAGCGACCCGCCCCAGAGCGCGAGCAAGAGCGCGTTGAGGCGATGGAAGACCTGGAGCCCGATGAAGCCGGTCCAGCTCGGCACGAAGGCGCCGGGATAGCAGCCGGGGAAGGTGGTGCAGACCATCCCCTCGAGGCTTCCGGCGATGGCGCCGCCGAGGACGAACTGGGTGAAGAGCGAGGCGGTCCAGCCGGCGGCGAGGACGCGGGCCGTCGAGCTGAGCGGCACCGGTGCCGGTGTCGTGCCGCGGGAAAGACGCCGGAGCTCGAGCCCCAGCACCAGCGCCACCGCCGCGAAGCTGTTGCCGAGGACCAGGTGGGTCGCCACCGTCCAGGCCGCCGGCCGCGACGCGCCGTCGTCGTGGTGGACGACGAGCACCGTCAGGGCGCCGAAGACGATCTGGGTGACGAGGAGCGCGCCGCCCAGGGCCACCCATCGGCGCACCCTTTGCCACAGGTCGCCGCGGCGCCAGAGGAGAACGGCACCGCTCACGTAGGTCAGGGTGACGAGGCCGGCCAGGACCCGGTGGCCGAACTCGTAGACGACGCCCTTCAAGGCGAGGTTCGGCACCACGTCGCCGTGGCACAGGGGCCAGTCGGGACAGGAGAGCCCGGCCTGCTTCGCGCGAACCAGGGCGCCGAAGGCGATGAGCGCCCAGGTGACCGCGGCGAGAGCCAAGAACAGGCGCGAAGGAGCGACGGCGGAGGCGAGGGGCTCCGAGGAAGCTCGAGATTCGGACATCGATGAGGACCTCCGCACGCGAACCAGCGCCAGAGATGCCGCGAGCCGCCCGAGGTCGCGCCGGCGGCAGCCTTCGCCCGGCGACAGGGCTCGCGATCTTGCGACTGCGCGAAACCGTCTTCGCCGATCGTGCAGGCGCGCACGACGCGCGAGAGCCTTTCTCAGCACTCTCTCATCGTTTCGCAACCACCGGGCGATTGGGCGCGGGCGGACGGCTGGGCACGCCCCTTGCTCGGGGGGTCGATCTGTTCGTTCACGGCCATGTCGGCCGCCTCGGAGACCCTCCATGACCCGTACGCCCGTTCGAGCCGACCCGCGCTTGGCGCGCCTGGCGGCAGTCCTCCTGGTATTCGGCACCGCTATCGTTCTACTGGCACCGCGCCGAGCCACAGCCCTTCCATCCTTCGCCCGCAAGTACCAGACGAGCTGCGAGACGTGCCACACCATCTTCCCCAAGCTCAACCCGTTCGGCGAGGCGTTCCGGCGCAACGGCTACCGGTTCCCCGGCGAGGACAGCGACTACTGGCAGGGCAAGACCGTTTCCCTGGGCCGCGCGGCCTACAAGAAGATGTTCCCCAACGCGGTCTGGCCTGGAGTGGTCCAGGCCTTCGCACCGCTGTCGATGAGCTTCAACGGCCAGGCCATCATCCACCCGGACACCAACGCCACCGCAGCGCGTGCGGACAACAAGACGGTGTTCAACATGGACAGCCTGGTCGAGGAGGGACACCTCTACGCGGCCGGCAGCTTCGATGAGAAGAACACCTACTACGCCGAGGTCACCTTCGGCGGCGACGGCAGCCTGTCCGTCGAGAAGGCCCAGGTTCTCTTCAACGATCTCCTCGGCCCCGCCCACCTCCTCAACCTCGAGGTCGGCGAAGCCGGAGCGGACGTCAACAGCTTCGGCCTGCATTCGACCTACATCGACGACCAGAACGTTCCCCAGGTGCAAGTGACCGGGCTCTACGGCACCCAGAACCCGTGGTCCTTCAACGACAACCACATGACCCTGGAGCTCAACGGCGTAGTCGCGGGCCGCTTCGACTACTCGCTCGGACTCCAATCCGGGAGCAACATCGACGTCCGCCCGACGGAGAACTCCTACGTCCACGTCGGCTACAAGATCGGCGGCGCGCGGCTCGACGGCGAGAACTACACCCCGGCCAACCCGATGAAGCCCTGGGAGGAGGACGCCCTCACCCTCGACCTCTTCGGCTACCACTCGAACACCCGCCTGACCAATGCCGCTGGCGTCACCCTCCAGGACGTGGCGACCACCTTGGGCGGCGCCCTGCGAGCGCAGTGGGCCTCCTGGGAGCTGGATGCCGGCGCCTACGGCGAGAGCCACAGCCACGCGAGCGACGTCGGCAGCCCGGTGGACGCGTTCGTGCAGTACGACGAGCTGTCCTGGGTCGCCTTCCCCTGGCTCGTTCCGGCGGCGCGGTTCGAGTACATCGCCGCCACCGGCGACGGCACCACCCAATCGACCTGGCGCATCGAGCCGGGAATCGTGGGGCTCATCCGGCCGAATCTCAAGCTGCGGCTGGTCGGCGACATCGAGGCGGCACACGGCGCGCCGGTAGGCGGCTGGGGCGATCCGGCGGACGGCGCGACCATCGTTCCGCCGAGCGGCACAGCCAAGACTGGCCCCGAGGTCGAGGCGCTGGTGCTGTTCCTCCAGTGGGGCGTCTAGCGGGCACACCGCGGGTGCCGGTCGACCGATGCGACCGGCGCCCGGGCGGCGAGTGAACGACCTCTCGCTGGGGGACCAGCGGACCGGCTATAAAAGGCTTCGGCACCGGGCTTCGCGGAACGCCGCGCGGCCCGGTGTGTTCTTTGGCTCGGGGAGGCGACAAGGCAGATGGTCCCGGCACGGAAGGATTCGGTGATCGGGCGGGCCACCCGCGAGCCGACCTTGCGCCGGCAGCTCCTCTCGCTACTCATCCTCTTCACCGTCGGCCCGCTGATTCTGACGAACGCCTGGGGCTACCTCCAGAGCCGCCGCTTCTTCGCCCGCAGCGAGCTGCGAAACGCCCGCAACGTCGCCGCCCTCGAGGCGGTGGGCGTCTTCCGGTTCGTCCACGCCAAGCACAACCTGGTCGCCTCGGTCGTCGCCGGTAACCAGCACCTCTTCGGCCTCTTGAGAGCGCTCGCGACCCCCGACCCGGTCGCGCGCGCCTCGGTCACCCGGGCGCTCGACACGCAGCTCCAGGCGGAAGCCGAGGAGAGCGGGGCGATCGAGGAGTTCTACGTCCTCTCGCCGAAAGCGATCCTCGTCGGCTCCTCGCTGCATCGACGAACGGCCGTGGGCGATCCCGGCGCGGCGATCTGCTTTCATCGCGGCCGCGAGGTGGCGGCGATCGACGGCATCGACTACTCGGGCCGAAGGCCAGCGCTCCTGCTCTCCGCGCCGATCGTCGACACCGCGGGCACCTTCCTCGGCGTCTTCTGCGCCCGGGTCGGGTTCGAGCTGCAGGAGAGCCTGGAGCTACACCCCCGGCCACACTCCTCGCCCACCCGCCTGACCCTGCTTGGTCCGGGCGGCCGCATCATCGCGAACACCCCCGACGAGCCGGCCGACTTGGGGGGAACCCTGAGGGACGCAGCGCCTGGCTGGAAGTTCGCGATGGACTCGTGGGAGGGCGAGTTCACGACCGGCCGCGGCCACGACATCATCGCGGCCTACGCGCCGATTCCGGAGCTCGGCTGGGGGGTCTTGGTCCAGACGCCGGTCAAGGCCGCTCTCGCTTCCCTCGACGTCCTCAAGTGGCAGGCGTCGGTCTTCGCCCTGGTCCTGACGACCCTGGTCCTGCTCGCGGTGGTGATCGTCGCCAGACGCCTGACGGAACCGCTGATGGCGCTCGCCGAGGCGGCGAGAAGGAGCGCTCGAGGAACCCTCGGGGTCAGCGTCCCGCCCGGCGGGACCGCGGAGGTCGCCGACCTCGCCCGCTCGTTCAACCGGATGAGCACTGCGGTCAAGGAGTCGCACGACCTGTTGGAGCAGCGCATCGCCGAGCGGACCCACGAGCTGAAGACGAGCCAGGAGTTCTCGGAGCGGCTCTTGAACTCCATCGCGCAGCCGGTGGTGGTCGCCGACCGGGACCTGACCGTGCTCCAGGCGAACCAGGCGGCGATCCGGCGCTACGGGCAGGAGATCGTCGGCACCCATTACAACTCGGCCTTCGAATGCCGGGGGGAGCCCTGCGGTCCGTCCGACCCGTGCGGCGACTGTCCGCTCAGGACCGTGTTCCAGACCGGCCGTCCGGCGGCGGCCGACAAGCTGGAGCGTCTGGGCGAGGCGGAGGACGTGGTCAACCTCCAGATGTTCCCGGTCCTCGCGCCCGGCGGCGAGGTCGAGGCGGTGATTCAGCTCCGGCGCATCGTCACCGACGAGCGGCGCATCCAGGCGCAGATGGTGAACCAGGAGAAGCTCTCCGCCTTCGGCATCATCGCCGCCGGGGTCGCCCACGAAATCGGCAATCCGCTCGCGTCGATCGAGTCGCAGCTCCGGCTCGCCCGGGAGGCGCCGGCGCCGGGGCGGGTGGAGCAGACCCTCGACATCGTTTCGGGTGAGGTGCAGCGCATCGGCCGGCTCTTGCGGGAGCTGGTCAGCGTCACCCGGAAGCGGGAAGACCGGACCACCCGGGTCTCGGTGGAGCAGGTGATTCAGGACGTCGCCCGCCTCTTGCGCAACGATCCGCGGGCGAAGCACGTCGACTTCGAGACGCGGTTCTCGGCCGAGGGGCTGCCGGTCCAGGCGAAAGAGGATCATCTCATCCAAGTCTTCCTGAACCTCGGCTTGAATGCCCTGGACGCGATGCCGAAGGGCGGCGCGTTGATCTTCGAGACCTGTCGGGAGGAGCGCCGGGTGGTGGCCCGCGTGAAGGATAGCGGCAGCGGTGTCCCCGACCAGGCGCGGGGGCACCTGTTCGAGCCGTTCTTCTCGACCAAGGCGCCGGGGCGCGGCACCGGTCTCGGTCTGTTCGTGTCCAAGGGCATCGTCGAGGCGCTCAACGGCTCGCTCGACCTGGAGTCGACCGGGCCGGCGGGGAGCGTGTTTCGCATCGACCTGCCGATTGCGCCCGGCTGGGCCGCGTAGCCAAAGGGGGCTTTGTCCCCCGCCGTTCGGAAGGGGAGTCGACTCCATGAGCGACCGGGTGCTGCTCGTCGAGGACGAGCCGATTCTGCGGGCGAACCTGTGCGAGATGCTGCAGCGCGCGGGCTACGAGGTCGCGGGGGTCCCCGACGGGGAGACCGCGCTCCAGCTCGCGCTCGAGCAGGACCTCGCGGTGGTGGTCAGCGACATCCGGCTGCCGGGGATGGACGGGGTCGAGCTCCTGAAGCGGCTGATGGCGGAGCGGCCGGAGACGGTGGTGCTCCTGACGACCGCCTACGCCTCGGTCGAGACCGCGGTCGAGGCGCTCCGGTACGGCGCTTTCGACTATCTGTTGAAGCCGGTGCCGTTCGAGGACCTCCTGCGCAAGATCCAGCACCTCGTCGCCTACCGCGCGCTGCAGGCGGAGGTGGCGAGGCTCCGGCGCGACCTCCACTCCCGCCTGGGTTTCGAGGGGATCGTCGGCGACAGCCCGCGGATGCGGGCGGTGTTCGACCTGGTCGAGCGGGTCGCGCCGACCCGGACCACCGTGCTCATCATGGGCGAGAGCGGGACCGGCAAGGAGCTCGTCGCCCGCGCCATCCACGCCCGCTCGCAGCTCGCGGAGAAAGAGTTCCTCGCGATCAACATGGCGGCGCTGCCGTCGGAGGTGGTCGAGGGCCAGCTTTTCGGCCACGAGAAGGGGGCTTTCACCGGAGCCGACCGGCAGCGCGAGGGGCTGTTGCGCTCCGTCCGAGGGGGAACGGTCTTCCTCGACGAGATCGGTGACCTTCCCCTCGCGGCCCAGGCGAAGCTCCTGCGGGCCATCGAGGCGCACGAGGTGCTGCCGGTCGGCGCCGACCATCCGGTGCACGTCGACTTCCGGCTGATCGCCGCGACTAACCAGAAGCTCGAGGACCGGGTGCGCGAGGGCCGGTTCCGGCAGGACCTCTACTTCCGGCTGAACGTCTTCCGGGTGGACATGCCGCCCTTGCGCGAGCGGCGGGAGGACATTCCGGCGCTGGTCTCGCACTTCGCGTTCCGGCACGCCCGCGACCTCGGCCGGCGGCCGCCCGGGGTGTCGAACGAGGCGATGAAGCTCCTGATGGAATACGAATGGCCGGGCAACGTCCGGGAGCTCTCCAACCTGATCGAGCGGGCGGCGATTCTCGCCTCCGACGAGGTGATCGGGCCGGGGCAGCTTCCCATCGAGCTCCACGGTTCCGCGTCCGCCCCCTTGGAATTGCGGGACGCGCTCCAGGTCTTCGAGAAGGAGCACCTCGCCTACGTCCTGCGCCTTTCGGAGGGGGTCCGGGGGAAGGCGGCGACGCTCCTCGGAATCGACGCCGCGACCCTCTACCGCAAGCTCCAGAAGTACGGGCTCGGGTGAAGCGGCCTCGTGGTCCGAGTACAACCTGGTTGTGGTCCGAGTACAACCTGGTACAACCCAAGCTCGACCTTGGAGACGATCGGAATCGTGGCACGGGCGTCCTCGCCCGTGAAAGCCCAGTCGAACCCGCTGGCATGGCAGGTCCCCAAGCGCTCACGGCGGGGACGCCCGTGCCACGAAGTCGTGCTACGTGGCGCCGAGAATCTGCGCGCGGCGCGAGCCTTTCGCGGCTCAGTAGATCAGGGTGAGCGGTGGAACGAGCAAGTGTGTCAACCGGATAGGCCCGGTGCGTTCTGGGCGCCCGCTCCCCCGCTCGCAGCGGCGCACGGCTGGCGGGCCTCATCGTGCGACGATGCACGCCGCGCTCGGCCGGCGGCGCCCCGCGAAAGATCGGAAACGCCGCGTGATTTCGCAGGCTCGCGCGTCGGGCACGAAGGTTGCTTTGGACCCCTGGCGGGTGTTGACTTCACCTGGAGGCTTGCCATGACTCGTTCGGTCGGTTCGTTCCGCTCTGTCGTCGCCGTCGCCGCGCTGGCGGCGGGCCTGGTCTTCGTCGGCTCCTCGCCCGCTTCGGCGGCCGGCAAAGGCCGCATCGAGGGCACGGTCTCGTCCAGCCACGGGAGCAAGGGGCTCGTCGTCTACGTGGTCAAGGCGGCGGGCAACTTCGATCCCGTCAAGCACGCGGAGATGGACCAGCACCGGATGAAGTTCGTCCCGCACGTGATGGCGGTGGTCCAGGGCACGACGGTGGACTTCCTGAACAGCGATCACATCAACCACAACGTCTTCTCGCCGGACAACGAGGGCTACAACCTCGGCTCGTGGGGCTACGGGCAGCATCGCAGCTACACCTTCAAGAGCGCGGGCGTCTACACGCAGCTCTGCTCGCTGCACCCGGAGATGGAAGCGTACATCGTGGTCCTGCAGAACCCCTATTACGCGATCAGCGACTCGGACGGCCATTTCACCATCAAGAACATCCCCGATGGCCACTACCAGCTCAAGGTCTGGGGCGAGCACTTGAAGAGCAAGGCCAAGAAGCGGGTGTTCTCGGTGAACGTGCAAGGTGGCATCGCGCACACCTCGATCAACCTGTAGCCGGCGTTCGTCCGGAGCGATCGGACCGATCAGTCGGATCCGACCGATCGGTCCGATCAGCGTGACAATCGGAAAGAGACGAAGCCAGAGGTGGGCACCTCCATGTCTTCTGCGCGCAAAATGGGCTGGGCCCTGGTCGCCGGCGGCCTCGGGTTGGCGGCGCTCGTCCTCGCGGTGGCGTTCGGGGCGGCCTCGGCTCGCGCGTCGACCAAGATCGCCGGAGCGCCGGCGAAGATTGCCGACCCTTCCGCGGTCGATGCCATCCATTTCGACCACACCATCCACGTCGGCAAGTACGGAATGCAATGCCTCGACTGCCACGTGTACGCGACGGAGTCGACGGTCGCCGGGCTCCCGCCGGTCGCGAAGTGCATGGGCTGCCACAAGTTCGTGGACAAAGAGAAGCCCGGCGTCCAGGCGCTGGCGACACTCTGGCGCGAGGGTAAGGCGCCGGTCTGGCAGCGGGTCTACTCGGTTCCGGACTACGTCTACTTCTCCCACGAGGTGCACCTGGCGGCGAAGGTCCAGTGCCAGAGCTGCCATGGCGACGTCGGCTCGATGCACACGGTCCGGCGGGTCACTTCGTTGTCGATGGGTTTCTGCCTGCGTTGCCACGAGGCGCGGCACGCGCCCGTCGCCTGCATCGCTTGCCACAAGTGAGGACGAGATTGTCTCTCGAGACACGCGCACGCCAGATCCGCTCATCCCGAGCGCAGTCGAGGGATGAAGCGCGCACCCGCGAAAAGCCACTCGCCCTTCGACTGCGCTCAGGACGAGCGGCTTTTCGCTCGGCCCCATCTTGGACGGGAGTGTGAGGACGAGATGAGTGACGCGAAGAAGCTGGGCCGCCGCAAGTTCCTCGGAGTGGGCTTAGGCGCGAGCGCGGTGGGACTGGCGAGCTGCTCGAAGGGACTGCCGCGGTTGATCGTCCCGCAGGTCAAGCCGTCGGACGGCGAGATTCCGGGCAAAGCGCGGTTCTATCGCTCGGTCTGTCGCGCATGCCCGGCCGGGTGCGGGCTGACCGCGCGCGTGCGCGAGGGCCGCGCCATCAAGCTCGAGGGCAGCCCGCTCAATCCCATCGGCCAGGGCGCGCTCTGCGCGACCGGTCAGGCGACCATCGAGGAGCTCTACTCGCCGAACCGGCTCGGGCATCCGATGCTGCGCTCGCCCGGCGGCGGTCTCTACCAGGCGAAGTGGCCGGCCGCGCAGAAGGCGTTCGAGGCGGGCATCAAGGCGGCGCTCGATCAGAAGAAGCAGGTGGTCTTCGTCACCCGGCCGGAGCCGGGCTTCGTCGGTAGCCTCTTCGGACTTTGGCTGACCGCGCTCGGCCAGGACCCGGCGCAGGTCGTCACGTTCGACCCGATGGCGCCGGACTGGTTGAAGGCGGCGGCGCAAAAGACTTTCGGCGTCAACGCTCTGCCGCGCTACGATCTTTCGCGCGCGAAGCTCGTGCTTTCCTTCGGCGCGGACCTGATGGAAGACCTGGGCTCGCCGGTCGAAGGCTCGCGCGGGCTGTCGAACCTGCGCCGGCGAGGCAATCGGCGAAACGGCCGGTTCATCTACGTCGGACCGCGGCTGTCTCTGACCGCGACGCAGGCGGACACGTATCTCTCCCTCCGGCCGGGCAGCGAGCTCGACCTGGCGCTCGGACTTTGCCGGCAGATGCTCAGCCTGCGCCCTCATCCGGAGGGGCTTCCCGACGGGCTCGCGGCCGCGCTCGCGCCGTGGAATTCGCAAGCGGTCGCGGCGAGCACGGGCCTCGATGCGGGTCGGATCAAGAGCCTCGCGCGGAGCATCGCGTCGGCGCGGCCGAGTCTCGTCGTCGGCCCCGGGCGCTCGTCGGTCGGCGAGGACGCGGTCCAGCTCGGGCAGGCGATTTATCTCCTCAACGCGCTGGCGGGGAATCTCGGAAGCACGTTCGGCTTCGACGCGGCGGATGTGCCCGCATCGCAAGCTGCGGCAGGTGCTCGTCCCTCGACTGCGCTCGGGATGAGCGGCAATGGTGGCTCGAACGCGGCCGCCGTGAATGGGAATGCGGACCACGCCAAGGCACAGCCGGTGGTCGCGATGGCGCCGTCATCACAACCGCTCATCCCGAACGGCTCTACCCCGCTCATCCCGAACGGCTCTACCCCGCTCATCCCGAGCGCAGTCGAGGGACGAGCGGCGCCCGCGCCGAAGACGGCGCTGACTTTGGCCGAGCTCGTGCGGCGCGCCGAGGCGGGCGACATCGGCGCTCTGATCTTCCATCACGCCGACCCGCTGGCTTACGGCGATGCCTTCGCCAGCCTGGGCAAGGCGCTCGACCGGATTCCGTTCATCGCGTCGTTCACGAACCGGCTCGACGCGACCGCTCAGCACTCGCACGCGGTGCTCGCCGATCACCACTTCCTCGAAACCTGGGACCAGCTCGCGCTGCGCACGGGCGTCGAGGCGATTCAGCAGCCGGTGATGATTCCGCTGCTCGCGACCAAAGCGGCGGCGGACGTGCTGCTCGACGCGGCGCAGAACCTGAACCTGACGAACGGGCTTCCGAACGACGGCAGCCTGTCGGACCACATGCAGGCCGTTCTGCACTCGCGCGACATCCAGAAGGGCGGAATCTTCAAGACTGCTGCGCTCGCGACGCCGGTGCTCGCCGCGAATCCCATCGATCTGACGAACCAGAAACCGGGAACCGCCAGCGACACGTCGCCCGTCGTGCTCTTCCCGTCGGTGCGGCATCTGAACGGGCTCGCCGGGACGAATCCGCTGCTCGAGGAGATTCCGGACACGGTCACGAGCGCGTCCTGGAGCGGCTGGGTCGAAGTCAATCCGGCGACGGCGAAGCGGCGCGGCATCGAGACCGGCGACGTGCTCGAGCTGTCGACCGCGGCGGGCTCGGTGGAGCTGGCGGCGCTGGTGTTCCCGCCGGCGCGGGAGGACGTGTTCGCGGCGCCGCTTCCGTACGCGACGGGGCTCCTCGCGGACAACGGACGCCTCGGCGGGCGCATCGAGAACGCGACCGTCACCAAGACCGGCAAGCGTTTCGACCTGGTGCTCGCCGCCGGCAGCTTCTCCGATCAACATCGCGGCCTCGTGCGAGAGGTCGGCGAGAACGAGACGCTGCCGAAAGCCAAGTCGCTCCCGACACTTTATCCGACCGACCGGCAGGGCAAACGGCGCTGGTCGTTGGCGGTGGACCTCGACAAGTGCAACGGCTGCGGCGCGTGCGTCGCGGCCTGCTACGTCGAGAACAACATCGCCATCGTCGGCGCCGATCAGATGCGCCTCGGCCGCAGCATGGAGTGGCTGCGCATCGAGCGCTACGTCGAGGCCAAGGACGGCGCGCCGAGCGTCAAGCTCCTTCCGGTGATGTGCCAGCAGTGCAGCGACGCGCCCTGCGAGCCGGTCTGCCCGGCCTACGCGACCTACCACACCGACGAGGGCTTGAACGCACAAGTCTACAACCGCTGCGTCGGCACCCGCTTCTGCGGCAACAACTGTCCCTACGTGGCGCGCCGGTTCAACTGGTACACCTGGCCCCACGAGTCCGCGCTCGCGATGAACCCGGACGTCACCGTCCGCTCGCGCGGCGTCATGGAGAAGTGCACCTTCTGCGTCCAGCGCATCCGCGGCGCCGAAGAGCAGGCGAAGATGGAGAAGCGCCCGCTCAAGGAAGGCGAAGTCGTGCCCGCCTGCGTCGGCACCTGCTCGGCCGGCGCCCTCGTCTTCGGAGATCTGATGGACGAGAATTCCGAAGTCGCTCAGCTTTCGCGCAGCGGCCGCGCCTACCACATCCTGGAAGACCTCAACACCCGTCCGGGCGTGACCTACCTCGCCCGCCGGCAAAACGAGGAGCTGGAATGAGCGAGCGGGCTGAAACATCGATCGGGATGATTCAACAGGCGCCTGCGATTTCCCCTCATCCTGAGACGCTTACGATTCCCGCTCATCCTGAGACGCTTACGATTCCCGCTCATCCTGAGCGCAGTCGAAGGATGAGCGCCTCCGCGAAGAACCACTCGCCATTCGACTGCGCTCAGGACGAGCGGTTCTTCGCTCAGCCGGGAAGTCTCTTCTGGACAGGTTTGTCCTTCCGCCACTCCCTTCGGAGCCTCGCATGACCCCGGCCGCATCCTTGCCGATGCCCGCCATCGAGCGGGACACGCTTGCCACCTTCAAGACGCCCGGCCGCCGCTACTGGCTGGCGCTTCTGACCGCAGCGGGCATCACCGCCCTCGGCACCTGGACGTTCGCGATTCTGATGAAGCGCGGTCTCGGCATCACCGGCCTCGACGAGCCGGTGATGTGGGGCGGGTTGATCGCGAGCTTCGTCGCCTTCATCGGCATCAGCCACTCGGGCACGCTGGTCTCGGCGATTCTCTACTTCACGCGCTCGCCTCTGCGCTCGTCGGTCGGCCGGTCGGCGGAGGCGATGACGGTCATTGCGATCATGACCGCCGGCCTCTACCCGCTGATGCACATGGGCCGCACCTGGTTCGCGTTCTGGCTCCTCCCGTACTGGAACCAGCGGCAGCTCTGGCCGAACTTCCACTCGCCGCTGATCTGGGACATCTTCGCCGTCTGCTGCTACATGACCATCAGCATCCTCTTTCTCTACATGGGGATGCTTCCCGACCTGGCGCTCCTCGCGAAACGGGTCAAGGGCTGGCGGCGGACGCTCTACCGCGTCATGTCCCTCGGCTTTTCCAACACCGACGCCGAGTGGAACCTCTTCGAGCGCGCCTATCCCATCTTCGCGGCGGTGGCGATTCCCCTGGCGGTCTCGGTGCACAGCGTCGTCTCCTGGGACTTCGCGATGACGCTGGTTCCCGGCTGGCACTCGACCATCTTCGCGCCCTACTTCGTCGCCGGCGCCATCTTCTCTGGCCTGGCGATGGCGATCATCCTGCTCGCGTTCCTCCGCAAGGGCTACAACCTCCACGCCTACCTGCGCGAGGCGCACTTCGAGATCCTCGCCAAGCTCCTGCTCGCGATGTCGTTCGTGATGACGAGCGTCTACCTGACCGAGCTGTTCATGGCGCACTACCGCGGGAGCCCGACGGAAGTCTCCATCTTCACCTTCCGGATGTTCGGCCACTACGCGCTCGTCTACTGGGTCATCATCCTCTGCAACTGCGTGATTCCGCTCCTCGTCCTCTTCCGCCGCTTCCGCCGGAGCATCGGCTGGATGGTCTTCGTGTCCGTCGCGGTGATCATCGGGATGTGGTTCGAGCGGTTCATGTTCGTCGTCACCAGCCTCTCTCACAACTACGAGCCGTACGGCTGGCGCTTCTACATGCTCTCCGCGAAAGAGCTGACCCTGTGCCTCGCGGGCTTCGGCTTCTTCGCTCTGCTCTTCATGGTGTTTGCCAAGCTGCTGCCGTCGATCTCCGTTTCGGAGACGATGCAGGCGCAGCACGCCGCGGCGCACGCCGGCGATGAGGGTGCTCATGGCTAAAACGCTGCTCGCGCTCTACGACAACCCCGATACCGCGTCGGAAGCGCTCAGCTCGCTGGGGCATCGCGCGGTCGAAGGCGTGCGCGTGGTCAGTCCGGCGGCGTACCCGGTCGTTCATCAGACCGGCAAGCCGGGCCCGTGGCGGCTGATGGGCTTTCTCGCCTTCGCCGGCGGCATGCTCGGTCTGACGACCGCCATCGTCCTCGAAGCGGGAAGCGCCGCGGCGCATCCGGTCCTCCACGTCGGCGGCAAGCCCGACGTCGCCTGGCCCGCGTTCGGCGTGGTGATGTTCGAGCTGACCATGCTCGGCGCCGGCCTCACCAACTTCGTCTCGCTGATCGTCCTCTCCTGGCTCAGCCGCCGGAAGATTCATCGCAAGGCGCGCGAGGCGGTGACCGCCGACCGCGTCGCGGTGGTGGTGCCGGTCGGCGGCAAGAGCGACAACGACATCGCGGCGATCCGTTCCGACCTCGCGGGCGCCTTTCGCGTCGAGGTGATGCCGTGAAGAGCAGCGCGAACAATGGACCCGGAATTGGAGCCGGACACGTGAGTGTCCGGGTAATGCAGGGCCAACGGGATTCTCACGTCGGCGCGTTGCCGATCGCCGACCGCTGCGCAGCGACGTTCGCGCGGAGACGAATGCCGTTCCTGAACCCGGACACTCACGTGTCTGGCTTTCTCTTCTTCCTTGCCCTCGCTCTCGTCTTTGCCGGCTGCAACGGTGGCCCCTGGCCGTCGAGCATGCGCGACCAGCCGATTCGCGACGCCTTGACCGACATCCGGCCGGCGCCTCCGGGCTCGGTGCCCGTCGGGGGCGTCGAGCATCTCGACGACCGCGAGGACGACCAGGACCTGGCCGATCCCTTCCCCAAGGACGCGGCGGCGGTCGAGCGCGGGCACGACCTCTTCGAAATCCACTGCGCCATCTGCCACAACGCGGACGGGCACGGAAACGGGAAGCTGTCGAAGGTCTTCCCGCCGGCGCCGGACCTGCGGCACATCACCATCTGCCACCGCACGGACGGGTTCATCTACGGAACCATCACCGCCGGCGGCCGCGCGATGCCTTCCCTGCGGTACGGCCTCTCCTCGCACGACCGCTGGGATCTCGTCGCGTTCGTTCGAAACATTCAGAGCCAGGGATGCGTCAATCCGGAAGCCGCGCAGGCTCCGGGCGGCGCCACGGGAGGCACGCCATGAGCTGGCGTTTTGGCAGCGAAACTCCGCGCGCGAAGGCGATTCTCGTCGCCTGCCTCGCGCTCATCGTGCTCGGCGCGGTCGGGCTCCTCACCGGCGTCAGCGGCGCCGACCGCGTGCGCACCTTCGGCGCTCTGATCGCGAGCTGGCTCTTCTTCGCCGGCCTCTCGGTGGGCGCTCTGACCTACGCCGCGATCATGAGCCTCGCGGGCGCCAGGTGGGCGGAGCCCATCGCCGACATCGCCCGCGGCTTCTCCCGCTTCATCCCCGTCGCGGCGGGACTGCTCCTGATCATCCTTCTCGGCATGTCGAGCTGGGCGCCCTGGTACCACCACACGCCCGGCCAGCAGGCGTTCTGGCTGGACACACCGCTCTTCGCGACGCGAGAGATCCTCGGCTCGTTCGCGCTCTTCGGGTTCGCGATGCTCTTCCTCCGCCCGGGCGGCAAGCTGCCGGGCTGGGTTTCCGTGACCTGGTGCCTGCTCTACGCGGCGGTCGTCTCGATGTGGGCCTTCGACTTCATCCTGGGACCGGATCTGCACTGGATGAGCACGCTGATTGGACCGCATCTCTTCGCGGGCGCGTTCGTCTCGGGCAGCGCGCTGTCGACCATCGTCGCCATCCAGCGCCGCCGCCTCGACCGGCGTGCGCGGCACGACGCGGGCGCGCTGGTCACGACCCTCTCGGTCTTCTGGGGTTACCTCTTCTGGTCGCAGTTCCTGACCATCTGGTACGGCAACCTCCCGGACGAGGTCGAGTTCTTCCTGAGGCGTAACCTCAACGGCTGGCAAATCGAGACCCTGGCGGTCGTCTTCTGCGTCTTCCTCTTCCCGCTCCTGCTCCTCCTGATGGGCCGGGCCAAGGAGTCGCCGACGATCCTGAGCCTCGCGGCGGGCTTGCAGCTCGCGGGGCTGTGGATGGAGAAACACCTCCTCGTGGTGCCGTCCCTCTCGCCGCACGGCGCCTCGCCCTTCGACTGGCACGGCGAGCTGATTGCGCTGGGCATCCTGGCGGCGTTCGTGCTCGCGAGCTGGGACACCTTCCGGCCGCAGGGCGTGGGAGAGCGCGCCGACTCCGCGGAGGAGGAATCCGAACCGCTGCGCCTGCCGGCCCGGGCCGCCCGGGAGATGTGAGCCTCCAGAGCACTTGACTTCGCGGGAGCGACAGGACTGCCCTCCGCGCGCGACCGCGCCCCTCACGCCCGGACCAGGCCCGTCCCGGCGTGAGGGGTTTGTCTTGGTCGTCCAGTCGTCCGGTCTACCGGAGCACCTCGAGCAGCTCGGCGACGATTCGCACGTCGGCCTCCGCATCGGAGAGGGTGCGCGCTCGGAAGGTGCGGTTGTCCGGCGCGAGCGAGACTTCCCGCGCTGCGCCGTTCTCGTCGAGCTTGGCAATCTTGAGGCGCTTGAGCGTGAACGCGCCGCCGGTCTCCTCGTCGGCGCCGGCACGGAGCTGGACGACGACGCGACGGCCGTCGAGCTGGGATGCCTCCGTCGCGGCTCCCACCCTCGCCAGCTCGCTCCTGGCTCGATGGGCAACGCGGTCTGCGCCTCCTATCCCCTCTTCCTGGCCATCCCGGTCTCCAGAAGATCAGGCGATGACACCATGCACGCGAAATTATTCTCGCGCCAACAAGGAGTACTCTCGGTCGGGTTTAACAAGCGCTTGCGCATCGTGCTTCGCTTGTTGCTTCTCCTTTGGCGTTTGTGCTGCCCCGAATCGCCGGCGGACCGGCCGAAGAACGTCACGAACGTAGTCCGCACGAAGCTCCGTGAGCTCATCGCGGTCGAGCGCCAGGACATCTCGGGTCCACCGTCCTCGTGCGGACTTGTTACGTGGGGCCGGATGCCAGCCACTCGTTCCACGAACGAACGTCAGATACTGGGACGGGTCCTGCCGGCTCGGGTCGATGAGCCGCGGCTTCTCGTCAATCGTTGCGGGATCATCCCCGCGACGCAGCTTCGTCGCGCCCTTGGCGAGCGGGAACCAGTCACCCTTCTCGATGTTGCAGTTCGAGCAGGAAAACATCAGGTTGTCCCGGGCATAGGCAAGCCACCAGTAGCCTTCAGAGAACGAGCCATCTCGTCCGCGCGCCCTCGACTTCGGCCGGAAATGGTCCACATGATTGGTCCGAGCTTCGACCTTGGTCTCGCACCAGGCGCACTTGCGGTGCTGCGCTTTCCAGAGGGCTTTCTTGACCTCCGGGTGCCCGTAGACTCCCTTGTCGAAGTCGCTGGTCGCCAAAGAGCGACGACGGCGAAGCGCGTGCAAACGCCGAAGCGCTTTGGACCCGTCACTCGAGAACCAGGCCGGCCATGCAATGGCGGCGCGATCGAGCGACGTCATTTCAGCACTCCCCCATCGGACTGCGGCCAATACGGACGCAACTTCTCTTCGAGATCATCCAGCCTTCGGCGCTCGGCCGCGCTGGGTCGTTCGATCGCTTTGAGCTCCGCCCATCGACGCCGTAGCGCGACGAGCTCCGGCCGCGCGGCGAAGGGAACATCGAAGTAGGTCGTCAGGAGCTGAGTCGCCGTTCGTAACCCTGGCTCGGGCTCCTCTTGATCGACCACCACCCGGTCACCCTCCGCGCGAAGGCGCACAATCTCTTGGCTCTCCAATCCGGCGACGACCAACGGCGAATGAGTCGTCGCAATGAACTGGAGGGAGGGGAAGGCGCGCTTGAGCAGCGGCACCAACTGCCGTTGCCAGGTGGGGTGGAGGTGCAGATCCACCTCGTCGAGAAGAGCCAGCCCTTCGAGATCGGCTGGGGTCGCGGTCTCTCCCAGTTCGAGAAAAGCATGGCCCAGCAAGTCCGCCACCCACGCGAGCATGGACTGATAGCCGTCGGAGAGCGCCGTCGCGGGTAGCCGGAAACGCACTCCGCCGAGCTCCACGATCATGCGCCGCGATTCCAGAAGGCCCTCGACCGTCTTGAGTCCACCCTTGCCACGCAGCTCGACGTTTTCGAGAAGCGGGAACAACCTCTCTCCCTTGTGCTCGGTGAGCAGCACGTCCCGAAGCGCCTTCGAGAACTTCAGCGCCAACTTGGGCGCCGTTTGGCGTAGGGCGCCGTAGAAATCGGTTCCGAGAACCCGGTGGTCCTTACGGAAGAGCCCCTCGACCCGTTCCATCGCGGGATTCTTCGGCATCGCCACCTGGCCCGGCTCTGGAAGGAACCGTCCCACCCCGTACCCCACACAGAACCAACCCGTCGCGTCGCTTCGCGCCCGAAGGTCGTCGAGAGCGTCGCCCGCCTCTCGACTCCTTGGGGGAACGACGAAATCGGTGCGCCCTGGCAGGACTTCCAGCACCGAGGCGAGTCTTGCGATCGGTCCGTCTGGCGCAAAGCGAAGCAACCCGGAGGGAGGCATCACACGATTCGACCGTGCTCGAGGATCACTGAAGAGAGCGGCGATCGACGCAGGCTTGTCGCTCCCTTCGCGCCGGAAGCTCTGCGCGTCCTCGACTAGAGCGCGTGACAGCTTTTCCCCGGCGGCGGCGACGGCGATGCACTGGAGAATGGTCGACTTGCACGCGCCATTCTCGCCCAGGAGCACGGTCCACATCCGAGGCGTGCCGTCGGAGCTCACGAACTCGAGCGAGGTCGGCTCGAGGAGTCGAACGTTTTCGAGCTTCAGCTTGGTCAGGTACATCGTGGCTCCTTCGGCAATCGAGTCCAGCGCATCCCGAAACTTTGCACCAAGGATCGCTCGCAGCCCGGGCGGTCCATCCCCTGCCACGCGAGCCGCGGCTTGCGGGGGAGCACGTCGAGTAGGATGGGTGGAGCGGAGCGAAACCCAGCGTCGGCGGAGCGCGCGGTGTCGCCCGAGGGGTTTCGCTCCCCGTCTCCCGATCTTGTGGCACGGGCGTCCTCGCCCGTGCTTCCTTCGACCAGCGCTCCACGGGCGGGGACGCCCGTGCCACGGTTCAATCGGTCCGCCGGCAAGGATGGCTCCGCCGCCGCTCCCATCCCCGCCAGCTCCGGCTGCTCCGGCTCCTTCGGCCCGAGGGGCAGGGCGGCCTGCGCTTTCTCCTGCTTTCCCGATCTTCTCGCCATCGCCGCTCCTCGCGCTCTTCCGCCAGCGAGCTTGTACCACATCCGCCGGACAGAGCGGCGCTGCCCGACGGCCGGTTGTCCGTTCCGCCCCCGCTCGTGGCCGGCCCGCCCTACCCCCGCGAGCAATCGGTGAGTCACCCGGGAGGTACCCCACACCCCCCGCGAGCAAAGGGTGAGTCTCCCGGGAGGTACCCCACACCCCCCGCGAGCAATCGATGAGTCTCCCGGGAGGTACCCCACACCCCCCGCGAGCAATCGGCTTCGCCGCTCGTCAGAAGTGACCCGGGGATGCTCGTGAGAATCGACCCGGAGGGGGAGCGCGGCAGGGGCGCGGGCGGAGAGTGCGCGCGCGACGAGCTGGCGATGCGAAGCGAGCGGCCCC
>JAJYLH010000062.1 GCA_021787845.1 Myxococcales bacterium | reverse complement strand
TGTTGGTCTCCCACCGCATAGGTACACCGGAACCGCAGCTCGCACTTCTCCTTTCTCCCCAAAAATCACGGGAAACACTGTATTTTTTACGAAGCCGCACCCAAATCGCTTCGAGGGGTGGGGCGGTCGAGCGATTTGGAGTCGAAATCGCTTCGAGGGGTGGGATGGTCGAGCGATTTGGAGTCGAAATCGCTTCGAGGGGTGGGGTGCCGGAGCGATTTGCAGTCGAAGTCGCGGTTGAGGGTGGCCCGAGAGACGAGAACAAGAGCGCGTTTTCTGGCAGGCCAGCGACCCGCCACCACGGACTCGAGGAGACATTCGCGGCCAGGAGCGGTCAACCGGACAAAGACGGCAGGGGACCCCGGCAGCGCCCGAAGCGCGACGCGCGCCCGGAAGGCTCCGGACGCGCGTCGGTAAAGAACCGAACGAGTGCTGGCGAGCTCTAGTAGTAGAACGGCGCGTCAGTCATGAACGGCCCGTACCCGAAGGCGTTCTCGAGCGACCGGATGACCTGGATATTCTCGCGGTAGTTCTGGTACGCCGTCTGCGCCTGGTCGATGGCGGTCGCGTCTCCGCTCGTCTCGGCGTCCTGCAGCACCAGGTCCATGTGCTGCAGCGGCTCCAGCATCTGCACGCCGATGTCGTGCCGCAGCGAAACGGTCTGGGTGTCGCCGCTCTCGGTCAGCACGTCTTCCGCGGTCGGCGCCACCGCGTGGGCGGCGAGCGTCTCGCCCGACGGGTCTTGAATCACGAACCACTGCTTCGCCGACGACAAGCAGCTCGAGTCGCCCACCGCGCAGTGGCTCACGAGCTGCCGCGGGTCGCTCGTCCCTTGCGCCTGGATGGTCTGATCGCTGGTCGTCGCTTCCCCGTTGCCGACCACGAAGACCTTCGTGTCGTCGATGAAGTCGTGATCGAAGGTGGTCGGGAACTGGGCCAGGGCGTAGATACCCGCATAGAGGTTCAGGGTGAACCCGGTCTGCGGGTCGAGGAGGTCCTGCAGCTCCCCGGTGGTGGGCGGGTTGGGCAGCGCCCAGTTCGGGTTGACGATGACCTGCTGGCCGTCGGCATTGCTCGTGAAATACGGCGCGTAGCCGGCGTAGTTGTCGGAGAGCATCGCTCCGAACTTCTCTTCGATCTGCCGCTTGTACGGCAGCACGTACCCGATGGCGTACTGGCGGACGTCGACCGACGTGTCACGCCCGGTGAAGTACGCTTGGCTCTCGCCGAGCACGTCCAGGGCCACCGTCTTGTCCACGAAGTAGCCGATGCGGCTCTGGCAGTCGTCCGCCCAGTAGTAGCCGCAGTTCTGGTCCCACTGGGTGTCGATGTACTTGCCCTGGATGAGCGGCACCACCTTGATGTTGGACGGCTGGGTCCCTCCTTCGACCGCCGGGTCCCAGACCGGGGTGTCGTTGAACTGCTTCCAGAGCGGGTTGCCCTGCTCGTCGGTGCCCGGCATGTAGAAGCCGGCGCTCGGGGTGGTCAAGACTTTGCCCAGCTCGTCGAAGCCCAGGTTGACCGCGGCCGTGAAGTTTCCCCACCCGTTCTCGTCGGTGAAGAAGTTGTCGACCTGGGTCTTCGGGTCCGTGATGCCCTGGGCGCCCAACGCCTTGTTGGTGGCCAGGTAGTTCTCGAAGTCGCTGCGCAACAGGACGTACCAGGTCAGCTCGTTGCGCAGTTGCTCGAAGTAGCGGTCGTAGATGTAGTCCAGGTAGCCCATCGACGACTGGAAGGTGGCCCGGTCCCGCTTGAAGTTGTTCAAGATGTAGTAGTCGTTGTAGCGGCTGATGATGTCCTGGGCCTGCTCGAAGGTGTCCGCGCCCGCGTCGAACCGCTCGCAGGTCAAGTTGCCTACGAAGTCGTCGGACGCGAAATAGTAAGGCACCTCGGGATTGCCGGAGCCGTCCGCCAGGAGAGTGTTGCCCTGTTGGTCGGAGGTCGACTGGATGTTCCACAGCGGCACGTCCTTGCGCTCGTAGATGCCGTTCCAGCACAGGGCGTCGGGAGTCCCGCTCCCGCAGTCGTTCTTGAAGAGCGTGGGATAGGTCTGGTAGTCGATGGACGCCAGCCCGTTGCCGGGAGCGAGCGCCGACGGCATGCCGAGCTCCGGTTGGAAGGTCTGCATCGCCCCGAAGTCGCCCTTGCTGGTCGCGTCGGTCTTGGCGTCCGTGAACACCTCGACGTAGTGGCCGTAGGCGAACTTCATGTAGGCCTTGTCGTACATGCCGAGGCCCTGGACGTCGCTGGAGAACTCGCTCCCGTAGTCCATCACCGAGGTGTACTGGTAGTTGCGGATGCCGGTGTCGATGGGCAGCGTATTGGTGGGCCAGTCGTAGGACCCGTCCTTCAACGTCACCGAGCTCTCGCTGGTGGGTGGATCCTTCTCGAACTCGGTGATCGCCCCGCCCGCCTTGTTCACGTACCGCGGATGGAGGGTGCCATCCGACGGCGCCATGCCGGCGTCCGGGTGCTGGACCGCGTCGGTCCTGAGCTTCCAGTACTGCGGGAAGTAGCTCATCGCGTCCCACGAGGCGCGGAAGTTGTGGCGCATGCCCATGGTGTGGCCGACCTCGTGCAGGGTGACCGACTTGAAGAGCAGGCTGCGCAGGTAGACCCGCATGTCCTCCTCGTGGGGGGTGAGCTGGCAGGTCGCACCCGGCGCCAGGGTCGGGCAGTACTTGTGCTTGAAGTAGGTCAGCATGCTGTCGAAGCCGGCATCGCTGAAGTCGTCGTAGTCGGCGCCCCGGGTCTCCGCGGCCAGGCGGTACGGCTCGAGGTCGTTTTCGATCGCCTTGCGGCGCAGCGGAGAGAGCCGCGCCTTGTCGGCGAGGGGCAGCGACGAGAAATCGGTTCCGGGGGCAGCGCCGTCCACCGTCAGCATCTCCGTGTTCATCATCATCTTCTCGAGCGGGCTATCGATGAGGCGATTCATCATCGAGTCCCCGGCGCCCGGCTGCCCGTAGGTGAAGAAGCCCTTGTAGATGGCCTTCTGGCGGGCGTCGAAGGAGGCCAGGAACTTCTGGGGGTTGGAGAAGTCGAGGTCCGGGTAGCCGGCCTCCTTGGTGAAGCCCTTCGCCCAACTGAAGTCCATCGCGTCGAACTCGGCGTTGAGCTGCTCTTGGGTCAGGGTGTGATTGGGGTTGGGGCCCGCCTTGTTCGCCTGGATGGCGGCGATGACGTTCTTGCCGTTGATGTAGTTGCCAGTGTCGAGCTCGCCGTTCTCCAGGAGGAGCAGGTCGCGGGAATACGTCGCGTACCAGTCGAGGGCGGCGCCGTAGATGTGGGCCTTGCCCGAGATGGTCTCGCCGGTGAGCGGATCGTAGAGCGGGGGTCCGTAGCCCAAGGGCCCTGCCGCCTGATCCTCGTTGATCCACTCCACCGCTGCCTCGCGCGGGTCTCCCACGCGGGCGTGCAGAATCGGGTGGCCGTGCTTGTCCATCACCGCGTTGCCCTGGGAGTCGATGTCCGGCACCAGGTAGCGCTTGCAGACGGGCGCGTCGCCGTCCTCGACCGGGCTGTGGCAGGGGATGAAGATGTCGGGAACCTGCGCCACCGGCTTCTGCAGCATGTCGGCGACCGACTGCTTCAGGGCGGAGTTCCACTGGCCGATGATGTCCGTGAAGGTGCTGTAGAGGGAGGGCGGGAAGGTCTCGTCGTGCATGCCGGTGGGGAACTGGGACGAGGCGTCGTAGACGATGGGCATCGTGCCTTCGGCGTAGAACGGAATCTGCACGAGCTGCCGGTCCTTCCAGGGGATGCGCGGGTCCTGCGGGCAGCTTCCCGGCATCATCGGCTGGCACTTCGCGTCGTTCGGGTTGGTCGTCGGGTCCCAGGTGTAGACGACCTGCTGGTTGACCAGGAAGGCGACCTTCCCGTTGGGGTCGGGGGCGTCTCCGGACAGGTCATGGGTTGCCTCGCAGCTCGTAATCTGGCCCAACTCGGCCGGGGTGGTGGACCATTGGGAAGCCCCCACCGGCACGTGGCAGCTCTGCTTCCAGATGTTGTAGCGGGCGCCGGTGCGCTCGATGGCCGAGTTCAGGTAGCCGTAGTCGCGGTTGTACGACAGGTAGCGGGTGTCGAACATGCCGAACTGGTTCATCTGTTGGCCGTCCCAGTCGCGGATTTCGACGTCGTGGGTCGGGTCGATCTTGGCGAAGGCGTGGCGGATCTTGATCACCTGGGAGGTGCAGTCGTTCAAGGCGTAGTCGCCCATCCCGAAGAGCGGCTCGAAGCAGGCGGGGAAGGAGAACGACTGGTCGCCGAAATAGAGCGTGTGCAGGTCGGGCGTGACCACCTCCTCGTCGGTGACGTCGAGGTAGGCGAGGTCGCCCTTCTTCAGGCCGCCCTGGTCCTGGGTCAGGTGCTCGATGTGCAGCGCGTCCGGCTTGGAGGGGTCGGACTGCCAGTAGGAGACCGGCTCGACGTAGCCGGGAAGGAAGAAGAGGTTGATTCCGAGGTCCCCTTCGTAGTCGGTCACCAGGTTCTGCGACCAGTCGACCCGGATGTACTCGCGGTCCTGCCACGGCCGCTCGGTGCTCTCGATGATCTTGTTGGTCTGCTCGCCAGTGGAGGAGTTGTAGTCGCGGATGATGTCGAACTGGCTCTCGATCTTCCAGGCGGCCAGGGGCTGTCCCTGGTAGTCCGTCGGGTCGAGCTTGGCAGCGTCCTCGGAGTTCGCCACCTGCGGGTAGGCCCGGCGCGCGTAGAGGTAGTTCTCCTCGATGTCGAAGCGGATGCGCATCAAGTTGGAGTCTTCACCGATGAACGAGGTGCCGTTCGTCGGCGGCGCGTCGATCACGGTCTGCTCGTAATAGAAGTCGCCCGCCAAGTCCGCCTTCTTGATGGCGTTCGGCTGCACGTAGCTGCGCGGCGGCGCTTCCGTCGCGCAGGCAGCCGACACGAGCGTCGCGAGGCCCACGAGCCACGCGCCCCTTCTCATCCACTTCGTCACGTTCGCCTCCGGTGTGCGGTCGAAGCGTCGCCTGTCGACGCCGTTGCTAAGGGTCCGTCGTCCTCAAAAGAGCGAGCCCGGGAAGGAGAAGTCCGCTCCCAGGCTGACTTGCGTGAACGCGTTGTAGTCGGTCGAGACGAACGGCTGCCGCCACTCGTTGCTCATCGTCCTGAGCGGGCTGGCGGTGATCCACGCGAGCGAGAAGCCCACCCACGGGTAGAGCTGGTAGTTCGCGGTGACCCAGAAAATCTGCGTGTCGCCGATGCTGACGCCGCCGTTCGTCCCCTGGCCGTTCGCGGTCTTCGCCACGTCGTTCGCGTTCTGGCAGGTGTCGGTGACCGTGTCGCCGATCTGGACCAGGCAGCCCGAGGCGTCCGCGTCGTAGGAGAAGGAGTGCGACAGATAGTAGAGCGCCGAGAACGACAGCTTCTTGAGCGGCGTGTAGCCGACGCTCAGGCTCTCGTTCAGGCCCCAGGAGGTGTTCATCTGACCGGTGGTCAGGCGCGAAACGTCTTGATAGAAGGTGCCCTTCGCGACCTCGGCTTCGTTGTAGTTGAAGTCGACCGGCCCGTTCTGCACGCCGCTCGTGCCGGTCTGCGCTTGCGCCTCGGTGTACCGGTCGAAGCTCTTCGACGCGCCGACGCCGACGCTGACCTTGAGCTTGTCACCGAGGAACGACCGGCTGAAGCCGAGCGAGCCGGCGGTGGTCACGACCAGGGTCCGGTACTGGCTGACGATCGAGGTCGGGAAGATCAGCCGGATGGCCGGGCTGATGGCGATCTTGGCGCCGGGAATCGTGTAGATGCCCGGGTCGGACGCCGACAGCCAGGTGTCGTCGAAGAGCCACCGGTGCGGGACGCTGGTCCCGCAGCGCTGCGGGGTGCCGTCGAGGGTCCCGTTCGTCGACTGGCCGAGGTCCGCGCAGGGCACGAGCTCGCCGGTGTCGCCGTTGGGCGAGACCGTGGTCGGGTCGTAGCTCGCGATCCAGTCGGTGAGGATGAACCGGGCGCTGACGTTGAGCTTGGAGAAGACCGTGTGCTTCAAGTACTTCGAGCCGACCGCCCACGCCGGCTCGAGCATGAGCTGGAGCCCGTTCGAGTAGTTCAAGGTGTTGAGGCTCGACGAGTCGCTGATGGTGAGGTCGGCGCTCACCCCGTAGGTGTTCAGCTTGGACTTCTTCGCTCCCGGCGTCGCGGTCGCCACCGTCCCTGGCGGCACCGCTCCTGCCTGGCTCCCCGGAATCGAGGCCATCGCCGGCTTGAGAGAAGCAGGAGCGGTGGCGAGCGCAGGAACCGGTTTCGACGGGCTAGCGACCGCGGCGGACTCGAGCGCGCTCGACAACGCCGCACGGTCCTGCGCCAGCGCGAACGGCGCCATTCCCAGCACGGCGGCCGCGACCAGAGTTGTCGTCTTCCACGATGGCGCGCGCACTGTCGGCACCTCGCGACCGGTTCCAGCTTCCGGTCGATCTCCCCACGTCGGACTCGGGGGGCGGTGCTTTTACCATGCCAGCGGCGAAAGGGAAGCCCCCCGGCTTCGCGGCGAGGTCTTCGGGGCGAAAAGCCGCGCGCTTCACGCCGGATGCCGGTGGGGCCGCGTTAGCGTGCTGGCGAGGGCGACAGCGGGTTAACGCTTCGTTCCGTCGCCAGGGCTCAAGCGCGCGGTCGCGCGTCGACGAGCGCGCGCGCCGCCCGGGCGCGGTCGGCGGCGAGCACCAGGTGCGTGCCGGCGACGATCGCGTCGGCTCCGGCGTCGACGAGCCGCACCGCTTCTTCGGGCGAGCCGATGCCGTCCTTCGCGAGCGCGAGCGCGCCCGCGTTTCTGGCGCGCGTGAGGAGCCGCTCGGTGCGCGCCGGGTCGAGCTCGCCCGTGCGAAGGTCGCGCCGGTCGACCAGCACCCTCGCCGCGCCCGCGTCGAGCGCCCGCTCCAGCTCTTCGTCCGCGCCGACCTCGACCAGCGACTCGACTGCGAGCCGCGTCGCGCCCGCCAGAAGAGCTGTCAGCTCCTTCCCCGGGAGCAGCGCGGCGGTGAGGAGGACCGCGCTCGCGCCGGCGACCCGCGACTCGAGGAGCTGCCATGGGTCGACGAGCACGTCGAGCCGGACGAGGGGCAGCACCGAACCCGCTCGGGCGCGCGACAGGTCCTCGAGAGCGCCGCCGAAGGCCACCCCCTCGGTCCAGACCGCGAGCGCCGCCGCGCCGCCCGCCTCGGCGTCCTTCGCGAACGCCGTGACGTCGAGCTCGCGATCGAGAACCCGCTCTGGCGCGCGCCGCTTGACCTCGGCGACGAGCGCGATGCCCTTCGCCCGCCGGATCGATCGCTCGAAGGGCACCGGCGAAGGCGCCGCCCGCGCCAACGTTTCGAGCAACTTCTCCGGCCGCTTCCGCTTCTTCGCCAAAAGCTCCGCCCGCGCCCGCTCGGCGAGCTTCGAAAGCCACGGTGCCTCGGCCTTCATCCCTCACCTCGCGCGCCGAAACCTGGGGCCGATGCGACCCGCCCGGGGCCGGCAACCTCCCGTCGTGATCGGACCGATCGGTCCGATCCGACCGATCGGTCCGATCCGCCGCACGGCACTACAACTTCCGCCGTTCGCCGGTCTTCCGCCACCGGAGGTAGTCGCGAACGATCTCCGCGTGGTCGAAGACGATCTCTTCCCACGGCAGGTCGTCCTCTGCGAAGAGCCGCGCCTCGGCGGCGTCGTCCGCCCCGACCGGCGTGCCCTCCGCGGTCGCGGCGAAGACCGTGCTCACCGTGTGCTGCCGAGGGTCGCGCCGCGGGTCCGAATAGCTGAAGAGCTGCGTCACGAGCTGGACGTCGAGCCCCGTCTCCTCTTTCGCTTCCCGCCGGCACGCGCTCGCCAAATCCTCGCCCGCCTCGACGAACCCGCCCGGCAGCGCCCAGCCCCGAGGCTCGAACCGCCGCCGCACCAGCACCAGCTTCTCGCCGACCGCGATGCAGGCGTCCACCGTCACCCAGGGTCCCCGATGCTCCATCGCCCTCTCCCGAGCCGGCATCCTAGCGCCGCCGCCGCCCCCGTCCGGCCCGCTGGAACCGTCCGCTCACCGACAGCGTTGGCTCCCGGAAACCCGGAACCCCTCGGAATCTCGGTGGTTTTCGTGGTGCTGGAAATCGTCCCGCCGGGGCCGTAGGTTCCTTCTCGCGACCTCTCCCAGAGAGGGACCGGACGGCCGGAAAAACGGCTCGGGGAGCGACTTCAAAAAGTGCGGCGGCGGCTCGACAGGCGTTGGGGCTCGCGCGCAGCCCGGCTGGTCGCGCTGGCGCACAACGGCGCCGAGGCGCGGGAGCGGGCGCGGGTGTCCCGGCGGCTGCGGCTCAGGCTGGGGGCGCCGGTCGAGGTCGAGGTCACCGACAACACCTACACGATGATCTCGTTCACCCGGCGCCGCGGCGGCTATGGAGTGCGGCTGCACCACATGTTCCTCGGCGCGCCGGACGACATCCTGGAGAGGCTCGCGGCGTACGTGCGCGGCCACGACCGGCAGGCGTCGGCGGTGCTGGACGACTACATCCACGAGCACCGGCGGCTCATCCGGCACGTCTCGCCGGTCAAGCGGCAGGAGCGGCTGGAGCTGTCGACCCGGGGGCGGGTCCACGACCTCGCCAAGCTGCTCGGGCGGGCGTCCTTCCAGTACCGGCGGATGTTCGGGCTCGAGGCGCGGGACGTGGCCATCGCCTGGGCGCCGGCGCCGAAGGTGCGGCTACCGCGCCGGTCGATCAAGCTCGGGTCGTATTCGGCGGACACGCAGATCATCCGCATCCACCCGGCGCTCGACCAGCCGGCGGTGCCGGCCTACTTCGTCGAGTGGATCGTCTTCCACGAGCTGCTGCACCACCGGTTCCGGGCGGACCTCAAGGCGCGCAACGGCCGCATCCACACGCCGCACTTCTGCCGTCTCGAGCAGCAGTACCCCTTCTACTTCCCGGCGATGGCCTGGGAGAGGCAGAACCTCGACCTCTTGCTCTGGTGGTTCCCGGGCGAGGGCGTCAAGCTCAAGGCCGGGTGACGCCAACCCCCTGGGCGGCAGCGGCCCCTCAACGGCACCGCGCGGCTCTCACGCAATCGGACCGATCGGTCCGATCCGACCGATCGGTCTGACCGGTCAGCACCCGCCGACGCAACATCCGTCATGCCGTCTCGAGCCTCAGCACCGTCAGCTCGTGGGGCGCGCACAGCCGCATCGGCGGGCCCCAGTAGCGGGTGCCCCGCGAGACGTAGAGCTGCGAGGCGCCCAGTCGGTGTAGGCCGGCGAGATACCGCTCGACCAGCCTGACGACCAGCGTGAACGGCCAGAGCTGACCGCCGTGGGTGTGGCCCGAGAGCTGGAGCGACACCCCGAGCCTCGCCGCCTCGGCGAACTGCCGCGGGTTGTGCGCGAGCAGGATCACCGGCGTCCGAGCGTCGCGGCCCTGGAGCGCCTCGGAGAGCCGCGGCCGCTGCCCCGGCGCGAGGCGGCCCGCGGTCCAGTCGGGCACCCCCGCGAGCTCGAACGCCGCTCCCTTGTCCCGCACCGTCACCCGCTCGTTCTCCAAGACCCGCAGGCCGAGCCGCGCGAGCTTGTTCGCCCACGCCTCGAAGCCCGCGTAGAGCTCGTGGTTGCCGGTGACGAAATAGACGCCCAGGCGCGCCGAGAGGCCGCCGAAGGGAACGACGGCGCTCTCGATGAGCGACGGCGGCCCGTCGACCAGGTCCCCGGTGAGGACGATGAGATCCGGCGTCAGGTCGTTCACCCGCTCGACGAGGTGCTGCATCGCTTCCGGCCGGCTCGCGGCGGAGACGTGGATGTCGGAGAGCTGGACGATGCGAAACCCGGAAAGCTCCCGCGGCCAGCGTTCGATCTCGACCGGCACCTCGACCACCGGCGGGTCGCGGTGCGCCGAGCGCCAGGCGACGACGGAGAGGACGAAGACGACGACCACGGCACCGAGGGCCTGCGCGCGCGAGGCGTCGAGGAGGAGCTCCGGGGTCGCGAGGTGGGCGGGCAGGACCGCGACCAGGCCGAAGCGCACGAGGTCGCCGGCGAAGAGCACCGCGTCGAAGAGGAGCAGAACGCCGATCCAGGTGAACGAGACCTCCTCCAGGATTGCGAGAGCTCTCTTGGGGAGCGCGCGGGCGAAGGCGGGAAAGATGCTCAGGCCGAGCGTTGCGAGCAGCACCGCGACGACGAGGGGAAAGGGCGCGGGCAAGTCGTCGGTGCGTGCGAGCCGGAGGAAGACGTAGTAGTGCATCGCCACCCAGACGGAGGCCGCGATGGCGACGAAGAGGAACCGGGACGACCAGCGCGACAGCCGCTCCATCGGGCGAGAAGATGTCGCGCCCAAGGCGCGGGCGCTCCAAGAAACGACGAGCCGCTCGCGGGCGAGCGCGAAACCGCCGACAGCCAAGGGCGGCCTGAAAGAACGCGCCCGGCGGATCCACGAGCGGCTGAGCGAGGCCGAGCCGGCTCCGAAGTGCGAGCTCGACTTCCGCAACGGCTTCGAGCTGCTCGTCGCGACCATCCTCTCGGCGCAATCGACCGACCGGATGGTGAACCAGGTCGCCCCGGAGGTGTTCCGCCGCTGGCCGACACCGCAAGCGCTCGCCGGCGCCGCTCAAGAGGAGGTCGAGGCGGTGGTGAAGCGGACCGGCTTCTTCCGGAACAAGGCGAAGTCCATCCGTACGGCCGCCCAGGCCATCGTCGAGAAGCACCGAGGCGAGGTGCCGCGGACGATGGAAGAGCTGATCGAGCTTCCCGGCGTCGCGCGCAAGACCGCGAACGTGGTGCTCGGCACCGCCTACCGCATCACCACCGGGATCACGGTCGACACGCACGTCGGCCGGGTGGCCAGGCGGCTCGAGCTGACCCAGGAGGAGGACCCGACCAAGGTCGAGCAGGCGCTGATGGCGCTCTTTCCGCGGGAAGCCTGGATCGACACCGGCCACCGGCTGCTCCTGCACGGGCGCTACGTCTGCACCGCGCGGGCGTCCGACTGCGCGCATTGTCCGGTCAACGAGCTGTGCCCGAGCGCTGCCGCCAAGCCCGAGGGCCCCTGGCCAGAGCGGGCCGAGCGCGAGCGGCGGCGGGTCGAGTCCCGCGGCGAGGCGGAGTAGGGACGCCGATCGGACCGATCGGACCGATCCGACCGATCGGTCTGATCGGATGCGCCTCGGCCAAGGGCATTTTCAGAACGGCGCAATCTTCAGGTACCGCCCGGGGTTTCGGCGCAGGTCGGCGACGAGCGAGCTCATCTGGGCGACGAGCGAATTCACTCGCGCCAAAAGCTGCCGGTTGTTGATGAGACCGCCGAGCGTGCCCTTGGCGTGCGCGAGCTGCCCGCTGACGCTCTCCAGGTTCGCTAGCACCCGGTCGAAGCGCTCCTGGTCCTTCCGGTTGGCCGCCAGCCGCCCCAACACCCCCTCGCCCCGGTCGATGCGCCGCAAGGTCCCCGCGAGCGCGCGCGCGCCCTCCTTGAGGCTCCTCGCCATCTTCCGGTCGGAGATCAGCGTCGCCAGCGGACCGTCCCCGTTCTGCGCCCGCTCCATCATCTCGTCCGCGGCCTGGGTCGCGCTCAGCGCCTGGTCGTAGAGCTGCGGGTCGTAGATCAACTTCCCCAGCGTCCCCTGGCCCCTGTCCAGCGCCGCTCCCGCTCGGCTCAATGCCGCGGTCGCGCCCCGCAGGTCGGCGATGAGCCCGTCGAGCTGCTGCAACGTCCGCTGGGCCTCCTCGATCATCGCCGCGGTGGTGACCGAGGGCTCGGTCCGAATCTCGTCGCCGCTCTTCAAGTGCGGCTCGCCCGGCTTGCGCGGCGTCAGGCCGACGAAACGCTGCCCGACGAGAGCGTGGCTGCTCGTGAACGCGAACGAGCTCTTCCCCACCCGGTCGAGCGCCGACTCGTCGATGGCCAGGGCCATCGGCACCTTGCCGGTCTTCAGGTCGATGAGCGAGATGCCGCTGACCTGCCCGACGACGACGCCGCCCATCTCGACCGGGCTCCCCACCGCGAGGCCGCTCACGTCGTCGAACATCCCCTCGAGGCTCGCGCGCTTGACGAACGGCGAGCCGGCGATGCCGAGCGCCGCGATGACCGCGAACCCGACGAAGAGGGCGAGCGCCACGAACAAGCCCACCCGGATGTACGCCCAGCGCAGCTCCGTCGGACGCATCGAGAATCCCCCTGCGGCCGGCCGCGGCCAGCCGCCCTTCACCCCGCCAGAACCTCGAAGAAGGAGCGCACGAACGGGTCGTCGAGCCCCTTTAGCCCCGCCACCGGACCGTCGTAGGCGAGGCGCCCGTCGTTCAAGAGCGCCACCCGGTCCGCGTAGAGGCGCGCGTATTCGAGCTGGTGGGTGACGACCAGGCTCGCGACGCCGCTCGTCTGCAGCCGCCGGATCTGCTCGACCACGCCCAGCGCCCGCTTGGGGTCGAGCCCTTGCGTCGGCTCGTCGTAGAGCATCACCCGCGGCTCGGCGACGATCGCCCGCGCCACCGCCACCCGCTGCGCCTGCCCGCCGGAAAGCTCGTCCGGCATCCGTTCCTTGAGCTCGGCCATCCCCACCGCCTGGAGCGTCCGGTCCACCCGCTCGGCGAGCTCCCGCTCGGCGATACCGCTCTCGGCGAGCCCGTAGGCGACGTTCTCCGCGACGGTCATCGAGGTGAAGAGCGCGCCGTCCTGGAAGACGATGCCGACGTTGGTCCGCGCCCGGGCGACCTCCCGCTCGTCGAGCCGGGAAATCTCCTGGCCGGCGACCCACACCTCGCCCTTCGCCGGCGTGAGAAAGCCGAGCGCGAGCCGGAACATCGTCGTCTTCCCGGCCCCGGACGGGCCGATGAGCGCCACCGTTTCGCCGTGCCGCAGACCGAGCGACACCCGGTCGAGGATGGTCCTCGAGCCCCAGCGGAAGGTGACGTCGACGAACGCGAGCGGCAGGTCCCGCGGCAGCGCGCCGAGCTTGTGGATCGCCTCGGGCAAGGTCGGCATCGGTTCTAGAACGGCGGCGGCGGCCACAGCCGGCGGAAGAATTCGCCCACGAGGTAGTCGGCGATGAGGACGCCGACGGTCACCGTCACCACCGCCCGGACCGTCGACCCGCCGACCGCGCGCGTCCCCCCTTCGCTCTTCAAGCCCAGGTACGAGGAGACCGCGCCGATCAAGAGGCCGAAGACCGCCGGCTTGACGACGAGGTTCGGCAGCACCTCGCGGATGTCCAGAATCGCGAGCGCCTGGTGGAAGAAGTAGGTCGGGCTCTGGTGGAGGTAGCTCATCCCGACGAGCATCCCGCCGAACATCCCGGCCATCACCCCGGCGAGCGAGAGCACCGGGAACGCGATGACGCAGGCGAGCGTGCGCGGCGCCGAGAGCGACTCGATGGGGTCGCGGCCGAGGGCGCGCATCGCGTCGACCTGCTGGGTGACCTTCATCGTCGCCAGCTCGCTCGTGATGCCGCTCGCCGCGCGCCCACCCGCGATCAAAGCGACGAAGGTGGGGCCGATTTCGCGCACCAGGGCCAGGGTCAGCATCTGCGCGAAGAGCGTGGTGATGCCGAACTCCTTGAGCGTCGACTTCGTTTGCACGCCCAAAAGGAGCCCGGCGATGAAGCCCGTGATGTGCGTGATCGGCAGGGCGGCGACGCCGAGGTGATCGATCTGCGCCACCATCTCGCGCAGCCTGGTCTTGCGCGCCGCCACCCGCGGGAGCGCGGCCAGGGTCTTGACGAAGAACAGCGTCGCCTCGCCGAACTCCGCGAGGAGGGGAACCACCCGCAAGAGCCGCGGCGACCGGCCCTCGGCGGCCGCCTCGAACGCCGCTTTCACCCGACCGGTCCCGGTGCTCACCCGCCCCCCGACAATCGCTCGACAGAGGTGGATCCTCGCCGCCGGGCGCACAAGGGGCCGCTTGTCATGGGCGAGAGAGAGGCCAAGTTGAAAGCTCGGCAGGGGGGACGTTGCGCGGGCGTGTGTTGCTCCTGACGGTGTCGATGGCGAGCGCCGGATGTCTGTCCGCCGCCCAGGTCCGGCCCGCGCCCTTGGGCCTGGTAGCAGCGCCGCCGGACACCGTCCCGGCGGGGACGCTGGTCAGCGCGCAGCTCCGGCAGCCGCTGTCGAGCACCAAGAGCCGCTCCGGCGACCGCTTCACGATGGAGCTGTTGGACCCGCTGACCGACGGCGCGGGCCGCGAGGTGGTGGGACGAGGAGCGGTGCTGGAGGGCGTCGTCGGGAGGACGACCGCGGCCGAGCCGGCGAAGCCGTCCAGTCGGCTGCCGCTGTCGATCGTCGGGGTCGAGTCGCCCGGCGAGGGCGTCTTGTCGCTGCCGGCGGAGGTCGAGAGCGCGCCGGTGGAAACGCCCAGCGGTCTCGGGCGCTACGCGCTGTGGGGGCTCGCGGGCGCGGCCGCGGGCGCGGGCGCGGGGGTCGGCATCGACCGGCAGCACGCCTCGGTGGTCATCGGCTCCACCCTGGTCGGGCTCGGAGTAGGAGCGCTCCTGAGCTTCGTCTTTGCCCCGCGGCAGGCGCGGATTCCGTCGGGCAGCATCCTCACCTTGCGTCTGACCCGCGACTGGCGCGCGGCGCACCCGGTCGCCACCGCCGAAAGCCCTCCGCCCTGCCGCCTGCCGAGTCCGCCGCCCCTGGGCAGGAGGGCACTCGGTGCCCGGATCGCGCGGCCGAGCGCCGTCGCCGACCCGTGAGCGCCCGCGTCACTGGGGGACGCAGGTCATCGTCTGGCGGGTCGCGCCGGAAGGAATCGCCAGGAGCTCGCAGGTGGTCTTGTCGGACGCGGTGCTCGTGCAGTCCGTCGAGGACTGGCACGCGCCGAAACAACGGTGGGTCAAGACGCACTCGCCGCTGCCCGTGTCGCAGGTGGAGCCCGGACACTCCGAATCAGTCGTGCAACTGCTGCTGGAGCTCAACCAGGCCACGCACCAGTCGCTCGCGCAGTCGGCGTCGGTCGCGCAGACCCCGCCGCCGAGGACCGAGCCCTGCCGTGGCAGGCAGTCGAGCACGATGTCGGCCGGGCTCGTCGGATCCGGCCAGGCGTCGCAGGCGCGCGGCTCGGTCGTGTCGGCGCTGAGGCCCGCGCAGTCCGCGTCGCGCGAGCAGCGCTTGCCCCAGCAGATCGGCGCCGGCGCATCGATGTCGTCGCCGTTCGTCTCGAACGTCCCGTCGAGACCCGGCAACGTCTGCATCACCCCGTTGGCAGGACAAACCGCCGCTGGGTCGCAGTCGGGATTGCCGGTCTCGCCCTGGCTCGGGTCGCAGACGCCGAGGCAGAAGCCGTCGGTCGAGTTGTTCCCGAACTTCATGCAGACGTCGCTCGCGCACGCGCCGTCCGAGGTGCACTGCGCGCCGCCCGGCAGCGAGCCCGTCTGCGGCGCGCAGACCGGCGCCCACGCGTCCCCGTGCAGGTTCCAGTACAGCTCGCAGGTGTCGCCGGAGCGGCAATCGCTCGCGCCGCTGCACTCGACGACGCAGGTCGGGAGGTTCTCGGTCACCTGGCTGCCGGTCGCGTCGTACCAGTAGAAGCCGTACTCGCCGCATGCGCCGGGCAGCCCGTTCTCGCTCGGGCAGTCGCCGTCGGACAGGCACCCGCCTTGGCAGAAACCCGCCGTCGCGTCGGGCGCCGAGCCGTAGCCCTTCGGGGCTCCGGGGAGGCAGATTCCGCTCGCGCAGTCGGTGTCCGCGCCGCAGGGGGAAGCGACACCGCCGCTGCCTTGCGGCCAGACGCACTCGTTCGTCAGGCTCGTCGGACTGGAGCCGCTGCTGCTGACCGCGCAGACCATGCCCGAGGTGCAGCCGGCGTCGGACCCGCACGCCTTCAGCCAGCTCGTCGCCGGGAAGCACACGCCGTAGGTCCGTGGCACGTCGTTCTGGTCGAGCCGGACGAGCGGCTGGCAGACGTTCGGGCTCTGGCAGCTCGCGGTCGGATTCGACAGGTCGCAGTAGGCGCGGCAGGTGCCCGTCGTGGCCGTGTTCGGGATGCAGGCGAGGTTCGGCAGGCATGGGCTCTGCGCGCTGCAAGGGGTGCCGAGAGCGCCGCCGCTCCCCGGCAGGCACGCGCCCGCCGGCCGGCCGGAGCCGTCGTACCCGACGAACGCGCAGTACCGGCCGGTCGCGCACGTCGGCGGGTCGGCGTAGAGGTCGCAGGGCGCGCGGCAGGCCAGGGTCGTGCCCTGCTGGATGCACATCAGGCCGGAGGGGCAGGTGTTGCCCGCCGAGCAGGCGCCGTCGAGCCCGGAGAGCGCGACGCAGCTCTCGCTCGAGCAGGTGTAGCCGGAAGGGCAGTCGGAGCCGGACAGGCAGGCGACGCAGGCGTGCGCCGCCGCGTCGCAGCGATGCCGGCCCGGCGTCGAAGCGCAGTCGGCGTCGGACGCGCAGCCGCTGGCGACGCAGGCGTCGTTCACGCAGGCTTGCGAACCACTGCACTGCGCGGAATCGACGCACTGCACGCACCGGCCGGATCCGGTGTCGCAGTGCGGCGCCGCTCCCGAGCAGTCCTGGTCCGATTGGCATCCGGTCGCCACGCACGCATCGTTCACGCAGGCTTGCGAACCACTGCACTGCGAGGAATCGACGCACTGCACGCACCGGCCGGATCCGGTGTCGCAGTGCGGCGTCGCTCCCGAGCAGCCCTGGTCCGATTGGCATCCGGTCGTGACGCACGCATCGTTCACGCAGGCTTGTGAACCACTGCACTGCGAGGAATCGACGCACTGCACGCACTGACCGGAACCGGTGTCGCAATGCGGCGTCGCTCCCGGGCAGCCCTGGTCCGAGTGGCATCCGGTCGCGACGCACGCATCGTTCACGCAGGTTTGCGAGCCGCTGCACTGCGAGTTGTCGACGCACTGGACGCACTGCAAGGTGCCGGTGTCGCAGTGCGGCGTCGCTCCCGAGCAGTCCTGGTCCGAGTGGCATCCGGTAGCAATGCACACATTGTTCACACATACCATCGAAACATGTCGACCATCGCATTGCGAGTTGTCGACGCACTGCACGCACTGGCCGGTACCGGTGTCGCAGTGCGGCGTCGCTCCCGAGCAGCTCTGGTCGGACTGGCAGCCGTTCGCGCCGACGCACGAGTGCCCGGTGCAGGTCTGGCCCGCGGGGCAGTCGCCAGGCCCGAGGCAGGCGACGCAGGCGCCAGTCGAGGCCAAGCAGCGCGGCGTCGCCGTCGTCGCGGCGCAATCGGCGTCGCTCTGGCAGCCGGCGGAGGGGTTGCCGTTCTGGCACGTCCCGCCGACGCAGTCATATCCGCTCGGGCAGTCCAGGCGCGAGGCGCAGACGATGGCGCAGCAGCCGTTCTGGCACTGCTTCGACGAGCAGTCGGCATCGGCGCTGCACGCGTGCGACGGCGCGGGGCAGCTCGAGCTCGCCTTGACGCAGGCTCCGGAGACACATTGCTCCTGCGACGGGCAATCGGCGTTGTAGTGACAGGCGGGCGGCGCGCTCGACGAGCAGCCGGCGGCGACGGCGAACGCAACGAGGGCGGCAATCGACCAGCGCGCGGACATCGAGGCTCCCTGGCAGCGCGAGCGGCTGAAGGCCGCGGCCTCGCCCCCGGCCGGGGGGATGCCCCATCCGTCGCGCTGTTCGCCGCACGGTAGAAGGGCCTTGCGCCGGGATCAAGGCGGTCAGGCGGCCGAGGCTCGGTCAGCCCTGGCGAATCCAGTCGCTCGAGGCCGCAGGGACGAACCCGGGATGGCTCGCCGCGAGAGCGTCCCGTCGGGCCGACGCCGTCGATGCCCCGCGGGACCATGGGTTCGCGCGGGCCGCGGGCGGTCTCGTCCTTTGACCGCTCCGGCGTCGCGCGCGTAGACTCGCGCCCTCGCATGGGGTCCTTCCCATCGGTTCGCCCGCGCGCCCGGGCCGTCCTTCTCGCCGCCACCCTCGGCGCCGGCACCTTCGCTTGCGTGCCCAAGACCGGACAGACCGGCGTCGTCCTCGCGATGCGCTCCGAGACGCCGCTCGACTGCCTCGTGATCACCGCCGAGCGCCCCGGCGGACCTCCCATCACCAAGGACCTCCGGCTTCCCGCGCAGGCGCACAGCGAGTGGCGGACCTTCACCTACCGCGCGCTCGTCTACTCCGGCGGCGTGCTCGGCGACGGCGCGGTGACCCTGACCGCGAGCGGCCGGCGCGCCGACGGTTCCGGTCAGTGCACCGATGTCGAGGTCGCCGCCGGCGTCGCGGCTTTCAGCTTCTCCCGGGGCGAGACCCCCGAAGTGCCGCTCCTGATGAGGATGATCGGGAAGGACTCCGACGGCGACGGCTACGCCGACCAGTTCGACTGCGCGCCCTTCGACCCCAGCATCTACCCCCGGCCGGGACCGGAAACGGGCGCCGAGTGCGGCGACGGCCTCGACAACAACTGCAACGGCGCTATCGACGACGGCTGCCCGTGCACCCACTCGCGCCCCTGCTATCCCTTGGGGCTCTCGAGCCCGGTGGCCGGCGTCGGCGCCTGCGTCCTCGGCACGCAGAGCTGCGACAACGGCGTCTACGGCCTGTGTACGGGAGCGGTGCTGCCCACCACCGAGACCTGCGACGGCCAGGACGACGACTGCAACGGCATCGTCGACGACGGCTGTCCCTGCACCGAGGGCGACAGCCGCCCCTGCTATGACGCGGGGCCGGCCCGGGCGGCGGGCGTCGGCATCTGCCGGGAAGGGCGGCAGACCTGCGTGAAGGGGCAGTGGAGCCGCTGTCTCGGAGCGGTGCCGCCCACCCAGGAGACCTGCGACGGGCAGGACGACGATTGCAACGGCATCGTCGACGACCCGGGCAAGGTGAACACGCCGTTGTGCGCGAACCAGCACGGCGCCTGCGTCCTGTCGCGGGAGTCGTGCGCCGAAGCCGCGAGCGGCGCCGCCGGCTGCACAGCGGAGGACTACGGCGCCAACGCCGAGCGGCTGGGCTTGGGTTCGGCGGGCTACCAGCCCGACGGGAACGCCTGCGACGGCGTCGACCACTCGTGCTCCGGACACGTCGACGAGGGGTGCAGTTGCACTCCAGGAGATCAGGAGCACTGCTATCCTCTGGGCATCCACAACCCCCTGGCGACGACCGGCATCTGCCGGCTCGGGGTCCACACCTGCGGGCCCGACGGCGTCTTCGGGCCCTGCACGGGCTACGTGATGCCGCGCCCGGAGACCTGCGACGGGAAGGACGACGACTGCGACGGGGTGGTGGACGACGGCGTTCCCGGGGTCGGCGCCTCGTGCGACACCGGGCTTGCGGACGCTTGCCGAACCGGCCAGACCCGCTGCTTGCAGGGCGTTCTCTGGTGCGTGCCGAGCGCGGGCGCCTGCGCCTGGTGAGCGCCGGGCTCCTCGAATTCGCGGCTCGGTTCGTTCCCGGGGAGGCCGCGCGCCTGCGCGCCTGCGCGCTCGCGATCGGCGTCGGGCGGAAGAACGTGTTACGATTCGGCGTTCGAGGGGGGGCGCCACGCGTCACGGGCGGGCGCCCCGACCGGAGAGAGGCGACCGATGGAGCTACCCGAGCTAATCCTCATTCTGATCATCGTGCTGGTGATTTTCGGCGCGGGCAAGCTCCCGCAGATCGGCGATGCGCTGGGCAAGAGCATCCGCAACTTCAAGAAGGCGTCGCAGGGCGGCGACGAGCCCATCGACGTCACCCCGCCCCAGCAGATCCCGGCGACCTACGCGCAGGCGCCGCAGCTTCCCGTCTCGCCCCCAGCGGCACCGGTGCCGCCAGCCGCTTCCCCCGCCGCCGTGCAAGCTCCGCCGACGCAGCCGCCCGCGCCCTTGGCGGCGGACGACCCGAATCGCAAAGCGTGAGCGGTTTCGGTTACCGGTAGCGCATCCGGTGCCCTACACAACCCAGCGCTATTCCGGCGGGAGCTCCCGGCAGATTTCGTCCCACTTGACGACCCGCTGGTCGTCCTCGCCGACCATGTCGACGAGCCAGCGGCGGATGTAGTCGCGGTCGAGCGTGCGGCCCTGAAGGCCGACGAGGCGTTCGACGTCGACCCGGTCCTTCCCCCGGAAGAAGAGCAGCTTGAAGAGAACGGTATCCTCGGCGGAAAGAATAGGAGCCGGACGGCCGAGGATGTCGACCACGACGGTTCGCCGGGCGGCTTCGTCGTGAAGCGGGATCGAGTTGAAGAAGAGGTCGACCTTGATTTCCCCGAGATGGCCCACCGCGTGCGCGCCTTCCGCCACTCGATGCCGCGACAGCTCCCGGTCGATGTCGACACCGATCGCGCCGAGCGCATCGACGACCCGATCGAACACATCGAGGCCGGCAAATACATTCAGGTCCGCGTCGACGGTTCCGCGAGAGGCGCCCCAATAGTTGTAGGCGAGAGCGCCGCCGACGGCGAACGGTATTCGGGCAGCCGCGAGCGCATCCGCCACCCGCCGCGCGACCCCGTACGCGGTCAGCGCTTCATCGAACATGGCGCTCCGGGAGGGTGCGGTAGCGCGCCACGAGTCGCTTCCAGATCCGATCGAAATCGGGCGCGGGCGGGTCGGGCTCCATGATGCGCCGGCGCTGGTCCGGAGGCATGCCTCGAAGCACCAGGGCCGAGGTAGCGACCACGCTGGCCGCGATCCGGCTCGTCTGCTCCGGGGTCAGGTTCCGGTAGGGCTCCAGGTCCTCGTCGACCTGGGCCTTGAGCGTGCGGTAGCGCGCGTTCAGCCGCTCGACGTACCGGCGCACGCGCTCTTTTTCTTCCGCGGTCATGGCGGAAGGATACGCCTTCGGGCGGCGCCGACACTAGAACGTGACGCCGAGCTTGAACGCGAGCTTGGTCTGGCTCGCGAAGACCTTGACGTCGGTCGCCGGCGGAGCCGAGCTCGTGTAGGCGAGGTTCGACCCGGTCCCGTAGGTGAAGTCGAACCCGACCACCAAGAGCTCCCACCGGATCTCGAGCCCGAGGTAGGTCCGGCCGAACACGGTCGAGGGGTTCAGGATCGGCCCGAAGGTGAGCGGCTCGAAGACGGTGTCGGCGCTCATCGGGTTGTTGGGGTCGACGTGGTTCGGGTCGAAGTCGATGTTGTTCGTCTGTGCGCTCACCCCGAACCGCTGGTAGCCGCCATAGAGCCCCAGCTCAGCGCTTCCCCACAGCGGCACCCGTTCCGAGAGGCCCACGTCCCAGCCGCCGAGGACGAGGTTCAGCTCCTTGGTGCCGATGACGGTGGTCGCGAAGACCTTCGCGCTCAGGTCGGGGACGTAGAGGAAGCCTTCGACGAGCGACCACTTCAGCATCGCGGTGGTCGCCACCATCTCCGAGAAGATGATGTACGAGACGTCGGCGCCGACCTCGAACCCGAACGGCAGCCCCTTGCGCAGGTGGATGGTCGGGATGAACAGCGGGCTCGAGGTGGGCTTCTCGGTCGGCCACACGTCCATCGTCTGGCCGTTCGAGAAGCGCTCCTTCGGGTGGATGAGGGCGAGGTCGCTCGTGAAGGTGGCGGAGAAGCCAGCGCTGCCCAAGCTCGAGGCGAGGCCGGAGGGCATCGGCGCCAGGGCGAGGGCGAAGTCGCCGACGAACCGGGCGAAGCGCTCCTGCGCGAACGGGTCGGCGTTGATGGTCGTGTCGCCGCTCTTGAGCTGGGTCGGGTTTCCGAGCTTGTAGAGCTCCAGGTCGTTGTCGTAGGCGCGGGCGGGCGCGCTCTGGAGGAGGATCCCGCACGCCATCACCGCCAAGAGGCCGCTTGCGACCCGCATCGACACCTCGCCTCCGACCCCGCGGTCGATGCTGGCACCGGCCGCGAGGGAAGAGCGGTCATCTTCGCCGCGATCCGCGGGCGCGGTCAAGGCACCGGTCGCAAAGGCCGGCGAGCGAACTTCGCCCCGCAGCAGAAGAGGCGGCGAGGTGCGCCGAGCGGTGTCCTCCGCCCCGAGCGCGACTGCCCGCCGCGACGCTCCCCGGAACCGGTCCTGCCCAACCGGGGCGCGCGGCGGACCTCCGTCGCCGCGGGTCACGCGCCGGAAAGGAATTGCCTGAGCAAGTTCGCGGCCTCGTCGTTCCCGCTCATCCTGAGCGCAGTCGAAGGATGGGCCGGAAGACGAGGACCGCTCGCCCTTCGATTGCGCCTAGCGCGGGGCTATCGCCCGCAACCCAAGCGGTACGATGGGTGAAGCGGAGCGGAGCCCATCAACTGGGCGATCGCTGGCGACGATGAGCTCTGCTGCCGCTCCACCCACCCTACTCGTTGGCGCGCCGCGTCGAGAATCTGCGCGTGGCGACAAGATTCTTCGGGTTAGTCGTTCAGGGTGAGCGGTTGCGGGCTCCGTGACTTGCACACCTGTTCTCTTCCGGCGGCTCAGCGAGCGAGCTTCATGATCGAGCCCGTCCCGTTGCTGCTGCCGCCATTGGACCAGTAGACGAACGAGCTGTCGAGCGCGACCGAGTTCGGGCCGGCCTGCCCGGTCGCCAGAGTGGTCGTCGTGCTGGCGGCGCGATCGTATTCGCTGACGGTCCCGGCGTTTCGATCGACCCAGACCACGGACGCGCCGTCGGCTGCGATGGCGACCGGGGCGCCAGCATCGGAGACGATCTTCGTTTCGGTGGGGGTGTTGCTCCGGCCGCTGACCGGTTCCTCGTAGATCGCGCCCGAGTCGCTGGTCCAGAACAGGTCCGTCCCGTCGCTCGTGATGGCGCGCGGCTGCACCGTGTCGACCACGAGGTTCGTCGGGCTGGACGGGTCTGGCGAGACCTCCGACACCCGGTCCGGGTTGGTGGTGGTGAAGAACGCGTTGCCCCCCGCCAGGGTCACACCCAGGCAGGGGTAGGTCGTCGGCGACCAGAGAGCCGCGACCGAGCCGCCGTTCAGGTCCGACACTTCGACCGCGTTGCCATTGCCGGTCCCGGTGGGCGCGGCATTCACCCAGAAGATGTGGTTCGCGTCGACGGCGATGGAGCTGGGAGACCCTCCGATCGAGCCGACGACGGCCGAGGCGGTGGTTCCCGCCACCGCCAGCGGGGCCTTGACGATCTCGCCGGCGCCGACCAGCCAGTAGGCGTTGTTCTGGTCGAGGGCGAGGGCGATGGGGCCGCTCGCGAAGGTGGCGAGCACCCGCGCGACGCCGGAGGCGTCGGGGGTCTCCAACGCTCCGCCGGAATCGTGGCTCACCCAGTAGACGCCGCTCGAGTTGACCGCGATGGAGACGGGCCGGTCGACGGAGCCCGCCAGCGCTATCGGTCGGCACAAGCCCTGCTGGCAGACGCTTCCCCCGCAGGAGTGTGCGGCGCTCCAGCCGAGGCAGCCGTCCGATTGCTGCGCGCAGGTCTCGACACCGCTGCCGTCCGGCGAGCACTGCGCTTGGCCCTCCGTCGAGCAGGCGTTGGTGCAGCCGCCGGAGCACTGGCCGTTCGAGCACGTATGGCCGCTCGGGCACGCCACCGGCGCGCTCCAGCCGAGGCAGCCGTCCGATTGCTGCGCGCAGGTCTCGACACCGCTGCCGTCCGGCGAGCACTGCGGCTGGCCCGCCGTCGAGCAGGCGTTGGCGCAGCCGCCGGAGCACTGGCCGTTCGAGCACGTCTGACCCGAAGGGCACGCCACTGGCGCGCTCCACTCGAGACAGCCGTTCGATTGCTGGGCGCAGGTCTCGACCCCCGCGCCGTTGGGATCGCACCGCCGGTCGCCCGCGGCCGAGCACCCGTTCTGGCAGGTCGGGTTCTCGCTCACCACGCACCGCTTCGACTTCTGGTCGCAGACGATGTTCGACCCCACGGAAGCGCAGTCGCTGTCCGTCATGCACGCCTTCTGCACGCACAGGTCGTGCGCGGTGTCGCAGACGAGATCCGCCCGCACCTTCCGGCAGTCCTGGTCGGTCTTGCAGTCGTTCAGGTCGTAGCTGCAGCCCATCGCCATGAGCACCAGCAGCACCGTGAGGCGACGCATCAGAAGCTCCCTTCGGCGAAGACGCCGTTGACGGAGGGTACGAGGACCAGGTGCTGCGTGTCGCTGTCCTCTGGCGCTCCCGGCCGGCGCAGGAAGAACAGGGTCGCTCCCGCCGCCGCCGCGACCACGCCCGCGCCGAAGGAGATGTCCGCGCCCAGCGACTCGCCGCGAATCGAGCTCTGGAGGTTCGGCCGCTCTTCGGGGTCGAACGTCGTCTTGAAGGAGTCGTAGTTCTTGGAGGCAGTCGCCCCGAGGACGATGCCGCAGATCACCGCCACGCCGCCGGCGCTGACGAGCGCAATCGGCAGCACGGGGGAGGGGTGCGCGGGCGCGCGCAAGGAGACGAGCGGGGGACCGGGCGCGGCGGGGTTCGTGGGGGAGGCGGCCTCGTGCGACGGCGCGACCGCGACCGGCGGCGCCGCGATGGCCACCTCGAGCGGTGCCGTTGGGCTCCCGACCCAGGTCGGCCCGTTGCCCTCGCTGTCGTACGCCTCGAGGTAGTACTCGACACCGCTAGCGCCGGGCGGCAGCGGTATCGTGGCCTTGAAGTGCGAGCCGCCGACGTTCTTCAGCTCCGCCTGGGCGAACTGGGTCGTGCCGGCGAGGCGCCAGTAGACGAGCGGCGCGAAGATGCCGGACCGGTCGGTGATGTCGCAGGTGACCACCAGCGGCTGACCCGGGGTGGGCGCGGCGACCGGCTGCGGGGTGATGGCCGGCGGCGCGGTGTCGGCCTGAGCCTGAGCGCTCCTGCCCCCCAGCATCGCCGCGCAAAGCGCCATGATGAAGGCCGCTCTCGGTGCGCGCATGATTGCCTCCCGGCGGGCGGCCAGGGGACCCCGGAGGGTCGATGCCATCGCTGCTGCCGCCATGCGCGGGAGCCTACCCCGGCCGAACCGCGCGGGGAAGGCTTCCTGCCCCGGACGATTCCATGCCTATCCGGTTGACGCACTCGGAGCCGGACTTGGAGCCGGACACGTCAGTGTCCGGGTTCATGCACGGCCGCGGGCCGTTTGTGGCGACTGTCTGCTGGCCCGAACGACGATTCGATCGTGTCGTCTGCACCCGGACACTGACGTGTCCGGCTCCAACATTGGGGCAAGTGTGTCAGCCGGATAGGCATGGACGATTCGGCCTCCCCCCAGGCACGCGCCGGTGATCGTCGGCGACCCGCGCGGGCGGCTTCTCGCGACTTCGCCGCTAGCGGGCCACCTTCATGATGCTGCCCGTTCCAGTGCCGCTGCCCAGGTTGGACCAGTAGACGAACTTGCTGTCGAGCGCGATCGAATCGGGGCTGACCTGCCCGGTCGCCAGGGTGGTGGTCGTGGCTGACGCGAGGTCGTAGGAGCCGACCGTTCCCGCGCTCTCGTCGACCCAGACGACCGACGTGGCGTCGGCCGCGAGGGCCACCGGCTTGGTGAGGCCCGAGACGATCTTCGTCGGCGTGTAGCTGCTGAAGCTTATCGGCTGCTCATAGATGGCACCCGAGTCGCTGGTCCAGAACAGGTCCGTGCCATTGCTGGTGATCGCCCGAGGCTGGACCGTGTTTGCGACCAAATTGTTCTTCCCAGACGCCTCCTGCACCACCCGGTCCGGGTTGACGGTGGTGACGTACGCGTCGCCTCCGGAAGCCGTCACGCCAATGCAGGGATAATATCCCCACAAAGTGGTCACCGAGCTTCCATCGAGACTCGACATCTCAACGGCGTTGCCTGAAGCGGGCGCGGTCGCGTCGACGTTGGTCGTCCAGTAGACGTGGCTCGAGTCGACCGCGATTGCGCTGGGGGTGCCGGCGATGCTCGCGACGAGGGATTTCACAGATCCGCCCGTGACCAGCGGTGACTTTCCGATTTCGCCACCTCCGACCAACCAGTAGGCGTACGCCGAGTCGACGGCGAGCGCGATGGGGGGAGAATTCGAAGTGGGAAACCACGCGTAGAGCAGCGTGATGTTGCCGGAGCCGTTCGCCGTTTCCAGCGCGCTGCCGTAATCGGGCGGGTGGTTGATGATGGGCCGGATGATATTGCCTAGCCAGAAGACGCCGCTGCCGTTGACCGCGATCGACACCGGCTGGTTCACGCTGCTCGCTAGCGTGACCGGTTGGCACTGGCCGTTGCTGCACGCGCCGCCCCCGCACGAATGGCCGCACGACCCACAATTCGCGCCGTCGGTCTTGAGGTTTGTCTCGCACCCGTTGGACGCAATGCCATCGCAGTTGGCCCAGCCGAGGCTGCAGATGCACCGGGGGCAGGGCGACCCGATGGGGCATCTCGCAAGGCACGTCTCTTGGGGCCCGCAGGCCGTGTCGTTCCAGCCGAGGCAGCCGTTCGACTGCGTCGCGCAGGTCTCGATCCCGCTCGAGTCCGACGAGCACTGACTCGCGCCCGCGGTCGTGCAGGCGTTGGTGCAGGCGCACTGGTTGGTCTGGCAGGTATCGCCGCTCGGGCACGCCGCCGGCGCGCTCCAGCCGAGGCAACCGGTCGACTGCGTCTCGCAGGTCTCGATGTCGGTCCCGGAGCACTGTGTCGTGTTCGCGGCGCAGACGGTGGGGCAGACACACTGGCCGCTCTGGCACGTCTTGCCGGTCGCGCAGTTCTGCGCCGAGCTCCAGTTGAGGCACCCGTTCGAATCAGGCATGCAGATCTCGTAACCGGAGCCGTCGGTCGTGCATTGCGCATCGCCGTTATGGTTGCAGTTGTTCTGGCAGGCGCAAGCGCTGCCGGTGCACGTCTGGCCAGACGGACACACCGTTGCCGCGCTCCAGCCGAGGCACCCGTTCGCCTGGGTCACGCAGGTCTCGACTTCGGTTCCCGAGCACTGCGTCTTGCCGCCGCTCGTGCAGACGGTGGGGCAAGCGCACTGGTTGTTCGTGCACGTCTGGCCGGACGGACACGCCTGCGCGGCGCTCCAGCCGAGGCACCCGTTCGCCTGCGTCTGACAGGCCTCGACACCGGTGCCATCCGTCGTGCACTGCTTCGCGCCGGCCGTGGCGCAGCCGTTCGTGCAGGTGGGCGCGCACTGGTTGTTCGAGCACGCCTGACCTTGCGGACACGCCACCGACGCGCTCCAGTCGGTGCAGCCGTTCGCCTGGACGCTGCACGTCTGGATCCCCGAGCCATCGGGCGCGCACCGGGTCCCATTCTGAGTGCAGACGTTGGTGCACGTGGTCGCGCACTGGCCGTTCGAGCACGTCTGCCCCGCCGGGCACGCCACCGCCGCGCTCCAGTCGGTGCACCCGTTCGCCTGGAGGTTGCACGTCTGGATCTCCGCGCCATCCGGCGCGCACCGGGTCGCGTCCTTGGTGCACACGTTCGTGCAGGTCGTCTTGCATTGGCCGCCCGAGCAGGTCTTGCCGCTGTCGCACGCCACCGCCGCGCTCCACCCGAGGCAGCCGTTCGATTGCTGGGCGCAGGTCTCGACCCCGCTCGCGTCCGACGAGCACTGCGTCGCGTTCGCCGCGCACGCGTCGGTGCAGGTGCTCGCGCACCGGCCGCTCGAGCACGTCTGGCCTCCAGGACAAGCTTGCGCGGTGCTCCAACCGAGGCAGCCGTCCGCCTGCGTCTGGCAGGTCTCGAAACCGCTGCCGTCCTGGTTGCACTGGGTCGCGCCCTTGGGGCAAGTGCTGGCGCAACCGCACTGCCCGCTGGCGCACGTCTGGCCGCTCGGACAATTCTGAGGCGCGCTCCAGCCGAGGCAGCCGTTCGCCTGGGTCTGGCAGGTGTGGACCGCCGGCGTGCCGCTGTTGTCGACGCACTCGGAGGCGCCGGTGTTCTGGCACCCGTTCTTGCAGGTCGGGTTCTTGCCGACGACGCACAGCTTCGAGCTCGGGTCGCAGACGATGTTCGACCCCACGGAAGCGCAGTCGCTGTCCGTCGTGCACGCCTTCTGCACGCACAGGTCGTGCGTCGTGTCGCAGACCAGATCCGCCCGCACCTTCTGGCAGTCCTGGTCGGTCTTGCAGTCGCTCAGGTTCGAGTAGGCGAGGCTGCAACCCACCGTGAGCAGGAGGAGCACCGTCAGGTGACGCATCAGAAGCTCCCTTCGGCGAGCACGCCGTTGAAGGTCGGGACGAGGACGAGGTGCTGCTCGTCGCTGTCCTCCGGCGCTGCCGGCCGCTCGAGGAAGAGCAGGGTGGTGCCCACCGCCGCCGCGACCACCCCCACCCCGACCGAGATGTCCGCTCCCAGCGCTTCCGCGTGAATCGAGCTCTCCAGCTTCGGCCGCTGGACCGGGTCGTAGGTCGTCTTGAAAGTGCTGTCGTCGCTCGAGGCCATCATCCCGAACACGACCCCGGTGATCACCCCGACGCCGCCGACGCTGACGAGGGCGATCGGCAGCACGGGGGAGGGGCGGGCGCGCGCGGACGCGGCCGCACTCGCCGGCGGTCGCACGGGTCGCAACAAGGGCGTGGTCGGGGGCGCGCGCGGGGGGGCGGACGGGCGGGAGGGCGCGAAGGTGACCGGCGGGGGCGGCACCGGCGGCGGGGGCGCCACCGGCGCCGAGGACGCGAGGCTCACCTTGAGCGGTGCCGTCGGGCTCCCGACCCAGGCGGGCCCGTTGCCCTGGGTGTCGTACGCCTCCAGGTAATACTCGACACCGCTCGTGCCGGGCGGCAGCGGTATCGTGGCCTTGAAGAGCGCGCCCCCGACGTTCTTCAGCTCCGCCTGGGCGAACTGGCTCCAGCCGAAGGGACGCCAGTAGACGAGCGGCGCGAAGATGCCCGACTGGTCGGTGATGTCGCAGGTGACGACCAGGGGCTTTCCCGGCGCCGGCACGGCGACCGGCTCCGGGGTGATGGCCGGCGGCGTGGTGTCGGCCTGAGCTTTAGCGCTCCTGCTCCCGAGCCCGGTCGCGACGAGCGCCCCGAGAAGTGCCCACTTCGTCACGTGCACGCTTGGCCTCCGATCGAGCGGCTGGGGCGGGCTCCCGGATGATGAGACGCTGCGCTTATTCTCCGCCGCGGGGCGTGAGGATACCCCGGTCGCCCGTCGGAGGGAAGACGCGAAGGCGATCCGGGTCGGCGAGGCCCCGAACCGAAGGCTCGCTTCGTCCTCGTCGCGACCCCGGCCGAGGACGGGCATCGAAACGTTGGCGGGCGCCGATGGCGCGGCGGAGGCGAGCGATGACCCCGAAGGAACGCGAGCGCGTGAACACCCTCGGCCCGTCGGTGCCGACGATGATGCTCTCCGGCCTCCTCGTCCTGGCGCTGGCGTTCTTGTTCTTCTGGCTCGCGTCCCCGCACCCTTAGCTAGCGCCAAGCGCCGGTGGGCCGCGTCGAGCCGCTCTACCGGGCGCGCGGGTAGATGGCGTAGGTGCCGACCAGGGTCGCGCGGGCGGCGATGTGGCCGGCGACGGCCGCGCGGACCCGAGGACCGGTAAAGCTCCCCTCGACCGGGCAGCGGTCGACGTCGAGCGCGAGAAGCTCGAAGTGGTAGTGGTGCAGCCGCTCGTCGTTCCAGGGCGGGCCGGGGCCGTCGTAGCCGAACCAGGTGCCGCCCAGGTCGGGGTTGCCGGCGAACCAGCCGGTGTAGTCGTTCAACCCCTGGCGGGTGCCCTGCGGCCCCGCGGGACCGCTCTTGCCCTTCTTCGTGACGCCGCGGGAGAAGGCGCCCTCGGCGAGCGACCGGGTCTTCGGGGAGAGGTCGACCAGCACCCAGTGGAAGAACTCGCCCCGGGGCAGCTCGTAGGGCACCGTCCGGCCTTCCTGGTTCACGTCGTCGGGCCTGGTCGGCACGTCGACGTCGGCCAATAGGAGCACCAGCGATTTCGCCCCCTCGGGGACCCCCTCCCAGGCGAGGTGGGGGCTCAGGTTGTCGCTGAAGGTGAAGTGGTCGGTCGGGTGCGGCTTGCCGAGGGCGCAGCGCGCGGGAATCGGGCCGCCGTCGGAGAAGCTTTCGCTCAAGAGCCTCATCGGGATGCCTCCTCGTCAGATTCCGGCGGGAAGGATCCCGCGAAGAGCCTCGACCGGTCAAGCGCCCGCAGGGGCCGCGGACCGCAGATGAACACGTGGCACGGGCGTCCCCGCCCGTGGAAACCAACAAAGGCCTCCACAGGCGAGGACGCCTGTGCCACGGCTCCCGAAGCGGAGCGGAGCCCATCGTTTGAGACCGATGGCCGCCCGATGGGCTCCGCTGTCGCTCCACCCGTCCTACCGCTGGGTGGTCGGAGAGAAGACGGCGAAGCGGGCGCCCTGCGGGTCGAGGCACTGGGCGATGCGGCCGCCGCCGGGCACGTCCATCGGGCCTTGGAGCCCCTGGCCGCCCTTCTCGGTCACCCGCTTCGCGGTCTCGTCGGCGTTCTTGACGTTGACGTAGTGCAGCCAGTGCGGCCGGGCGTGCATCACGCTGGCGGAGTTGGACATCCCGCCGAACGCCTGCTTCTCGTCGAGGCCGAACATGAAGTACTCGCCGTGGTCCGGCCCCATGTCCATCGAGGTCGTGTGCTTCCAGCCGAAGAGGTCGGAGTAGAACTTCCAGGCGGCCTTCCAGTCGGTGGTGTTGAGCTCGGCCCAGCCGAAGTGGCCGGGCTTCGCCGCGTCTTCGGGCGCGGGCAGGTGGCGGGCCTGGAAGACGCCGAAGGAGGCGCCCTGGGGGTCGGCGAGCATCGCGTAGCGGCCGACGTTGGGGATGTCGGTGGGCGGCGCGAGGACCTTGCCGCCGAGCTTCTTCGCCTTTTGCACGGTGGCGTCGACGTCGCGGGTCGCGATGTAGGCGAGCCACTGCGGCGGCGCGCCGGCCGCGCGGGCCTGGTCGTCGAGCGGCATCACCCCGCCGACGTCCTCGTCGCCGGCTTTCCACAGGTCGTAGTGGCCCTCCTGCCAGGTCGCGGCCTTCCAGCCGATGATGTCGGTGTAGAAGGACTCTGCCCCCTTGACGTCCGTCGTCATCAGGTCGAACCAGACGAACCGCGCGTTCTCTTCGCTCATCTTCCGCTCCTCGTGAGGCCTCCAGGCGACATGCCGGCGGCTCGCGGAAGATAGGTCGCCGCCGGGCCGGTGCACGCCCGACCGGCGAGCCGACCGACCGGTCCGATGCATCCCATCCCGGTTGACGTTTCGGGCGGTCTGGCGGTAGAGCTTCCGCGGACGGGCGGGGGCGCGGGGATCCGCGTGGGAGGCGCCATGCTCACCGCTCGCGATTTCTGGTCGCTCGACCGGCGAGCGCTCGCCGATCGGTTGAACAGCGGCCACCACATCGACCCGCACGCCCTCGACGAGAAGGTCTACCGCGGAACCAGCCTCGGGCTCCCGGCGATCGCGGACCGACTGCTGTGGAAGACCTTCCAGAAGGCGTTCCACCGCGACGGGGAGGTGCTGCGGGGCTGGAACGTGCGGCTCGAGCAGGACGGCGTCGAGGCCAAGAGCCGCCCGATGCGGCGGCGCACCGGTGAGGCCAGGACGTTCGGGCACTTCCTGGTGCGTGACGTGCCGGGCGAGGCCATCCCGGGCGGGCGTTGCGCGGGGCTCCTGCTCGACTACGGCCGGGGTGGGCAGAGCGCGCTCGACCCGGTGTCGCACCTGTGCGATCCGATTGTCGCCGTGGAGCCAGGGCGAACCGATCTCCTGCTCGGGTGGACCTTCGTCAAGATCGGCCGGCTGCAAGTCGGTACGCCGAGCTTCTTCACCCTCGAGCTCGACGGCCCCCTCGAAGGGCCGATTCCATTGCCGCCGAGACGCTGAAGCGCGGGTGGCCGAGCACCGCGGAGCCCGCTCCTCCCGAGCCGTTCGTCAGCCTTCATTGCTATCCTAGCCCTAGTTTCGCATCCGGGAGGAGAGCTGGGCGGCTGGTGGGCGTTATTTCCTGGCGTTTGGGGCAGGGCCGGTGTACATGAAAGACATGCACACGTTCAGCCGGA
>JAJYLH010000061.1 GCA_021787845.1 Myxococcales bacterium | reverse complement strand
GGTCTCCATGACCGCTCCCGTGGACCAGCTTCCCGGCGTCACGCAAGGGGGGAAAGTTTTGGAAGTCCGGGGGGGAAAGTTTTGAGAAATCCCCGGCTCAGGGGGGGAAAGGTTTTGAGAGTCTACAGCGGCTTGCGCGCACGGTCGCTGACGCGGTAGGGCGCGGCCTGCCGAGAGGAATCCGGACCCGAGCGTCACTCCTTTCCAGGCTCCCCAACAGAATCTGTGCGTGGAAAGCGCCGCTCTTGGAGCCGGACACGTGAGTGTCGGGTTGGGCAGTGCCGTTCACCGCTCTCTAACCGTCTTGCCGCCTGACGGAAGATATCGAGGTGCAGTTCTGGCGATCGGTGAACGCCGTGCCTGCACCCGGACACTCACGTGTCCGGCTTCCTCGTCTCGTCCGCAACACGCATAGATTCTGTCGGAGAGCCCCTTTCCAAGACAGATTCCGGAACGCATTGACCGAACCATGCCTATCCGGTCGACACATTTGCCTCGGCCGCAGGCGTCTGCGCCGCATCGGAATCTCGTGGCACGCGCGTCGACGTCCGTGTAACCAACGTGACTTTCACGGGCGAGGACACCTGTGCCACGGATCGGACGCCGGGGAAGTGCGCCAACCGGAACGCATTGACCGAACCGCTCGTCCCGCCGGAGCGAGCGCTCCTCGCGAGCGGACTCGAACGACGGGCGCCTGGAAGGGCCATCTCCTCGTCCTTCGAGTCCGGCCGACGAGGAGCCGTCCGTCGGTCTCCACGGGAGACCTCCACCGTTCGATGAGCGGAGATGGCCAGCGAGAATTCGTCTTGGACAGCAGTGGCCAGCCGACCAGCATCAGGCCGAGATCGTTCCGCCCCGCGCCGGGCGCGGTCGAAGGAGGAGCGGCGTTGTCCGCGGGCCTCGTCAGGCCGACCGGCAAGCCATTCGCGTCAGAACCGCACCGCCAGCAGTCCGGCTCCGGCACCGGCGAGCACGACGCCGCCCGCGGTCAGCCCGACCCCCGCCGCTTGCCGGGTGGAAATCGACTGGCTTCGGCTGTCGCTGTAGCTGCCCGTCTTCGCGAACTGGGTGTTGAAGGTGCTCGCGTCCTGGCGCGCCTGCATCAGCAGCACGAGCCCGCCGACCACCAGGCCCACCCCCACCACCGCCGCGCCGATGCCCGTCGGCAGCTTCCACGCCTGCGGCTCGGGCGGATTCAACGTGTGCGTCCAGTCTGCCGGCCCCGGCGTCGAGCCCGGAACCGAGGTCGCGGGCGGCACCGCAGTCGGGTTCGGAGCCTTCGTCGAGGGTGGCACCGGGGTCGACGCGGGCACCGACGTCGGCGGGACCGTCGTCGCGGGCGGCACCGAGGTGGCCGGCGGCACGGGCGTCGCGCCGGGCACCGAGCTCGGCGGCGGGACCGGCGACGCGCGGGAGGCGAAGGCGGTCAGATCGAGCACGATGGGCTGCGTCGGCTGGCCGATGCGCGCCGGACCGTTGCCCTGGTCGTCGTAGGCCTCGATGAAGTACTGGACCGCGCTCGCGCCCGGGGCCGGACGAAGCAGCGCGCTGAAAATGCTCCCTTGCGCGGTCATCGGCACGCTCTGGAATTCGGTGTGACCGACGCCGCGCCAGTAGACGGTCGGCGAGAAGACGCCCGACGGGTCGACGATGCGCGCCGAAACCACCACCGCTCCCCCCGGCTTCACCTGCACCGGCTCGAGCGAGATGTCCGGCGGGGTCGTGTCCTTCGCGAGGGCGGCCGCGGGCAGGAACAAGAGGACGAGGAGCGCGGCGCGGGCCATCACTGGGCTCCCTCGGGCAGGCCGATGCGGGCGAGCGTGCCGTCCTCGAAGGCGACCCAGAACTGACCAGGGTCGCTCGGGTCGCAGGCGATGGCGGTCGCGCCGGCGGCGGACAAGGCGATGGGGCTTGCCGAAGAGCTTCCGGTCAGCAGGTACGGAGCCGAAGCCCCGCTCGGCTCGATGTAGGCGAGGCCGGTCGCGCAGGCGTCCCAGGAGAGACCGGTCAGCGCCTGGGCCAGCCCGTTCCCGGTGCGTGCGTCGTACAGCTCTCCGCTGCTCCCGTAGACGTAGTCGATGCCGCTCGCCCGGGGCCAGACCCGCGCGTCGCCCGCCGAGCCGGTGCGCAGCCGGGTGACGGTTCCCGGCGTCGCGTCGAAGAACCAGGCGCCCGGGAAGACGCCGGGCTGTCCCGTCTCCCAGGCCAGCATCGAACCGTCGGGACCGACGAGGCGGCTCTTCCAATCGATCGCGCTGTCGGCAACGAGGAACGCGCTCGCCGGCGCGATCTTGATGCCGACGGAGCCGCTCTGGTTGGCCGCGTAGACCACCGGGGTGCCGTCCAGGGTCTGGCGCACGTCGAACACGGACACCTGATTGCCGGGAAGCACGCCGACCTTCGCCGGCGCCCCGGCGGGCTTGTCCATCGCGTAGATGCCGTCGCCGGTGGAGGCGAAAACGGTGCCGTCAGGCAGGACCGCTGTCGCTCCGTCGACCGGCGAGGTCAACGACCAGGTGGTGGGCGTCTGACCGTCGGCCGCCCAGCGCGTCACCGAGTCCGGCGTGCCGTCGGTGGAGGTCGCCGCGACCGCGACGAAGGAGAGGTCCGGCGTCGCGCTCCAGCTCCCCGCTTCGCCGGTGATGGAATCCGGGAGCGCTGCCGCCGTGCAGCTTCCCCGCAGGCCCAGGGAGATGACGCGCGAGGTGGCCGACTCGAAGGCGGCGACGCTCGAGTCGGCCGCGAGGGCAATCGGTCCGCGAATCGGTCCGGCGCAGGGGAACGGATTGGGCACGCCGCCGTCCGCGGTTCCGCCGTCGGCGCCGGTGCCGCCGTCGCCCTCCGGCGTGACGCCCGCGTCGGCGATCGATCCGCCATCGTCGGAAGCGCCGGCGTCGGCGATCGAGCCGCCATCGTCGGACGCCGAGCCGCCGTCGGTGTCGAGAGGCGGAGCGCCGGGCGGGATGCCGGGAGGAATGCCGCCGTCCGAGATGCCCGGCTGCCCGGCATCGCTGTCGCTCGGCGAACCGCCGTCACCCGTGCCTCCGTCGATCGAGCCGCCATCGGTGGAGCCGCCGTCGGCCACCGTTCCCCCGTCGCCGGGGTTGGGCGGCGGGTTGTTCCCGAGGTCGAGCGGCGACATCGTGTCCGGCGCGACCACCACCAGCCGCGTCGTGCCATCCGCTTTCGAGCGGTCGACGATCCACGCCGTTCCGTCTTTCAAGAAGCCGAATTCGCCCGGCCGGGCGCGCGCCGAAAGAGCCGCCACCGGCGGGCTCTGGCTGATGCGCACGAGGCTCAAGCCGCTCGTGCCCTTCTGGTCCACCACGCTGGGCACGAGCGCGCTCATCGCGTCGGGCGCGACCACGATCCCGGCGGAGAAGACGTTGCCGGTGACCGCCAGCGGATTCCCACTCCCGATGGCCAGCCGGGCGGCGGCAGGGCTCCCGGAGGCCACGACGAGCACCGCTGGGTGCTGGGTGGTTCCCAGCGGCACCAGGCGCGCCGCGGGGAAGGAGAGCGTGGTCAGCGTCGTGCGGCAGGAGAAGCCCTGGCTGTCGTAGCCGGAGCACGGCGGCGGGCCCGTCCGGAGCACCTCGACGAAGGTCTGGCGGGAGCGGGTCGCCGTCGCGTGGATGGGATCCGCGCTCGCGAGCACCGTGCCGCCGGCGTCGAACGCCTGGGTGAGGATGTCGATGGGACCGGGCGCGACGTTGGCGAAGAAGACGTCCACGTCGCCCGCCGAGAGCGCCGGGTACTTGTCGATGATGGAGGCGCCGCTCGTCAGCTCGACGTCGACGGAGGCGGTCCCTTTCGGAATCGACTTCACCACGACCTCGACGTTGACCTGGTCGGGCCCGACGACGCTCACGCAGGTGGCGAGCGCCAGCAGGAGGAGAGGGACAAGACGCTTGGAGCTCATGATCGCGCCAACTCTACGCCGACCCGGCTGAGGCGGTGTAGCCAGGCAGACGGCGCGCCGCTCAAGGGTGTGGCCGATGAGAACCGGCGCATCCGCGCATCGGCGCCCGGCCGCATCGCCGCCCTACACCAGCTCGCGGGTCAGGTCGCGGGTGATGTTCTTCTGGTGCGCTTCCACGGTCCCGCCGCCGATTTCGAGCAGCTTCGCGTCCCGCCACAGGCGCTCGACCACGTACTCCCCGACGTAGCCGTAGCCGCCCAGCACCTGCATCGCGGCGTCGGCGACCTCCTTGCCCATCGTGGAGGCGAAGAGCTTGACCGCGTCGGACTCGGCGCGGTGCCCGGGGCGGTCGAGCGCCATCCGGCCGGCGACGTCGTAGGTCAGCGCCCGGGCGGCCGCGAGCTTGGCGTAGCTCTCGCCGATGTGCCGCTGAATCTGGCCGAACGACGCGAGGGGCTGGCCGAACGCGGCGCGCTCGGTGGCGTAGCGGACCATCACGTCGACGCACCTTCGGGCGAGGCCCAGGCTCATCGCGCCCAGGGTCACCCGCTCGATTTCCAGGTTGCGCATCATGTGGATGAGCGACGCTCCCTCTTCGCCCAAGCGGTTTCGCAGGGGGACGGCGCAGCCGTCGAAGAGGAGCTCTGCCGTCCCCGAGGCGCGCATCCCGGTCTTGTCGCGGATCTTCTGGCCGAGCGAGAACCCGGGCATCCCCTTCTCGACGACGAACGAGCTGACCTGCTTCTCGCCGGTCTTCGCGTAGACCAGGAAGACGTCGCCCAGGGTGTGCTCGTCCACGCAGCCGTTGGTGATCCACATCTTGCGGCCGTCGAGGAGGTAGCCGTCGCCGGCGCGGGTCGCGCGGGTGGTCATCCCGAGGACGTCGGTGCCGGCGCCGGGCTCGCTCAACGCCATCCCGGCCACGTGCTCGCCGGTCAGCACCTTGGGGAGGAGGCGCGCGCGCTGCTCGGCGTTGCTGTTCTGATAGAAATTATTGACGAAGAGCATCGCGTGCGCCAGATAGGCGAGCGCGAAGCCCGGGTCGGAGTAGGACAGCTCCTCGTGGGCGATTACCGCGGCGACGGCGTCGAGGCCGGCCCCGCCGTCCTCCGCCGGCACCGTGATGCCCAGGAGGCCGAGCTCCCCCAGCCGGCGAAAGAGGGGAAGGTTGAAGGTCTCCGTCCGGTCGTGCTCGAGCGCCTGCGGCTCCACCTCTTGCCGGACGAAATCGCGGACGGTCTTGCGCAGCAGCGCGTGCTCCCCGCTCGGGTCGTAGAGGTCGGTCGGCATGAGGGGTGCCGCTCCCTTCAGGCGATGGCCTGGACCAGGCTCTCGACGAGCTTCGCCACGTCCTCGCACTTGTTGATCGCGCTTTCCAGCCGCTCGTAGACGTCCTTCCAGCGGGCGATGTGGAGCGCGTCGTAGCGGCCGGAGAACAAGGCCAGCATCGCGCCGCGGTAGAGCTCGTCGCCGCGCCGTTCGAGGCGGTCGATTTCCAGGCAGATGTCCAGCACCTCGTGCGACTCGCGCATCCGGCGGAGCATCGAAATCAGCCGCTGGATGCCCTTGGCCGCGTCGACGAAGACCTGGCCCATCGCGCGCGCCTCCTCGGTCGCCTGGCCGACCTGGTGGAGCCAGGCGCGCTGGGCGGCGGAATCGGCGCCGTCGACGATGTCGTCCACCTTCTCGAGGAGGGTGAGCAGGTCCGCGCGCTCGACGGAACCCAGGCTGGAGGTCTGCAGCGCTACCGTGTCCCGAACGATCCGGTCGGCGCCGTGCTCGAGGTCGCCCACGGCCTTGGCGTGCTCGGCCGCCGCCTCGGGATGCTCGATGAGCTCCCGCACCCCTTCGGCCGCCGCCACCACTTTCTGCGCGAGCAGGTCGAGCTGGGTGTCGAAGAGGGTCGTCGTCGCCTTGAAGAACATCCTCGCTCCCTCCTTGGAATGCGCCGGATCCACGGCGGCGCGAGGCTTCTAGCACAAGGCGCCGGCCCCGGCTCTTCGGGCCGCGGGGGGCGATGTCCGATCGGACCGATCCGACCGATCGGTCGGATCGGACGTCCGGGCGAGAGGCGCACGGGGAACGGTCTAGCATGGGCCCAACGGGCAGCTCTTTCGCCCCGCTCGAGCGCCTCACATGCAGACCTTGTCGCTGGCCATGATCGTCAAGGACGAAGCACGGACGCTCGAACGCATCCTCGATAGCGCCCGGACGTTCTGCGACGAGCTCGTGGTCGTGGACACCGGCTCGACGGACGACACCGTCGGCATCGCCCAGCGCTGCGGCGCGAGGGTCTTCCACTTCGCCTGGGTCGACGACTTCTCCGCCGCGCGCAACTTCGCCTTCGCGCAGTGCACCCAGGATTGGATCATCTGGCTGGACGCCGACGACACCCTTTCGGAGGCGGCCCGGACGGGCCTGGGCGACCTGAAGGAGACGGTGCTCTGCCGAAAGGACATCGACGCCGTCTGCCTTCCCTATCGCGCGGGCCGAATCGTGATGAGCCGCGAGCGCATCCTGCGCCGCAGCGCCGGGTTTCGCTGGACGGCGCCGGTGCACGAGGTGATCACGGTGCCCGCCGGCCGCTTCGTCGTCCAATCCGAGCCGGTCGTCGAGCACGCCGCCCATCCCGACAACCTCCTGCGAAAGAAGGATCGGAACCTGAAGATCCTCGAGCGCTGGCACGAGAGCGCCTCCGACCTGCGGCTGCTCTATCTCTACGGATCGGAGCTGCTCGACCACGGCCGGCCGGCGCAAGCCTCGGCGGTCTTCGAGTCGTACCTCGCGCGGCGCGCTCCCACCGAGGACGTGGGCGAGCGCTACTGGGTGATGATGAAGCTCGCCGACGCGCTCAAGGCCCAGGAGCGCTACCAGGAAGGGCTCCGCTGGTGCGCCGAGGCCATCCAGCTCGACGGCCGTCGCGGCGAGGCCTACTGCATGATGGGCTTCTTGTTCTACGAGCAAGCCTTGTGGGACCGGGCCTGGCCCTGCTTCGTCGCCGCGGCCAGCCTCGAGCCGCCGGCCACCGAGAAGGTCGCCCTGCCCGACTTCTACGACGCGATGCCGCGCCGGTTCCTCGCGCTGTGCTTCGAGCGGTTGGGCCGGCCGGAAGCCTTGCGCAAGCGGCTCGTCGACCTGGGCGGAATCCTGTAGCGCTGCTGCTAGCCTAAACTCGGCCCGGCGTCCAGCGCACCCCCGGCGGCAGCTCGGAGGGGTCGAGAGCGCTATCGCCCTGCATCAGCGCCACCGGATAGGTGCAGTACCGGGTCGAGAAGAGCGCCGCGGGTCGATGGTTCCCGCTGTTCTTGACCCCGCCGAAGGGCAGGCGGCTCGACGACCCGACGGTCGGCGCGTTCCAGGTGAGGCAGCCGGTCTTCAGCCGCGACGCGCACGCCTCGAGCTTCGCGCGGTCGGCGGTGAAGACGCCCGCGGCGAGCCCGTAGCGGGTCCCGTTCGCGATTTGGCACGCCTCTTCGAGGTCCTCCGCCGCGTAGACGGCGAGGTCGGGGCCGAAGATCTCCTCGTTCTGGTAGCGGCTCGCGGCATCCGGCCGGAGGACCCGGTGGATCGACGGCCGCACGTAGTAGCCCTTCGGGAGCCCCTCTACCGGCCGGCTGGGAAGCAGCACTTCGGCACCGCCGCGGCTCGCCTCGGCTTGCGCCGCGTGGAACTTCTCGTAGCCCGCCGCGGTCGACAACGGCCCGTAGAACGCCCCCGGGCTCGCCGGAGGGCCGACCGCGAAATCGCCCGCGCGCTGGACGAGCCCATCCACCACGCGGTCGAGAATCGGTCGCTCCACCACCACCCGGCTCACCGCCGTGCACCGCTGGCCGGCGGTGACGATGGCGCTGAAGAGCACGTCGTAGAGCGTCTTCTCCAGCGGGGCGTCGGCGAGGACGACGGCGGTGTTCTTCCCGCCGAGCTCGAGGGCGAGCATCCGTCCCGGCCGGTGGGCGTTCGCCCGCAGAATCTGGACGCCGACCGCGTAGGAGCCGGTGAAGAGCACGCCGTCGACGCCGTCGTGGCCGGCGAGCAGCTCCCCTTCGGGTCCCCCGCCTTGCACCACGTTGACGACGCCCGGCGGGAACCCCGCGTCGCGCGCGGCCTCGGCGTAGAGCTGGGCGCACCACGGCGCGACCTCGCTCGGCTTGAAGACGACGGTGTTGCCGGTCGCGAGCGCGGGGACGAGGTGCCCGTTCGGGAGGTGGAGCGGGAAGTTGAATGGCCCCAGAACCGCCAGGACGCCGTGCGGCTCGAAGCGGCAGGCGAGCTTGCCACCGTCGAGCGAGAAGCCCTTCACGAGCTCGAGCCCCTCGCTCACCGTGATCTCGATCTTCGCCGCCAGCGCGCGCACCTCGGTCTTCGCTTCCCAGGAGGGCTTCCCGACCTCGCGGCCGAGCGCCTCGACCAGGGTCGCCTCCCGGTCGAGCAGCTTCTGTCCGAACGTCTTCAAGACCGCGACGCGCTCCTGAAGCGGTGTCGCCCTCCATCCGGCGAACGCCCGCCGAGCCGCGTCGACCGCCTGCGCGACGTGATCGCGCTGCACCGGAAAGGCGCCGACCCGATCGTCCAAGTCGGCCGGGCTCGTCTTCTCGATCACGCCGGTCGGCGCGGACGGGACGACGAACCGGCCGCCGAGGAAATCCCCCATCGCTCGAATCGATGCCATCGAAAAGCCTCGCACGAATGGAAGCCGTCTCAAGCGAACGGAATCGTGTGGATGCGGTCGCCCGGCTCCAGGTGCAACAGCTCCTTCGCCGGCGCGGGCAGGTACGCCTTGTCGTCGTCGATGCGGCAAGGCGTGCGCACGGCGCGGAATTTCTGCCGCGCGTTCGGCCGCTCGACGCCGACCAGCCGCTCGTCCCAGGCGCGCTCCAGGTCCTCCGGCATCACTTTCGCCCGCCGGTATTCCCGCACCAGCACGATGTCCGCCGTCGGCGCCGAGTAGTGCGGCCCGCCGTCGAACGGGTCGATGCGGTGGTCGTACTTGAAGCCCGCCGCTTCCAGCATCCGCTTCACGCCCTGCGTTTCCGGTCCTACTCGGCCGATGAGCTTCTGCACTGCCGGCGGCAGGAGCCCGACGTAGATTTCGCCTTGAGGGAACAGCTCCTTGATGAACTCCTTCGACTGGCGCGAGAGCTTGTCGGCCTCCGGGTACGACAGGCCGGTGAACCGCGCCCCGAAGGCGTCCCACAGGACGCTGCGGCCGTCGCTCGTCAGAGGCGGCATCAGCTCCGCGAGCACGCGGTCCAGAAAACGCGCCCGGTGCATCGCGAGGTAGAGGAAGCGGACGAACGAGAGCTGCTTGCCGGGCTTCTCGTGCCCGCGGAAGTCCGGGTGGACGACGAGCCCGCCGATTTCGGTGAACCCCTCGTAGTTGTAGCCGATTTGAAGGACCGGATGCTTGAGGTGGCGGTCGAGGGTCGCCGAGTAGTGCTCGCGCTCGAAGACCTCGAGGAAGACGTGGGGCGCCTCGCGGGTGCCGTGCATCGCGATGATCTGGCTGGTGCCGGCGAGGCGACCGGTGCGCCCGTCCTCGAGGACGAAGAGGTAGACGCGCTCCAGGGGGTCGCGCACCCGGCCGGCGAACGACCGGCACGAAGCTTCCACGAGCTCCTCGAGAGCGCTTTTGTCCGCCGGGAGGTTGACGGTGTCCAGCACCGTCGCGAGCCGCGCCAGCTCCTCGAGATCCGCTCTTTGCACGTCGCGCAGGACGAACATGAGCCACCAAAGCCCCGTCGTACGCCCTCCGAGGGGGCCGGCACTCTAAGCGACGCCACCGTCGCGGGCGAGCCTCGTTTCCCGGTCCGGCAGGTCGCTCGCCGGTGCGCTATCTCTCGGTCGCGCGCCCGCCTGGAAGCGTCGCTTGCTTGCCCATGTTGTCTCGGGGAGCGCCGCCGCCGCCGCCGAACACGCGCATCGCCTCGCTCCACGCGCGCCAGATGTCGTCGCGGCTGGCGAACGACCGGTCGGGCAGCGACCGGACCAGGTTGACCGTGTCCGCGTCGACCGCCGCGTCGATCGCGAAGTCGACCAGGTCTTGTTTGGACGCCGGGTATTCGGCGCCTTCGAAGAGGAAGTGGGCGTGCTCGGCTTGCCGGTGGTTCAGGTACTCGTCCGGGACGACCTCGCGATGCGGCATGCATCCTCCGTCTGCGAGAAAGGTAGTGTCCGGGCCTGTTCGGTTCACGCGCGCCCCCTTCCAGGACCCGAGCGCAGACGCTTCCCTCGCTGCCGCGGATCCGACCGATCGGTCGGATCAGTCGGATCGGTCCCGTCGCGCGACCGAAGAGCTCTCTCCTCAACCCGGGAGCGCACCGGCGTGCGAGTCGCGAACGCCTCCCGGACCAGCATCGAGCGCGGTTGCCGGAACCTGATGCTCGCTGCTAGAGCAAAGCGCCGCGCTCGGCGGCGGACGCGAGGGCGAGGAGCTCACCGGTGACCGTGACGTTCACCTTCGAGGGGGAGGCGGTCGAAGCGCTGCCGGGGGACACCATCGCTGCCGCCCTCCTTCGGGCCGGCGTGACCACTTTCTCTCGGGGACCGAAGTACCACCGCCCGCGCGGGCCCTTTTGCCTGGCTGGCACCTGCGCCCAGTGCCACATGCGGGTCGACGGCGAGCCGAACGTGCCGACCTGCCAGACGCCCGCCGCCGCCGGGATGGTCGTCGAACGGCAGAACGTCCTCGGCTCGGGCGATCACGACCTGCTCCGCGCGATCGATTTCTTCTATCCGGAGAAGCTCGACCCGCACCATCTGATGACCCGGTTTCGCGCCCTCTCGGCCGCGACCCAGGCCATCGCCCGCCGGCTCGCCGGAGTCGGCGAACGCCCCACGAAAACGCTCTCGGTCACCCCCGCGGAAGAGAGCGAGACCGACGCGGTCGTCGTCGGCGGTGGGCGGGCTGGCATCCGCGCGGCCAACGCTCTTGGCGGTGAAGTGGTGCTGCTCGAAGGGCGTCGCGAGCTGGGCGGGAGGGGAACCCAGGGGTACGCGCCGGCGGTGCTGCCCGCGTTGAACGCAAGAGTGCACGTCAGGCTCGCGACGCGGGCGATCGGCGTCTTCGAGGAGGGCGGCGCACGATACGTCGTCGCGCGCGAACGCGGCCGGCTCCTGCGCGTGCGCTGCGGCGAGGTCGTCGTCGCGACCGGCGGCGTCGAGCGAAACCTCCTCTTCGAGGCGAACGACCTGCCGGGCGTGGTCGGCGGCCGGGGCCTCTTGCGGCTGGTGCGGGAGCACCGCGTCTGGCGCGACAAGCGCGTGGTGGTGGTCGGCTCGTCGCCCGACGCGCTCGTCGTCGCCCGCGGGCTTTCGGCCGAGGGGCTTGCCGTCGAGGCGCTCGTCGACTTGACGGGCGAGCTCGAACGAACCTCGGACCTGGAAATCCTGCGCGGTTTCGCGCCCACCCGCGCCCACGGGCGCGCGAGCGTCACGTCGCTCTACGTCGCCGCTCCCGATGGGCGGCAGCTCCACCTGCCGTGCGACCTCGTCGCGATCGTCGCGCCGCTGCAGCCCGCCTACGAGCTGGCGGCCGAGGTCGGGGCGGAAACCCGGTTCGACGCCGCCGCGGGCGGGTTCGTGGTGAAGGCCGACGCCGAGGGCCGCACCAGCGTCCCCTGGCTGCGCGCGGTCGGCTGGGCGGCGGGAAGAGCCGAGCCGGCCACCGGAACGAACCCGTCCAGCTAGGCGTCGTGCCGGCGGGCGATCGGACCGAACAGACCGATCGGACCGATCCGACCGATCGGTCTGTTCGGAAGCGGCAGCTTCCGTGCCTCGCTCGCCGTCAGCGCTGGGCGGCGGCGGGGCGATCGCCGGTCGGCGTAGACAGGCCAGGAGCGCCCAAGTAGAGCGAGAGCGCTAGCGCCAGGATGGTCAGCAGGTCGACCCACAGCCATTCCCGCGTGCTGAGCGCTCGCATCGAAGCCCCGGGCCGATGCCACGCATCGCCCGTGCCCACCGCCCTGGACGGTCTTGCGAGGCTCGTCAGGCGCCCTGCGGGTCGCCGGAAGTTCCCACGGGAGGTCCCCGGCGGCGCACCCGGGCCAAGCGAAGGGAGCGGCCCAGCGCCGGGAGCCGAGCGTGACCCAGCAGAACCGGCCGGCCGGGCGGTCGCGTCTTGCACACGACAGCGAGGTGCGCAGCTTTCAATCTACGGGCTGATTCCTCGACGACGGAGATCGGCCCTCGAGGCGTGGAGGTGAGAGTGCCCGTGCGCTCCTGGCGGGCGGGAGGGCTTATGAATCCCTTCGTCAGCCTGGCCGAGTCGAGCGCGCACGTGCGGGCACTGGAAGTGCTCGCGCACGGGGAGGTGCCGTTCGTGGTCGGCGGCGCCTACGCGATGTTCCATTACACCGGCGTCGTCCGCTACACCAAGGACCTGGACGTGTTCCTCCGCCGCCGGGACGAGGCGCGCGCCCGCGAGCTGTTGTCGGCGGCCGGCTTCCGTACCGTGGTGCAAGACCGCTTATGGCTATCGAAAGCGTTCTGGGGGGGCACGCTGGTCGACCTCATCTATTCCTCCGGCAACGGCCTCGCCGAGGTGGACGAAGGCTGGCTGGAGCACGCACCGGAAGGCGACGTGCTGGGGGTGCGCTCGCGGATCGTTCCCGCGGAAGAGATGATCTGGTCCAAGGCGTTCGTGCAGGAGCGCGACCGCTGGGATGGCGCCGACGTAGCCCACCTGGTGCGCTCCTGTGGCCCGAACGTCGACTGGAAGCGGCTGTTGGACCGGTTCGGGGCGCACTGGCACGTACTGCTCGCCCACCTGGTGCTCTTCTCGTTTTCCTATCCACACGACCGCGCCGTCGTTCCCCGGTGGCTGTGGCGGCTGCTGCTCGCCCGGGCGCGCAAGCTGGAGGCCGAAGAGGAGCGGGAGGGCAAGCTCTGTCGGGGAACGCTCCTGTCCCGCACCCAGTACCTGCCGGACCTGGGGCTGTGGGGCTACCGCGACGCCCGCGAGGTCGAGGTGCCGGGCTACGCCTTCGCCGAACCGGACCTCGACGCGCCCGAATTCGCCCGCCAGGCCAGCCCTGACGACGCCCCGGACCCCGCGCCCGACGCGGTCGCCCAAGACCTCTGAACGAAGCCGATGGCCGGCGGGCCCGACCATGGTCCTCGACCGCCTCCGCCGGCGGGACCGGCGCGGCGCCTCGCGGCGGTCGGCGACCTCCACTGCACCGAGGAGATGCGCGGCGCGGTCCGGCCCTGGTTCGCCGAGGTCGAACGGCAAGCTGAAGTGCTGCTGCTCTGCGGCGACCTGACCGACCGGGGCACGCCACAGGAGGCGGAGGTGCTGGCGAACGAGCTGTCGGGCGTGCGGGTACCGATGGTGGGCGTCTTGGGAAACCACGACCACGAGACGGGCCACGGGCGCGAGGTGCGGCAGATCCTCCGCCAGGCGGGCATGCATGTGCTCGACGGGGAGAGCTTCACCCTGGACGAGGGCTTGGGCTTCGCCGGGACCAAGGGGTTCGCCGGCGGTTTCGGAGAGCATCTGCTCCAGGCTTGGGGCGAGGAGACGATCAAGGCGTTCGTGGCGGCGGCGCTGGACGAGGCGCTGAAGCTGGAAACCGCGCTCGCGAAGCTGAGGACCGAGCGGCGGGTGGCGGTGCTCCACTACTCGCCGCTGCGCGGCACCGTTCTCGGAGAGCCCGCGGAGATTCACGCCTTCCTCGGAACGAGCCGACTGCAGGAGCCGATCAACCGCTACCACGCGCACGCCGTCTTCCACGGCCACGCGCATCGGGGCACCTACTTCGACCGCACCAACCGCGACGTGCCGGTCTACAACTGCGCGCTGCCGCTCTTGCGCCGGATGGACCCGCCGCAGAGCTACGCGGTGGTCGAGGTGTGATGCCGCGCGCGACGATCGGACCGATCGGTCGGATCGGTCCGATCGGTCGGATCAGGCGACGGTCGGATCAGGCGACGGTCGACGGCGGACCTGCTGAGCGGTCGAACCTCCAGCGCGGCGCCCTACGCCAACCAGGGCACCTTCGCTTCCTCGCGCAAGAGCGCGATGAACTGCGAAAGCGGCATCTCCTTCAGGTCGCGCCCGCCGCGGCCGCGGGGGCTGACCGCGTTCGCCTCGACCTCCTTGTCGCCGATGACCAGCGCGTACGGCACCTTCGCCAGCTCCGCGAGGCGGATGCGCGCGCCGATCTTCTCCGCCGTCGACTCGTCCAGCTCGACGCGGAAGCCCTCCTTCTTGAGCGCGTCCCGCACCTGCCGGGCGTACTCGAGCTGGTGCTCGCTCACCGTGACCACCCGCGCCTGCACCGGCGCGAGCCACGTCGGGAACGCCCCCGCGAAGTGCTCGATGAGAATGGCGATGAACCGCTCGAACGACCCGTAGATGGCGCGGTGGATGACCACCGGCTGGTGCTCGTGGTTGTCGGCGCCGACGTACTTCAGGTCGAACCGCTCCGGCGCCAGGTAGTCGAGCTGAATCGTCGCGAGCTGCCACTTGCGACCGAGCGCGTCGGTCACGTCGAAGTCGATTTTCGGTCCGTAGAACGCGCCGTCCTTCTCCTTGAGCGTGTACGGCCGGCCGAGGTTCTTCAGCGCCCTCTCCAGCATCGCCTCGGCGCGATCCCACCGCTCGATGGAGCCGAGGAAGTTCTCCGGCCGGGTCGAGAACTTCGCCTCGTAGGTCAGCCCGAGGCCGGAGTAGATCCGATCGATCAGCGAGAACAGCCGGGAAACCTCGTCGAAGATCTGCTCCTCCATCAGGTAGATGTGCGCGTCGTCCTGATGGAACTGGCGCACCCGGGTCAAGCCGCCCAAGCTGCCCGAGACTTCGTTGCGGTGCAGCGCGTCCTGCGTGTGGAGCCGAAGCGGTAGCTCTCGGTAGCTGCGCCGCTCCAGACCGTAGACCAGGTGGTGCGACGGGCAGTTCATCGGCTTCAGCGATGAGTCCAGCGCCGGTACCGGCACTTGCTTGGGCTCCTGCCCCTCAGTCGGCTCGTCGTCCCACCCTTCTTCGAGGACCTCCTTGTTCAGGATGAGGAAGAGGTTCTCCTTGTACTTGCCCCAGTGGCCGCTCTGCTCCCAGAGCGATTTGTTATAAATCAAGGGCGTGCGGATCTCGACGTAGCCGGCCTCGTCGAGAAGGAGCCGACGCATCGCCTCGGCGAGCGTGTGAAAGAGGGTGGAGCCCTTCGGGAGCCAGAAAGCGCTGCCGGGGGACACGGGGAGGAAGGTGAAGAGCCCCAGCTCGCGGCCGAGCTTGCGGTGGTCGCGCTTCTTCGCCTCCTCGATGCGCAAGAGGTACTCGGCGAGCTGCTTCTTGTCGGGGAAGGAGATGCCGTAGATGCGCTGGAGCTGCTCGCGGTTCGAGTCGCCCCGCCAGTAGGCGCCCGCGACGTGCAGAATCTTGATGACCCCGATGTGGCCGGTCGAGGGCGCGTGGGGACCCAGGCAGAAGTCGACCCAGTCGCCGTGGCGGTAGAGCGTCAGGGTCTTCGCGCCCTTGGCGGCGATGTCGTGGATGATTTCCAGCTTGAACTTCTCGCCCATCCCCCCGAAGAGGGCGAGCGCGTCGTCGAGCGACACCTCCTCGCGCACGAAGGGTTGGTTCTTCTTCACCTCCTCGTTCGCCGCCGCTTCGATCTTCTCCAGGTCTTCTGGCGTGAAGGGTTGCTCGCGGTAGAAGTCATAGTAGAAGCCCTCCTCCACAGCAGGACCGATGGTGACCTGCGTACCGGGGAAGAGGCGCTGGACGACGCTGGCGACGACGTGCGCCGCGTCGTGCCGGAGGAGCTGGAGCCCTTCTGGAGACTTCGCGGTGAAGACCGTCAGCTTCGCGTCGCGCTCGATCGGGCGGGCGAGGTCGAGCGGGTCGCCGTCGAGCTGGGCGAAGAGCGCCGCCTTGGCGAGCCCGGGGCCGATCTGGGTGCGCACGAACTCCGCGATGCTCGTGCCTCTCGGCACCGCTTTCGAAGAGCCGTCGGGCAGGGTGACCGAAACCGTCTCGCTCATGCGTTTCTCCCACGGGCGCCGGACCTCCACCAACGGTCGGGCGCGGAAAAGAACGAGCGTGCTTAGGCGAAACGCGCGCTTCGCGCAACGCCGACGCGCCGGCCGGAACTTGCGCTTGACAGCCAGCGCACCCGCTGCCTAGAAGGCGCCCCGCGGACGGCCGGCAAGCGAGGCGTCCGCACAACCGACGCAGGCCCGTAGCTCAGTGGTAGAGCGCTTCCTTGACACGGAAGAGGTCGTTGGTTCGAAACCAATCGGGCCTACCATCCCAAACGCCCGAATCTCTTGGAGATTCGGGCGTGTCGTTTCTCCCCGTACCCCCCTCGAAACCGGCTCGGGTAGCAAACGGGTAACAAACGGGATCCAAAACCGGCTCGGCGGGACGTTCCGTGGTGAAGTCCGACTTCACTGGCGGTGAATCCTTCTGCGGCAGGCCGAAGGAGAGCTTCTCGACGCCGCGGCGCAGGTCCTCCAGGTCCAGGTGGCCGTAGATCTCGGAGGTGATCGTCGGGTTCGAGTGGCGCAGGATGCGCTGCACCGTCGCGAGCGGTACGCCGGCCTTGAGGAGCAACGTCGCCGTCGTGTGCCGCAAATCGTGAAAGCGCACGTGCCTCGGGACCGGTACCGGCCAGAGCTTGCGGTGCCCCTTACGGCTCTCGCACTTCGGGCAGGTGCGCAGCTTGTCGTCCGGGTGCCGCTCCTTGTGGCCGCACCCACGGGCGCGGCAGCGGTGCTCGACGTACAGGACGAGGCCGGCGCGGGCGAGCGCCCGGCGCAGCACCTTGTCGAGCGCCGTGTCGCGCGCCCGCATCGAGCCGTCGGCGGCGGGGAAGAGCAGCTCGGAGTCGGGAGGCGAGGACTTGATCGCCTCGTCGATGAACGGGGCCAGCTCGGGAGCGATCGGGACCAAGGCCGCCCGGCCGCCCTTGGTGGTGTCGGCGTCGTAGGAGCGGCACACCGCGATGGCCCCCGTCTCGCGGTCCACGTCGGTCTTGCGCAGCCCCAGCAGCTCGCCTTGGCGAAGGCCCGTGAAGATGGCGGTCGCAAACAGCGGCCGCCACGGCGGGAAGAGCGCGTCGAGCAGGAGCGGCACCTCGTGGGCGCGCAGATATTCGGGGAGGCGCTTGGGCACCTTGAAGGGCGGGACCATCAGCACCGGGTTGGCGCCGTTCCATAGCCCGCGCCGGATCGCGACCGAGAAGATGCGCAGCACGACGCCGCGCAGCCGGTTCAAGGTCGCGGGGGCGAGCTCGCCCTCCTTCGACTTCAGGACCGCCTCAATCTGCGCGCCGGTCACCTGCGAGAGGGTCAGGTTGCCCAGCGCGGGGAGCAGGTGCTTCTCGAGCGAGCCCTTGACGGTGACGGAGCGCAGGCTCGAGCCGTACTCCTTCCACCAGAAGTTCACGAGCTTCTCGAACGACATCGACGGGTCGAGCTGGGGCAGCGTCAGGCGCACGTCGCGCAGGCGCAGCTCGTCGTTCTCACGGTCGAAGGCCAGGTGCTTGGCCTCGCCCTTGGTCTTGGCCCTCGACGCTTCCGCGGTCCAGCGGCCCAGCGCGTCCTTGAACCGGATGTACCAGACGCCGCGTTTCTCATAGACCGATGCCATCGTGCCCCTCGCCTTCGACAAGACGCGCGCCGACAGCGCGCGTCTTCAGGATACCGACCAGGTCGGACATGCCCGATTCCCGGTGCCCGTTCACCGCGGCGGCCCCGCCACCGCCCGCTGCGTGCCGGCGACGCGCTCGCCGCGGGCGAACGCCCGAATCGTTTCCGGCTCGAAGCGCAAGAGCCCGATAATCTTGACGCAGGGCAGTTCTCCGCTGGCGGCTCGCTGGTAGACCCACGACCTGGAGGCGTGCAGGTACGCCGCCACCTGGTCGGCGGTCCACAGACCGTCCTCGTTCGTCGGCTCGATCATCGCGCTCTCCTTCTTCTCGCTCCCGGCGCCTACGCCATCGCCTTGGTGGTCAGGTTGGTCAGCCTGGTCGACCACCAGCGTCTCACCACTTCGCGTGAGCCCTTCCATCCCTCACCTATCGCCCCCGCCTATCGCTGCCCCCATCGCGGGCGGGTCTCGATCACGGATTCACTTGATTCCAGGCCATTCTGTGCACGGGTTGGGGAAGCGTTTTCTGGCCTTCGGCCAGAACCGCCCCCGCCCGCGCGCTCGGGCAGGTCGCGCACCGGGCGCTCGTTGACGAAGGCGAGCGGCAGCACCCGCGCCCACAAGTCGAGCCCGGCGTCGGCGACGACCCGCTCGATGCCCGCGGCGCGCGCCGGCCCGGCGTCCGCGACGTACCACAAGGCGTCGAGCCGACCGTCGGTCGCGGCGGGTGCCACCCGGGTCATCTTGGCCTTGATGACCGGCAGCGACTCGGTGCCGCAGTCCACCTCGATGGCGATCACGACCGGTCCGTCGGGGGTCGTGAACTCCGCCAGGGCGTCGGGGGCAACCCCGAGGTCAGGCAGCCCCAGCGACCGCGCCCACTCGCCACCACCGGACGCGTACCGCGCGAGGGGCGAGCCGCGGAGCTGCCCCAACGCGGAGCAAAAGAGCCGCGCGTCCACGATGGCCAGCCGGTGGGGCACGGCGGAGAGACGCACCGGACCGGGCAGGTGCAGGGAGGCAGCGACCCCGGGCCGCTCACGCGCAAGGAGGGCGAGTCCCTTCCGCGAGAGTGAGTACAGGCTCGCTCTCGCGGAGCCAACCAGGGTGACGTTCAGGAGTTCCGCGTCGAAGAGCGCGCGTGCGCGCCGCCGGGCGCGGTCGGGATTCGGGAAGAGTCCCGAGCGGGCGAGGTGGTCGGCCGTGAGGTAGCTGGAGAGGCCGGAGAGCTCCAGGAGGTCGTAGTCACGCTCGCCCACTTCGACCGTTCGACCACGCGCGCGGCGGGTACGGGGGACCTTCCTCGCACGTCCGCTCATGGCCGCCCCCATCTTGCCGGGTTGCGGACGCTCAAGCCGCAGATAGGGCAATTCGTGTACGGGCTGGTCGAGGCCGAGCACTCGGGGTTCGGGCACGTCCACGGTGAGCCCCGGTACGTCCAGCCGCACGCCTCGCAGCGGTACACGGCTCCTTCGGGATCGAAGAGGTGGCCCTCGGGGCATTCGAGCGGCGCGCCGGTTAAGGCCGGCAGCCCTCGGGTGGCATCGACCAGGACGTCCTTGGCCCCGCGGGCGACGAGGCGCGTCCAGAAGGCGCCCTCGACCAAGAGCACGCAGACCTTGAAGGCCAGGCGCACCATCCCGAGGGCGAACTTCAAGAGTGTGGAAAGGAATCGCATGGTCAGCCCCACCGTGAGCGCGCGCGAGTCGGCGCGTTGGAAACGGAGGGCGACGCGCTCACCGCTTCCCGCCGGCGTCCGCGACGCTCAGGCGGCGGCGAGGCGACCGAGAGCGGCACCGGAGCAGGGCTCCCTTCCGGCAGGGCTGCACGATGGCGCGCCGCCTCGATGGCGTCCGCGTGGACTTCGGCGGCCTTGGCCCAGCCCTCGAGGTCCACGTCCTTGGTGCGGAAGGCCCGCGTCCGGCCCGCTTCGATCGCGACGAACTCGCGGTCTTCGAGATTGACGAGCCGGGCGAAGGCCCGCGAGCGGGTGGCGGTGAGGGTCTCTTCGACGCCACGCGCGGGCGCCCGTTCCTTCACGAATGCTTCGGCATCTGCGGCCGCCAGGCGGCCCGTGGTCTTCATCGGGGCGTTCGTGAGCAGCACCCGCAGAAGGCTGGTGGACGCCTCGTTGAACAGCACCGGCGTCTGCGTGGCGAGCACGAGCGCGATGCCGCGAGAACGCCCGGTGGTCAAGAGCATCTCGGCCGTGTCGGCCAGCACGCCCGCGACCAGGTGCGCTTCGTCGATGACGATGCGTACCGCGTGGCCGGTCCAAGGACTTCGACGTTCCAGCAGGTGATCGACGGCGAGGCGCGTGAAGAGACTCGCCCAGAACGCAGCGAGTTCCTTCTGCCCTCCTGGTGGGCTTCCGAGGGCCAGGAGCACGATCTTGCCGGGCGCGAACAACTTGGCGAACTGGACGCAAGCACTGGCGCCGAACATCCGCTCGACGGCCGGAGTGAGGGCGAATGCGAGGCGGAGTCGAGAAGCGCAGGAGGCCTTCAGCTCGTCGCTCAGGTACCCGCCGCAGAACTGGCGCACGCGCGGCGAGGCCGTGACCGCGCCCAAGGACGTCAAGCCCTTCGGGTCCATCAGGGCATCGACCGACCAGGTGAGGTTGGCCGCCGGATGTGAGGCGGTCAGGACACCGAGACAGACGTGCATCATCACGTCGGCCTGGCGCGCGCCGATGCCGAGGTGTGCCTGGCTGCCGCTCGCCGTGGAGAGCGTGGCGGCGAGGTTGGCGAGCTGGAAGGCTCGAATCTCGGGCTCAGTCTTGGTTCGCAGTCGGACGAGGTTCCACGGGAACGGTTGTCTGAACGGATCGGCCACGATCACGTCCGACAGGCGCTCGGGGCAGCGTGCGGCGATGCCCGACAGGATTGCCGAGCCCAGGTCATCTTTCATCGGCTCGATCACGAAGTGGGCGGAGCGCTTCTCCTTCGACCAGTCGGTCTCGGCGGCGATCTCATCGACCAGGGCACTGGCCATCATCGTGGTCTTCCCGGTACCGCTCCCGCCGAGCAGGAGCAGGTGGCCGGCCCGCTCCGGGTGCAGGACGGGCCACGCCACCGGCTCGCCCGAGTTCGCAACGCCGATGACCGACCCCTCCGACACGGGAGGCGGCAGCGCCAGTGGAGAGCCGCGGCGCCACAAGCTCCAGCCGGTCGCGTCAATCGTCATGGTCCACCCGGACCTTGCGGGCCGTTTTCTGCTGCCCGCGCCACGCCTTGAGACGCCGGTGGCGGTTGACGAAGGCCACGTAGCCGGCGACGAGCACGATGAGGGCGAAAAGCGAGAGGAGCGCGTAGAAAAGGAAGCGGGCATCAGCGTCGAGCGGGTGCAGCGATGGAAGGGAGGCGGTGAAACACCGGACTTGTGTGAGCAAGAAGCGCAACGTGATTGGGGCGAAGATGGCCAAGACGAAGACCGCGACGATCCGGCGCATCCCGGCATCGGGCTTTTCACGTCCAAGCATCACGCCGAAGGCGATGACGCACGAGGCCAGGAACACGAGCGATCCCAGGATGTTCATCGGCCCCTCCTCGCGCGTTGGGCACGACTCGCTCCCTCTTCGAATTGGATCTGCATCCGGTCGACGCGCAGGCGCGCGGCGGACGCGAGGACGACGCCGGGGTGCGGGGAATCGTGGCCGCCGTTGTCGTCCGCAAGCGCATCGCAGGACGCGAGAAAGCGCGGAGCAGGTCCGCCCCAGAACTGCACCACGCAGTACCAGGCCAACATGCGCCGGTCGGCGAGGTCGGTGGAAATCGACGTGCGATCGAACCCGCAGAACGTGACGCGGGAGAAGACCGACAGGTCGGGGACCTGCTTGCGCGCCCGCGCACCTTCGATGATCTCGACCCCGGAAGGCATCGCGCTGGCGGGAACGGCGCTGCCGAACCCGAACCCGTCGGCGGCGACGATGAGCGCGCCGTCCTCGTGCAAAGCGAGCGCCTTCTTCAGGTGGGAGGCCATGACCAGGGCCGGAACAAGGTCGTCAAGCCCCTTGCGATGCACCTTGGTCTTGATGTTCCCGACGACCTGCTCGCGGCTCAGGCGCCTCCACGCCTCGTACACGTCGGGATCAAGCGGTGTCCGAAAGCTGGGGAGGATGACCGGCAAATCCGCGTGCGCCGGTCCGCCGTCGGCGTAGGGCTCGACGACCGCGAAGACGGAGCCCGTACGGACCGACGGCGTGTTGAGGAAGTGGTCGAAGATGTTGCCGACGACGGAGGGCGTGCAGGCGCGGGTGGCGCCCGAGACGTCGCAGACGACGAAGACGGCGCGTTTCGACGAGCAGGCGATGAGCAAGAGAGCACCGGCGACTCCGGCGAGCCGGAGGCGGCACCGGATGGCGGCGTGACGTGCCGGGGTGGATGGTCTGCCGCGGGTCGGCGGGTGCTTGGTCATCCTGCCCTCGGCGCTGGTGGCCTGGTGGTTGGGCGTGGTCACAGTCGTTTCTCCGTGACGGGCGGCAGGAGCGCTCACGGGGTGCTCGAAAGAAGAGGTACCGTGCCGGCGCACGTCGAAAGAAAGGCGGGCTCCGGTCCGCTTCCCGCACGCGCGTACGCCCGCCAGAAAGCGGCGCGGGCCTCGAACAGCTCCGGCGTGAGCTTGGTCGAGCCGAAGCCGCAGAAGGTGATGGACGCGAACTCCCGTAGGGACGGTGCGAGACCGGCGCGCTTCAGGACCGGCCCGAGGTCGCTCTCGGAGGGGATCTGCCACTCGAAATCGGCCGACACGTTCTGGTTGATGGCCAGCCCGTCGCTCGCGACCATGAGCACCGCCTTGCCTCCCTTCGGCGCCTCCGATGCGAGAGCGACGGCGACCGTGAAGGCGCCGAAGAGGTCCGAGCGCACGTCGGTGCGGTTTCCGGCGTCGTCGGGGGTGACCGGGATGGTGTCGATGAACTTCTCGACCGTGCGCTCCCAAGTCTGGCGCTGCACCAGCGGGCCGCTCCCTTTCGGATGGCTCGTGACCACGAGCGGGCCGTAGACCTCGGCCGAGCCGAAGTCGGCCCCCGGCTCGATGACGGACAGCCGGCTGCCGGGGGCGTCGAAGGAGACGCTCGCCCACTCGCGCCCGGCGCGATGCAGCAGCGACTTGGTGCAGACCGCCGACGGGTTCGTGCCGGTCGCGTCGCAGACGACGACCACCGACACCGGCGTCGGCGGGCTCACTGTGCAGGCGGCGACGGGTACGAGCAGGGAGAGTGCCTGCAGGACGAGCGCGAACAGCCGGCGGCCCGCCCACGACTTGCGGGCGGGCGCCGTGGTGGACTGGACGTGCAGGTGCGGACGCATGGTCACCTCGGTCTTCACCGCTTCGCCGCGGCGGTCGGCACGGTGTTGGTGGGGACGGGCTGGTTGTGGGGGGCGACGTAGTCAGGGTCGTGCGGGTCGGTGTCGGGCACGAGCACGTAGAGTTCGTCGATGACCGCCTCGCGCGCGACCACGCCGAGCTTCGACAGTGCTTCCCAGGCGGCGACGGCCTGGGCTTCATCCGCCGCATGGCGGGCGCAGATCTCGCCGCGCGCCCGACGCATTTCCGGGACCGCGGTCTCGAACGAGGCCTGCAACCGACTCCAGTCCTCGACCTCGCGCTCCTGCTGCTTGCAGCGTCCTTCCAGCTCCGCGAGGCGGGACTCGAGAGCGCCAATCGGGGCCGCATAGCTCGAACGGACGCCATCGATTTCGCGCAGCTTGCCGCGGGTCGTGGCGCTCTCGTACCGCCCCGCGGCCGTCACCAGGATGAATACGAAGGTCGTGACGACGCTGATGATGAACAGCGCGAGGTCGCCGATGTCGCTGGTCGTCGCTGTGAGCGTGTCGGTCGCGCTCACGCGGCTGGCCACGAGCCGCAGGGCGCCCAAGGCACCGGTGAAGATCACGGTGCTGACGACGAGCAGCCCGACCGCCAGCGGAACGAACCGGTCGGTCTTGACTTTCAACAAGATGGCGGCGTTGCCAGCGCCCAGCGCCCAGGCCCCGAAGACCGCGCCGGCGGTGTACGCGGCGATGTACACCCACACGAGAAACGGAACCGCCGCGAGCGAGCCGTACGCCGTGAGCTGGTGGTAGACGGCCACGGCGGTGAGCGTCACTCCCGTTTCGATGACCCCCGCCAAGCCCATGCGCCATCGCCAGGTGTCGATGACCCGCTCGAGCTTGTTGGGGCTCTCGTGCTTCGCAAGCGCCATGTCCTGGCGCTCGCGCATCTGGTCGAGCTCCTCCTGCACCGCTTTCTTCGCCTCCATGACGGAGGGCAACTCGGCCGCCGCGGCTTTCGCGCGCTTGCTGTATTTCTCCGCCAGCGCCGGCGACGTCTCCGTGACCGACGCCGTCTTGCTGTCCTTCTCCGCGCCCGTCAGAACGGCGCCGACGTAGGCGGCGCGGTCTTCCGGGGGCAGGAACGGCGGCACGGTCACCCGCTTGGGAAGCAGGATGGCGAGGATGGACGCGTGGAAGGAGCGAATGCCCCCCAGCAGAACGTCGAGGCTACTGCTCGCCAGTACCAGCGCCTTGAGCGGGCGGGGCACGATGAGCGCGACCTTCTTTGCGGTCGCGTCGATGTCGAGGCGGGCCATTTCCGTTCTCCTCTCCGTGCGCGGCATCCGGTCCAGGTCCGGAGCTGACGCGCACGACGATGTGAACCACGAGCGGCTGCTTCAACGCGAGGCAGAAGACGGTAAGGAACCGGTAACGGACCCGCTTACCGAAGGCGGTTCCGGCCAGCGCTCCACGAGCACGTACCCGATGCCGCGGCGGGCGCGGATGCGCAGCCGCGGCAGGAGCCGGCGCAGAAGGCGCACCGCTTCCTTGAGCGCGCCCGTCTTCTCCTTCGTGCCGATGCCACGTGCGACGCGGTACCCGTTCTCGTCCAGCGGACAGGGCGAGGTGAAAAGGAGGACGACCAGCGTCCACGCGCTGGACGGGAGCTCGACGTACGTCGTGGTGATGGTGTCGAACGCGGTCTTGGCGAGCGGGTCGAAGCGGTACCCGTCGGCCGCGAAGACGGGACCGACGGACGTGCCAGGTGCAGCGGTCCTGTTGAGCGGGACCGGAAGCGTGGGCAACAAACTGACTGGAACGGCAGCTCGAAGCCTGTCCAGGAACACGGCGAGCGCGGGCTCAACGCGGCCGATGACCGTCGCGACTTCCGCCGCGAGACGGAACGCGGCGGCGTACGCCTCCGCAGGAGGTGCACCAGCCGGGCTGGACGCCACCGCAGGCGCCGACACCGGCGCATCTGGAGAAAGCTGTGGGGAAGCAGGCTCGACTTGCGACGTGCTGACCGTGTTCTGGCTCGGCGTTGCTCTACCAGAACCGCGCGGCACCCCGGATTTCCGGTCCGCCATCGCTGACCTCCGCCGCAGCCGAAGTGGCTGCGTCATCGCAGCGCACGGAGGTCAACTCGATTTCCCTATGCCACGGCGTGCCCGCGGTGTCAACGCTCTCCCCTTCGGCGCGTAGCGAGACGGCCGCGAACAAGAGCAACCTGATGCCCGGCGACAGCGGTACAGGGCAACAGGTGCGGCACCAGGCAGCACGAACTTCCGCTATCGTCTTACTACTCTAGCAGCGGATCCGTTACCTGGCTGCGGTCCTACACAGCGGCACAGTAGCTGCTTTGCTCAACGCAGGACGACATGAATGGCTAGCGTGAGCGCTGCCGTTAGGCGCACGGCGCCTCGACCGAGCCCTATTGACAGACCTACGCATATATGATATACGTAGCGTAAACGTCATTCCGGCAATGCGAAAAGCGCCAGTGACGATTCCTCTTGACCGGCTGCCCCTTCACCTTGCATGATGCACGTTCAGGTAGTGTACGTGCGAGGATGACTGCGGGATCATGGACAGCTATCTGCCGCCATCGACGATGCTTGACCAGTGGCTCCACCCGTGGAGTTGCCGGCCAGTCATCGTTTCCGACTGGTCGGCGCGGCCGTGGCGGAGCTTCATCCCTCACGTCGACCGCGCAGAACACGTTCAGCAAGTTCCATCCGAGTGCGGGACGACTCCCGCCCCGGATGGGGTGGGTCGTCTCGCTCTCCCTCAAAGGAGAGATGATGCGGAACCCGAACAAGCCACGCTCGCTGCGCGAGTATCTTCAGGCGGACAACCGCGCCGAGCTTCTCGAAGCTCTTCGTCGGGAAGCGGCCAATCATGCTGACGCTCGGCGCCGGGGATTCGTCCCCTATGTTCCGCCCATGGAGTCCCTCGATGTCACGAGGGACCGCCTCCCGGCGTACGAAGAAGAAGCCCAGCGCTCGGGAGCCTTCGACTCCCTGCTCGAGGGAGCAACATTCCGAGACTAACTTAAAGCCAGTTGCTCTCATCCGAGCCCGTGAGGTAACCATGGGCTCGGGTTTTCTTTTCCAGGAGGACGGCGATGGCTGAACCGAATCCGATTCCTACCGCGCCAACAACTGCTACTTCTGCTCCTTTACCCAAACAGTGGGAGGTGCGTGGGCTCTACTTCCGTGGCACCGGCGCTGAGCTCAACAGTAGCGAGGGATCCCATCCGGCACTCTTCGTATGTGATAAAGAGGTTGCCTGTTGCCTAGATGCCTTTTTCTACGTACCTCGGACAAGCTTGTATGCCCACCAGAAAAGCTTTCATGCCAGCCACGGCAGCAGGAAGCTGTTACTATTCTCGGTCGAGGACCCACCACAGATTTACCCCCTGGACAAGGCGGGACTATTTCTGTGTACCCAACCGGACGCAAGCACAGCATCTGAACTTGGCGCGATTACCAATATAAGCAAGCCCTTTTGTGAGGTGGCTCCCAACGAGGAGGTTATGAGCCGACTTCGTATCATTTTGTTGGATCCTCCCTCTCATCCGCGCAATCGCTATGATTTGTCTCCCCCCGTGGTTGCCCGAGGCGACGTGGTAACGCTTCATGACAGGTCCAAATGGATCGTTGTCTCCTCTTCTTTATGGCTTCAACACCTTTCGTATATTCGTCAGCACAGCGCTAGACTCGTCCTGACTGATACTCGCGGCCTAGTTCGCGATCTTATTCACCTCGCCCCCGTTGTTGACACTGACACTCCACCACCGACACCACCGCTGGTTCCTCTGGCTGGTGAACCGGGCCTTCAGGCATACTCATATTGCCAACCAGGGATCGTTCGAACGCGGTCTCTCGACAAGATCCTTGAAGTTCATGGTCCTGTGACGCCGCGTTCGTTTGACAATGTCGAAGCGGGTTTAGAGCTTGTTCTCGGCTGCGGAGATCGATCATGACAACGTTACGCAAGTGCCTGCAATCGATGACCCGCGCTCAGCTTCTCGAAGCTCTTCGTCGGGAAGCGGCCAATCATGCTGACGCTCGGCGCCGGGGATTCGTCCCCTATGTTCCGCCCATGGAGTCCCTCGATGTCACGTTGGAGCGTCTCCATGTGTACGAGGAAGAGGCCAGCCGCTCCAGTCTTTTCGACCGACTGCCTGAGTCAGTGACGTCGCGCAATGAAAAGCGCATCGCAGCCAGTGCACCACCCCTTGTTGAAAATGTATCCGAAGAGAGTGGTCTCCCGCTGTTCCCGCGTCTTCTCGAGATGAACGGTCTCGTGAACCCGATCCGCGAACACTTCGTCGCGAGCCGCTGGGAGGTTTGGACGGCGGCTGAGCCGCAGGCATTGGTTGAGGATGACGCTACGGTTGCAGTTGTTGTCTTGCTTGGGTCTGACAAGCCTGTTTCCAACATCAAAGATGTAGCGGCTTCAGCAGCGGACGCCTTAAAGAACATTCGCATGTCAGGCCGAACTATTACGCGAACGTTTGGTCTTCTCCTGCCGGTCGACAACACAAGCTTACGAAATTCACTTCATGGGTTGCTAGATTGCACTTGGCTACTAGAAGCGCAGCTCCGCGCGTTTGCTTTGAAGCGCGTGGTGAGACGTCAAGCTCCACAAATTAGCCGAGAGAAGGATCTTTTTGTCGAGCCGCGTCTCAAAGATCCTTTGGGCAAGACCGTCGAAGAGGCCACGAGAGTCGTCCAAGAGTTTGTAACATCAAAGACCGCCGGCCGCCTTACTGTCCTCCTGGGTACTGGCGGGGCAGGCAAGACGACGCTCCTTGCGGAGGCCGCGTCCCGCATCCTCCGCGGAGGTGGTAAGTCTGTTCTGCTCGTTGGAGACGAAGATTGGCTTGAAGTGCAGAAATCACGGGCCGTGATGACACCGGAGAATCTTTTGAAGGCTGCGCTTAAGCGGCAGGGATTTGGAAACCTCGACCTTGGTCATCTAGACGCACTTGTGGCGAATGGTGTCCTTGGGCTGCTCTTTGATAGTTTCGATGAAGTGTGTAGTCGTGGCTCGAGTACCTCTCCTAATGCCTTGGTAGAGAGGATCTTGGGCTTAACAAGACTGAAAAGAAGTCAGACTCGGGTGATGCTTAGTGCTAGACCAAGTTTTTGGGCACTTGTTGATCCTAACTTACGCCAGCAATGCGACGTGTTCACGCTCGTTCCTTTTGATGTGGCGCAGAGGGATGAGTATCTGACGAAGCGGCTTGGGAGTACCTCGGCTGTGTTGGATCGCGTTAGAACGGTGATACGCAAGGTCGGCGGCAACGACGAGTGGCTGACACCATTGGTGCTTCGGTACCTTTGTGATGCTGCGCTTGATTACCGTCGTTCGGATGGTCGTTTCGATGCCCTTGCGCACGGTATTAACAGGGCGAATCCGCTCGCCAGCATTGCTTACATGATGTGCGAGCGAGAGAAGAAGAGGCATGACCTCCCGATTGATGGGAAGGCGCAATTGGCGCTAATTTGTAGCGCGCTGATTGAGTTCGGCGAAGAGTGTCAGGTTGAGGACTTCATTCTGCTTGCGCAAGTTGAGGGTTTGTCGGAGGCCGATGCGCAGCGTTTTGCGAATCATCACGTACTCGTGAGTCTGAAGGATGGTCATCTGTCCCTGCGAAACGACACGCTTAGAGATGCTCTGTTGTCCGAAGAGGTCGTGGCAGCGCTTAGGGGTATTGCTGAGGGCGATGAGTTGCTCTCCCAAATCACTAGACGGATCGGCCCGCTTCTGCTCCGCCTTGCGGACAATTTTGGGGATGTGTGTGAACTTGCTGGTCACACGCTCGCTGCTTTCGATAATAGTCGCGAGGTTGCGCAAGTTGTATGGAGCCGGCGCACATCACTAAAATGTTCACCTCGTGCGATAGGCTCTCTATTTCGGATCCTGTGTGACGTTATGCCCGTGAGGAAATCTGATGGACTTAGGACCCCTGATTTTCTTGAGATGAGCAGGGGATTGTACATCGCTCGTGGGTTTGAGTATTCGGGTACACTTAAGAACTTGGATCTGTCAAGCGTCAACTTTGAGTCCTGTCAGGTCCACGACACAGTGATCTCGTCGTGTCGTTTTAGTTCAGTCACATCGTTTCGTGCTTGCGTTCTTGTACGTTGCGTGATCGGAGAAGACTGCATGGGCTTAGGCGATGCTGTGAATGCCTTTTTTGAGTCGCAGATAGATGATGAGACGATTAGCGAGTCGCAGCGGTATTTTGTGTTTGGAAGTATCACTCCTAATAAGCTTTCGCTCGTTGCGCTCCAACGGGTGCTTCACCGAATGTTGAACTTTACTGGGGAACGCAGGAACGAGACTGCTTTCGGAGGTGGAATTAGGGCTGCGGAGGGCGCGGCTGAGGAACGAGCACTTGATTTCCTTCGTGATGTCGGTGTGGTATCTAAGGAAGAGCCGTTTCCGGAAGTTGAAGAGCGGTTCCGCCAGGGTGCATTGGCTGTCGTAAGTGATGGCGCCATGACACGCCCGTTTTCAGATGTCTACCGGAGGCTTAGTCAGTGGCATGTTCAGGGTATGGTGCACTGAAGTCGGTGGATACGCAGGTCAGGTGTACTGGTCGAGCTTCGCATCTAGTAGGTGCGGCAGGTCCTTTTCAGTATCGATAGAAAGCAGTTGTCGGCGAAGGTTCATGAGGATGCGGTAGTTGCCGGTTGGCGAGGGTGGCTTGAGTTCGGTGGGCATGAGGGTTGGATTGCCGGCGGCCTCTAGTGTCCGGTCTTCGAAGTTCGTTGCAGAAGTCCAATGCCGTGTTCGGCTTGATGTTCGGCCAGGATCAGGCGATGGAGGTCGGTCGTTTGATGAAACGAATTTCTCGGACGGGACACTAGCAGGTCGTTGAGGGCGGCAAGGGAACTGTCGCAAGGGGGCATATTCCTATTCCAGCAGGAGCTCGCTGCGGATGCAAGGACCCTGCGAGGGGTCGTGAGCTGAGAAAACGCCGCCTCGACTGGGTGATCGAGGCGGCCGGGCGACAGCAACCACCATCGGCCCTCCGGGATAGCGTTAGTGCTCCCGTTGAGCTTCACTCGTCCGCGCTTCCCGCTCTCAACCCGTACGCCGCGATCTTGCGGAAGACGGTGGACCTGCTGAGGCCGAGCGCTGACGCGGCGTCACGGGCGGAGCCGTGGCGGCGGAGCGCGGCGACCAGCACGTCACGCTCGACCTCGGCCCACGTCTTGCCCGGCAGGTATTCGTCGAGCGCGGGCAAAAGCGCTGGCCCGATGGGCTCGGCGTCGAGCGCGAAGTCGGGCAGGTCGAGCACGTCGCCGCCGACGGTCACCGCCCGATGGACCGCTTGGCGAAGCTCGCGGACGTTGCCGGGCCACGGCTGGCGCCGGAGCCACCCGATCGTCTCGGCGGTGAGACGCGGCGGGCGAGAGCGCTCCCGGCTGGCATCGGCGAGGAAGCGCCGCGCGAGCGGCTCCACGTCCTCGGGCCGTTCACGCAAGGGCGGCACGCCGATGGTGACGCCGCGGATGCGGTGGAACAGGTCGGCGCGGAACCGGCCGGTGGTCACGTCGGCGGCGAGGTCGCGGTTGGTGGCGCAGACGTGGCGCGCGTCCACCCGGGTCGGACGGTCAGCGCCGACCCGGCGGACGACTCCATCGTCCAGCGTCCGCAGGAGCTTGGCCTGTATCGGGAGCGGCAAGTCCCCGATCTCGTCGAGCAACAACGTGCCGCCATCGGCTTGCTCGAAGACGCCGCGGTGCTCGCGGTCGGCGCCGGTGAAGGCGCCGCGCACGTGGCCGAACAGCTCGCTGTCGGCGAGCGCGTCGGGCAACGCCGCGCAGTTCACCGCGATGAACGGCCGCCCGCGCCTCGGGCTCTTCGCGTGGAGGAACCGGGCCACGACCTCTTTCCCTGTACCCGTCTCCCCGAGGATGAGCACCGGGATGGTCGAGTCCGCCACCTTGCGGGCCAGCTCGAACACGCGGCGCATTGCCGGCGAGGCAGCCACCGGCTCGTCGAGCTCGTGCGTTTCTTCGGCCTCTCGTTCTCCCCGTCCGCCCTTCACGAGGGCGAGCGGGACGTCCTTCACCTTCGCGGCACGTTCAGTCATGGAGCTTCCCCTTCCGGTTTCCCGAGCTGGAACCGTTCCAGCCGGTCCGACGGCGCCCGACCTCGAAGGAGGGGCACCGCCGCGCCTGCTGGGGGGAAGACGAGACGCATGGCATCAGTGGCACGGGCGGCGAGAGAACAGCCTTCGCCTCGGATCTGCCTGACGCGGAGAAGGGCGGCGGAAGCCCCGAGCGCCAGGGCTTCCGCTGTCAGGAAGCGGAGCTGTCCATCAGCCGCCGCGTGCCCGGATCACGACGCACGTCTCGTGCAGGATGCGGATGAGGCCCCGACGGTACGTGCGCGTGTCTGACCGCACGTGGTGCTGCGCCTTGATGATCACCGCCTCCACCTGGTCGGGGGGGAAACCACGTCAGCACGTGGGCCTGAGCGCTGAAGTACGCGCCCTGCGCTCGCACGTCGCCTACGAGAACGGCCATGTGCCCACCAGAAGCGACGCCGGAGAGCGCGTGCAGGGCCCACGTGCGCAGCCGCACGAGGTATCGGCTCCAGTCGTCCTCCTGCGAGAGGTCGGCGGGGTGGGCTCCCGTTCCCCACACGTTCCCCGAGTACCGCACGATGCGGAAGTACGGCGGGTGCAGGAACACGAGGTCCACGGGAGACGGCAGCGCATCCGCCAAGCGCGCTCCAGGTCGAACCCGGCCGCGAGGTCGAGGCCGTGGCAACGGAGGCGGAGCTCTCGGCACACATCGCGCGTGGTGTCTTCTCCTTCGCACGGGTCGGCGACCGAACGGGCACCGAAGTGGAGGGCGAGTTCGCGCACCAGATGCCCGGTACAGTTGCCGGGGTACGAGGACGATCCCCACGGCCCTCGGTCGGGGGCCGAGAACAGGCTCGAGTGCATGGCTTCAGCTCCGCTTCCGGGAAGCGTGGAGCCGCCCCATGCGGCTTGCCCGTCCCGCGCGAGTGCTCTTCTCCCCTCAGGAGCCCTCACGTGGAACGAGCAGCGGAACGCTCACGCCGTCCGCGGAAGTCTCGTCTTGCCGCCGCGGGAAACGGAAGGGCCGTGGCCTTCGTTCCCCGCGCCTGTCGTGTCCGCACGGCGGCACGTGCAGGGCAGCCTCACCGACGAGGTGCGTGGGGGCCGCGCGGCGGGAGTCGATTGCCTTTCTGCCGCCGGA
>JAJYLH010000060.1 GCA_021787845.1 Myxococcales bacterium | reverse complement strand
AGGTGACAGACGCCGAGATGCAGAGCATCAACCTTGAACGAGACAAGTTCCACGGAGAATGGAACTACACGATCCGCCCAAGACCAGCCACACCCAAATGATACCTTTATTTATTTACGCCGCCTAAGGTGGCTCCAGCGGCATGACGCCGCGCGGAGGCCGGGATGCTGGAGGATCTGCCGAAGACGGTGAGCGAGTTCGAGGCGAAGTTCGGGACCGAGGTGCAGTGCGAGGAGTACCTGCGGCGCAAGCGCTGGCCGGAAGGCTTTGTCTGCCCACGCTGCGGCGGCAGGCGGTCGTGGAAGCTCAAGGCGCGGGCGCTGGATGAGTGCGCGAGCTGCCATCATCAAGTGTCGCTGACGGCCGGGACGATCTTCGAGAACACGCAGAAGCCGCTGGTGGTGTGGTTCCGGGTGATCGCCCAGTTCGTGCTGGCCAAGAGCGGGTGCTCGGCGATGGACATCCATCGGCAGCACGGCCTTTCGTACCAGACCTCGTGGACCTGGCTGCACAAGGTGCGCAGCACGATGGACCGCGTCGGCGCGCCGAAGTTGTCCGGCCGCGTCGAGGTGGACGAGACGTTCGAAGGTGGCGAGGACGACGCCGCGCACAAGGGGCGGTGCGTGACAGGGAAGAAGACGCCCGTGGTCGTCGCGGTGGAGACGAAAGGGGCCCGCTGCGGTCGCGCCCGCATCGAGTTCACGGGCGGCACCGGCGTCGCCGAGCTTGAGCCGGTCGTCGAGCGCAACGTCGAGAAGGGGTCCACCCTGGTGACCGACGGGCTCCAGCCGTACCAGACGATCGCGAAAAAGGGCGGCTTCAAGCACGATCGCCGCGTCATCGGCAAGTCGAAGAAGAACGCGTCCAAGCTGTTGCGGCACGTCCATCTCGTCATCTCGCTCCTGCACCGGCTCCTGCTCGGCACCTACCAAGGCGCTTGCGACGTCACGCACCTCAAGCGCTACCTCGACGAGTTCGTCTTCCGCTTCAACCGCAGGACTTCGCGCAACCGTTACCACCTGTTCGACCGGGTGTTCGATGCCATCTGCTCCCGGCCACCCACCTACGCCGAGCTCGTCGGGCGGCAGCCCCTACAGGTGGGGGCCACCTGAGATGGTTGGATACCCAGTCAACCTTAAGAAGAGCGACACACTAAACGAGGACGTGCGTCACCTGCTTACCAGCGACAACTCGTTTCGCCGACTTGTTGCGGAGTTCTTGCGTGGTCGTATCTCGGTTGGGGCGCTTAAGGAAAGCGACGTCATGACCCAGTTGCTCCGGGACGGTGAGCGCGACCTGAACGGCCACGCCCTTCGGGTGACCATGCTCACCGACGAAAGCTGACGGCCCACGATCATCTTCTGCGTCTGAAGAGTAGATAGGGGTAGCGGAATCCCCCGCTGACGAGGAGATGACCGATGCTGGCGGCGTTGCCCGAAAACACCCTTCCCTTCGCGTCGGACGCGGAGTATCTCGATGCCGAGTTCGCCGTGCTGCGGGCGCGGTCGCATCGTCTGGCGGCGACGCACGAGGAGGTCCTGAACCGGACCGCGGAAGACACGAGCGATGCCCACGCCCGGCGGGAAGTGCGGGCGTCCAGCCGCGAGGCGCATCTGCGGGCCGTCGACCTGGAACGGCAGGAGGAGCGGTTGCGCGCGCAGCTCGACGCGCGGCTGATGGTGCATCGCGCGGACGCCATGCGGCCGAAGCTCGGCCTCGATCGGATTTGCGAAGAGGCTCGCCTGTCCAAGGAAGAGCGGCTGGTGCTCATCGCCGCGTCGGTCCCCGGCGTCAGCCAGCGCGTCGCGGAGCAGGTCTTCGCCGACGTCACCTTCTACGGCGCGCTCTCGATCGCGGACCTCTGCGCGTTGCTCGAGCCTCAGAACGTCGGCGACTGGCTCACGGTGCGGCGCCTCTTTCGCAAGGACGCGCCGCTGCGGCGGGACGGGCTCATCGTGCTCGCCGAGCCGAGCGGCGACGCCGGGCCCGACACGCTCCTCGGCCTCGACGCGCGGCTCTCGATGCGCGCGTGGGCGCTCCTGACCGGCGATGCCGGCATCGAGCGCGAGGTGTAGGATGCGCGCTCGTCCGCGGCGCGGCTCGACGATGGTGGTCCGCGCTGGCTCGTCGAAAGGAAGGAACGCCAGATGCGACTGACGATCGGACTCGATTTCGACGGTGGCGCATGGCCGCCGCTCGCGGGCGAGGCCGCGGCGGGCGAGGCGGTGGAGGGGCCGAACGGGTTGCTTCGTCGCGTCGAGACGGCGCTCGGACTTTCTGAGCCCGAGCTGTCGCAACTGGACCGGCTCGCCGCGCTGGTGCCGATCATCGAAACGATGACGAGCTGCTACTACTCGGCGTCGGCGAAGGTCGATGCGTTCGCCACTGCCCGGCGCCTGCTGTCGGACCGAGACGAGCTTCTGTTTTCCGGGTGGGCTCTGCAGCCGATTTCGCCGCGGCTCGCCGAGTTGGCATCGCTGTCGAGACAGATGAAGCCTGGTCTTCCCGACCGCTTGCACAACGCCATCGAAGCCCTCGCGCGACGGCGGGCCGACATCGAGAGTGTTGCGCTCGTCGAGCCCGAGAGCGCGTGGCCTCTCTTGTGGCGACGGCTCTTCGAGGCGCTGCGCGCTCGGGGAACGCAAGTGCACTACGAGGAGCCAAAGAAAGCGGCGCCATCAGGAGATCTGCTCCACGCGGGCAAGAGGGATTTCAGTCCCGAGGGAGACGGCTCGCTTCTGCTCTTGCGCGGCACGGGGCCGCTCGAAACCGCGGACGAAGTCGCGGCGTATCTCGCGTCCCTCGACCGTGGCACGACGGTGGTCATCACGCCCGACACGGTTCTCGACGGAGCACTGGCCCGGCATGGGCTACCCACGACCGGCGCGCCGGAGCGGCCTCTCGACTCGACCGCATTGCACCTCCTGCCGCTCGTGCTCGAGCTGCTGTGGAACCCACCCGATCCGGCGGCCGTCCATCAACTTCTCAGCCTGCCGCTCTCGCCGATTCCTTCTTCCTTGCGCGGGCGACTCCAGGGTGCTCTCGAACGCTGGCCCGCGGTCGGTAGCTTGGAGTGGGACAAGACGTATGGTGAGTGGCTTGACGACCTGCCAAAGCTGGAGAAAGACGAAAAGCGGCGCGAACGGGGGATCGAACGCGCTTCACTACTTCTCACTCCTGCCGCCGCCGAAAAGGGTCAAGACAAGGTACCGATTGCGAAGGTGCTTGAGCACCTCGACGCGCTCGGCCGCTGGGTGCGAGGGCTGTTGAACGTCGCGAAAGACGGCATGTCGTTCGAGGCGCCAAGAGACGCTCGTCCCTCGACTGCGCTCGGGATGAGCGGAGGCGAATCGCTCGGGACGAGTGAAAGAGCGTCGCAGGGGATGAGCGGTTCTTCGGAAGAGCATGCGGTCTCGAAAGAAGAACCCTTCGAACCAGGTACGGACTGGAGCGTCGCGCTGACGCAGATCGAGCGGATGCGCTCGCTTCTTAAGGTCCATGGGGACCGGCCCATCGACCGCGTGCGATTGCGCAAGCTCCTCGAGCTCGCGACCGACGGCCTCGCGGTGCCCGGACGCCGACCGGCGCAGGCAGGAATCGACGTCGTCAGTGCGCCGGGTGCCATCGCCGGGCCCGCGGACACCGTCGTCTGGTGGAACTTCGACCGCGACCATTCGCCGCCAGTGCGCGTGCTCACCCTGACGAAAGCCGAGCGCGAAGCACTAGAGAAGGTTGGCGTCGAGCTGCCGTCGGCCGGCGAACGCGCCATCGAAGCCGCGAACGCCTGGCATCGACCGCTCGTGTCCGCGGCGAAGCGGCTCATTCTCTGTTGTCCTCGGCACGACGAGGTCGGTGAGAGTCAGGCGGTTCACGCGCTATGGGATGAAATCGAAGCGTCGATCAGCAGGACAGATCATTCAGCTCACGTCGCGAAGCTCGTTTGTAACCAGGCGCCAGAGCCGGTTCAAAGGACGCAGCGCACACTTCGAGCGACGCCCAAGCCGCACAAGAAATGGGAGATCGTCGGTCAGGCCCTCGGACCTCGCAAGGCTGAGAAGGGAGAAAGTCCGTCCAGTCTCGAATCACTCGTCGCTTGTTCCTTCAAGTGGGCCGCGCAGTACGCGGCGGCGCTTTACGAGCACCCAACGAGCGGCATCAAGATCGATGCGCGCGTTCTCGGAAACCTCGCGCACGACGTGATCGAGCACGTGCTCAAAGATCTTCCTCCGACTCTAGAGGCTGCCCGTGAGAAGGCGGCTACCTACTTCGACGAGATGGGACCGCGGCTCGTCGCGCAGCTCTTTCAGGCGGGGCACGACCTGCAACGCACCGAGGCCAAGCGTGTGATTTGCGCCGCGGCCGCGGGCCTAGCGCGCTTCGTTCTGGAGAGTGGACATGCGGTCAAAGGCGTCGAGGAAAAGCTTGGGCGAGATGCCGGAGGGTGGATCATCAGCGGACGGCTGGACGTCCAACTCGACCCGCCGGCGGTCATCGATCTCAAGTTCGGCGGTCGCACCCGCAAGCGCAAGGCGTTGGAGAACGGTACCGCGACCCAGCTTGCGACCTATGCCTATCTTCTCGGAAACGGCGCACCGCCTTGGCCGCCGGTGGCGTACTTCATCGTCAAAGATCAGTCGCTGTACTCGACGGAAGCGGATCGGCTGGGCAAAGGCGCTCTTCGTGTCGATGGTGCGAGCCCCCAGAACACTTGGAACGCCTTTCGAGCCGCAATCGAGCAGCGGTGGAAGGAGCTTCGTGGCGGCTCGCTCGATGCTCCGGCGGCAAGCTACGAGACGTCGCGGTCAAAGCTCGACGACGGCGAAATCCATCTCGAGGCTCCGTGCCAGTACTGCCAGTTCGACGCGCTGTGTGGACGCGCCTTCGGAGAGTCGAAATGAGTGGCATCGACACGAGTCGCATCAGGATCATCTCGGCCTCCGCGGGAGCTGGCAAGACGACGCGCCTCGCGAACGAGCTCTGTGACGCTCTCGTGAGCGGCTCGGCTCGACCCGAGGCAGTGCTGGCGACGACGTTCACGCGCAAGGCCGCGGCGGAGCTCCAAGAGCGGGCGCGCGCGGCACTCATCGAAAGCGGTCGCGTAGACGACGCCCATCAACTCGGCGGCGCGCGCATCGGCACCGTGAACTCTGTTTGCGGCGCGCTGGTGCAGGACTACGCGCTCGAGCTGGGACTGTCGCCAGACCTCCGGGTCGTCGATGAGAACGTTGCCGAGCGGCTGCTCCGCGAGGCGATTTCGGAAGGGCTGGGGCCTGAAGAACGGACCCTGCAGGATCTGGCGAGCCGGCTCGAACCGCTACAGGTAGCCGACGACAGCGAGACGAAGAAATCGGGCCGAGGAAAGCCGTGGCAAGAGGCGGTTCAGCAGATCGTGACGCTCGCTCAGTCGAACGGGCTCGATACAGCGGCCCTCCAACATAGCGAAGAGCGGAGCGTTGCGAGCCTCATGTCTCTTCTGCCGGAAGCTGGAAGCGAGGATGCCGTCGAGGCCATGCTCCGCGAGGCCCTTGAGAATTTCGCAAGAGTCTTTCCAACGTTGCCCAAGACAACGAAGGAAGGACAAGGTTCATACGAAAAGGTCCAGACGGCTCTCAACGCGCTGGGCGGCAAGAAGAGTCTGTCGTGGTCGCAATGGCTGAACCTTCAGAAGCTGAAGGTCGGCAGCCCGAATACGAATCCCGAGGCGGCACAGCTCGCCAACGCGGTGGTCGAGGCGGCTCGACGAGACCTCGAACACCCGCGGTTTCGTCACGACCTGGAAGAGTGGATTCGCCTCGCGTTCCGGCTTGCGCGGAGTGCTCTGAGCTCCTACGAGGAGCGAAAGAAAGCCCTTGGCGTCATCGACTTCACCGACCAGGAGCGGTACGCGCTGAAGCTCCTCGGGCTTCCGCCCGTTCAAGAGCAACTGAGAGACGAGCTGGATCTCGTTCTCGTGGACGAGTTTCAAGACACGAGCCCGTTGCAGCTTGCGATCTTCCTCAAGCTCGCTTGCCTCGCGAAGCGGACGGTCTGGGTGGGCGATCAGAAGCAAGCGATCTTCGCTTTTCGCGGCACCGACCCGGCGCTCATGGGAGCAGCCCTCGATGCCATTGCATCACCGCATGCTGACGACTCCAATCCGAGCTCCGCCGCCGGCACAGAACCGCTCACGAAGTCTTGGCGCAGCCGGCCGGAGCTCGTGCGACTGACGTCTGATGTCTTCGTCAAGGCGTTCGCGCCGTCGTTGCCAGAGTCGCTGGTCCGCATCGAGCCGGGCAAACCTGACGAGCCGCCTGGCCTCGGCTCCATCGTCGAACTATGGCAACTGGACGGCAAGAGGAAGAACGAGGAGTTCTTCGCCTCACTCGCGTCCTGCGTAAAGCGCCTGCTCGAGGACAACACGGTGCTTGTGCGAGACCGCTCGTCAAATCGACCCCGCGCGGTGGAGCCTGGTGATATCGCCGTGCTGTTGCGCTCCAACGACTACTGTGCAGCCGTCGCGGGCGCCCTGGAAGCACGCGGCATTCGGTCGGTCCTTCCGCGCGCGGGTCTGCTCGAAACGCTCGAGGGGCGGATACTGGTCGCGGCTCTGCGCGTCTGGATTTCGTCGCGAGACCGCCTCGCCCGTGCCGAGCTGTCGCGTATGCTCGATGGCGCGGAAGGCGAGGACGGATGGTTCGCCGATCTCATCAGGCGTACGTCGGTGCCTCCTCCGGATGGCTCACAATCGAAGGAAGTCCCGTCACCGGAGGCGCCAGACGGTCTTGCCCACAGGCTGATCACGAATCTCCTCGAGCGACGCCATCAGCACCCGACGGCGGGAGCGGTGGAAGCGGTCGGGCACTGCTTGGAGTCGATGAACCTTCGCGAGCTCTGCCTCGGTTGGGGCGGCCGGCAGCGCCTTTCGAACCTCGACGCCCTGCGCGCGCTGACGGTCGCGTGGGTGGACGCGTGCGCACAGGCGGGCCAACCGGCAACGGTGGAGGGACTGGTCGTCCATTTCGATGCCATCGCGGGGACCGGCGATGCGCAGAGCGCGGACGTCGACGACGCCGTGACCGTTTCGACCTGGCATTCCGCCAAAGGACTCGAATGGCCGATTACCGTGCTCTACGTCGGTGGCGAGCCGCATGGCGACCAGGCATGGGGCGTCGGCATCGAAAGCGCTGCGGAGTTCGACCTGGCGAAGCCCCTTGCCGGGCGCTGGATTCGCTTCTGGCCTTGGCCGTATGCATCGAACGCTAACGCGCCGCTCGATGACAGAGCGAAGAACGCGCCGGATGTGCAGAACGCCTTCAAGCGCCAAGCCTACGAGCGCCTGCGCTTGCTCTACGTCGGGTGGACCCGCGCGCGCGACCGGCTGGTGCTCGCCGCCCCAAACGACAAATTTCTCGAAGGCAGCCTCTCCGTCTTGCGCAGCGCCGATGGAACTGCGGTACTGGAGCCGCCGGCGCCGGTCATGACTTGGGCCGGTCGTCCGGTCGAGGCGAATCTCCGCGACTCGAACACGATAATCGTTGAGGGCCCGCCGCAAGATCCCGTTGCCGGCACGGGGACCAATCCGGTTGGCGAGCGGCAGCATCCTCCGGCGAAAGTCTTGCCGTCGGCGATTGAAGAGCAAGGACAATCCACGAAGCTCCACTCGTTCGACCAGCGTCCTAAACTGCGTTATGACTTGGATAGAATGGACGCGTTTGGCACCGCCGTTCACAACTTCCTCGCGGCGGATCTCCCGGGGCTGACCGATGCCGAGCGATTGGCCTTGGCGAAACGCCAGCTCGAGGCTCAGGGCGTTACTGGTGCGCCGTCCCCGAAGGACCCGCTCGAATTCTCCGGCGAGCCACAACGCGGTGGCGAAGTTACTGGTGCGCCGTCCCCGAAGGACTTGCTCGAATTCTCCGACCATCTGCGTGCCTTCGTCGCAAGGTCCTGGCCCGGCGCAACTTGGCATCGCGAGTGGCCGGTCGCGGTGCGCCGTCCCGACGGCACGCTAATCGCCGGCACGGCGGATCTCGTTCTCGAAACCGCGGACGGCTTCGTCGTCATCGACCACAAGACCTTCGCCGGTGACGAGTCCAAGGCGGAGGAACGCGCGGCGGGTTACGCGGGGCAGCTTCGGGCCTATGCAGACGCGATTCGGACCGCGACCGGTCGGCCGGTCCTGGCGACCGCCATCCATTTCCCGGTGCTTGGTCTCGTCTACGAGGTGGGGTCGGTGGCGCAGGAGGCGGCTGCGTAGAACCTACGCCGCCAGCGAAAGTCTCCCGCGCTATCCGCTACCGCTCTCGCCCACCATGTCTTCCGGCCGCACCCAGGCGTCGAACTCTTCGGCGGTGACGAGGCCCAGGGCGAGAGCGCTCTCCCTGAGCGACAGCCCATTCTCGTGCGCGTGCTTGGCAATTCTCGCCGCTGCGTCGTAGCCGAGGTGCGGGCTGAGCGCGGTGACGAGCATCAGCGAGCGCTCGAGCAGCTCGCGAATCCGCGGCTCGTTGGGGCGCAGTCCCTCCACCGCGAGGCGGCGGAAGCTGTCCGCGCCATCCGCGAGCAGCCGGACGCTTTGCAAGAACGCGTGGGCGATGAGCGGCTTCATCACGTTGAGCTCGAAGTTCCCTGAAGCGCCGCCGAGGCCCACCGCGACGTCGTTCGCCAGCACCTGCGTCGCGACCATCACCAGCGCCTCGCACTGGGTCGGGTTCACCTTGCCCGGCATGATCGACGAGCCGGGCTCGTTCGCCGGCAGCTCCAGCTCGCCCAGGCCCGAGCGCGGCCCGCTCGCCAGCCAGCGCAGGTCGTTCGCGATCTTCATCAGCGCGGCGGCGAGGGTCTTGAGCGCGCCGTGCGCCGCGACCAGCGCGTCGTGCGAGGCGAGCGTGTCGAACTTGTTCGGCGCGGTCACGAACGGATGCCCCGTTCGGCGGGAGAGCTCCTGAGCCACGGCAGCGCCGAAGCCCGGCGGCGCGTTCAATCCGGTCCCGACAGCGGTGCCGCCCAGCGCCAGCTCGCACAGGTGCGGGAGCGAATCGCGCAGGTGCGCGAGCGCATGGTCGAGCTGCGACACGTAGCCAGAGAACTCCTGGCCCAGCGTCAGCGGCGTCGCGTCCATCAGGTGCGTCCGGCCGATCTTCACGATCGACCGGAAGGCGCGGCTCTTCTCGGCGAGCGCGTCGCGCAGAGCGGTCACCGCGGGAATCAGCCGGCGCACGAGGCCTTCCAGCGCCGCGACGTGCATCGCCGTCGGCACCACGTCGTTCGACGACTGTCCCCGGTTGACGTCGTCGTTCGGGTGAACGAGCCGGCCCTCACCTCGGGGCCCGCCCAAGAGCTCGCTCGCGCGGTTCGCCAGCACCTCGTTGACGTTCATGTTGGTCTGGGTCCCGCTGCCCGTCTGCCACACCGAGAGCGGAAACTCCTCCGGCCAGCGGCCGCCCAGCACCTCGTCCGCGGCGGCGATGATGGCGCCGGCCTTCGCGCGATCGATCGCGCCGCGCTCCGCCAACACTGCCATGCAGCAGCGCTTAATCTCAACGAGAGCGCTGACGAGCTCCGGTGGCATCTTCTCGGTCGAGATCCGGAAGTGGCGGAGCGATCGCTCCGTCTGCGCGCCCCACAGGCGTTCGGCCGGGACCTCGATCGTTCCAAGGCTGTCGCGCTCGATGCGGGTCATCGAACAAACGATGGCGCGCGGCGGCCGACACCGCAAACACCCATCGAGAGACGACGGCGGCCGGCGGGCGACAACTTCTTGCCCCCGCGGACGAGCGCGGGAAGAATCGGGCGCGAGAGGAGCCCGGAGCGTTCGGGCGACAGAGGCGATGGCGAAAATCGGCGTGCTCACCGGCGGCGGCGACTGTCCCGGCCTCAACGCGGTGGTGCGCGCGGTGGTGCGGCGCGCGGACGAGTACGGCTACGAAGTGATGGGCGTGCGCGAGGGCTGGCGCGGGCTGCTCGACCCGCCGAACCACGACCGGCTCACCCGCGAGCGCGTGCGCGGCATCCTCCACCTGGGCGGGACCATTCTCGGCACCTCGCGCGACACGCCGTTTCAGAAAGGGCCGGACGGCAAGGACCGCGTCGAACAGCTCCTGCGCAACATCGACCGGCTCCACGTGGAGGCGCTCGTCGCCATCGGCGGCGAGGGGACGCTGAACGTCGCCTACAAGCTCTCCGAGCTGGGGGTGAAAATCGTCGGGGTGCCGAAGACCATCGACAACGACATTCCCGGGACCGACCTGACCTTCGGGTTCGACACCGCGGTCAGCATCGCGACCGAGGCGATCGACCGGCTCCACTCGACGGCGGAAGCTCACAGCCGGGCGATGATCGTCGAGGTGATGGGCCGCCACGCCGGCTGGATCGCGACCTACTGCGGCATCGCGGGCGGCGCTGACCTGGTGTTGGTGCCCGAGTATCCCATCGACATGGACGCCTTGTGCGCTTCCCTGGCCCGCCGGCACGCGAAGTCACACTTCTCCATCGTCGTGGTGGCCGAGGGCGCTCGTATCCAGGTGGATGGCTCCAGGGAAGCGGAACTGGTCTCGAGGGGCGTGGACGATTTCGGGCGGCCGCAGCTCGGCGGCATCGGCGAGGTGCTCGCGCGGGAGATCGAACGGCGGCTGAGAATCCAGACCCGCGTCTCGGTGCTGGGCTACGTCCAGAGGGGCGGGACACCCACCGCGTTCGACCGGGTCCTCGCCACGCGCTTTGGCGTCGCCGCGGCGGATTTCGTCCACCTCGACCACTTTGGCAAGATGTGCGCCCTGCGTGGCCGGAACATAGAACCGGTGCCGCTCTCCGTCGTGGCGGGAAAGATCAAGACGGTCGACGAGATCTACGACGTCGCGCGGGTGTTCTTCGCGTGAAGCGCTCGCGCGGGCTGGCGCGCGGTCCTCCCTGAGGGCCTCCCCGTCCGCATGAAGGCCAGGGAGACCGCAGGTGCCTACCGGGAGCGCTCGTGCCATTCGACACCGGCGGCCTCCAGCAGCGCCAGCGACTGCGATTCGCAGAAGCCCGCCGCCTCCTCCAGGAGCCGCGCGTGGCGCATCAGAATCGCGGTCGCCTCGTCGGTATCGGCGACGTTCTTCGCAATCTGCCCGCGCCGAAGCCGGAGCGCGCCCGCGACCAGACGTACTTCGGCCGAGGTCAAAAACGAGCCCGCCCGGGCGAAATCGGGAAGCCGGTCCGGCAGGCGAGGGAAGAAATCGCGGATCTCCGGTCGAACCTCGGCGAGCTCCTCGAAGAGCCCGGTCGCCCGCGAGGCGACGACCTCGATACCCAGCGTCGAGAGCAGGCCCGGAAGCATCTCGCCGTCGAGCCGCCAGACCGGCCACGACCAGGCCGAGAGGCGCGCGATGGCGTCGAGCGCCCGCGCGAGATCGGGCGGTTGCTCGGCAAGAGCGGTCTTGATCGCCGCTGACTCGGCGTCGATCGCCACGTCCAGATCAATGGGCGGCGCGGGGGCCGGCGCCTCGCGGAAAATCCTTTCCGCCCGAGGATCGAACGAGTGCAGGCTCGCCGCGACGAGGTCCTGGAACGCCGCCTCGTCCGCCGCGAGCGCCCGATTGAGCGTCGCGACCATCGTGCCCGGCGCTCCCTCGAACGGCAGCGAGCGGCCGAAGATCTGCACGAACGGGTCGTAGCCTAGCGACGGCGGTGCTGCCTGACGCTTGCGAAAGAGGGTGGCGATGCGCTCGACCGGGTTTGGCGCCCTCCCCCGGGCGCCCGTCCAGCGCGGGAACAACAGCTCGTGCAGCTCTTCGCGGACGGCGTCGACTCGACCGACCCGCGGCCGCAAGAGCCGCGCGCGCGCCGCTATCTCGGAGGGCTCCTGCCCAGCGAGAAGGGACTCGGCCTCCGGCTCGGCCACGGGAACGAGCACCGTCGTCGCGCTCACCCTAAAGAGAACCTCCGCCGCTCGCATCGCACGGCTCTCGGCCGAAGCGCAAGCGCGCCCGCCGCGAACGTGCTACCCATTCGAGGTCTTTCCGCGGGGGCGAACGGCCGCGCGAGTAGCCATCCGCGAGGCGGCCGTTGGCGTGACGGTGGTTGGCCGCTTTCGATGCGTGGGAGGGCGCGTGGATCGTCCGAACGGTTACGACGACCGACCGGGACACCGAGACAACCGCACGCTCGACGAGCGGCGCGAGCGGCGCGACACGGGCGACGAGTTGGTGCGCGACCTCGGTCGCATCGGCGTCGAGCTCGCCCGCGGCATCTCCGCCCACGTGCTCGCGAAGATGGAGGAGGACCACCAGAAGCACGCGGAGCGCTTCCAGCGGCGGTGGGAATCGAAGCTCGAGCGCAAGCTCGCCCGGCACCAGCGACACCGCGAGCGCCACTTGGCGCGCCGTCAGGCCAAGCGGGAGCGCCGCTATGGTTCGACGAGCCGGGCGGAAGCGGTCGTGCTTGCCGCCTTGGCGGTGCTGTTCCTCGGCTTCGCTGCCGTGCAGCCTCAGTACTGGTGGGTGGTCTTCATCGGCCTCGGTCTCGGCCTGCGTGCCGCCCGGATTTTCGGCTACCAGGGGCAGGCGACGGCGCAGGCGGATCTCGACGCCCAGCGGCAAGAGATCGAGTCGCACGAAGAGGAGTTGAAATCGCGCGACCCGCGCCTCGCACGGGTCGACGAGACCTGCGACAAGCTGGTCGGCGCGCTGAAGGATGCGCCGAAGAGCGTGCGTGAGTTCTTGAGCCAGCCGGAACAGACGGTCGAGGCGCTACGCAAGACCGCTCACGAGCTGCTCTCGCGCGAGGCGGCGCTGCGCGCGCTGGCGAGCCCGGAAGACGAAGCGCGGCTCGCGACCGAGCGCGACGGGTTGACCCAGCGCATCGCGGCGGAGACCGACGCGGTGACCCGGGACCGGCTGCAGAAGGCGCTGGCGGCGCTCGACGAGCGGCGGCACCAGACCGACGAGATCCGGCGGCAGGCGTCGCGGCTGGACGCGGAGAACACCCGCCTGTCGTACACGCTGGAGGGCCTCTACGCGCAGGTGCTGCGAATGAAGACCGCGGGCGCGACCGACGCGGGCGAGGGGCTCAAGGCGAGCCTCGACAAGCTGCGCGCGGAAGTCGGCGCGCTGGCGGACGCGCTGGAGGACACCGGCCGCGCGAGCGAGCAGCTCGTCGGCGCGACCGGACCGGTGACGTTCGACGAGACGCCGGCGACCGACGCTCCGAGCGGCGTGCGCGAGTGACGAGCGCCTTGGGGGACGAGCAAGCTCTCGACAAGCTTCCGAACCGCAAATCCGGTTGACCCCACCTCGGCGAGAGCGTGTCTCCACAGTCGGCGGTGGCGGGCTGCTGGCCCGACAGAAATGCACCTTTGTCCTCATCTCGCGGGCCGGCGGCCCACGACCACCGAGTTGGCGAACCGCTGGGCGGTCATCCGGACCAGCAGTAGCTTCCGATTGGCACGGCTCGCGGGGAAGCCGATCGCGATCGAGGAAAGGGGGCGACGGACGGTTCTCTCGATGCGCCGGCTGCGTTGCGCAAGGGCCATCGAGTGACGAGCTTGCGAATGTATGTTCGCCGCATGGGGGCGCTTCGTCCATCGGCATCGTTGGCTCCTGCTAGGCGCCAGCGCTCTCGTCCTCGGCTTGTCGCTCGCGGGGCTGATGCGGGGCGGGCGGCTGACCGCCGGCACCGTCGGGGCGACCGAGGCAGCGCGCGCTGATCGCCTGGTCAAGCGCCGGCTCGGGGCTCCGGGTGAGCAGTCGTTCACGCTCGTCTTCCAGCACCGCACCTGGACGGCGAACGAGCCGCGATTCCGGGCGGCGCTTCGGCGGGCGCTCGCACCGCTCGAGCGCGATTCGCGGGTCGCGCGGATCGAATCACCGTTGAGCCTGCCACCCGCGCTAGCGGCGGGGATGACCTCTGCCGACGGCCACGCGGTCCTGGCGACGGTGTCGCTATCCGGTGCCGCAAGAGATGCCCAGCAGGCCTACCGCTCGGTTCGCGCTGAGGTGCGGCCGGGCCCCTTCCACGTCCTCACCGCCGGCCAACTCGCCTTCATGAACGACCTCGACCAGACGCTGGAGTCGGACCTGCACCTGGCCGAGCTGGTGTCGCTGCCGCTCGCCTTGATCGTGCTCGCCTGGGTGTTCGGGAGCCTGGTGGCGGCAGCGCTGCCGATTGGCGTCGGCGGTCTCGCGGTGGTCGGCGGCGTCGCGGCGGTGCTCGCGCTCTCCTGGCATGTCGGCATGGCGCAGTACACGCTCAACGTCGTCTCCCTGGTCGGCCTGGGCGTCGCCATCGACTATTCCCTCTTCATCGTCAGCCGCTTCCGCGACGCGCTGGGCGGTGGCGCTCCCGTGGAGGAGGCGCTGGCGCGGGCGCTGTCCACCGCGGGCCGGGCGGTCGCCTTCAGCGGGGTCGCGGTCGGGGTCGGCCTGACCGGCCTGCTCTTCTTCCACGGCTCCTACCTCGAGTCGATGGGCATCGCCGGCGCCATCGTGGTGGCGTTCGCGGTGCTCTTCGCCTTGACGTTTCTCCCGGCGCTGCTCTCGATTCTGGGGCCGAACGTCAACCGCGGACGGCTGCGCGGCCGCCACGCCGGGCACGGCGCGGTGTGGAAGCACCTGGCGCTGTGGGTGATGCGCCGGCCGGTGGCGGTGCTGATTCCTACCCTGGCGGTGCTGTTCCTCCTCGGCGTGCCGTTCTTCCGGCTGAAGGTGGCGGCGGCCGACGTCTCGGTGCTACCCGAGAACGCCCCCGCTCGGCTCGGATACCAGGCGCTGGCCCGGGAGTTTCCCGAGGAGGCCGCGAACCGGGTCCTCGCGGTGGTCGAATTCCCGTCCGGGTCAGCGCTGACGCCGGCGCGGATCGGCGCGCTCTACGACTTCAGCCGCCGGGTCGCGCGCCTCCCAGGGGTCGAGCGGGTCGAGAGCGTGGTCGACCTCGGCCCGGGCCTCGACCGGGCGGCTTACCAACGTCTGGCGGCGCTTCCCCCCCGCGCGCGCCCGCCCGCGTTTCGCCTGGGGGCGCGCGAGCTCGTCGGCGGCAACGTCGCCGTGCTCCGGCTGGAGATCCGAGGTTCCTCCGACAGCGCTCCCGCCCGGCGTGTCGTCGCCGAATTGCGCCGCCACCGGGCGGTCGGCGACGGGCACCTGCTCGTCGGCGGCGGCACGGCCAGCGACCTCGACGACGCGGCCTTCATGCGCGAGCGCACCCCGGCAGCGGTGGCGTGGGTCCTGTGCATGACGTGCGTCGTCCTCTTCGGGCTCTTGGGCTCGGTGGTGCTGCCGCTCAAGGCCATCGTGATGAACCTGTTGTCCATCAGCGGCTCGTTCGGAGCGATGGTCTGGATCTTCCAGGAAGGCCACGGAGCGCACCTCTTGGGCTTCTCGCCGCGGCCGCTGGAGCCAGCGCTACCGGTGCTGCTCTTCTGCCTGGTCTTCGGCCTCTCGATGGACTACGAAGTGCTTCTCTTGACCCGCATCCAGGAGGACTACCGCGCCTTTCGCGACAACACGCGGGCGGTGGCGCAAGGGCTCTCCGATACCGCCGGGATCATCACCAGCGCCGCCGCGATTATGGTGGTCGTCTTCGCCGCCTTCGGCCTCGCGCGGGTGGTGATGGTCAAGGCGATGGGCATCGGCCTGGCATTAGCGGTGCTGCTCGACGCGACGCTGGTGCGGGTTCTGGTGGTGCCGGCGACGATGCGGCTCGTCGGCGACTGGAACTGGTGGGCGCCCAAGCCGGTGGCGCGTTGGCTCGCGGCAGTCCGCCTGCGCCACGCGGCGGCGCACGGCCGATGACAGCGCTCTCGCTCGCCTGCACCGTTCTCGGTGGCACGCTCGCCGCGATCGTGCTCCGGAGCCATCGGGCGCTCGCGCGCGCGCTCGAGTCGCCGGCACCGGTCGCTCCGCCACGCCCGAGCTGGGCGTCGCTGACGATCGTCCGGCCGATCAAAGGGCTCGACGTCGGCGCGGTCTGGAACCTGGAGGCGCTGTACACGGCGGACTATCCGGGCGAGCTCGAAATCCTCCTGGTGCTCGACGACGCCCGCGACGCGGCGTTCCCGCTCGCCCGCGAAATGGTCGCGCTCCATCGCGAGCGAGGAATCCGCACCGAGCTCTTCCTCGCGGGAGCGCCGCCGCCGGGCCGGACGGGCAAGCTCCACGCGATGATGGTCGGGCTCTCCCACGCGCGAGGCGATTTTGTCGCCTTCAACGACTCGGACACCCGCCCGCCGCGGGACCTCTGGCGGCACCTGGTCGACGCCTTGCTCCAGCATCCGGGCGCCGGCTCGGCGTTCGCGCCGGTGGTCGCGGTGAGCGACCGGCAGATGAGCGCGGGCGACGTCGGCTACGCGCTGCTCCTGAACGGCTGGTACGGGCCGGCGGCGTTGATGGCCGAAAAGGGAACGGGAGCCCTCCCGTTCATCATGGGCCAGGCGATGGTCTTCACGCGAGACGCGCTCGAGGCCATCGGCGGGCTCGCCTGCGCGGACGGGCACCTGGTCGATGACCTGTGGCTCGGCCGGTGCGTCGCGCGCGCGGGGCTCCTGAACCTCCAAATCCGCACCCCGCTGCCGGTGATCGTCGGCGGCATGCGCCTTTTCGAGTTCGCGGCGACGTTTCGGCGCTGGCTGTTGTTTTCGGAGGGCGGCCTGCCGGCGGCTTTCCTGCGCCCGCAATGGTGGAGGGGCGCGACGTACGCGGCGGCGCTCGCGACGGCGGCGGTCTCGCTCCTCGGTGGCACGGCATTGGGCACGATGGCGCCGCTCTTCGCCCTCGCCGCGTTCGTCTGGAGCGAAGTCGAGCTGCACCGCCTCCGGGGGGGTGGTCCGGTGCCGCTCCGGCACCTCTGGGTGGCGGCAGTGCTGCCGCTAACCGGCATGGTCGTGTCGCTCTCCACCCTGTTCGCGCGCCACGTCGACTGGCGCGGGCGCCGCTATTCTCTCGGCCGCGACGCTGTCCTCGCCGGGCCGCGCCACCGGCCGCTGCGCGCTTGAGAAAAGCCGATCCGTCCGATCGGACCGATCCGACCGATCGGTCTGATCGGTCGTCGGCGCGACGCAAACGAACGCCCGCGGCGTCTCGCTTTCCCGCCGCGGGCGATCGTCAATCGGCGCCGCGGGCTAGTAGCCCGAGCTGCTCTTGGTGCCCTTCATGCCCTTCGAGTGCACGTCGAGCTTCATGATCTCGTGCGTCATCGGGTCGAAGCTCGCGCGCACCTCGTCGCCCTGCTTGATCTGCTTGAGCGACACGTTCTGCCCGTTCTTCAGGATGGTGGCGCCCGGCGCCAGCGGCACCTCGAGGGTCACCGTGTCCTTGGACGCGTTCACGCTCTTGATGGTGCCCGGGTACGCGCTGGTCTGCTGGTTCATCTCCGGCTTCATGTTGCTGTTCGGCATGGCCGCCATGGCCGGAGCCGAAAGAGCGAGCAGCCCTGCTGCGAGCAGTCCCTTCGTGAAGCCCTTCATCGCATCCCCCGTCGGGGCCAGGACGACACAGGCGGCCCCGGGAAAACCCTAAGCGCTCGATGACGGAACGCGAAGGAACGAGGGGACGCCGCCACGCTTCGACGCGAGAGGTCGAGTGCTCTGCCGCTCGAGGCGAGCGCTACTGGCCGGCGGCGTGCTCGAGTCGGACGGCGCCCTCGCGCAGCGGCACGAACAGGCGCACGAAACCGCGGCCGTGGTCGCCGTCGAGAGCTTCCGGCGCCAGCAGGAGCCGGCGCACGTCCCGCAGGCGGCCGGCGACGAACCCGAGAAAGAGCGCGCGGGTGACGCGAGCGACGGGGCTCTGGACCGGCGCCAGAATCGGGGTCAGAGCGCGAACCCGCAGCTCGCCGGAAGGCGCGCGCTCGCCGTCCACCGCCAGCTCGAAGCCGTGGTCGAAGCGCAAGCGCCACGCGCCCGGCGCGAAGCTTGCCGGGACCGCTCCCGTCTTCCGCGCGAGCTCGGCGGCGTTCATCTCCAACATCGGCTGGACGGCGTGACCGATCTCGAAGCGGTCGACGGGACCGAGCCCGACGTGGGCGGCGAAGGCGGCGCCGGCGAACTTCGCGTCGTGGCGGGAAATCGCGAGCAAAAGGAGGTCGGCGTACGCGCCTCGCAGCCGGTCGATCGAAGGCGCGAGCTCGTTGGCCACGCCGAAGGAACGTCGCAGGAGGTCGAGAGCACGCTCGAGATCGAGCAGCTCATCCACCGTCTTCGGCGCCGCGGGATTGACCTCGGCCAGAACGCAGTCGACATCCTCGCCGACGGTGCGCGCGTTGATCGGCCGGAACGCCAGCGCGGGGTCGTCGGGCCAGTACTCGGGCGGCACGCGGCGGCAGGCGTTGCGCAGGAGGCACGGCTCGCAGCACGCGAGGCGCGGCCGCTCCTTTCCAGGGACGTAGGTGAAGGCCGCCGCCTCGAACCGGCGCGGCGCGACCGCGGTGAGAAGGCCGATTCTCTCGACGTCGCTCGCTTGCAATCGCGGCCTCAGACACAGCGGCACGCTGTCCGCGTGCAGCCGCAACCCGAGCCGGTTCGCATCTTCTTGGGCCCGCGCGAGGGCGGGCGTGATGCGCCGGATGTCGAACTCGAGCTTCTCGCGCACTTTCGGGTCGTCGGCGAGCCCCGAGAAATCGACGAGGTGGACGATGGCCGCCTCGACGCCGAGGCTCGCGAGCAGCCGCACCTGCTCGAACAGACGTTCGACGTTGTTCGCCGAGGTGATGACGTTCGCATCGAGGTGAACCTGGCGCCCGAGCTCGCTGGCGGCGGCCGCCGCCTGACGCATCCCCGCGAGCAGATCGTCGAACGCGCCCGCCACGCCGCAGAGCGCGTCGTGCGTTTCGGCGTCGGCGCCCACCATCGAGAAGCTGATGCTGTCCAGGCCCGACGCGATGAGCGCCCGGGTGAACGCGGGCTCTTTGAGCTTGCGGCCGTTGGTGACGACGTTGACGAACGTGAACCCCAGCTCGCGGGCGACGGCGACGACCTCGGCGAGCTGCGGGAAGAGGGTCGGCTCACCGCCCTGGATGCGCAGGAACGTGAAGCCTTCGGCGCGCGCCCGGGTGAGCGTCTCGGTCGCCGACTGGAGCGTGTAGCGGCCGCGCCGGTCGCCGAAGCTGGTGCGCGGCACGGAAAGGCCGAGCCGCTGCCGGCTCTTGACGAGCGCCTCGTCGACCTCGCGCTGGCCGCAGAAGATGCAGTAGTTGTTGCAGCGCATCTCCAGGAGCAAGGTGAATGCCCGCGTCTCGGCGGAATCCGGCACGAGCGCGACCGTAACATCGGCCGGGCTTTCCGGCGAGGTCGAGCGCTGCCGCCCTCCTGCCCCGCGGCGAATCGACGAGGACCGGCGGTGCGGGCCAGAAGACGCCGTGCTATCGACAGCAGCGTGCCCGGGCGGGATCTCGAGTACCTCGCGTTCCGAGCCGGGCTGAAGCCGGCGGTGCGCTTGACCGTCTCCGGCGCCGACCTCGCGGCGGCCGGCGCGCATTACCTGGCGGTCGGCGGCCATCTGGCGTTCGTCGAGCTGCCCGAAGAGCGGGGGGGCAATCCGAGACGGCCGAGCCCGCGGGTATTCCGGGAGCGCACCGCGCGGGGTGGCGCGCTCTTCGTCGCGCATAGCCCCCAGGAGGCCCAAGCGCTCGCCGAGCTCGAGCGCAAGCTGATTCGTCGCGGCCCGCACCCGAAACCGAGCGTGCACGCCGAGGAAGCGATCGCCATCGGTCGCGGGCTCGGCTACCCCGATTGCTGCGTCGAAGCGTTCGCCGAACGGCTCCGGGGCGCGCCGAGCCGCCGCTTTCGGGGCTCTCTCGGCTGCCGCCTGCGGCGCCGTCCGACGGAGAATTCGGACGACTATGTGGTCGCGCGCGAGAACTGGACGCCCCGGGCGGACGCGCGGCTGAACCACCTGCTCTTTCGCGCGGGCGTCAAGCTCCTGTCGTACACGCCCTGCCGCTACGACTGCCCGGCCGCGCTCGCCCAGGCGGACCTGCTGCTGGCGGAGCTGGACCGCGTCGAGCCGGGCGCCGGTGCGGGGCTCCTCCAGCAGCTCGCGGTCACCGTCGTGGCCGCCGCCGATCACGCACGCGCGATCGTCGAGCTGGAAGGCGACCGCATCGTCGAGGCGCACGGGCCGGAGCACCCCGAGGGGAGCCTGGCGCCGGTGGAAGGCGACGTGGCCCTCGCTCAGAGCTGCGTGGGCGCGCGGGTGCTCGCGGACGGAACGGTCGAGCGCGGCAAGCGGGAGCGCTTCCCCCCGGTCGCCTTGCGCTTCGTCGCGCCGGGTCCGTGAGGCTGCCTTGCCCGGGTGGGTTAGCCTTGGCGAAGGATGCCGTTCGGCTACTACGAGCACCTGAACCGCGCGCAGAAGGCGACCTATCGCAAGAGCGACGCGATCACCTCCGTCGCGCTGCCCGAGCCGGCGGCGCTCCTGCCGAGCTTGGACGCGATTCGCGTCGGGCTCGAGGCGGACGACCGAACGGCGGTCGGGCGGGCGGTGCGGTCGTTCGCGGCGACGATGCTTTCGATGCTCCGGGTGCCGCAAGTGCGCACGCAGGTGCTCGCGCGGCGGCCGTCAAGCGAGAACGCCGAGCTGCACGGGCTCTACACCCGCGAGGAGGGCAAGACCCCTCTCGTCCAGGTCTGGATGCGCACCGCCGCCCACGAACAGCCGGTCGCGCTGCGCACGTTCACCCGGACGCTCCTTCACGAGCTCTGCCACCACCTGGATTTCGAGCTCTTCGACCTGACCGACACCTTCCACACCGAAGGATTCTTCCGCCGGGAGTCGAGCCTCGCCCGGCAGCTCCTGCCTTCCGGCGGCGGCGCCAGACAGCTCAAGCTGTTCGACGAGTGAAACGCCCGCTCGCCGATCGGACCGATCGGTCCGATCCGACTGATCGGTCCGATCGGCCGTCGCCTCTACCCGCTCGGCTCGGCGACCGCGGCGACGCTCTCGCTGTCCATCTCGTCCAGGAGAATCACGGGCAGCGGCTCTCCTCGTCCGGGGCTCCAGTAGAGCAGCTCCGCCTCATGTCCGATCATCCGCAGGAAGGTGAGCTGCACCCGCTCGCGCGGAAGGAACTCGTCCTGGGTGAAGACGGCGACCCAGGTGCCGGTGTTGAAGAGCCAGGCCTTGCCGCCCCACGGCCGGTCGAGGCGCCAGAGCGCTTCCTCGTGGGTGTGTCCGAACGTCACCGCCGGCACGTCGAGAAGCTTGACGATTTCCTGCGCCGCCCGGCGTTGCGGCCGCGGTGACATCGGCGGGCTCGGACGCACGAGCGCCCAGGCCATCGCCGCGCCGAAGGCCGCGAGCAGCAGCACGTTCAGCGCGAGGAACAGGAGCGCTTTCGCCCCGAACCCGAAGTGGATCGCGTTGATCGCGTAGAAGCCGGTGAACCACAGGCCCGCGCCGGCGAGCGCGATGGCCCCGGCAATCGACAGCGCCCGCAGCGCTTGCAAGCTGTACTCGCGCGCCGCCTGGAGGAGGTCTCCGCGCACCATCTTCAGCCGTTCGATGTGCTCCAGGGTCTTCCCGAGCCCGCTCGATTTCGACAGGTCCCGCAGCTCGGCGCGGTGGGCGTCGGCGAGAATCATCCGTTCGCGGCTGCGCTTTCGCGCGAGGCGGCGGATGAGCTGCCAGATGAACGGCAGATGGCTCCAGATCACCCGGAACAACAGGCGCGGCTCGTGGAGCAGGAGCCATCGCGAGTAGCGGGCGTTGGCCCGGGTCGAGGGGACCATGAACGTGAGCGGCCCGAAGGCGTTGTAGAGGTAGCGCTGGAAAAAATTGCCGAGCGGGAGGTCCAGCTCCAGGAGGCCCGCGTCGAACTTCTCCTCCGCGAGGCGCCCCCGGAGGAAATGGCGGAACGCGTTCTCCGAGTCGTACTGGCAGCCGTGCTCGATCCAGATGCGGCCGGGCTCGAAGACGAACCAGGATTCGAACGTGAGCCGCGAGAGCGCCTCGTCGACGTCCGCCCGGCGCGCCAACAGCCGCTCCCGCACCGCCTGGCGGATGGCGTCCTGCACCGGCTTCCACTGGACCTCGATGTCGTGGTTGCCGGGCAGGAAGACGACCTTGCTCCCATGCGCGAGGACGTCGGTCACCGCCTCGACGAACACGGGATGCCCGGCGAGGATGGCCGCGACGAGCTGCGCGGCGACGGGCGGGGTCGGGTCGGCGCCGAAATGCTGCTCGCGCCAGCTCGCCTCGCGCTCCGGCGTCGCCTCCGTGCGCAAGAGGTCGAAGGTGTCGCCGTTGAAGACCAGCCGGATGCGCGTCCCGCGCCCGCGCGCGTCGTTGACCGCCCAGCGCAGGAACTCGCGCAGGTCGTCGTCGTAGAAGAACGTCTCCAGGTTGTGAAAGCGCCCGGTCTCCGGGTTCTTCCCGCGGCCGATGTGGAGATCGCTCAAGACCACGATGTCGTGCATGAGGCGAGCCTAGCCCAGCGTCGAGTGCGCCTGACGGTCAGTTCGCGTGGCTGACGCAGGTGACCTGGGCGTAAGCGCAGGGGGCAGGCATCAGGTAGCAGGTGTTAATAAAGCCGCTGGGGCAAGACATCTGTGTACACGTCGTGCGCCAACCGACCGGCACCCCGTTGGTGACCAACGCCCGGCTCTCATAGAGGATGGTGGTGTTCCCGGTGCCGTAGCCGCCGCCGGAGATGGCGACCTCCCCGCTGGGGCAGTAGCAGTCGGCGAAGAACGCGCCGTTCAAGTAGCAAGCGCCCGGGCTCGTTCCCTTAGGCAGCCCGGGCACCGACGCCTCGATCGTGTGGACGCCGATGCCGATCTTTCCGCCGGCGGTGATGTTGCCGGTGGCGCTGACGTTGCCGCCGGCGGTGACGTCGGCGCTCGCGCTGACGATGCCGCTCGCGTGCATGTTGCCGACCGCGCCGATGTTCTGGCTCGCGGTGATGTTGCCCCGCACGACGACATCGCCGTTCGTGTGCAACGTGCCGGTCGCCCAGATGCCGCCGGTGAACGTGCCGCCCCCGTTCAACAGCAGCTCGGGGCCGGCTGCGCCGCCGGGCTGGGCTTCGGTCAGCGCCTGGCCTCCGTGGATCGTCAGGGTGGTGCCGCCCATCGTGATGTTGCCGCCGACGTTCAGGTTCCCGGTCGTGGAAGTATCCGCGTCGGCGCGCATGAACTGGGTCCCTTGGAGGCCGTCGAGCTTGTCCGCGTTGAGATTCGTCACCTCGGTGCCGCTCGTGACCGTGAACGGCGCCCCCGAGCCGGTGAAGGCCGGCGCCGCGGAGAACGTCTTGGTGCCGGTGATGGTCTGGGTGTTCGCGAGCTGGACGAAGGCGTTCGAATCCATCCCGCCCAGCATGGCCGCGTTGAGGTTCGTCACCTCGGTGCCGCTCGTGACCGTGAACGGCGCCCCCGAGCCGGTGAAGGCCGGCGCCGCGGAGAACATCTTGGTGCCGGTGATGGTCTGGGTGCTCGCGAGCTGCACGAAGGCGCTGGAATCCATCCCGTCGAGGAGGTCGGCGTTCAGCCCCGAGCCCGGTCCCATGATGAGCTTGGAGGAACCGATGCTCCCGGCGGGAATTTCTTCGGAGACGTTCCCGGCGAACGCCGGCGCGAGATTGCCCTCCGTCAGCATCGCCCCGTCGAAGAGGTACTCGTTCTCGTCGTTGATGACGCTCCCGGTGTCGAGAAGAACGGTCAGGTACTGCGCCGAGCTCGTCACCACGTGGCTCACCACCGCCCGCTCGTACTGGTTGTCCGTGGTCAACGGCGTGCAATCCATCGCGCCCGCGCCGCTGCCGTCGGCCTCGATGATGCAGATGCGACCCTGGGTCGTCCCGTTCACCCGGTTGGCGTAGACCGACGCGGTGAACGTGTCGCCCACGTAGCCGGCGATGTCGCCCGCGGCGATCGCCACCTGCTTCACCGCCACCTCGACATTGGGATCCTTGTCGGCGATGTCGAGCGCCTTCGCTCCGAACTTCGCGGTGGTCGACTGGGTGAAGCTACCGCTCGTCCCTTGGACCGTGGTGCTCGACACCCAGGCCGCCACCGGCACCTGCGCGGCCGCCGCGATCTCGAAGGAGCCGTTCACCAGCATGTTGTCGTACTGCTGGCTCGCGAGGTCGCTCGCGGTCGCGTAGTTCTGGGTCAGGTCGCCGGTCGTCACGTAGTCCGACGCCGGCTTGCCGCCGAGCTCGCTCGAATCCGACGCCACCATGCCCGCGCCCTGGAGCTGCTGCGCGAGGTTCACGAGGTTGCCGTTCGAGTCGATGACCGGGTGGCCGCCGATCGAGACCGAGGTCGCGTCGACGCTGCTGCCGGTGATGGTGGCGTTCGTGATGGTGCCGCCGTCGATGGAGTTGGCGCGGTCCGCCAGCATCGCGTAGGGCACCGAGCCCAACTGCAACCGCGGCGACATCGCGTGCTGATCGACGCTGACCTCCAGGTAGACCGGCGGGGTGAGCAGGTCGCTGGTGATCGGCTTCACGCCCTGGACCGAAGTGTCCCCGAGAACCACCGCGTAATAGCCGTTCTCGACCTGGACGTTGGTGTCCTCGCTCCAGAACGAGCTGCCGCCCGTCGCCTGATTGAAGAGGCTGAAGGTCATCTCGACCGCCCCGTTGACCGGCTGGTCGCTCGGGTCGAGCAGGCGCCCCTGCTGGGTGATCTCCTCGGGCACGAAAGGCGCCGGGTCGGCCCACGCCGTCGCCGCGACGAGCACCATCCCGAAGAGCAGTCCCTGCCGAATCCGCGTCATCATGCTGTTACCTCCCTAATGGCCCCCGAGGGGACGAAACGCTCAGCTCACGGTCGAACGGCCTGCGAACGCTCCCCTGAGCGTTCGTCGAGCGCGCGAGCCTAGATCTGCCTCCCGCGGGAGTCAAGCGACGCGCGCGAAGTGCGCCCGGGAATCCGGTTCTAGGCTGGCCGGTGTGGACGGCGCAGAGCGGGCAGTGCCTTCGTGGTCCGCTGAAACCTCCGCCAGAGTTGGAGCCGGACACGTCAGTGTCCGGGTGCAGGCATGGCCATCGGTTTGGACATCGTCCGTCCGAAGATGTAGGGCGGGGGCTTGTCCCCGCCGTCTGCGTGCCGACGTCGCCGCGGCGGGGGACAAGCCCCGCCCTACCATCCTCATCGCGAAGGCTCTGCCTGTACCCGGACACTGACGTGTCCGGCTCCAACGTCGGGGCGAGCGCGTCAACCGGATCGGCCTGAATCAGAGCTGGTGGAGCTGGAACTTCGACTTCACCTTCACGTCGCCCATGCCGCCCATGGACATGTCGGAGTGCATCGACCCCGAAAGCCCGAGCAGCTCGCCGCGGCCGGTGTCGAAGCGACCTTTGATGTCGCAGTCCATCTGCATCCCGGCGCCCGCCTGGCCCATGCCACCCTGCTGCATGCCACCGCCCATCGGCATCCCGCCGCTCGGCTGGCCCATGCCGCCCGCCTGCATGCCGCCGCCCATCGAACCCATGCCTTGCATGTTGCCGAAACCGACGAGGGTGTTTTGGCCGCTCGCATCCGTGCTCGTCACGCCCTGGTCGTTCGCCTGAATCTTGTTGCCCGCGAGCTTCGCCTCGAAGGGCGCGACCGCACCGTCCATCTTCGACAGCGCAAAGGTGATGGTCCCCATGGGGCTCGTCATCCGCGCGGTGGTCCCGGGAGCGATGTCGCCATCCGGCAGCTCCATCATTTTCAAGATCCGGCGCGGGACGACCTCTTCGCCGGGGTCGTCGCTCTTCACCTCCACCGCCGTCTCCTGCGCCTTGGCGCGCGCCCGGCGGACGTTCGCCGACGCCGTGACCCTGCCGGTCTTCGGATCGACCGACGCGACCACCTGGACGGTCTCGCCGCCGGCGCTCCCGGTCGCCTGCATCCCCGTGCCGTTCGCCTGCGCGCTCACGCCGACGAGCACCCGGTTGTCCTTCATGTAGAGCGTGACCATCCGCTCGAACCGGGCGTGGCCCTTGCGGTCGATCACCGCGCGCAGGTGCCGGTCGGCCGGCGGAATCTTCCCGAGCAGAGGAATGCTCCGGCCGCCCTCGACGAGCGCGAGCTTGTCGATGGTCAGCTCCACGCCCGCGGAGCCGTTCGGCAGCAGGTCGAGGACTTTTTCCGAGAAGTCGCTGCTGAACTGGACCCGCATCCCGGCGCCGCCCGACATCCCCGGCATCATGCCCATCCCGGGCATGCCCCCCATCGCCATCTGGAACGTGGTGTCGTCCGCGTAGTGGAAGCGATGGACGTCGCCCACCTTCCACTTGTAGTTGAGCTCCACCGCTTTCGCGGTCGAGGCGAGAGCGATGGCCGCGAGGGCCGCGAGCGTGACGAGGTTTCGCATCAGGTTTCTCCTGGGTGGCTCGAGTCGCCGATGGCACACGCCATCGGTGGCGCGCGACCGCACCAAGCAACCGACGTGCCAGCGACTTTCCGCCAGGAGGAGCGCGCCGCGCCGCGAAGGCCGGCGAGGGTGGGGCGTTCTCGCTTCGAGGCCCTGCGCGCGGCGACAGGAACGTCACACGGCGGCCATGCCGCGCCCGGACGGACGCCGAAAGCGGGCGTTGGTGACCCGATTCCGCCGCTTTCCCGCGCCGTGACCCATCCGATCGGACCGATCAGTCGGATCCGACCGATCGGTCCGATCGGACGTCGCCCGGCCGAGCGTGGCGCGCCGCAAACGGGTTCTTGCGCCCGCCGAAAACCGGGGGCTTGCGCTCAGCTGCGCGATGTGGTACCGCAGGTCCTCATACGGCTCGAACGACGCGCAGGGCGCCGCTACGAAAGCCGCGGAGAACAACCATGTCCCGCGAGAAGAAGCTCGAAAACCCCAACGACCAGGCGGTCGTGCAGTTCCAGGCCGCGGCGAAGGCGCAACTGCCGGCGGGGAAGGACCCGCCGTATCTCGAACCCTCCACCCTCTTGACGGAGAAGGATCCGGCGGAGGTGCTGCGCAAGGGCGAACGCGCCAAACGCGAGCTCGAGGAGGTCGAGTCCGAGCACCAGAAGATGATCGAGCAGGATCGTCCGACGCCGACCCCGCCGCTCCCCACCATCCTCCTGGTCTCCGGCTTCGTCGACGCGTTCTGGATCTCGATTCTCGAAGTCCTGCTCAAGCTCGCTTACGCCGCCATCGGCATGCCAGACGCGAAGCGCCTGGTCCACCACGTCGTCTCGACGCTCGCCGACGCGCTCGCGCTCGCGAACGACGCCTACAGCCGGACGCACACCGCCATCGACGGGAAGAACCCCAACGCGCCGGCGGCCATCGCGCTGCGCACCCTCGTCTTCGGGAACCGCCCGCGGCCCAGCGCCCGCGACGACTGGAAGACCGAGCTCGAGCTGATCAAGAGCGCCATCGGCGGACTCGACTCCTGCCCGACCGAGCTGTCGGAGATGTTGCCGCTGCTCCAGACGGCGCTCGACGCCGTGAGCCAGGCGGTGTTCGGCGATCGCGGCCGCATCGCGACGACCAGCGTCCTCTACTCGCGCGCCGCGCTCAGCGCCGTGCTCACCGTCGACGTCGCGCTCGACAGGCTCCTCAAGGGCGCGAGCTCGCGCGCCGATGCGAAGGAGCTCGGGAAGCTCAAGAGCATCATCACCCCGCGCCGCAAGAGCGACCAGACGACGACGACACCGAACGAGCCGCCTCCCGACAATCCGCCGCCGGTGCCCGAGCCGCCCCCGGCGCCCGCGCCGACGACCGACAAGGCCGGGCAGCCGCCGGAGGCCGGCAAGCCGGAGAGCGGGAGCGCTCCCAAGCCCCAAACGCCCGCGACGAATAGCGCTCCTGCCCAGCCGAAGGCCTCCACCCCGGCGAAACCGCAGACGAAGCCCGCCGAGAATCGCTCGCAGACCCGGGCGCCGGTGAAGACCCGCAATGCGAGAGCCGGCGGCCGCGCGAAGAAATCCACCCGGCGGCGATAGCCATTCGGCCGCTGAGCTTGGATTGCGGGCGCAAGCGCCGCACCAAGAGAAGGCACTCACCCCAGCAGCTTCGCGACGGTCGCCTCAATCTCCTGACCGATGTCGCTCTGCTCCAGCCACTCGCGGACCCGGCGCCGGACGGCGCTGAAATGGACGTTGTCCGGCAGATCGAGGTCGGCGATGGCCGCCTCCGCCTGCCGGCCGAGCTCCGAGAGCCGCGCGTGGGCCTTGACCTCCCGGTTGAACATCGGAATCGGAAGCTGCCAGACGTACTTGTCGATGTCCCTCTCGTCCTTGCCGTAGGACATCAAGGGTCGCACCCGAGCGGTGACGACGGCGGAGTTCAAGATGGCGCAAAGGAAGTGCGCCTCGGCCACCGAAGCGACCGACCCCCAGTACAGCTTGTGATCGATGACCGCCCGCAGATCGTCGATGCGCGCCGCCGCGAGGTGCATTCCGGACTTCGAGTAGACGATCCGGTTCTGCAGGAGCGGAAACTGAAACTTGAGCTTGCCGTGGTAGTCGAGCTGCTCCAGGAGCGAGAGACGATCGCTCGAACGGTTTTCGAGCCAGATGGCCTCCGCTTTCGCCCACCACTTCGCGAGCCTCGGGTACTCCAGGATGCGAGGGTCCCCCGGATAGAACTTACCCTTGCGAGTGATCGGAAGCACCGCCGTTCGAGGCGTGAGCGTCCGGTAGGGGAGCACGGTTTCGCCGAGATGGACGCGGAACAGGAACTCCCGTTCGATCACGCCCTCCAGCGGGGGGAGGTCCTTCCACGGCTTCTTCTCGTTCGCGCTGCGGGCCGAGGCGATCCGGGCGTTTCCCGCCGACAGGCCGAGCGGCCCCGGGTCGAGCTGGTTCACGAGGAAGAGAACCCTGGGCACGATGGTGGCCCCGTTGCGGAACCGTTCCGAATATTCGGATGCCTCGGCCCCGGCCGCCCGCTTCGGCGGTTGCTTTCGCTCGACGATCGACTCGATCTCCGCCCAGGACGCGTTGCGCTCGGGGAGTCGTCCGAGCCAGACCTCGCCGGCCTGCGGCATCGCGTTCGCGCGGTGGGCCACACGACCGAATGCGACGCTCGCCGCGATGGGGAAGAAGTGCGGCCGGAGCCGGCGCAGATCCCACGGCGGGTCGAAGGCGAGCCGCACGGCCGCGGGGAACGTGCCGAACGTGCCTTTCCGAAATCCCGCGTACTGCTGGCGGTCCAGCACGGCGCTCGGGAGCACGAACCCGAAGCGCCCGCCCTCCCGCAGATACCGCTCGACGATTCGGACGACGAAGAGGACGGACAGGTCCTGTTGCGTCGCCACCTTGGCGCCCTGCCACAACCCCCGGGTCTCACTGAGCTTCTTGAACACCTCCTGCATCGGGCCCGGCATGAAGCGGTAGGCGAGCCAAGGGGGGTTGCCGACCAGCGCATCGACCTTGTTCTCAGAGCGGGTCAGCCACGAGGGCCGAACCAGGTTGCGGATGAAATAGCTCCAGATGTGGTCGCGCCCATCGTCGTGCAGCCCGCACAACGTCTGGTAGGTCGTCTCGACGATCCCTTGGGCCTGCTTGGACATCGTGTGGCGCTTGAGAAGCCCGGCGATGGATGGAGGAATGCTGCCCGGGGGCCGGTCGGTCGCGAGATCGCTCAGCTCGGTGACGAGGGCGTCGAACCGCTGCGCGTCCTCCAGGAGGCTGTTGGGAAAACGGAAGCTCGACTTCTCCGTCGTGAAGAGCTGACCCGAGTCGCTGATGGGAACAGCCAGCTCCTTGGGAGTGAAGAGGTCGTCGCTGTCACGCCACTGCAGAGAGTCGCCCAGGAAAACGGGAACCCGGATGCGGCCGCGCTCGGGATGCCGAAGCAGCTCCGTTCCGAATGCCAGGAGATACGTGATGCGCGCGAGCCCGACCGCGACCGGGTGCAGATCCATGCCGACGACGCTCTGGGTGACACCTTCGACGACCCGCGAAACCGGCGTCTTCTCCGCGATGGCCGCCTCGACGTAGCGCCGAACCGCGTGGAAGAGGAAGGTTCCCGAACCGCAGGCCGCGTCGAGGACACGGGTCTCGAGCGGTTTCGGCACGGTCTCTTCGACAACCTTCTGCGCCAGCCAATCCGGCGTGTAGTACTCGCCCAGGTGCTTGCGCACGTCCGCCGTGATGATGGATTCGTAGAGCACCTTCAGGACATCGTGCTGGATCGCGCTCCAGTCGAATCGCATCAGGCGGCGCGCCAGCGTCCGGATGAAGGCGTCTCCGCCCGGAACTTCCGTGACCCAGTCGAAGAAATCGGCCTCGACGACGCCATGGATGTCGGCTGCGTCGAACGCCTCGCCCGACAGGATCGAACGCGGCGGGAGCGACTCGGGCGCGAGACCGAGCACCGCGTGAGCGATGATGTCGGCCGTGTTCACGAGGAGCGTGTGGTTCAGGAAGAGATCGTCGCGGTCCTCGAACTGCGTCCCGAGAGCCGTTTCGAGAAGACGCGCCCAAAGACGCCGCCGCGTCAGCACGGCGGGCGAATTCGCATGGGCTTTGAAAAGGGAGGCGAGGCTCGCCCGGTCGAGGAGGTGCGCGCTGCTCCCCGCACCGAGGCGGCTGCGAATTTCCTCCGGGCTCGGCGCGATGTCATGCGTGGTCGCGAGCACGCCTTCCAGCCATCGCAGCAGCCCCTCGACGTCAGGCCGCGCCGGAACGACCGAATGGGCGGTGACCTCCCGGAGATCCGTCCCGTCGAGGTGGAATGCCAGCCACTCGGCTCCGTCGGTCAGGACGCCGACGTAGCGCGCTCCGAGCTTCTTCGCGCGCGCGGCGACGTAGCCGGCGAGCTGCCCGACCGCTTCGGTCCGGACGTTCCCTTTCCGGAGATCCTTCTTCACCTCGATGACGGTCGAGCCGACCTCGACGTCGATGCGGCGGCGACCGCCGACCTGCGTCTCGAGGAGCACCTTGTCCGTAAGATCGAGCGGCGCGGTGAGGAGAAGCTGGCGCACATCAGCCTGGACGTCGGCTTCAGTGCGTGGGTCGTCCCGGCGTGCGAGCCGGGCCACGATCTCCTGGAGCGGTGACGACATGGTTCCTGCCTTCTGCCGGCGGCGGCTCGCGACCCAGGTCTTTCCGCGGCCCCGCACCCGAGCTTCTACCACAGGCATCGGACACGGCCGCGGATCGCCGCCTCGCGGCACCACCGGAGGGCCACCTCGAGGCCCATGGGTGCGAGCCTGTTGGGGATGCCCACCGAGCCGCCCCCGGCGCCCGCGCCGACGACCGACAAGGCCGGGCAGCCGCCCAATGGCGCGGGCGGACGTCTTCGTCGCGGCGCGCATGCGCAGCGGCGGGTCGGCATACGGTCCCCTGGTCATCGGACCGACGCGAGCCATCCGGGTCGGCGGCTTTGTCCGACCGGAGATCGCGCGCGCCGTCGAGGCCGTGGTGGCCTCGTCCGAGCCTGCCGGCGAGATCGAGCAGTGGGTCGAGAAGCTCGCAGGGCAAATCGACGGCTCCCTCGTCGTTGGGCTCGCCGACGCGAGCCTGTCGATGACCGGCCGCACGCTCACGATCGTGGCGGCGCAGCGGCGGGAGGCCATCCACCTGAGCGCCGCCGACGCGCAGCGTGCGGTTGCATTTCTCGCGGCTCGTCGACCGCCAAACGCCGGATCGACCGCGACCAGATCGCGCTCGAATGAAACCTGGCGTTGGACGGGAGACCAGCGGAAGCAGGTGAACCAGGTCGCCTCGTTTCCGCGCGGAAACAAGCGGTCTTCGGTGCGCCCGCGCCGCGACCGTTGCTCCTTGGGGGATTACGACAGCTCGGGTCGACCGTCAGTTCGAGACCACCGTGAACTGCACCCAATCGCTCGACAGCCCGGTCGAGTCAGTCACCTTGAGCCGCACCACGTAGGTGCCGGCCACGTCGGGTGTGAACCATGGGGTGGAGGCGGTGTCTGACGGCTGCAACGTTGCCATGCTTCCGTTGGGCACCGTGAAGAGCTGCCACTGGGTGGAGAGCTGCTCGTCGAGGCCACAGGTGGTAATATCTGCGTCGTAGCTCGCGCCCGTCGTCAGATTGCCGCTGGCATCGTAGTCGAAGGGATTGAACTGGATGTTGGTGCCCGGGTTGACCGTGGCCGGGCTGGAGATTGGCCCGCCGGAGTCAGATGCCTGGATGGTTGCCACCGGCGCGAACCCACCGCACGCGCTGACCATCACAACGATGCTTGCCGTCTGGCCCACCGTGCCGCTGGAGTCGGTTGGCGTCATCGCGAGCACGTAGGTACCAGTGACGTCCGGCGTGAACCAGAAATTCTCCGCGGTGAACGAGCCGTGCTGCGGGTTGCTGCCGGCCGGCAGGCTGACGAAGTTCCATCGGTAGCTGAAGGTCTCAGGAACGTTGCACGAGGGCCCGACG
>JAJYLH010000059.1 GCA_021787845.1 Myxococcales bacterium | reverse complement strand
CTTCGAGGGCCGGGCACGAGGGCGGTGGCAACGAGCGAGGTCCGTGGGCCCGGCCGCCTCAGGGCGAGCGGGAACGACAACCTGAGATGTCTGGATACCCAGCCTCTGCAAAGATGTCTGGAACACCCGTTGGGTTGCGGGCGCAGCCCACGCTAGGACGCCCAAACGGTCCGCGGGTGCGAACATGGCGGCCTATGGACGAGGAGGCGGGATGGGTGGGTCGGAGGCGAAGCCCACCGCTCCGGCGGTCGCCGCACGACGATGGGTTGCGCCTTTCCCCTCGCAGTCGGCGCGCATCGACGCTACAGTTGCGCGGCGCGCCGGGTCGCCGGCGGGCCTGCGTCGCCCAAGGACCCTCGATGAGCACCGACGTCGTCACGCTGCGCAAGGATTCGTCGCTCGCCGCCGAGCGCATCGGCGAGCGGCTGCGCGCGGTCGGCGACGCCGTCGGGCAGGTCGTGCGCGGAAAGCGCGAGGTCATCGACCAGCTCCTCGCCGGCATCCTCGCCGAGGGGCACCTCCTCCTCGAGGACGTGCCTGGCGTCGGCAAGACCACCCTCGCGCAGGCGCTCGCGCGCGCGCTCGGCCTGTCGTTCAGCCGCATCCAGGTGACGAGCGACCTCTTGCCGAGCGACATCCTCGGCGTCAACACCTGGAACCCGGCGAAGAGCGCGTTCGAGTTCCACCCCGGGCCGATCTTCGCCCAGCTCGTGCTCGCCGACGAGGTGAACCGGACGACGCCGCGCACGCAGAGCGCGCTCCTCGAGGCGATGGGCGAGTCGCAGGTCTCGCTCGACGGGCGCACCCACCAGCTCCCGCGGCCGTTCTGCGTCGTCGCCACCCAGAACCCGCGCGAGCACGCGGGCACCTATCCGTTGCCGGAGAGCCAGCTCGACCGCTTCCTGTTGCGGCTGGAAATCGGGTACCCAGCGGGCGACGTCGAGCGGGACATCCTGCTTGCCGGCGGCGGCGACGGACCCCTCGCGGCGCTCGAACCGGTGCTCGAGGCGGCGGAGCTCTTGCGCATGCAGCAGGCGCGCGAGAGCGTCGCGGTCGATCCGTCGATCGCCGATTACGCGATGCGGCTGGTCGAGGCAACCCGGGAAAACCCGCTCGTGGGTTTGGGCGTCTCGACGCGGGGGGCGCTGTCGCTCTTGCGGGCGGCGCGCGGGCGGGCGCTGGTCGACGGTCGCGCGTTCGTGCTGCCCGACGACTTGAAGGCGATGGCCGTCGCGTGCCTGTCGCACCGCATCGTGCCCGCGGGCCGCGAGGCCGAGGAGATGGACCGGCGCGAAGCGGGGCGCATCGTGCGAGACATCGTCGACCGCGTCGCCGTGCCGCAGGCGTGAGATGGGAGGCTTCGCTGAAGCGGGCAATGCGCCCGGTTGCCCCCGCCCTACACTCGCGGATCAGACCGATCGGTCGGATCGGACCGATCGGTCCGATCGTCGCGAAAGTATCTGCACCTTGGCTCGTCGTCCGTGGCAGGGGCGTCCGCTGCGCGATCGCGGTGGAGAAGAACGGCGCGCGGTCTGCACCTTGGCTCGTCGTCCGTGGCAGGGGCGTCATCGCCTGTGTCAGCCACGACGAAGGCCACACGGGCGGGGACCCCCGTGCCACGAGACCAACGAACGCCGGCGGGCAACGCGATGACCCCCCGCCTGCGAGCCTGGTGGACGAGCCTGCGCCAGCGCTTCCGCCCGCCGCGGCGGCTGAAGTTCACCCGCGCCGGGCGCGTCTACGTCGGCTTCACGCTGGCCATGGGTTTCGCGGCGATCAGCTCTGGCAACAATCTCCTCTTCCTCTTGCTCGGGTTGATGCTCGCGGGCATCACGCTGTCCGGCGTGTTGAGCGAATCCACGTTGCGCGGTTTGACCGTGTCGCGCTCGCTCCCGCTGGAGGCGCAGGCAGGACAACCGGTGCTGGTCGGCTTGACGGTGACCAATCACAAGAAGCGGTTCTCGTCGTTCGCGGTGGTCGGCCGCGACGTGACCGACCGCGGGGTCGCCGGACGCGTCTTCGCGTTGCACCTCGACCCCCGACAGACCCGGAATCTCGCCTATCGCTGGGAGCCCGACCGGCGGGGGCGCGTCAAGTTCGCGCGCATCGAGGTGGCGACCCGGTATCCGTTCGGCCTCTTCGAAAAATGGCGCGAGTACTTCGTCGAAGCCGAGATGGTGGTCTTTCCCCGCGAGGTGCCCGCACCGCCGGTGGCTCCGAGACGCGCGCACCCTCCGGGCGAGCGGCCGGCGGGCGCCATCGGTCAGGGGAGCGAGTTCTTTGCCTTGCGCGAAGCGCGGTTCGGCGATGACGCTCGGCATCTGCATTGGAAGACGACCGCGCGCATCGGCCGGCCGGTGGTGGTCGAACGCGAGAAGGAGCGGCGGCGGCGGGTGGCGATCGTCGCGGACAATCGCGCGCCCGGTCCTTCGACTGCGCTCAGGACGAACGGGGGTGGAGCGCTCAGGACGAACGGGGGTGGAGCGCTCAGGACGAGCGGGATCGAAGAAGCGATGGACGACCTCGCCGAACGGGCGGCGGCGCTCGTGAAGAAGTCGATGATGGAAGGCTGCGAGGTCGCCCTGTCGGCGAGCGGCGTCTTGGTGCCGCCGGGCATCGGCAGCGCCCACGAGCGGCGGATCTTGCGGGAGCTGGCGCTGCTCGAAGCGGCCAGGGACGACGCGGCGCCGCAACCGATTCCGCACGCGGAGCTCGTGCCCGTCGCGGTCGAGGTGGTCGGAGGACCTGCCGCTTGACGCTCCTGACGACCCAGCGGCGGGTGGCCTACCTCGCGAGCGGCGCGGGCCTCGCCTCGATTCTCTCGAGCGGGGTGATTCCGCTTCCGATCACCGCCTTCGCCGTCGCCGCGTTCGTGCTGTCCTATCTCGTCGGCGAGCGCACCGCCGGACGCGCGACGGCCGTGTGGACCATCGGCATCATCGGCGCGTTCCTGTATCTCGCCGTCTCCGTGTTCCTCACCAAGTCGTTGGACATCCTTCTCGCGGCATCGATCTTCGCGATGCTGATCGCGCTGCACCGGCTCTTCAACCGACGCGGCGTTCGGGACTACGCCTACGTCCATCTGACCGCGCTTCTGATGATCGCCGGCGGCTCCACCCTCTCCGCCGAGCTCGCTTTCGGCGTCTCGTTCCTAGTCTTCGCCGTCAGCTCGACCTGGTCGCTCACCCTCACCTACTTGCGGCAGGAAATCGAGGAGGAGGCCTCCGTCAACCGCGTTCCCGACCGCGGCGCGGCCGCTCTCGCCGACCAGCATCTGATCTCGCCGCGGCTCCTCGCCACCCTGGGCGCGCTGTCGATCGCCGCGCTGTCGGTGGCGGTGGTCGTCTTCGCCATCTTCCCTCGCGTGACGCTAGGTCTGTTGGGGCGCAACCTCGGCGGCGCCCACACCGGTTTCTCCGACGCGGTCACCCTCGGCGGCGACGGCATCATCAAGACCGACCCCGCGGTCGCGTTCCGTGTCAAAGTCCTCGAAGGAGGCCACGGCGAGCCGGAGCTTCCCGTCTACTGGCGCGGAGGGACTTTCGACACCTACGACGGTCACGAATGGAAGCGCACGCTTCCGGGCCCCAGACGGCTCAAGCCGGCGGGACCGGACTGGTACCGGTTCGGCGACGACGCGCAAGCGAATCGAGCCTACGATATTTCGCTCGACCCGAGCGTCACGACGGACGCGCTCTTCGTCCCCCCGGGGCTGACCAGCGTCGAGATGATGCCCGAAGACGTGGCGCTGCGCCGGCTCGTCCCGCCGGAGCTGATGGAGGACGGCATCGGGGATCTGACCTACCGCGGCGGCAAGACGACCTATGTCCATTACCGCATCCGCGCCACCTCGGAGCCCAAGGGAACCTTGCGCGGGCTCGGGCGCGACTACAGCGCGGCGATTCGAAAGACCTACCTCGCCCTGCCCCGGCTCGATCCACGCATCTACCGGCTGGCGCAGCGCTTGACCCGAGGGCGCGATCCGATCGATGCCGCCTACGCCATCGAAGACTACTTTCGCTCTTTCAAGTACACGCTGAAGCTGGAAGCCCACGGGAAGGACCCGCTCGCGAGCTTCTTGTTCGACGTCAAGGCCGGTCACTGCGAGTATTTCGCGACCGCGATGGCGGTGCTCCTGCGCGTGGCCGGCATCCCCTCACGGGTGGTGGCCGGATTCTACGGCGGCGCCTACGTCGCGCGCGGTGACTACTACGCGGTTCGCGACGGCGACGCGCACGCCTGGGTCGAGGTCTACTTTCCCACCCGCGGCTGGGTGACCTTCGACCCGACCCCGCCGCTGGGGCGGGCCGCGGTGCTCGATGCCCTCTACGCCGGGTTCGAGCTCTGGCTCGACGGCGTGCGCACCGCCTGGCGGACGACCGTCGTCGAGTACAACCTGGAATCGCAGCTCGCGGCGCTCAAGCGCGCCACGACGCTCTTGTCGCGCGCCGGTTCCCAGCTCGGCGCGACGAGCGACCTGATTTCGCACTGGCCCCTCGCCCGGTTCGCGGAGGCGCTGGGTGCCCTGGCCGCGCTCCTCGCCTTGGGATTCGCGTTCTCCCGGCAGCTTCGCAAGGACCGCGAACGCGCCGGCTGCACCGCCGACCGCGCGCGCGCGCGAGCCGTCTACCTCGAGCTCGTGCGACGGCTGAACCGCCAGGGACTGCCCGCGCGGTCCTCGACGACGCCCCGCGAGCTCGCGCGGATGGCGCAAGAGCGCTCGGTCCCGCAAGCCCAGGTCGCCGGCCGCGTCGTCGAGAGGTATCTGCGGACACGCTACGCCGGCGCGCCGATGAGCCCCGCCGAAGCGGCCGAGCTGACGCGCGAAGTGCGAAGGGTCTAGGCGACCACGCTCTCGCGTCTCTCTTCGTACCAGCGGCGCAGGACCGCGTTCTGCCCGACCACGACCAGGTGCGGAAACGAGAGCACGCCCTGTTCGTCCCTCGACGGCGCAAGCCAGGTGCCGAGGTTGATGTAGCGAGTGCCATCGGCGACCTCTTGATCGATCGCCCGGTGCGAGTGGCCCATCACGACGTAGTCGACGCCGAAGAGCACCGCCACCCGGTGCGCCGCCCGCAGCAGCTTCGGGTGGCTGTCGATCTCCCGTCCGCGGCTCAAGAGGTAGTTCAACCCGAGCGCGACCATCACCACCAGCGCGAGCCCGCCCGCCCGCCAGTGGAGCGCCAGGCTCGACGCCGCGCACGAGGTGATGCCGCCCGCGACCGCGAACCCGAGCAGCACCCGGTCGACGTAGAGCATCTGCGCGCAGGCGAGCACGCTCTCCTCCGCCGGCGGCTGCAAGAGGCCGAGGAGGTCCGGCGCCAGCGCCTCGTGATCCTCCCGCACGCCCCGGAGCATCGCCCGCAGCTTCTCCACCCGGCCGTCGTCCACCGCCAGCGCTCTCGAGAAGCGCGCGAGGCGGCGCAGGCTCTTCGCCATCGTCTTGACGCTCGCCCGCAGCGAATAGGAGAGCAGCCGCGCGGTCATCCCCAGGTAGTCGCGCAGGATGCCCCCGAGCTCGCCGCTCTTGCTCGCCCAGCGCACGAAGTCCCAGAGCGACCACTGCTCCAGGTCGTTCATGTCCAGGCCGTCGTGCCGGTTGCCGAAGAGCCGGAGCGCTCTCGTCGAGACGGACTCGTGCAGCACCGGCGCCCCGCGCGGCCGGTCGAAGTCCGCCACCGACGAGAACTCGTCGTGTAGATGCCCGTGCTCGACGTAGAGCCGGCCCGGCTCCAGGTAGAACCAGTCGCAGAATTGGATGCGCGCGACGAACGCTTGGCGCTGGCGCTCCCGCTCGGCACGCGCCTCGGGGCCCGACGCCCTCAGCGGCAGCGCGAATTCCACGAGAGCGCTCTGGAGCACCTCCTGCACTCTCGGCAGGCTCCACTCCTGGTCGTGGTTTCCCCGGATGATGACGAGCTCGTTGCCCGCGGCGATGAACGAGGCGAGACGGGTGAAGAAGATGCGGTGGCGCTCGATGACCTTCGCGAGCTTCCACACCGCTTTCGCCGGCTCCGGGTAGAGCCCCCCCAGCCGCTCGGCAGGGGTGACGTCGAACGGCACCACTTCCGTCGGCTCCGGCGTCACCGTCATCCGGATGAAGTCGACCATGTCCCCGGCGATCACCAGCCGCCACGGCCGCCCCTCTTCCCACCGCGTCGCGTGGTGGTCGAGCAGCGCCGCCAGCGGTCCGTCCTGGTGGGGCACCGGCGCCCGCTTGACGCCCCGCCGCAGGTCCTGCCCGAGGTGCAGGTCGCTGATGGCGAGCACGTTCGCTTCCGCTGCCCCGGAGCGCTTCGGCTTGAACTTGAGCCGGTCGATCGCCGCTTTGGTGCGTAGGGATATCCGCTCGCGCAGGCCTTGCGCGCCGTTCATGGCCCGCCCCCTCCGGGTGCGACGGAACTGCGTCGGCCCCGATGCACCCTGAGAAAGACGATAGGCATCCCTCCCGTCGGCCGGCAGGGGTCCGACCCTTAGACCCGCCGCTGTCACGTCCTTGCTCAGCGAAGGCCCTGCCGCTCAGCTCGAACGGGCTCGGTTCGCTTCGTACCACCCCAGCCGTTTTTGCGCCGCGGCGGCCGGCCGGCTACAGTGCCGAGCTCGCATGGCGGGCGAAGGCCTCAAGCGCAAGCCGTACGAAGAGCGCGACCTGCAGCCGCACACCCTGGTCGTCGAGTCGCGCACCACGTTGAAGGTCCGCAAGTGCCGGCTGACGGTCACCGCAGGCATCGGGGCGGGAGCGGTGCTGGTCAGCGAGAAAGAACGGCTGCGCATCGGCAAGGATTTCGACAACGACCTCGTGCTCGGCGACCGCACGGTGAGCCGGCGGCACGCGGAGATCGTCTTCACGGAGAAGGGATACCTGCTGACCGACTTGGATTCGACGAACGGCACCTTTCTCGACGGGCGCCGGGTGGAGCGGGCGTTCCTCGCGCCGAACACGGTCATCCAGCTCGGAGACACCTCGGTCGTCTCGTTCTCGCCGGTCGAGGAGGAGATTCCGATCGAGGCGGACAGCGAGGGCTTCTTCGCGGGGATGGTCGGCCGGTCGCTGAAGATGCGGCAGATCTTCGGGCTCTTGAAGAAGATCGCGCCGATGGACGTGTCGGTGATCATCCAGGGCGAGACCGGCACCGGAAAAGAGCTGGCGGCGCGGGCGATTCACGACTACTCGCCGCGGCGGGACAAGCCGTTCGTGGTCCTCGACTGCGGCGCGATTCCGCCGAGCCTGATCGAGAGCGAGCTGTTCGGACACGAGAAGGGCGCATTCACCGGCGCGGTGGCCTCGCGGGCGGGCGCCTTCGAGCGCGCGAACGGGGGGACGATTTTTCTCGACGAGCTGGGCGAGCTCCGGCTCGACCTGCAGCCGAAGCTCTTGCGGGTGCTGGAGAACCGGGAGCTACGGCGCGTCGGCGGCAACCAGACGATTCCCATCGACGTGCGGGTGATCGCGGCGACGAACCGCGACCTCGCGCGGGAGGTGCAGGAGGAGAACTTCCGCGAGGACCTCTTCTTCCGGCTGAGCGTGATTCACGTGCAGCTTCCGCCGCTCCGGCAGCGGCGCGACGACATCCCGCACCTCATCCGGCACGTGCTCGCGCAGCCGGAGGTGGTGGAAAAACACGGCGTGAAGACGGTCGCGCCGGCGGCGATGGGGCTGTTGACCGCGTACGGGTGGCCGGGCAACGTCCGCGAGCTGGTCAACGTGCTGAGCCACGTGCTCACGTTTTCGGACGGCCCGGAGATCGACCTGCCGGCGCTGCCGCAGCGGTTGCAGGCGGGCGATCTGCCTCCGGGCCCGCTCCCGTTCAACGAGCACCTCGCGTTCAAGGAAGCGAAGGAGCTGCTTCTCGAGACCTTCGAACGCGAGTACCTGACCACGCTGCTCGCCCGCTGCGAGGGAAACCTCTCCCGCGCCGCCCGGGAGAGCGGTCTGCACCGCAAGACCATCGAACGGCTGGTGAAGAAGTACGCGCTCGACCCGCACGGGGCACAAGCGCAGCCGTAGGGCGTGGCCGTCCCCTGCGAAGGGCCGAGGCCCGGGAAGCCGGGGCGGCGGGCGCGCGTGATCAGACCGATCCGTCGGATCCGGCCGATCGGTCCGATCGCGAAGACGGCGCGGCCCGCACGGCTACCGGGCGTGACCCCGCCGCTGGTCCTTGACCTCGTTCCACAGCTCGTCGAGCGCCTTCGGGTCGAGCTTCTCCAGCGCCTGCCCCCGCTCGCGGGCGAGGCCCTCCATCGCGCGGAACCTTCGCTCGAACTTCGCCGCCGCCTCCCGCAGCGCGTCCTCCGGGTGCGCTCCCGCCTTGCGCGCGAATTGCGCCACCGCGAAGAGCAGGTCGCCCAGCTCCTCCGCGATCGCCGCGCGGTCGCCCGAAGCGAGAGCGGTCTCGATCTCCTGGAGCTCCTCGTCCACCTTCTGGCGCACCTCGTGCACGCTCGCCCAGTCGAACCCGACCCGCGACGCCTTCTCGCCCAGCCGCTCGCTGCGCACCAGCGCCGGCAGCGCCCGCGGCACCCCGTCGACCGCGCTCGGGTCACGCGCCCCGGCCGCCACGCGCTCCGCCTTCTTCAGCTTCGCCCAGTTCGCCAGCACCTCGCCGGAGCCCGACACCTTCCAGTCGCCGAACACGTGCGGGTGCCGGTAGACCAGCTTGTCGACGATCGCGTCGGCCACGTCCGCGAAGCCGAAGCGCTCCTCCTCCTCGCGCAGCCGCGCCTGGAACACCACCTGCAAGAGGAGGTCACCCAGCTCTTTCCGGTGCTCCTCGACGTCGCCCTGGTCGATCGCTTCGAGCACCTCGTACGCCTCTTCGATGAGGTACGGGCGCAAGCTCTTCAGGTCCTGCTCCAGGTCCCAGGGGCAGCCCTTTTCCTTGTCGCGCAGCCGCGCCATCACGTCGACCAGCCGTTCGAGAGCCAGGCCGTCGCGACGGCGTTCGGGCGAGGGTGCGGTCGGAGCCATCGTGAAACCTTTCGTCGTGAGGCTTCTTCGAGCCGCGTCCTGAAAAGTGGACCGGCGCACTTCGCGTGCTAGGATAATCGACGTTTGGTCCAGAGCGAGTCGCCGTCGCTCGGGTCGACCGAGCAGAACCGCCGGCCGCGCGGAACTTTCCCCAGGCGAGGTGCGAGGAGCGTGTTTCCCAAGGTGTCCGGCCCTCCCGTTGCTCGCGCGCTCGGCCGGACCGCGGCCGTGGCCTTGGTCGCGCTGCTCGTGGTTTCGCCGGCCAGCGCCCGCGCGGACGCGGCCGACGGCGGCCAGCCCGACGCCGCGGTCCTCGGCGGCGGTGTCGAACAGCCCGCGCCGGCCGACGGCTCCGACCTCGACGCGGCCGCCCTGGAGAGCGCCGCCCGCCCCATCGTCCTTCCCACCGAGACCACCGCCGACATCGTCGCGCACTGGCGCGCGCACCAGGACGACCTCGACGCGCGCGACCTGAAACGTGCCGCCGGAGAGATCCGCGACCTCGAGGACCTCCAGGACGATCTGGGCCTCATCAACCTCTTCTCGGTCTCCGCCCTCCTCGTCCGCCAGGGGCACGCGCTGCTCGCCGCCGGCCGCTTCGCCGACGCCCTGGAGCGCTGCCGGGAGGCGGCACGCCTCGCGCCCCACTTGACCGCCGCCGACCTCTGCGTCGCCCGCGCCAGCTTCCAGGCGCACCCGCTCGTGCTCCGGCCGATCTTCTCGGCGCTCTCCCAGGCGCTCTCCAGCACCCTGCACGACGTGCGAAACCGCCGCGTCGCCTTCGCCGAGCAGGTCTTGACGCTCCTCTTCGGGCTCCTCGTCGCCGGCACCGCTCTCGTGCTCCTCCTCGTCCTGCGTAACCTCCGACTCGCCCTCCATGACTTCCGGCACCTCTTCCCTCGCCGGGTCCGCTTGCAGAGCGGCGTCATCGCGGCCGCCTTGGTTCTCGTCCCCTGGGCGTTCGGCTTCGGCCTCGTGGGGTCGCTCGCGCTCTTGGGCCTCGCGGTCGCCTTCCATTTCTCCCGGTCGGAGACCATCGCGGTCGCGGTCGCGTTCACGGTGGTCGCGGCGAGCACGCTGGCGATGGGCGGCGCCGTCCGCGCCGGCGCCTTCGGCGTCCACGCGCAGGACGTCTACCTCGTCGAGAGAGGGGAAGCGCCGCCGGGCAGCGTCGCGCGGCTTCGAATGCGGGCCGCCGACGGCGAGGCCGGCTACGCGACCTGGTTCGCGCTCGGCCACTACGACAAGCGGGTGGCGGACCTGAAAGAGGCCGAGGGCGAGTACCGCCAGGCGGTGAGCCGCCGCCGCTCGGCCGGCGCCCTCAACGACCTCGGCAACGTCCTGTTCCTGGAGCATCGGGAGGGGGAGGCCGCCGACCTCTACCGGGCGGCGCGGCAGCAGGACCCGTCGATGCCCGAGGCGGCGTACAACCTGTCGACTTACTACTTCCGGCGGGGCGACCTCGACCAGGGGAACCGGGCCAAGCAGCTCGCGGTCGCCCTCGGCGGCGAGCGCATCCAGTCGCGGCTGCAGACCCAGGAGGACTTCCGCTCGAACCGCTATCTCCTCGACGCGCCTCTGCCCGACCGCGACCTCGCGCAGGTCGCGGATCGGGAAGGCGACCATTCCCTGTCGTTGAACGGCGGGGCTTTCACCCTCATCGCGGGGACCACGGGAGGGCTGCCGGTCCCCATCAGCGCGCTCCTCGCCGCGGTCCTCGTCGCGCTGGCGCCGCTCGCTGGAAAGCGCCTCCGGCCGAGCTCGAGGTGCGAGAAGTGCGGCCGCGCGGTCTGCGCCCGCTGCGACCCCGACCTCGGCTCCTCCCGCGGGATGTGCAGCCAGTGCATCTCGGTCTTCGTCCGGCGCACCGGCGTCGACGCCCCCGACAAGATTCGCAAAGAGCTCGAGGTCCGCCGCTTCCGCCGCAGGCAGCGCCTCGTCGTGCGAACGGTCGGCCTCTTCGTCAGCGGCGCGGGCCACCTGCTCGAAGGACGCATCGCCAGCGGCGCGGTGTTCCTCTTCCTCTTCTCGCTCCTGGTCTCGAAGGTGTTGTTCTGGAACGGCGTCCTGCGCCCGCCGGTCGCGCTCGACCACGGCTCGAGCCCGATGCGCATCACCGGCTACGGGCTCGTCTTCGTCGCCCTCTACCTCTTCTCGCTGCGCCACCTCCTGAAGCACGAGGAGACCGAGTAGATGGCGCTCAAGGGCACCCTCAAGGACTTCGGCATCGCCGACATCCTCCAGCTCATCGGCCAGCAGCAGAAGACCGGCGTGCTCTACGTCAAGAGCAAAGCGGAGGAGGTCGAGGTCTCGTTCCTCAACGGCAACGTGGTCCGGGCCCAATCGAAGACGCGCAAGAGCAAGGAGCTCTTGGGCGCGATGCTCGTCGACAGCGGCCTCGTCGCCCAGGAGGACCTCGACCAGGCCCTGGAGGTCCAGCGCCGCACCTTGAAGCGGCTGGGCGACATCCTGGTCTCCGAAGGCAAGCTCCTCGCCGACGACCTCTCCGACCTGACCCAGCTCCAGACGACCGAGACCCTCTACAAGCTCTTCGCCTGGAAGAACGGCACCTACGAGTTCGTCCAGCAGGACGTGGAGCCGGACCCGGCCGCCGGCCGCCCCATCCGCCCGGAATCGGTGCTGATGGAGGGTTTTCGGCGCATCGACGAATGGCCGCAGGTGCACCGGCTGATTCCCTCGTTCAGCCTGGCCTTCGAACGGCTGCGGCCGCTCTTGACCCCCGCCCTGCCCAAGGACGCGCGGCCCGAAGACATCGACCGGGCGCTGGACGCCGCCCTGGTCGTTGGCGCCGAGGCCCAGGAGCACGCGGCGGGCAACGTCGGTCCCGCTGAGCAGCAGCTCTACCGCCTGGCGGACCCGGGGCTGACCGTCCAGCGGTTGATCGACCTCAGCCGCCTGGGCGAATTCGAGACCTGCAAGGCGCTCTCCAACCTGGTCGAGGCCGGCTACCTGGCGACGGTGACGCCGAAGAAGGTCCAGCCGGCGGCCCCCGCCCGGCAGCGGCCGCGGTTCGGCCTCGCCACCCAGCTCAGGCGCAGCGCCTTCCAGACCGGTCTCGGCGTCCTCGCCGTGGCGCTCGTCACGGTCCTGGCGGACCGGCTGGTCCCGCCGCCCGCCGATCCGCCGGCGGTGCCCGCCAGGACCGGTGTCGCCGAGCGGGTGCTCGCCGACGACGAGATCGCCCGCCTGGTGAGCGCGCTCGAGCAGTCCCGGCTGCGCCACGGCCACTATCCGGATTCGCTCGACGAGCTGGTGACCGACGGCCTCGTCGACGAGAGCGACCTGACCTACCCGTTCCGGCGCGCCTACTACTATCGGCGGACGAAGGACGCGTACGTCCTCTTGCCGCCGCTCTGACGAGCGAGGTCTATGCTGCAATTCGATGAGTGACTTGGAGCGTCACGAGAAGGCCGCCAGGGTCGAGGTCTCGGACAACCAACTCGCGCAGAGCCTCGCCGGCGGCCACAACGAGCACTTCAAGCTGATCGAGCGGCGCTGTGGGGTCCAACTCGGCTCCCGTGGCTCGACCGTGCTCATCTCGGGCGACGGCCCCTCGGTCGCCTTCGTCGAGCGGCTCCTCGCTCAGCTCGTCGGCATCTTGCGCGCCGGGCACCCGCTCTTCCCCGAGGACATCGACCAGGCGGTGCGGCTGTTGAGCGCGAACCCCGAGGTCGAGCTCAAGGACATCTTCCTCGACACGCTCGTCACCCGCGGCCCGCGGATGGTCTCGCCCAAGGGCCTCGCGCAGAAGCTCTACGTCGAGGCGATTCGGGCGGCGGACATCGTCTTCGGGGTCGGCCCGGCGGGAACCGGCAAGACCTACCTCGCGATGGCGATGGCGGTGGCGGCGCTGTTGGAGAAGCGGGTCAAGCGCATCGTGCTCTGCCGGCCGGCGGTGGAGGCGGGCGAGAAGCTCGGCTTTCTGCCCGGCGACATCGCGGAGAAGGTGAACCCCTACCTCCGGCCGCTCTACGACGCGCTCCACGACATGCTCGACTTCGACAAGGCGAAGGCGCTGGTCGAGCGCGGGACCATCGAGGTGGCGCCCCTCGCGTTCATGCGCGGGCGCACGCTCAACGACGCCTTCGTCATCCTCGACGAGGCGCAGAACACCACCGCCGAGCAGATGAAGATGTTCCTCACCCGCTTGGGCTACGGGTCGAAAGCGGTGGTGACCGGCGACATGACCCAGATCGACCTGCCGACCGGACGCGCGAGCGGGCTCGTCGAAGCGCTCTCGATTCTCCGGGACATCGAGGGCATTCGCGTCGTCGCCTTCACCGACATCGACGTGGTCCGCCATCCGCTGGTGCAGGACGTCATCCGCGCCTACGACGCCCTCGACCGGCGGCGCCGGGAAGAGAAGCTGAGCCGCGGCGCTGTCGAGGAGCAGCAAGCCCCGAACGGCTGAGATCCCTCGCTCGGGTCACTGCTCTCCAAGACACGGCGGGATCTTCATCGCCGCTCGCTCTGAGGGAAGGCCGACGGTTCCTGGTCGGCCGGACTCGCAGGGCGGGCGGATATTCCCGCGCCCGCGCTTGTCCTTCGAGCCCGCTCGCAACAGAACGCTCGCTCCCCTCGGGACGAGCGGATCGTCGATCGAATCCCGAAGAGGTCTTGGACAGGAGTGCGTTCGGGTCCAGGCTGGCGCGGTTTCGAGGTCAACCCGCCGCGGGCGCGCCGCTTCGCCCCGCGCAGGCCTCGGCGCCCGTCGCTTCCGCCGCCGCGCGAATCGAGAGGATTCTCTGCGACAGCCGCGTCGCCGCCTGGAAGTCTCCCGCCTCGCGGGCCCGCGCGACCTGGTCGAGGTCCTTCACCGTCCGCCGCCGCCAATCCGCGAGCCGCTCGAGCAACGGCGCGCACGGCCCGCGTCCGGCGTCGGCCCTCTCCCGCGCCGCCGTCCGGCATGAGCTATCCAGCAGCGCTAGCGTATCCCTTTCGTCGTGAGTCCAGACGATGTCCGCGTCGCGCACGGTCGCGGCCGGACCGCACACCGCCGGCAGCGGCGCCGGCGCTGGCACGAAACCAGCGCTTCCCGCCTTGGACACGTGCGCGCACGAAGCGCTCCAGAGAACCGCCAGAGCGAGCAACCACCGCCGCATGTCCCAAGCCTCTCTCGTTCGAGAACGCCACCGTTTCTCGCGGCGCTTGCCTTCCGGTGACCCGATCCCGCCACGAGCTTCAGCGTTCTCGCCGCGCACCGCCCGCCTCTGGGCCTTCGTGAGAGCGGCGACCGAGGGGCGCGAACCGAGAGCCAGACCTTGGCGAGCGATTTGGCGCTGGAAACAAACAACTGAGCAAGTTCGAGCGCTCTCTCGTTTCCGCTCATCCTGAGCGCCGTCGAAGGATGCGAGGGAACGCCCAGGGCCGCTCGCCCTTCGAAGTTCATCCCTAGCTTGCCGAAGCGCTCAGGGTAAGCGGTCCAGGATGGCACGACTTGTCACGGTTGTTCCGCTCCGGCCATTCAGCGTCTGCTCGGCAGAAGCGGTCGCAGCTTCCGGGAGGGCTTGATGCTTGGCGATAGCGCTTCCGCTCTCGCCCACTCCCGGCGCGCCTCCCGCCATTCGCCCTGCGCGTCGAGGAACTTCGCGAACTGCTGGCGAAACAGCGCGTTCTTCGGAGCGAGGGCGACCAGCGTCTGGAACTCGAGCTTCGCCGAAGCGGGTCGGTCGAGCTTCTGGTAGAGCGCCGAAAGCTCGAGGTGCGCCGAGACGTCGCCCGGCCGCTCGTCCCGCAGCGCCTCCCATTCCCGCGCCGCGAGCGCGAGCCGACCCTGCCGGGTGTCGATGGCCGCGATTCGACGGCGAATCTTCGGGTCGTCACGCAGAGCGACCGACTGCCGGTACGCCGCCAGCGCGCCGTCGAGATCGCCCGCGTCTTCGAGCGTCTGACCGAGGACTTCTTGGGCCCTAGGGTTGTGCGGCAGCGCTTTCGCCGCCCGGCGGGCGTCCAGGACAGCGTCGCCCGCGTGCCCGAGCGCGAGCAGCACGTCGGCCCGCTCCAGCGACGCGAGCGCGAACGACGGCGCGAGCCGGAGCGCCGCGTCGAGCTTCGCCTTGGCGCCCAGGTCGTTACCGCTCCTCTCGAGATCGAGCGCTTCCGAGAAGAGCGCCGCGGCGTCCGGTGGCGCGGTCGCCGCTTTCGCCTCGGCCGCCGCGCTCGCGACCGGGGACGACGCCGCATGGCAGGCGATGACCGAGAAGAAGAGGAGAGCCACCCGGCGCATCGGGCCATGCTACGCGAGAAACCTCGCGCCTTGGCGCCCGGCGGTCCTCGGGCCACCGCATCGCGAAGCGGCCGACCGAGGTGCGGCCGGGGAGACCAAGCAACGAGCCGCGCTTTCCCTCGCGCGCGACCGCGGCCGAACGCGCTCAGCCGCGGCGCCCGCACCTCGAAGACGCGTTTCGCCTCCGAACGACGTCCGATCCGACCGGTCGGACGGATCGGGCGGATCGGACGGATCGGTCATTCGCCAATAGCCTGGGACGCACGAGGCGGCCGGCGGCCGGCGAAGGTGCGTCGCGCCCAGGGGCCGTACTTCCTCCCAGGCCGACCTACGGTTTCAGCGGCCTCGTCCGCGCCATCGCCCGACGCACGTGCCGTTGGACCCAGCGCTGCCGCGAGTCGCTGGCGAGGACCCGGACGGCGAGCAGGAGCGGTACCGTGGCGTCCGGATGCGCGCCCGCCGCTTCCCAGGCGTCGACCGCCGCGATGGTCGTCGCCACCCCGACCTCGACCGCCGACTGCGACGGCAGCGCGTCCTCCACCGTGAACCGCGCCAGGGTCTCCCCCAGCCGCCACGGGTCGTGCCCCCGCTCGAGGTAGCCGCGCGCCAGGGCCACCGCTTCCCCGTCCCTCAGCGCGCGCATCGCGGTCACGATGGCGCCCAAGACGTCGCTCGCGTTCGGCGAGGCGACGATCGAACGGATCGCCTTCATCCGATGCCCCTCGAGAGCCTTGCCGGCCTGCACCAGCCCTGCCGCATAGAACAGCGCCCGCAGGCTCTCGCCGCTCGGCCACCGCTCGACCGCCTTCATCGCCGCCACCGCGTAGGCGAACGGCCGCAGGGCGTCGCTCCAGGAGTCCTCCGCGGCGTCGTTCCACTCGCGCAGGTCGTCGAAGTGCAAGGCCCGCTCGGCCGCGGTGAGGGCGACGGCCAGGGCGATTCGCCGCGCGGGAACGCCCGCGCCGAGCGCGTCGTGCACCGCCTCGTACGCCTGGGTGACCGAGCCCTCGAGGAGGGTCGCCCGGATCGCCCGGTCGTCGAAGGGCTGCCTCAGCGCCGGGTCGGCCCTCGAGACCAGGAGCGGGAGCGAATCCCGTCCTTGCTCGAGCAGCTCCGACAGCGCCCGCAAGGGCGCCATCCGCTCCCGCCGGATGCCGTAGACGAGCGACGGGACCAGGCTCGGCAAGACGTGAATCGCCTCGCGCGCGCCCAGCATCTCGCACAGCTCCAGGGCCTTGACCGCGTGCACCAAGGTCTGCCCGCCGTCGATCAGGTGCGCCGCCGCGACCGAGAGCACCCACTGCTGCCCTTCGGAAAGGGCGAGCCCCTGGTACAGCGCGCCGGACAGCATCGCTTCCGCTCCCTCGGCGTCGCGTTCCTCGACGAGGTGGGCGAAGCGCTGCCGTCGAGCATCGGCGGTCCCGGTGAGCACGCCGGCCGCGCGCTCCGGTATCGGTCGCTGGGAGCGTCCCCGGTTGGCGATGGCGACCCCCACCAGCGCCTGGGTCAGGGCAATCGCCTGCTCGAGGCCGCGGTAGAGCGGCGCCACCCGGGCGAAGTCCGCGCAGGCCGCGAGCGCCGGGTGGAAGCCGCCCGCGCCCCGCTCGGCGCCGTAGCGCACCGCCGCCCGCACGATGTCCCGGGGCTCGGCCTTGGCCGCGAGGAGCCGGACGCACTCGCGGGCGAGCCGCGGCTGGTCGTCGTCGATGAGCGCGCTCCTCAGGCTCCCGACGAGGCGCGCCTGTTCCACCTCCTGGAGCGGCTCGTCCACCTGCACGAGCACCCGCCCCGCCTCCTCGCGCGCGTGGTAGCGGCGCACGTCCTCTCCGCCGCGCAGGCACCGGCCGGTCGACAGCTCGAACCGGCCGCCGTGCTTCTCGCAGCGGATGGCGTCGCCCGCGATCTCGCCGATGGAGAGCGGGAAGCCGTCCTGCGGGCACTCGTCGTCGAGGGCGTGGATGTCGTCGTCCCGCCGCACGAGCATGATGCGCCGGCCCTCGACCTCGACCACGCAGGGGCGCGCCGGCGAGAGCTCTTCCGCGGCGAGGACGTCGACCAGGGGCATGCGGCGGTCTTATCGCCTCCTAGTGGAGCCAAGTCGTCTGCGGCAAGCGGACGACGGTCGCGAGCCAGGCGCGGGCGCCGCTCGGCTGGCCGCGGCTCTCGAACCGTGCCTCGCGCACCTCGTGCACCCGCCAGCCCGCGTGGAACGCGAGCTCGATTTCCGGGCGCGACACCCGCCAGGGCCCGATGGCCGCCGTCTCCTTGTCGGAGAAGCACAACAGGTGCACCAGGCCGCCGGGCGAGACCGCTCTCGCCAGGCTTTCGACGTAGCGGCGCTGGAGGGGGCGCGGGAAGAAGTGGAAGAGGCCGCAGTCGACGACGGTGTCGAAGAGCTGCGGCGGCGGCGGAAGGTTCAGGACGTTGCCGACGACGAACGTCGCGGCGACGCCGCGCTCCGACGCTTTCCTCTGGGCGCGAGCGATGGCGATGTGGGAGGCGTCGAGGCCGACCACGTCGTGCCCGCGGCGGGCGAGGTCGAGCGCGAGCTCTCCGGTACCGCAACCGGCATCCAGCACCCGTCCGTGGACCAGCCCCTGGTCGGCGAGCCCGACGAACGCGGCCTGCGGGCGGCCGATGTCCCAGGGGGGTGTGCCGATGTAGGCGAAGTCGAAGAGGTCGAGAACCGGCAGCGGCGAATCCATCGCGGGCGAGCATACCAAAGCCGCCGTGGCGGAGGGCAGGAGGGATTTCGCGAACGGGTTCGATCCGACCGATCGGACGGATCCGACCGATCGGTCCGATGGGCGGCGAAGCCGGCACCGCGCGTTCGTCGTGTCGGCGATGGGGTAGCTTCCCTGCGATGCGCGCGCTGATCATGCGAGGACACGGCGGGCTCGACCGGGTGTCGCTCGCGGACCTCGAGGAACCGGAGCCGGGACCGGGCGAGGTGCGGGTCCGGGTGCGCGCGGCGGCGCTCAACCACCTCGACCTGTGGGTGCGCGAGGGCTGGCCGGCGCTGAAGCTCGAGTTTCCCCACGTGTTCGGCAGCGACATGGCCGGAGAGGTGGACAAGACCGGTCCTGGGGTGCCTTCCTCGCTCCTGGGCGCGCGGGTGGCGGTGGTGCCAGGGCTCTCCTGCGGGAGGTGCGAGCACTGCCTGGCGGGGAACGACAACCTCTGCCGGCGTTTCCAGCTCCTGGGCGAGCAGGTCTCCGGCGGCGAAGCCGAGTGGCTGGTGGTTCCGGCGCGCAACGTCCTTCCGCTCCCCGAGCGGCTGGGCTTCATCGAGGCGGCAGCGCTTCCGGTCACCTTCCAGACGGCCTGGCACATGCTGACCGTGCGGGCGCCGGTCGGGCCCGGATCGTGGCTGCTCGTCCACGCCGGCGGCAGCGGGGTCGGCAGCGCCGCCATCCAGATCGGCAAGCTCTTCGGCGCCACCGTCATCGCCACCGCGGGCACGGACGAGAAGTGCGAGCGGGCCCGGGCGCTCGGTGCGGACGTGACGGTGAACTACGCGCGGGACGATTTTCAAGAGGTGGTGCGCGCCGAGACGGCCAAGCGCGGCGTCGACGTGGTCTTCGAGCACACCGGCCAGGCGACGTGGGAGAAGTCGCTGCGCTCGGTCGCGACCGGCGGGAGGGTGGTGCTCTGCGGGGCGACGAGCGGCCACGACGCGAAGCTCGATCTGCGGTTCGTCTTCACCCGGCAGATCTCGATTCTCGGCTCGACCATGGGCACGCGCGCCGAGCTCGCCCGAGTGCTCGCCCTCGCGGGCCGGGGACGGTTGCGGCCGATCGTCGACCGGACGCTTCCGCTGTCGGCGGGCGTGAGCGCTCAAGGACTGCTGGAGTCGCGAGCGGTCTTCGGAAAGATCGTGCTCGAGCCGTGAGCTCGACCGGGGAACGCTCGGCTCGCTCTCCTTCGAACGCGTCATCGACACGGCTTGACGTCGCGCGACCTCCGAGGTCGAGGGTCCGTTTCCGGAGCCACGAAACGCGCCGGACCTCGTGCAGCGCATCGGCCGACCGAGGTCGTTCACGCGTGTTAGAGTCGAACCCCGATGGCCGAAGTCGCTAACGAGATGAAATGCCCGAACTGCGGCGCGAGCTTGACCCTCAAGGTTTTCCAGGAGGGCGGTGCGTGTACCTTCTGCGGCGCCGAGGTGGAGCCGGACCCGACGTTCGAGCTCGCCCAGATGCGCGAACGCGCGGGGCAAGTCCGGGTCCAGGAGGCCGAGGCCGAGGCGCGCAAAGCGGAAGCGCAGGCGGACATGGTGCGGCGCGTAAGCGAGATGACGGCTCGCGGCTATCGACAGGCCGCCAACGCCGAGCGCGGGTCTCGCCGGGCCAGCCTCTTCGTCGGGGTCGCCATCGCCTTCTTGCTGCTGATGGTCCTCGTGCGGGTCCTTCGCGAGCGGGCGTACTACGACAAGATGATGCAGCAGACCGTCGCGACCGAGCCAGCCGCGAACGACGCGCCCGCAGCGAAGACGATGTCATCCGACGCGCGCCGGCACCCGCGCCATCGATAGCCGAGGAGACTCCGGGTGAGCCCCGACGCGAACGTCACCTCACTGCCCGAACCGCGGCGGGACGCTGACCAGAGAGGCGGCCGAGTCCGGCGGAAGCTGCCCTTTCTGTGGCGCCGCCGTCGCGCCGGACGCGGCGTTCCTGCGCGCGCGCCAGCAGGCCATCGACGAAGAACGTGCGAACGCGGCGGAGCTCGCGGCGGAAGCCCGGTTCGAGCGCGAGATGCGGGAGACCGGACTATCTACGCTGTCCTTTTCGGGGCAGTGGCAAGACGACAAGCCACCCGGCGGCGCGGCACGGACGATGAAGATCGTCCTTGGGACGTTCATCATCCTCGCCGTGTTCGTCGCGCTCGTCGTACGATTGTCGCTCTCGACCTTCGCTCCCAGCCCGGGTCCAGCCCCCAGCGGTTCGCGCCCTACCCGCGGCGCCCGGGCCTCGCGCCGAGCGACCCAGACGACACCGCTAGTCTGACTCGCCCCCGCCATCGCTGGGCTTGGGAAGTCCGCCGCCGGCCGCGGGCTTGTCGTCCGATTCCCCGGTGTCCCATGGATCCACCGCGGCCACGAACCCGTCCTCTTTGTCCTTGAGGAGCTTCTGCTCGGGCGATTCCTTCTCCTTCTCTTCTTTCTTGTCGGCGAGATCCTTCTCTAGATCTTGCTTGTCCTCATCGTCCGCATCGTCGAGCACGAGCTGGTCTTCCGGGGACAAGTCCTCGCCGGCAACCGCTTCTCTTCCCGCCTCGGATGCGCGGTCCTTGGCATCTTCCTTGACGGCGTCTTCCCCCTGTTCCTTGGCGATATCCTTGGCCGCGTCGGCACCGCCCTCCTTCCATTTGTCGGCCATCACCTCATTGGACTTGTCGATGGCCTCGTCCTTCGCCTTGTCCGCCTCCTCTTCGGCGGCCTGGGCCTCTTCTTTCTTCACTTCGGCTCCGGCCTCTTTCTTGGCTTGATCTTCGGCCGCCTTCTTCGTCTCGTCCTCGGCCTCCTTCTCGGCTTCTTTCTTGGCCTCGGCCGTGGCTTCCTTCTTCGCCGCATCGGCGGCGGCGCGGTCGGCCTTCCCCTTGAGCTTGCTCTCGGCCTCCTTCACCGCTTTCGCGCGCGCCGCCTTCTCGGCGCTCTGCTTGGCCTCGTCTTCGGCCTTCTTGCGGGCGGCGGCCGCGGCCTGGGCCTTCGCTTCCTTCTCGCCAGCTTTTTCTGCCGCGTGCTCGGCGGATTTCTCCGCCTTCTTCGCGGCCTGCCTCGCGAGCTTCTCCTCGGCCTCCTTCTCGGCCGTCTTCTCAGCAGCCTTTTCGGCTTCCTTCTCGGCCTCCTTCTCGGCTTCTTTCTTGGCTTGAGACTCGACCGCCTTCTCCGTCGCCTTCTTGGCAGCCTTCTCGGCGTCCTCCTCGACCACGCTCTGGCCGGCCTTCGCGGCCTTGGCGGCCTTCGCCGCTTTCATCTTGTCGTCGACCGCGGCGAAGACGACGTCGATGGCATCGCCGATCATGTCGCTCGTGATGTCCCCCATCGAGTCGCCTTCGGCCAGGTCCTCGACAGCGTCCTCCGCGAGCTTGGCGAGCGCGGCAGCGGTCCCGCTCGGCCCCATCGTCTTCAGCCCGCCTGGCGGCGCGGCCGCCTGCCCCATGACGACCGGCCCGGCAGGCACGACCGGAGGCGCAAAGGTCGGAATCGGCCCACCGCCCGTGATTTTCCCCGGCGCCCACAGGCTCGACGCCACCCACTGGGTGAAGTTGAGCGAGAGGGAAACCGCCACCGCCGTGAAGAGCTGGAGGCTCCACGCCGCCTGCGGCGGCGGGTCGCCGAGAAACGCCATCATCTCGAGCGCCAACGCCGGCGCGAGCATCGCGAGCTCGCCGGGCGCCACGCACTCCTCGAGGGACAGCGGCACGGCGTTCGGCATCGGCGGCGCGACCGGCCCCGGGAACATCGCGAACTCGGGCCACAGCGGCATCCCCGGCACCGTCACCGAGAGCTGCCAGATTGAAAAGTTCGTGGAAAAGGCCTGGGCGATGGCCTTGGAGTACTTGAGCTCCTGCGGCGTCGCCTTCGGCGCCTCCAACATGATGAGCGGGTAGAGCGGCGGTCCGACGAGACAGGCGGGCGTCCCGATGCAGGTCGGCCCCATCACCTGGAGTCCGACGAGCGACGCCAGGTCCTGCCACGTGCCCCACGCCGACTTGCAAGCGCCCAGAATCTTGTGGACGAAGATCCGGTGCTTGCGGCTGATCTGCTTGGCGGTCGTCGTGTGGTACTTGTTGACCGTCGCCGACAGGTAGTACGCCATGATCGGCGGCACGGTAGCCAGCTCGGACTGCTTGAATGCCTTCGGGTACTGAGCCGGTGAGCCGCCGCCGAACGGCTTGAACGGCATGGGCAGCATGTTGCCCATCGCGATGTACGTCATGTCGGCGACGCCGTTGAGGCTGGCTGCGCTGGGGGGCATCGGCAACTCGCTCTAGGAAAACGGGAAAAACGCGGCCGGAGGATACCACGCCGCCGGACGGCCGGACAAGCGCTCAGAGAACGGCGTTCACCGACCTCCCGGGGCTCGCTCAGCGCGGCGGCAGGAAATGGCTGTGAATCGCCGCAGCGCCGACGAACGGGTTCGACCGCTTCTCGTCGCCCAAGCGGCCGGGGTCGCCGTGGCCCGAGTAGAACGTCACCTCGTCGGGCAGGACGAAGAGCTTGTCACGGATGGACCGGACGAGGGTGTCGAAGTCGCCCCCGGCGAGGTCGGTGCGGCCGACGCTCCCCGCGAAGAGGGTGTCGCCGGTGAGGAGGACCCGGTCCTGCTCGAACCAGAGGCAGGTGCCGCCCGGGGTGTGGCCGGGGGTGGCGAGGGCGACGCCCTCGACGTCGCCGAAGCGGATGCGCTGCCCCTCGGCGAGAGGGCCATCGACCTTCGGCACCGGTCTTGCCGGCAGACCGAACATCCGCGCCTGCGCCGGCAGCGACTCGAGCCAGTCGCGGTCGGCCGCGGGTAGATAGGTCGGAACCTGGAAGCGGTCCTGGACCTCGGCGAGAGCGCCGACGTGATCGAGGTGGGCGTGGGTCGCGTAGATGGCGACCGGATGCGCCTCTTCCTCGGTGACCAGCCGGTCGATGCGATCCGGATCGTCCCCGGGGTCGACCAGAATCGCCTCCCGGGTCGAACCGCACACCAGGACGTACGCGTTTTCGAGGAACGGCCCGGTCACCGCCCAGCGCACGATGAGCGACATCGCTCCTCCGAGCGGTCCCCGACGCGCGACGGGCTCCGAAAAGCCTTCCGGAGCCCATCGGGAGACCAGCAGCGCTCTTGGTGCCCGTCTAGACCGAGAACGACGAGCCGCAGCCGCAAGTGTTCTTCGCGTTCGGGTTCTGGAAGGAGAAGCCCGACGCGTACGCGGTCTCGACGTAGTCGATGGTGGTGCCGCCCAGGTACTGCGCGCTCATCGGGTCGATGAAGATGCGGATGCCGTCCTGCTCGAAGGTCAGGTCGCCCTCCCGGGGCTCCTTGTCCAGGTCGAGGCTGTACTGGAAGCCCGAGCAGCCGCCGCCGACCACCCCCACCCTCAGCCCGCTGTCCGCCAAGCTCTCGCGCTCCATCGTGCTGCGAATCATCTCGACCGCCTTGGCGGTGAGCGTCACCGGTGTCGGAGGCCTCGGCACCTGGACCTGGTCGAGCAACTCGGGAATCGCGCTGTCCATCCACATCCTCCGCTCGCCCAGGAGTCCCCGTCTGCCGGGGCCGAGGCGGCTTAAAAAAGCGTAGCGCCCGCGATGGCGCCTGTCCACACGAAGGGGTGGAATCGCCAAGGCTCGCCTCGTTCAACCCGCGGCGGACCGTCCGCCATCCACCGCGACGATCTGTCCCGTCAGGTAGCGAGGCCCGCCCGCGAGGAAGCGCACGGTGCGCGCCACGTCGTCCGGCGACCCTTCGCGCCCCATCGGCACCCGGGCGAGCACCCGGTCCCGCGCCGCCGGGCTCGCCGCCGAGGGGAACAGCACCGCTCCCGGAGCCACCCCGTTCACCCGCACCTGCGGCGCGAGCTCCACCGCGAGGACCCTCGTCAGCATCGCCAGGGCCGCCTTGGCGCTGCAGTAGTGGGCGTGGTTCTTCCAAGCCTGGCCGGTGCCACCGACGTCGAGGATCGTGATGAGGTCGCCCTGCCCGACTTTCCGCATCCGCCGGGCGGCCTCCCGCGCGCACAAGAACGGCCCGACGAAGTTCACGTCCAGCATGCGCCGCAACCGTCCTTCGTCGATCTCGTCGAACGGCAGCCGCTCCAGGAGGCCCGCGCTCAAGACGACCAGGTCCGGCGTCCCGAAACGGTCGGCCGCCGCGAAGAGCGCAGAAACCTCCTCGCTTCGCGACAGATCCGCGCCGATCGCCACCGCCCGCGTTCCCAGCCGCTCGACCTCCTCGACCGTCTCGAGCGCTGCCTGCCGGCTCGAGTGGTAGTGCACGACGACATCGCTGCCGCCCCTCGCCAGCTCCAGCGCGATGGCGCGGCCGAGCCGCACGCCCGCGCCGGTGACGAGCGCCGTCCTCCCCGAAAGCTCTCCTGGACCCATCACCCGCTCCGCGGCAAGGAAGCTTACGTTGACTTCGCGCCCTCGTTCAGATACCCGAAGACGCCATGCACGAGGATGGCGACGAGCGCGCGGGCGCCCCAGATGCGAGCCCCGACGGCGGCTCGGCTCCCTTGCCTCTCCCGCTCGACCGGATCGCGCCCGAGTGGCTGGGCGGCTTCTTCGAGCTGGCGCTGGAGCCGAACGCGCTCTTTTCGATGTGCCGCAAGCTCAAGCTGTCGACCCGCGGCTACCGGCTGGAGAAGCTGTCGACGCCCGAGCAGGCGGACCTGCTCGCCGACGAGTACCTGCGCGAGCCGCGCGCCCGCGAGGACATCGAACGGGCGGTCGCCGAGGCGCTGCACGACCCGGCGCTGCGCACGACCTGGTTGAACCCGGTTTCGGCCGCCGAGATCGCGCAGATCGTCGGCGGCGACCCGATCGTGGGGACCGCGCGGCTCGCCTGGCGGTACGCCGCGGACGGGGACCCGGCGGTGCAGGCGGTGGCCGAGCGGGCCATCGACACGGGGCTCGCGATTCTCGACGACCTCGACGACGCGGCCGCCGCTGAGCTCGACAAGGAGGCAGAGCGCTCTCGCGAACCGGCAGCGCAGCCGCAAAGCGATTCGACCGACGCATCCCGCGAGGCCGACTGGCTCGCCTTGCGCGACGAGTTGGACAAGCGCGTCGGACGCGCCGAGCGCGAGCGGGAAACAGCCCGGACGCAGCTCCAGCAGGCCCGCGCCGAAATCGCCGACCGCGACCGGCGGCTCAACGACTTGAAGGGCGAGCTTTCCCAACTCCGGCTGGAGAACGCCCAGGCGCGCAGCGACCTGTCGAAGCTGTCCGCGTCGCGCACGAGCGAGGAACGCCGCGGCGCACAGGACCTGCGCCGGCTCGCGAGCGAGCGGGCGCACTTCGAGAAGCAGATTTCCGCCTTGCAAGAGGAGCTCGACACGGAGCGCAGGCGGGCGCGTGAGCTCGAGGCCCAGGCCCAGGACCGCTCTCGCCCAGCTCAAGCGGCGCCGGTAGCCGACGAGCCCGACGCGCCGGCGACCGAGTTCACCATCCCCAACTTCACCCGCGAGTTCTACGACTCGCTCGCGCGCTGGGACCGGCGCGTGGTGAAGACCGCCTTCGAGAAAGCGCTCCACCTCGCGCGCGACCATCGCCACCCGTCCTTGCGCGCGCTGCAGCTCGAGGGCATCGACAACTACTTTCGCATCCGCATCGCGAGCGACGTGCGGCTGATCTACCGGCGCGCCGCCGACGGCCGGCTGGACATCCTCTCCCTCATCGACCGCGAGGACCTGGACCGCTACATCCGCCAGGCGAAGACCCGTCGCGAGAGCTTCTGATGGCCGACCTCTCCAGCGTCGTCGCGCCGCCCCTCCCGAGCGCTGCTGTTCACCAGGAGCGGTGGCTGGAGCTCGCGCTTTCGAGCCATCCCGCGGTTGCCGAGGCCGGTGCCGCTGGGCTCGCGCGGCTGGCGCTGCTCTTGGGCGACTTCTCGATCGCCGATCCGCTCCTCGACATCCCGACGGCCAACGCGCGCTCCTTCGCGTTCCTCGTTGCGAGCGTCCTCGCGCCGCAGAACGCGCTCGACCGCTTGAGCGCGCGCTTGCTGGCGGATGCGCCGCGCGAGTTCGAAGGAGAGCTCGCGGTCCTCGATCGGCTCGGGGACGAGACGACGCGGCGGTCCTTCCCGGCGCCAGCCGTCCAGCCGATCGCCGCGGACGCCGCCGCGCGGGCAGTCTCCGTTGAGCTGCTCGACCGGTCCGGCGGCGAGATGAACGGCCTCCTGCTCCTCCACCTCGCGGCGGGCAACGAGCTCGCACCGGTCGAGGCCATCGACGCCATTCGCCGGCGCGATGGGCGGGCCGTGGCCGATCGCGTCCGGCCGCTGCTCGCGGTCGATCTCGAGGCGATTCCCTGGCGCGATCGGGCGCGCGCGGCGGCGGCGGCGGCGACGGCTGCATCGTGCCTTCAGGCCATCGCCTCGGGCGAGGCGCGCAAGGAGCGCTTCGACCGGCTCGCCATCGCGGCGTTCACCGCGGGCGTGCGCGCGCGCGCGATGCAGGCGCGCGACCCGCCGAGCGCGCTCGCCCTCGCCTTCCTCGAAGGTCGCCTGGTGGAGGACGTCTGCCGCCCACCCGCGGAGGATCCGACGCCCCTCTTGAGCGCTCTTGCTCAGGCGAATCGCCTCGGCGCCGACGACGCGGTCATCCTCGCGAGCCTCGGATGGAGAATCGAGACCGCGGCGCCGCTGGTGGTCGAAGTCGCGACGCGGCGGTCGTTCTTCTGGACCTTCGCCCGCGGTCTCGCCGCGGCGCGGCTCGACGCGGCGCTGGTCGCAGCCCTGCACGCCTCCGAGCCGACCGAGGGGACCCTGGGCGTCCTCTCCCAGCTTGCCAGCACCGCCGCCGAAGAGCTCGCGGTGGCGGTGATTCCGAGCCCCGACCTCTCCCTCGCGTCGTACCAGCCGTTTCTGCTGCGCGCCTTCCCCACCGGGCGAGCGATTCTCGCCGCCCGCCGAGTCGCGGCCACCTCCCGAGACGTACTCCAGGACCGCTTGTCGTTTCTGGCACCGCTCTCGGGTGGCGTCGAAGTCCCGGCGCCCGAGCAGCCGGTCGCGCACTGCTTGGCGTGCGGTGAGGTTTCGCCCATCGAAGGCTGGCGAACCATTCTCGCCGGAACGACGGGGCTCCCCGATCCGCCGCGGCCGTGCCCCGCCTGCGGCGCCGTCGGCGACCTCGTCGTCTTCTCCCTCGAGCCCGTCGCGCAAGTCTATTCGCAGCCGCTGCTCGGGATGTTCGAGTCGCCGCGGCAGGCGCTCCAGCGCGAGCTCGAATGCCCAGCGGAACCGTCGCTGCTCCTCGTGGACCTCGCCGACCTCGCGGGCGACGCGGACGCGGCGGAGAACCTGCTGCAACAGGTCGAACGGGCGCGCTACCTCGACACACCGCTTCTGGCGCTGCGCATCTTGCGCCGACGCGACCGCGTGCTCGACGTGCGGCGCCTCGCGCTCGAGGCTCGAGCTCTCCCGCCGGGCATCCTCACGGCCGAGGAGGGCACGGCCATCGAGAACGCGCTCGCCGACGCCTGCGCGGCGTTGGATGAACCGGTGCCCGAACTTCCCGCCGAGACGCTGGCGGAAACGCTGCCGGCGGCGCCCACGCGCGCGGCAGCCAACGCGCCCGGCCGCAACGATCCCTGCCCCTGCGGCAGTGGGCGCAAGTTCAAGAAGTGCCACGGGGCTTGAGAGCGCCGCCTTGGGACCCTTGCGGTCCTGCTGGCCGCCAGCGCTGGTGCCGGGGGAGGGGCTCGAACCCTCACTCTGGTTGTGCCAGAAGCGGATTTTAAGTCCGCCGCGTCTGCCGATTCCGCCACCCCGGCGCTCTCGCCAGGCCGAGCCTAGCCGCTCGCGACGCCGAGCGCATCGTCGCCTTCGCGCGCGAGCGCCAGCGCGGCATCGAGCGTCGGCAGCGGTCGCCGCTCGAGCTCTTCGGTCCAGAAGCCGCGTTCGAACACCCCGATACCGCTCTCGCCGAGCTGGTACGCTTCCGCCACCAGCCGATCGATCGCCCGTTCGAGAGCGCGGTCTCCTGGCCGTCCGAGCCGCCGCCGCACCAGCCGCGCGAGCTCGGGGCTCAACGCCGGCACCGGCAGCTCGCGCACGTAGACCGGCTTCACGTTGACGTCGGTGAACGCCAGGCGGTACCAGCGGTTGAGAATCGACGAATTCACCACGCCCAACAGCGCGCACAGCTCGTCGGAGAGCGCCTCGCCGCTTGCGTCGTGCGCGATCAACGTCAGCGAGTCGAGGCCGACCTCGCCAGGCGAAAGCAGCGCTCCCTCCAGCCAGCGGCGCCAGGGGAGGCGGCTGTTCGTTCGGATGCGCTGGATGCCGACCTTCCAGCGCCCGCGCTGCGCGGCGACGAGGCGGGCGAACGTCTCGGGCTGAGCGAGGTGGCGGGGAGCGACGTGCCGATCGAACGCGTCGAAGTCGAGCCCGCCGATGAGGGGGACGGCTCCGGTGCCGCTCTGCACGAAACGCGGGTTGTTTCCGGTGCGCAGCCCGTAGAGGACCCCGAACTTCTCGCCCAGCGGCGACGCGTGTCGCTCCAGCGCGGCGCAGGCTCGCGCTTCTTCGGTGGTGCGGTAGAGGAACCAGCCGCGCCTGACGTGGCTCGCCAGCTCGTTCTTCCGCGCGCTCGCCATCGGTACGACCACGCCGTCCCGCAGGCTCTCCACCCGGCACTCGGAAGCGCTCTGCTGGAGCACGACGGCGTGGACGCGGGTGTCCTTCGCGGTCTGGAAGGGCTTGCCGAAGTCGACGACGCGCGCCAAGCCCGTGCGTTCGAGGAGCGTTCGGCGCAGCGTCTTGGCGCGGTGGTTGGTCAGCCAGGTGTCGGGCACCAGGAGCGCGACCTGCCCACCGGGAGCGATGTCGGTCAGCGCTCGGAGCAAGAAGCGGAGGGAGAGGTCGCGCTCGCCCTCCGAGGGCAGCTCGCCGAGCTCAGCAGCAGCGCTGACGCCATACGGCGGATTGCCGATCACGAGATTCGGGCGGGCGGCCGTCGGTCGCGCGTGCAGGTAGTCGCCGGCGTGCGCGTTGTTCGTTCGCCAGCCGGCGATGAGCTCCAGCGCGCCCGCGCCCCAGGCGGCTTCCAGGGCGAGCGCGCAGACGTCGAGCGCCTCCTGGTCGAGGTCACAGGCGTGAATGCGTTGGAGCTCTTCGAGGCCGAGGCGCCGCGAGAGCGCGACGACGAAAGCGCCCGCCCCGGCCGCCGGGTCGAGCAGGAGCCCGTCGAGCGGTACCCGGTCGAGCATCGCTTCGACGACCCACGGCGGCGTGTAATAGATGCCGTGGGCCTTCCGGTTCGGCCGCGTGGCCGCGCGCGATTCGTAGACGTCGATCACGAGCCGCGCGCGATCGACATCGAGCTGGGCGAGAGCGCTATCGATCTCCCGCGACGGCCGGGCGATGGCACGCGCCGCCTCGATCGGCGACAGGCCGGTGAGCCAACGGTCGACCCCCGCGTGCGCGGGCGTTCTCGTGCGCGTCACCTAAGCGCCCGCGAGAGCCGCGTGAATCTCGTCGGCGATGAGCTTCTTCAGCTCGCCCTCGGCCGGTGTCCGTCCGTCGAGCTGGCGCGCCACGCGCTCGGCGATGGCGTCGAAGTCGGTTGACGGCGGCGCTCCTGCTGGCCGGGCGGCGAAGGCGGCAGGCGTTTTCACTATTGGTGAAGGCGCCTTCACGGGCACCGGACCGCTCGCCCAGGACTGGACGCCCGGCGGCTCGAGGCCAGCCTTCGCGCGCGCCTCCAGCATCTTCTTCTGCTGCTCGCCCGACAGCTCCTTCACGCTTCCGAGCTGCCGCGCGAGGTGGACGACTTTCGCGTAGTGCTCGACCAGCTCCAGGCGCAGGTACGCCTGCTCCAGGTCGACGCCGAGGGCAAGGGCGCCGTTTCCCGCGACGAGGAAGGCATGGCTCTTCTTCGCCGCTTCCTCGACCCCCCGGACCAGCTCCGGGCTCTTGGGGAGCGACAGCGGTACCGTGGGGACGCCAGGCCCGAGGCTGACCAGCACTTCCGGCAGGACCGAGACCTCGAGGCTGACGCCAGCGACGCCGAAGGCGGTGGCGAAAGGCGGGTGGGCGTGCAGGACGGCCTGGGCGTCCGGGCGCGCGCGGTAGACGGCGAGGTGTAGCTCCAGCTCACCGAAAGCCCTGCGGGTCCCTTCGACGACCTGCCCGGTACCGTCAACGACGATCAGCATCGACTCGTCGACGTCCGCCTTGGAGACGGCGGTGGGCGTGCAGAGGAACCGATCCTTTCCGATTCGGATCGAGGCGTTGCCGTCGTGGTTCGCGCACCAGCCGGCGGAGTGGAGCTTGCGGGCGGTGCGGGCGAGAAGGCTTCGGGCGAACGGGCCGTTCACGGCTTCTCCACGTCGACGTGGTCGACCACCGCGGCGATGAACGAGCGGATGGGCGCCATCTTCTGCCGCAGCGCTTGCCTCGCGCTGTTGCCCTCCCGCAGGGCGAGAACGGTGTCGCCCTTCCCGGCCTGCGCGTGGTCGACGGCGATGAAGTCGGTTCCGACGTCGCGGCCGCGCTCGTCGATGGGCTGGCACAAGAGCAGGGTGTGGCCGGCGAACGCCGGATGCTTGATGGTCGCCACCACCGGGCCGAGCACGCGCGCGAGAACCATCGCTAATGGCCTTTCGCGGGAGCGCCCGCGTCGACGTCGTCGACGATGCCGACGATGGCGGAATCGACCGGAACGAACCAGCGGTCCAGCGCCAGTGACGCCTCCCGGGAGCCCACCAGGTAGACGAAATCGCCGACGCCCGCCTGGACCGTGTCGACGGCCACCTCGACCGGCCCCACCGGCACGCGGCTCTTGTTCACCGGCTGCACGAGCAACAGCTTCTTGCCCTCGATGCCTTCGATCTTTCGCGTCGCGACGACGGTGCCGCGGACCTCGCCCAGGTACATCGAGACGCTCCTAGCCGCCGTTGCCGATCATGAGGGGAATCTTGACGTCCACGGAATCGCCGCTGAAGGCAGGGAAGACGATGCGCTTGATCACGCCGCGCAAGCAGTGGCCGACATCCATGTCGCCCACGTCGGCGCGGCTGAAGACAGCGCTCGTGACGATGCCCGAGGGCGCGATGGTCGCGGTGACGGTGACCTTGCCCAGGTTCAGGGTCGGGTCGCGGCTGACCGCGGTGGAGATGCACAAGTCGAGCGCCGACTTGCTCTCGGCGACCTTGGTTTCGAGGGTCTTCGGGTCCGGGCCGCCGGAGCTCGAGTCGCTCTTGTTCAGGTCCATCCCAGGCGAGGTGAAGTTCCTGGGGACGACCTTGGGACCGCTTTGCATGCCGAGCATCTCCGCGAGTTGGTCGGGGGTCAGCTCCGGTGCCGGTTTGTTCGGCGTCGGCGCTCTGACGATGGCGCCGCTCGGATCGACGTCCGTGCTCCCTGGCGGAAGAATCATCCCCTGAAGGTCCCGCCGCTGCCGGTCCTTGCGTGCCAGCGCTTGCGCCTTGCGTTTGGCTTCCTCGGCCGCGCGTTCCTTCGCGGTGCCACTCAGGATGTCCAGCGCGCCCTGGTCCAGCGTACCGGCGGCGGAGAGGTCGACGCCCGATTTCGCGGCCTTGTGCGCGGCGGACTTGAAAGAGATCAAGCCCTGCTTGAAGGCGATGAACATCACGCTGCCGATCGCGATCACCAAGGCGGCAAGACCGATCACCAGCCGCCCCCAGTGCCGATTCTTGGCGCCGGAGGCGATGATGACGGCGTTGGTCGTCTCACCGGGCGCCGCGGCCTGGAAGTGCGGCGCGTCAGGAACGCTCGCGAACGGGTCAGCAGCGGCGGCGCCGCCGACCTGCAGCCCTTCGCCCTCCAAGCCGATCAGCGTCACGGCCTCCGAGAGATTCGCTTCCGCTTTCGCGTCGGGAGCGCTCTTCTCGGTGTGCCCCACGGATTCGACGGGAATCTCTTTCGCGACCTCGTCGGCGAGAACCTCGAGGGTGATCGGCTCCTCGGCGTTCTCCTTCGGCGATTCCGACAACACCACGGTCGAAGCCTCATCACGCTTCTGGCCGGCGTCGGTGGGCTCCTCCTCCGCGAGACCCGCCGACAGCTTGCTCAGCTCCGCAAGCAAGGCCTCATCGGTAAGAGGTGTCACCTCTTCGGCTACCTTGAGCGCTGCCGCCCGGCGCTCGTCCTCCGCCCGCTTCGCCTCGTCCGCCCGGCGCGCTTCCTCGGCTACCTTGAGCGCTGTCGCCTGGCGCTCGTCCTCCGCCCGCTTCGCCTCTTCCGCCCGGCGCGCTTCCTCGGCCGCCTTGAGTGCTGCCGCCCGGCGCTCGTCCTCCGCCCGCTTCGCCTCTTCCGCCCGGCGCGCTTCCTCGGCCGCCTTGAGTGCTGCCGCCCGGCGCTCGTCCTCCGCCCGCTTCGCCT
>JAJYLH010000058.1 GCA_021787845.1 Myxococcales bacterium | reverse complement strand
TGTGGCACGGGCGTCCTCGCCCGTGGAAGCCCAGCCGAACCGCCGGCATGGCAGATCTCCAAGCGGCCACGGGCGAGGACGCCCGTGCCACGGGAGAAGAGCCCGCGCTGAACCTGAACGAAGGAGATACCTCTTTACACTAGACCGTCGCCGAGAAGGGTCCGGGCTTCGGCTCCGCCAGTAGGATGGACAGACCGGTCGCCATGGAGATGAGCACGGCGACGGAAAGATCACGCGGCCGGACTGTCCGACCTACTGCGACCTACTTGGCCTTCGGGTTGTGTCCCGACGCTGCGGACGCCGCGCGATGGAGGAGCGACCGTCTTCGGCGCGGCCTAGCTGGGCGGTGAGAGTTGGGTGCCCGGCCCCGCCTGGTCGGCCGGCACCGTCCAGTCGTAGCTCGAGGGCGCGACGACGGGCAGCACCGCCCCGGCCGGAACCGCCGGCAGTCGCACCGACAGGTCCTGCGGCCCGTACACGGCTTCCGCCTCCGTGACGCTCAGCACACCCGCCTGATCGGCTGGAACCTGGAGGGTGCCGTCCGACTCCACGGGAATCTGGATGGTCGTCCCGCTCTGGTCTCCGAAGCCCACCGTGTACGTGCCCTCGTAGGCGTTCTGCTTCGGCCCACGGAGGATGGCCACTCGTCCCATCGTCGCGTTGTCGCCCGAGGTGGCAGGCGTCACGTCGACCGAGGTGATGCGACCGACGAGGATGGTGGTTCCGTTGCCGCTCGGGTCGTCGACGACCGAGTACATGACGGCCACCAGCACGTCCTGGCCGGCGGCGAGATCGACGTCCAGCGACTCGTCGAGCGAGCTGTCGGAGGTGGTGCAGGTCGGGCTGCCGGAGCCGGGTCCGCCGGGGCCGCCGCCCGGGCCGCCGCTCGCGTCGGTGCAGGTCTGGACTGGCGCGGTGACCGACGCCTCGAAGTGGTGCGTGCCCGGCGGCAGCTCGAGGCCCTCCTGGCCGGCGCCCGCGGAGAAGACGACGCTGTTGCCGGCTTTGACGGCGGCGAGCAGGGTCGCGTCCACCGCCGTGCCATCGAGGCTCGCCGACACCGCGCTGGCGGTCGTGAAGTCGAGCGACGCGGCGAAGGCGATGTGACCCGTCGTCGGCGCGGATGGACCGGCATCGGGCGCGCCGCCGTCCTCGCCCGCGTCCATCCCGCCGTCCTCGCCCGCATCGGCTTCGGCCCCGGCGTCGGTGCTGGCACCGGTGCCGGCGTCGCTGCTGGCAGCCGTGCCGCCGTCGGTGCCCGCCGGCTTCCCGGCGTTCGCGTTGTGGTTGGCGGCCGGCCCGCACGAGGCCTGGACGCCGAAGAGCAGGGCGGCCGCGAGGAGGGGCAGGACGCCGCGGGAAATGGTCGTGCGCATCATGGTTTCTCCTGGGGTTCGGTCAGAGACCATCGGCTCCTCGAGTCGAGTCACCGGCAGTCGGGCATCCGGACAGGCTCGACGGGGTGGCCGCGAGCATCCAACGGCGAGACCTGCCGGCCCCCCGTCAGCTCGGCGCACCGGGGGACAAACAGGGGTCCGTCCACGCGCGAGCTCGCACGCGAGGTGGACTGGTGAGAGTCGATGCCGCCGCCCGGCCAGGGATTCGGGCGCAGGTGTTCTCGGTCGTGGAGCCGGCGAAATGGCGCTCGGCGAACGCGCTTCGCCCGGGTCGCGAGCTCCGGCGGGGGGCTCGCGGATCCGAGGGAGCGATGGAGGCTCGGCTCTTCGTCGAACCCAGGGAGCAGAGGAGCCGGGCACGGGAGTGCCCGGATGAAAGCACGGCGTCCGCCGTCCGCGACGCAGGGTCGGGGCTCCGTCCGGCGGATGTCCGTCGGCAGCGCCTTGTCCGGGCACTCCCGTGCCCGGCTCCAATTCCAGCCCCCCCGGCTTTCGATCCTTGCGTTCGCCCACACGCCACGCGAAGCAGCGCAGAACCAGAAGCTCTCGCTCGAAATCGCGCTGACGAGCCGCCGGGCGACGAGCTGGTCGCCCGAGGTGGGCTCCGGCGGCGCCGGGTGCGAGCGAGGGTACTCTACTTACGGGCTTTCCGCTTCGCATAGCGCGGGCTGACGCCCGCAACCGAAGCTCGACCTTGGAGACGATCGGAATCGTGGCACGGGCGTCCTCGCCCGTGAAAGCCCAGTCGAACCCGCTGGCATGGCAGGTCCCCAAGCGCTCACGGGCGGGGACGCCCGTGCCACGAAGTCGTGCTACGTGGCACCGAGAATCTGCGCGCCGCGCGAGCCTTTCGAGGCTTAGTAGATCACGTTCGGGCCCGGCTCCCATTCTCATGTGGCATAGGCGTCCCCGCCCGTGAAAGCCCAGCCGAACCCGCAGGCACCCAGGCTTCCACGGGCGACGACGCCCATGCCACAGGAGACGCGAGCCTTGGCAAACCGGAAGCTCATGACGCTTGAAATCCCCGGCCGAAACCAATTCGGAGGGCCTCGAAACCAGTTCCCTGGGGGTTGAAAGTCCTTCTGGTGAACGATCAGGTCTCCGCGGCGGGGCCAAGCCCCAGCAAACGTGGTGTTGCGGGTCGGGCGCTGGGGCAACAAGTAATTCCCAGGGGGTTGCAAGTGATTTCGGGAGGCCCTGCAAGTCCTCCGCGAGGCCCCGAAGCTCATCCCGGGGGACGCGAGCTCCGGCTCCGGGGGCTCGCGGGCTCCGGGCGGGCGACGACGGCTTTAGAAGCTCTCGCTCAAGGTCGCGCTGGCGAGCCACGGGGCGACGAGTTGGTCGCCCGAGGTGTGGGTGAGGACCGGGAAGTCGAGGTCGGCGAAGAAGTCGAGGCCGGCGACGAGGGGGATTTCCAGGCCGGGGACGACGAAGAGCCGCTGGAAGCCGGTGTTCGCGGGGTCGGCGGCGCTGCCGCTGTCGGAGCCGCGAATCGAGGCGACCAGTTGGAGGCTGGGCACCAGGCGATACCGCGCGAAGCCGTCGTAGTGGGCGCCGAGGCCGAGGTTGTAGCTGTTGCCCGGCCGGTAGCCGCCGGTGCCGTAGAGCGCGACCCGCACGATGCCCTGCGCCCACCAGCCCCAGTTGCTGCCTTGGCCGAGTTGGTAGGCGCCCAGGAGCAGCGAGGTCGATCCGTAACCCGGCTGGGTGTCGCGGTCGAACACCGAGAGGTCGTCCGGCCCCGTCGGCAGCTTGAAGCCCAGCTCGAGGCCGGTGGACATGTCATCCGACAGGCCGGTGTACATCCCCATCACGCTCGCGTCGCTCAGCGAGAGGTGCTCGCCGGTGACGAGCTCGCCGGAATCCGAGGTGGTCTTCAGATACCGGTCCCACACCGGAAGGTCGGCCCGGATTCCCCAGGAGCGGTTGAACATCTCCTCCGCGCTGAGCGTGAAGAAGTGCGTCCGGATGTCCTTGTCGCCGTTCAGGGCCGGGCTCGCGCTCGACCATCCCTGCCAGTTCTGGCTTTGATCCATGAACGAGTACTGAAGCGAGAGGCGAAAGCCAGGCCCGGTGGGCATCGTCCAGCGGGTGCCGACGCCGAAGACGCTGCAGCCGCAGGCGCAGGCCCAGGCCGTGGCGGGCACCGCCGAGATCAGGAGCGATATCACGAGCGCTCGGCCGAGCCGCATTTCTTTCTCCTCGTTGGAGCCCACCTTCTCGGGGCTCCCGCGCAGTCACCGAGGTAGCGAAGTTCGTGCAGCCCGTCAACCCGGAATTTCAGGCTCTGCGCTGGTGGGGTGGGAATCGGAGTCGGAGCCGGACACGTCAGCGTCCGGGTCAGGCAGGGCCACCCTTTCGACATTGTCCGTCCGAAGATGTGGGGTGGTGGCTTGTCCCCGCCGCCTGCGTACCGACGTCGCCCCGGCGACGAAGAGGCGCCTGTCCGAGCATCCTCATCGCGAAGGCCATGCCTGCACCCGGACACTGACGTGCCCGGCTCCAATTCCAGCTCTACGGCTTTCGATTCTTGCGTTCGCCCACCCGAAGCAGCTCAGAGCCGAAGATCATCCGACCTTGCTGAAGCTCCAGGCGGCGAGCGCGATGAGCACGGTGCCGAGGGCGGCGACGAGTCCGATTTCGGTCCAGGCGCCGAGGACGTGTCCGAAGAGGACGACGCCGGTCGCGCCGCCGGCGGTCGGATGGAGGCCGAGGACGACCTGGCGGATGGCATCGACGCCGTAGGTCACCGGGTTCAGCCGGACCACGACGCGCAACCAGGCGGGCACCCGCGTCGGCGGGAAGAAGACGCCGGAAAGGAACATCAGCGGAAAGACCAGGACCTGCATCACCACCTGGAAGCCCTGCTGCGAGCGCATCCGCGCCGCGACCAGAATGCCCAGCCCCGAAACCGCCAGAGAGACGATGACGATGATCGGTACCAGCTCGACGAGGCGCGCGAACGTCAGATGCACCCCGAGCGCCCGGCTGGGAATCAGGAGCATCAGGACTTGCAGGAGCGCGACCAAGGCCCCGCCGGTGGCTTTACCCAGGACGACGCCGCTCCGCGGCAGGGGCGAGGCGAGGACTTCCTTGAGGAATCCGAATTCGCGGTCCCAGACCACCGAGAGGCCCGAGAAGAGCGAGGTCATCACCACGGTCATCCCCAGGATGCCCGGGTACATGAACGACAGGTAGCCGACTCCCGGCGCGAGGCTCCCGACCAGCTTTTCCAGCCCGACGCCGAAGATGACCAGGAAGAGCAGCGGCATCGCGAACGAACCGACCATCCGCGACGGCTCTTGGAGGAAGCGCAGGATTTCTCGATGCGCGATCACTCGCGCGCCGCGAAGGATGCCAAACATCAGAGGCGCCCCCGGGTGGATGGGCTGGAGGCTGCACGGGAAACGGCCCCACACCCCGGCCGCGCCGCCCCCAGCCACTGACCGGCTCCGCTCTCATCTCCGCTCGTCCCTCGACTGCGCTCGGGATGAGCGTAAACGCGAGGGACTTGCCGGCGAGCCAGACGCGCCGCTGAATTGGAGCACCGTGACCCCGACCCGCTCATCCCGAGCGCAGTCGAGGGACGAGCGTAAACGCGAGGGACTTGCCGGCGAGCCAGACGCGCCGCTGAATTGGAGCACCGTGACCCTGACCCGCTCATCCCGAGCGCAGTCGAGGGACGAGCGGTCTGGGCGCGCGGCAGCGAGGGGTGAGGGCAAATCAGTTCAGCGCACGAATCCGACTTCGCCCTCATCGCCGCATCCTCCTTCGGCGGCTACGCATCTGGTCCAGGTCGCCCGCCTCCTCGTCGCGGATGGCGCGGCCGGTGATGGTGAGGAACACGTCGTCGAGCGTCGGCCGGCGCAAGCCCACCGACTCCAGCCGCTGCGGCAGCTTGCTCACCAGCTCGGGCAGAAACCGCTCCCCGCCACGGACGTTGAAGGTGATCGCGCCACCCTCCAGCTTCGACTCGAGCTTCCAAAGCTCCCGAAGCGACTCTTGCGCCGCCTCGGTTTCCGGCGTGGTCAGCGTCACGACGTCGCCGCCGACCTGGTCCTTGAGCGCGGCCGGCGTGTCGAGCGCCACGATGCGCCCGTGGTCGATGATCGCAATGCGATCGCAGTGCTCGGCCTCGTCCATGTAGTGGGTGGTCAGGAAAATCGTCAGCGCCTCGCGGCGGCGCAGCTCGTGGACGTGCTCCCAGACCCGGCGGCGCGTCTGCGGGTCGAGCCCGAGCGTCGGCTCGTCGAGGAACAGCACCTTCGGCCGGTGCAGCAGGCCGCGCGCGATTTCCAGCCGCCGCTTCATCCCGCCCGAGAACGTCCGCACCCGCGCCTTGCGCCGATCCCACAGCTCGACCAGCCGCAGCAGCTCCTCCATCCGCGGCTCGCGCTCGGCCCGCGGCATGCCATAAGCCTCGGCGTGGAAGCGCAGGTTCTGCTCCGCGGTCAGGTACTCGTCGACCGTCGGGTCCTGGAACACGAGCCCGATCGACCGGCGCACGTCGCTCGAGGCGTGGACCACGTCGTGCCCCGCGACCGTCGCCCGGCCGTCGCTCGGCTCGAGGAGCGTGCAGAGCATGTGAATCGTGGTCGTCTTGCCGGCGCCGTTGGGGCCGAGAAAACCGAACAGCTCGCCCGTGCGCACCGAGAAAGAGACGCCACGCACCGCCTCCAGGTCGCCGTAGCGCTTCTCGAGGTCGTGCACCTCGACGGCCACGCCGCTGGGCACCGCCTCCGGCCGATCGTCGAGCGCCTGCGCCGCCGAGGAGAGAGTCGTCACGGCGCGGGAGACTCGCCCGGAGGCGGGGGTGGGGTCAAGGGCGGCGGTTCGGAGCGCTTGACCGGGCCGTCGACCGGCACGACAATCGGGCTGCTGACCTCTTGGCCACTTGCATCGAGGAGGCGAGACATGAGACGCACCGAATCGGGTCGGACGGTCCTTCTGCTCGGGGTGCTGCTGCTCGCGCAAGCGTGCGGCGATCCGTTCGGCCCTCCTCGGCCGCCGCCAAGCCCACCCCAAGTGCGGCTGACGATCACGAGCGTCACCCCATCGAGCACCAATCTCGATGGCGGACAGCCGATTACCGTGATCACGCAACACGGCTGCGTCTTGGCCAACCTGACGATCACGATCGCGGGCGCACCGATCGACAGCGTGAAAATCACCTCGACCTCTTTGGGAACCTACACGTTCCCGGCGCCACCCGCGCCTCCGGGAGTCAGCCAGGACATGCCGACCAAGGTCACACTCGCTGTCACCTGCGCCAAGCCGGCTGAGCCGAACGTGATCTACGCAGAAGGTGGGAACACGGCCAGCGCGGCTTTCACCTATGATCCTTGCGTGAACCAGACGCCCGTCATCGAGAGCTACGAGCCAACCGGGAGCGGCGTGCCTCGCGTTACCGTGATGAAGGCGAAGTTCTCTTGCCCGATGAACAAGGACAGCGTCGAACGGGCGGGAAACGTCTCGATCCAGGGCGTCCAGGGCACCACGACCTACGATCCCTCGACGCGGACAGCGACCTTCACGCCATCGGAGTTCTTGGCAGCCCAAATGACTTATACCTGCGTGGTGGTTGGTGGACCGCCTGGCTCGGGCGGCGTCGAGAGCGAGTCCGGTGGCCAGCTCGAGACGCACCTCTACCCCGCGGGCGCCACACAAAGCGCGGACGAAGATTCCTGGACGTTCACGACCCAGTGATCGGCTTTCGACGCTTGCCATCGCGCCGCACCGAGGCCGCGCACCCTCGCCGTTTCTTCGCTATAAGGCATCCTGGGGGCGAGCGAGGAACGGATGAGCGGCTTGAGCGGTTTCGCGTTGGTGCTCGGAGCGTCGAGCGGCTTTGGCGCGGCGACGGCGAAGGCGCTGGCGCGCGAGGGGATGGACGTCTGCGGCGTGCACCTCGACCGGCGGGCGACGCAGCCGGCCGCGGAGGCGGTCGCCGAGGCGGTGCGCGGGCTCGAACGCAAGGCGTTGTTCTTCAACGTCAACGCCGCCGACGAGCAGAAGCGGGCTGCGGTCCTCGACGCGCTCGAACGCGAGCTCGCCCCGAACCCGCGCGGAGGCGTCAGAGTGCTCTTCCACTCGCTCGCGTTCGGGACCTTGGCGCCGCTCGTCGGCGAGAACGCGGTGACCAAGGCTCAGCTCGAAATGACGCTCGACGTGATGGCGCACTCGCTCGTCTATTGGACGAACGACCTGGTGCGGCGGGGACTCCTCGGGGAGGGCGGCCGCGTCTTCGCGATGACCTCCAGCGGCGCGACCCGGACGATTCCCCAGTACGGCCCGGTCGCGGCGGCGAAGGCGGCGCTCGAAAGCCATTGCCGGCAGCTCGCGTTCGAGCTCTCGCCACAAAAGATCACAGTCAACGCCATCCGCGCCGGCGTCACCGACACCCCCTCGCTCGCGAAGATCCCAGGAGGCGCGAAGATGCTCGAAGTGCAGCTTTCGCGGCATCCCGCGGGCCGGCTGACGACGCCGGAAGACGTCGCGGAGCTGGTCGCGTTGCTCGCGAGGCCCGGCGCGCGATGGCTCTCGGGCAACACGCTCGGCGTCGACGGCGGCGAGGATCTCTTGCCATGAGCGACACGCCCGATTCCATCGAGAAGCGGCCCGAGGACCCGCCGGTCGTGGCGCGGCTGGTGGTGGAAATCCGTTCCGACGGCACCCGCACCATCGCCCGGGCGGCGCTCGAGGATACGACGACGGGTGAAACCGTCCGCCTCGAGTCTCATGGCACGAGCCCGGCCGCCCTCGCCGCGTCGATGCTCGCCTCGCTCCAGAAGCTGCCGCTCCTCGCCACCGCCCAAGCCGCCAAGGATGTCGTCAAGAGCGCCCTGCGCGGGCTGTTGCCAGGCAGGAGGAAGAGCCCGGAGTAGGCTCTGATCGACCGGCTCACGAAAGCGTGCTATGCTTGCCGCATGAGCCTGGATCGCATCGTGGTGGTGCAAGGCGTCTGCGGCGGTCGACCGATCGTTCGCGGCACTCGGCTGACGGTTTCGTTCGTCCTCAAGCTCTTGGCGTCCGGCCTTGCCGAGGCTGAGATCGTCAAGGAATACCCAGAGCTCGAACCGGAGGACGTTCGTCAAGCCCTTAGTTATGCCGCTTGGCTGGCCAGCGAGGAGGAGCATCTGCCTGCCGGAACGATCTCGTGAAGCTGCTCTGCGACGCGAACATCTCTCGCCGGACGGTGGCCGCCCTGGTCGCCGAAGCCATGATGCCATCCACTCCACCGAGAGGCTGGTCGGCTCGGCTCCCGACGAGCAAGTCGTGGCTGTCGCGATCGATGAAGCACGGATCGTGGTCACGTTCGACAGCGATCTCCCGACCCTCGTGGCGGTGTCCGGTCAGCCCGGGCCATCAGTCATCCATCTCCGAACTCGCTCGGCTCGACCCGACCTGGTCAGCGCTATCTTGGCGGAGGTGCTCGGTCAATTCGCCCACGATCTCGCTGCCGGTTGCATCCTCGTCGTCGAGGACCAGCGTCGTCGAATTCGCAAGCTCCCCATGACGACCGGCTAGTCGATTCGAGACGCCGCTCGGATACCTCAGCGCGCCTTCCCCTCCAGCCTCGCGAGCGCCGCTTCCAGCTCGGCGACCGAATCGACGACCGCCGGCGCGTCGGCGAGCTCCTGCCTCGGGCGCAATCCCCAGGTGACGGCGATGAAATCGATGCCGGCGGCGCGGGCGGTGGCGAGGTCGATGGGCGAGTCGCCAACGAACACCGCGTTCGGGAGATCGACCCGCGCGATTTCCAAGGCGCGCAGGACCGCATCTGGCGCGGGCTTGCGGTGCGGGACGTCGTCGCGGCCGACGATGGCGCGAAAGAACCGGTGCCAGCCCAGGCCCTCGACCATCCGATGCGCGAACGGCGACGGCTTGTTGGTGGCGATGGCCTGCCGCCCCGCGTGCGCGCGCACGAGCGCGTCGACGCCCGCGTACGGGCGCGTGCGATCCAGCAGGTGCTCGCCGTAGTGCTCGTAGAACAGCTCCAGGCCGCGGCGCCGCAGCTCCTCGGGAGCGTCGACGCCCACCGTGCGGTCCATGAGCTGCTTCGCGCCCTCGCCGATGAGCTCGCGCACCGCGGCGTCGGCGAGCGGCGGCATCCCGAGCTGGACCCGCGCCGCGTTCGCCGAGGCGACGATGTCCGCGCCGGAGTCGACGAGCGTGCCGTCCAGATCCCAAACGACGAAGCGACCGCTCATGCGGCGACGCTACTGCGAAGCCGGCGCTCGTGACACGGTTGTGACACGGGCGAGCTGCGGCCGCGTTAGAAGGGCGCGCGATGGGAGGTGCCGTGACCGGACGCCAACGTTTCCTCGCCGCGCTCGATGGGCGCCCGGTCGACCGGCCGCCGCTGTGGCTGATGCGCCAGGCGGGCCGCTACCTGCCCGAGTACCGCGCCATCCGCGGCAAGTACTCGTTCGCCGAGATGTACAAGACGCCGGACGTCGCGACCGAGGTGACGCTCCAGCCGGTCCGCCGGTTCGGGCTCGACGCGGCGATTCTCTTCTCCGACATCCTGGTCGTGCCCGAGGCGATGGGCCTGCCGCTCGACTTCCCCGAAGGCGGACCGCGTTTCTCGAAGACCGTCCGCTCCCTCGACGAGGTGCGGGCGCTCAAGCCCCTCGAACCCGAGCACGACCTCGAATACGTCCGCACCGCTCTCGCTCAGCTCCGCCGGGAGCTCGGCACCGAAACCGCCCTCTTGGGGTTCGCCGGCGCGCCGTACACGCTCGCCTGCTACGCGGTCGAGGGCGAGGCGACGCGCTCCTTCGAGGCGATCAAACGGCTCGAATACCAGGAGCCGGAGGTGCTGCACGCGCTGCTCGATCGGCTGACCGACGCGCTGATCGGCTACCTCGTGATGCAGGTCGAGGCCGGCGCGGACGCGGTGCAGCTCTTCGATTCCTGGGGCGGACACCTCTCGCCGGAGGCCTTCGCGACCTTCGCTCTGCCGCGGGCGAAGCGCATCTTCGACGCCATCCGCGAGGCCGGCGGGAAGAGCATCCACTTCGTGCTCGGCAGCAGCGGTTTCCTACCGCTCGTGAAGGAAGCGGGAGCGGACGCGGTCGCCGTCGACTGGCACGTGACGATGAGCGACGCCATCGCGCACCTCGGCGCCGACACCGTCGTGCAGGGAAACCTCGATCCGCTCGCCCTGCACGCGCCGCCCGCCCGCATCGCCGGGGAAGCGCGGCGCATCGCCCAGGCCGGACGCGCCGCGCGCGGCCACGTGTTCAACGTGGGCCACGGCCTGTTGCCGTCGACGCCGATCGAGGGCGTCGAGGCGCTCGTCACGTCGCTTCGGGAGCTGGAAGCCTGATGGCACGCCCGAGCTTGCATCGCCGGGATTCGCACCGCGAGGACCCGCACGTCGCGAGCCCTTCGACTGCGCTCCGGGCGAGCGGTGCGCGCGACGAGGCGGTGCGCTCGGACAGTGCCGCTCATCCCGAGCGCAGTCGAGGGACGAGCGACGGCGAGGGAACACCGCCGCAGAACACCGCTCGCCCTTCGACTGCGCTCAGGGTGAGCGGTGGTGTCCTCGAGGACCTGCCGTTGCGCGACCCGATTTCCATCGAGGCGGTCCAGGAAACGCTGGTGCGGCTGCAGGACGAAATCTGCGCCGGGCTCGAGGAGGAGGACGGCGGCGCGAAGTTTCGCGAGGACGCGTGGGAAAAGACGGGCGACGGCGGCGGGCGCGCGCGGGTCCTCGAAGACGGACCGGTGTTCGAGAAAGCGGCAGTGCTCTTCTCCCACTTGAGCGGTGCCGACCTTCCCAAGTCGGCGACCGCGAGCCGTCCCGTGATGGAGGGGCGCCCCTGGGAAGCGATAGGGCTCTCGCTCATCGTGCACCCGCGAAACCCCTACGTGCCGGCGGCGCACCTGAACCTCCGCTTCTTCCTGGTGACCGGCGACGGCGACCCGGTCTGGTGGTTCGGCGGCGGTTACGACCTGACGCCGGTGTACGGGTTCGAAGAGGACGCCATCCACTGGCACCAGACCGCGAAGCGCGCCTGCGACGACGTCGACGAGCTCCTCTACCCGCGCTTCAAGAAAGCGTGCGACGAATACTTCTATTTGAAGCATCGCGGCGAGGCGCGCGGCGTCGGCGGCATCTTCTTCGACGACTTCGACGACGGCGGCTTCGCCAACGGCTTCTCGCTCCTCTGCCGCGTCGGCGACAGCTTCCTCCCGGCGTACCGGCCGATCGTCGCGCGGCGCAAGGCGACGCCGTTCGGCGAGCCAGAGCGCGCGTTCCAACTCCTGCGCCGCGGCCGCTACGCCGAGTTCAACCTCGCCTACGACCGCGGGACGCGTTTCGGGGTCCATTCCGGCGGGCGGATGGAGTCGATTCTCGCGTCGATGCCGCCGCTCGCCGCCTGGCGATACGACTGGCACCCGCAGCCGGGCACGGCCGAAGCGCGGTTGACCGAATTCTTCTTGCAGCCCCGCGACTGGGCTTCTGGAGGGCGTTGATGGCGGACGTGATTGTGGTGGGAGCGGGATTGTCGGGCTTGGCGGCGGCGCATCGGCTGCTGACGCTGGGCCTCGACGTGCGAGTGTTGGAGCGCGCGAGCTACGCCGGCGGGCACGTGCGCACCGTCCAGCGCGACGGCTGGCGGCACGAGGCGGGACCGAACAGCTTCCTCGGCAGCGCGACCGCCATGCACGCGCTCGCGCACGAGGTCGGGGTCGAGCCGCTCCTCGCGAGGCCCGAGGCGAACAAGCGCTACCTCTTCATCGACGGCAAGTTGCAGGCGCTCCCCGGCGGCCCGGTCTCGGCCATCACGACACCGCTCCTGCCCTTCGGCGCCAAGCTCAGGCTCCTGACGGAACCGCTCCGGAGGGGCGGCGCCGAGGAGACCGACAGCGTCCGCGACTTCTTCGACCGAAGGCTCGGGCCGGAGGTGACGAGCCGCTTGGTCGACGCGTTCGTCGCCGGCATCTACGCGGGCGACGTGTCGCGCATGGGCATCGCCGCGTCGTTCCCGAGCGTGTACGCGATGGCGAAGGAGCACGGGTCGATCACCCGCGGCGCCTTCGCCTCGATGCGCAAGAAAGGCAAGAAGGGACAGCGCAAGCTCCGCGGCACCTTCTCCTTCGCGGGCGGCCTCGCGGACCTGCCGAACGCCCTCGCGAAGCGGCTGGGCGACCGGCTGGAGCTGGGCGTCGAGGTGACGATTGCGCGCGACGGCGATGAATGGGTGGCAGGAGCGCACAAGGCCCCCGAGCTGGTCCTCGCGACGCCGGCTGACACCGCTGCCGCTCTGCTCGACCGCCTCGCGCCGGAGCTGGCGACCGGTCTGCGCGAGGTCGAGTACGCGCCCATCGCCGGCGTCCACCTCCTTCGCCGGAGCGATTCGATCCGCCAGCCGCTGGATGGCTTCGGCTTCCTCATTCCCCGGCGCGAGAAGGTGCGGACGCTCGGCTGCATCTGGAGCTCGGCGCTGTTCGACGTGGCGAAGCCTGGCGACGCCGCGCTCACCTCGTTCATCGGCGGCGCCCTCGATCCGAAGGCGATCGACCTCAGCGACGCGGAGCTCGTCGGCACCGTCGAGCGCGAGCTGACGCCGATGATGGGCCTCGAGGGGACGCCCCTCGACGCCGCTGTCGTCCGGCAGGCGCGCGCGATTCCGCAATACGGCACCGGGCACCTCGCGTGGCGAGGGAAGATCGAGTCGCTCGTCGCGAAGACGCCGGGGCTGTCGCTCGCGAGCAACTACCTCGACGGCATCGCCATGGGCGACACCATCGCGCGCGGGGAGAAGGTGGCGCAGCAAATCGCGGCGCGACGCGGCGCGCAGGCGAAGGCGGCATGAGGGCGGCAGTCCTTCGAGCCGATCCGGCGTTCAACGCGCTCGCCCTTCGACTGCGCTCAGGACGAGCGGGTTCGACCGCGGCACGAAACCGTGCGCTTCAACGGGGCCGCGCATGACCGAGCTCGCCACCGAGATCGATCGCTTCGGCGTGGTCGGCTTCAACCACCGGCAGGTGCCCGCGCGCCAGCGAGGCCTGCTCGCGTTCGACGACGCCTGGTGCGATCAGCTCGCGAAGAGCCTGAAGAACGCCGGGCTCGCCGACGGCGTGGCGTTCGTCTCGACCTGCAACCGCCAGGAGGTGGTGCTCAGCGCGGAGCATCCGGGGTTCGCGCTGGAGCTCGTGCGCGCGCAGCTCCACGCCCGCCTGGGCGACCAGCCGCGGCCTTTGCCGGAGCCCTACCGCTACACCGGCGAGGATGCGGTGCGGCACGTCCTGCGCGTTTCGGCGTCGCTCGATTCGCTGGTCGTCGGCGAGCGGCAAATCACCCAGCAGCTCCGCCGGTCGTTCGACCAGGCGCGCAAGTCGGGCTGGCTCGACAAGGGGCTCAACGGCCTCGCGCACATCGCGGTGCAGAACGCCCGCCAAATCCACAGCCGCACCTCGATCGCCGCGGAGTCGGTGGGCGTCTTCACGCTGGCGCGCAACCTCGTGCTCCAGGAAACCGCTTCCGGCCCCCGTCCGAAGGTCGCGGTGATCGGCCTCGGTGAAATCGGCCTGAAGACCGCGCGCTCCTTCGCGAGCGACGGCCGGGTCGAGCTCACCGTCTCCAGCCGCCGGCCGCGCTCGCCCGAAGAGCTGGGCTCCCTGCTCGCCGCCTGCCGCTTCGTGCCCATCGCCGAGATGGCCTCGCTCCTGCGCGAGATGGACGCCATCGTCTTCGCGACCGGCGCGTCGCGGCCCGTCCTGAGAGAAGAGGCGCTCCAGCAAGCCTTGAGCGACCAGCACGCCGCTCCTCCCTCGACTGCGCTCGAGATGAGCGGGAAGGAGCCACGCGCGCTGAGCGGAACGCGAGCGCTCCCGGTGAGCGGGATGGAGCTCTGGCAGGCGTTGAGCGAGCCGATGGCCCCTGCCGCTCGTCCCGAGGCGTTGAGCGGGCCGATGGCCCCTGCCGCTCATCCCGAGCGCAGTCGAGGGAGGAGCCCGCTCGTCCTCGTCGACATCGGCATCCCGCCGCAGGTCGAGCCGACGTGCGAGGGCGTGCAGGGCACCCGGCTGTTCGGCCTGGACTGGTTCACGACCACCGGGTTCGGCCAGCGCCCGCAAGCGAAGCAGGCGCTCCGTCAAGCCGAGGCGATCGTCGACGAGGGCGTGCGCCGGGTGGCGGCCTGGACCAACGTCCGCCGCTACTCGACGCTGTTCGATTCGCTGGAGAGCCTGTCGAACGCGCACAAGCAGCAGGGCATCCCCGAGGCGCTGAACGGCGAGCTGTCGGTCTTGTCGGCCGAGCACCAGCGGCTCGTCGCCGACGCGATGCACCGGCTCTTGACGAGCTACTCGAAAGGGGTCTTCCAGACCGTCACGCGCGCGCTCTCCGAAAACGGGCAAGCCGCGTCGGAAGCGCCATCGGGAGAAACGGATGAACGATCGGACGCTGCTCATCGGCACCCGCGGTAGCGACCTCGCGCTGTGGCAGTCCAAGCACGTGGCGGCACGGCTGTCGGCCGCGACCGGGCTCGTCATCATCAAGACCGAGGGCGACCGCATCCTCGACCGCGACCTCTCCGGCGCCGAGGGGAAGGGCTTCTTCACCAAGGAGCTGGAGGAAGCGCTCTACGCGCGCCAGGTCGACCTCGCGGTGCACAGCCTGAAGGACCTGCCGACCCTGACGCCGCCCGGGCTCGCCATCGCCGCGGTGTGCGAACGGGCACCGGTAGCGGATGTGCTCCTCGTGCACCCGGACTGGCACGACCCGTCGCAGCCGTTTCCGGTGAAGGCGGGCGCCCAGGTGGGCGCGTCGAGCTTGCGGCGCCAGGCCTACGTGCGAACCGCGAAGGGCGATGTCGAGCCGGCGAGCCTGCGCGGCAACGTTCCGACCCGCGTGCGCAAGTGCAAGGAGGGCCAGTACGCTGCCGTGGTCCTCGCCGAGGCGGGGCTGTCGCGGCTGGCGCTCGACTTCCAGCCGCTCGTCGCCTACCGCTTGAATCCGCTCGTGTGGCTGCCGGCGCCGGGGCAGGGCGCGCTCGCCATCGAGACCCGCGCGAACGATTCCGCTTTCGACGTGTGCGCCAAGCTCGAGCACGAGCCGACGCGCGACGCGACGGCGGTGGAGCGCGGGCTGCTCGCGCGGTTCGAAGGCGGCTGCCACCTGCCGCTCGGCACGCTGGCCAGGCGCACGGCGACGGGCCTCCACTTCACCGCCTGCTTCGCGCCCGAACCCGACCGGCTGGTGCGCTGCGAAATCGACGCGGCGGATCTTTCGTCGGCGGTCGAGACCGCTTTCGCTGAGCTCAACGCGCGCTCGGCATCGGGCGAACGCGCCTCGTTCGAAGGAGCGGCGCTGTGCCAACGAATCGACGCCTGGTCCTGACCCGGACCGCGGAGGACAACGCCGCGCTGCGCCGGATGCTCGGAGGCATCGACGCGACCATCGTCGACTACCCCTGCATTCGCGTCGAGCTGCTCTCGCTGCCCGAGAAAATCCGGAGGGACCTCCAAGGAGGCGCCTTCGACGCGGCGGTCTTCGTCAGCCGCCACTCGGCAGAGGTGGTGATCGACGCGAGCGCTCCTGCCCCCCGCCAGGTGATGGCCCTGGGCTCGGCAACCGAACGCGCCGTGCGCGAACGCGGTTGGCGGGTCACCTCCCGCCCCTCGAGAGCGCTGGCGGAGGTCGCCGCGCGCGAAATCGACGCGCTGCTTCCCGGCGTCGAGCGTGTGCTCTATCCGCGGGGCGATCTCGGCGACGAGCTGATTGCGCAAGCGCTCTCCGACCGTGGCGTGCGGGTCGAGCAAGTCGTCGTCTACCGCACGGCGAGCGCCATCGAGGCGCCGCTGCCGCCCTTCGACGGCGTCACGCTGACCGTCTTCGCGAGCCCCTCCGCGGTGCGCTTCTTCTTCGCGGCGAATGCGCGCGGCGAATCGATGGAGATTCTCGCCATCGGCCCGACGACCGCCCGCGCTTGTCAGGAGCGAGCAATCGCCTGCCGCCTCGCGCCGTCGAGCACTACGGAAGGGCTGGCGCAGGGCATCCGCGACTGGTTACGGCACTGAGCGCGGGCCTCGGAAGGGAGCCGACCGCTCCCGCGCCGGGATGCGCTCGACCGAGGGAGCTGCTATTCTGTCGGTATGAGCATGCCAGCATCCCAGTTGATTTCGTACGCCGAATACCTGGAGCTCGAGCGCACGAGCCCCGAGAAGCACGAGTTCTTCGACGGTCGGGTCTATTCGATGGCCGGCGGGACCCCGGATCATGCCGGCATCGGCGCGAGCGTTGCGCGCGTGCTCGGCAACCGCCTCGCTGGCAGGCCGTGCCGCGTCTTCAGCTCCGACCTGCGCGTACGCGTGCTGGCGACTGGCTTCTCGTCCTATCCGGACGTCGCGATCGTCTGCGGCCAATTCGAGGCACATCCCGAAGACGCGCACGCCGCGACGAACCCCATCGCGCTGGTTGAGGTGCTCTCCGACTCGACCGAATCGTTCGACCGCGAAGACAAGTTCAGCCACTATCGCCGCATCGAGAGCCTGCGCGCCTACGTCCTCGTCGCGCAGAAAGAGCAGCGCATCGAGGTCTTCACGCGCAACGACGACCGCAGTTGGACCTTGCGCGAGTACACCGAAGGCGAGGCGCCGGTCGGACCCTTGGGGGTAGCGCTGCCGCTCAGCGAGGTCTACGCGAACCCTCTCGCGAGCTGACAGGCGCGCCGGTTCGCCGACAGCAACCCCGAGCCGAAGTGGTTCCACCGGGTCGAGCGCTCGTCTTCCGGCTCGGGCGCGATTGACTCGCCTTCGCGCGCCACCGCATCATCCGAAATCGAGGCGGCGGGCGAACACGTGGCGAACATCGGCTACATCCAGGTCGTCCGGCACTGCAACCACTTCTGCGGCTTCTGCTCCAACCCGACGACGCCCTACGTCCACACCTTCGACTCGATGAAGGTGCTGGTCGACGACTTCGTCCAGCGCGGCTATTTCGGCATCATCTTGACCGGCGGCGAGCCGAGCCTCCACCCGGAGCTGCCGCGCATCTGCCGCTACGCGACCGACCGCGGCCTGCACGTCCGGATGATCACCAACGGCTCCCGGATGAGCGAGCCCGCCTTCGCGCAGGAGATGGCCGAGGCGGGCTTGAAGCTCGTCCACGTCTCGGTCTACTCGGTCCGCCCGGAGATCGAGGCGCGGCTGCGAGGGACACCGGATACGCTCCCGGCCGCCTTCAGCGCTGTCGAGAACGCGCACCGCTTCGGGATAGATGTCAACGCGAACTCGGTCATCAACAAGCTCAACGCCGACCACCTCGACGAGAACATCCGCTATTGGGTGAAGCACCACCCCTACGTGCGCCATTTCGTCTGGAACAACCTGGACCCCTCGATGGGCCGGGCCGAGGTGAACCAGGCGCAGTTCACGCCGCGCCTCGCCGACTTCGAGCTGTCGCTCCACCGCGCGCTCCGGCTTCTCGAAAAGAGCGGCCGCTCGTTCCGCGTCGAGAAGGTGCCGTTGTGCTACATGGCCGATTTCGCCTGGGCGAGCACGGAGACGCGAAAAATCGTCAAGGGCGAGGAGCGCATCGTCCACTTCCTCGACCAGAAGCAGACCGTGCGCCAGACCGAGTGGGGCCACATCTACGCGCCCGCCTGCGACGCGTGCAGCGTGCGCACCATCTGCGGCGGCCTCTTCGACCGCGGCAACGCCTACGACCCCGGCGAGCTCTACCCGCTCTTCGTCTCCCGCGACGCCATCGTCGAGAAGATCATCCACGACCCGCACGACCCGTCGTACCGCTACCGGACGCTCGCCGAATGGCACGCCGATTTCGACCAGCGCCTCGAGGAGACGAAAGCGCTCGCCGCCCAGCGAGAGCGCCCCAGCAGTGCCGTGCCGCCGCCCGAGATGCGCGACGAGTCGATTCCGGTCGGCACCGTCACCGACCGCGGCCTGCGCCTCTTCGAGGCCAAGCGCCGGGCGGAGGCGAAGAAGGCCGCGTCGCTGGGCGTCTCGATGGAAAAGACCGAGCTCGCGCTGCCGGCGGACCAGGAGCCGGCTGGCGGTAAGTAGCATGGCCGCTGCCTCGCATCCCGACGATCAGACCGATCGGTCGGATCCGACTGATCGGTCTGATGGGCAGCCACGCGATCGATCACGCCGCCGTGCCTTCGCCGAAGGCTCGGCCGAATCCTCCGCGGCCCGGAGCGCTCGAAGATCGAGGGCCTGTCTCGCCGGGCGGGGCGAAGCTTCGCCAGCCGCCGGCCGGCCGCCCTTGACGGCAGGCCCGTCGCGGTTACAAAAAGAGTGCGTAGGAGTGGTCGTCATGCCGTTGTACGAGTACGAATGCCCGACGCACGGTCGCTTCGAGGTCTCCCAGCGCATCGTCGACGCGCCGCTGACCGTCTGCACGGTCCCCGGTTGCGGTCAAGCCGTCCACAAGCTCATCTCCGCCACCTCGTTCAGCCTGAAGGGCGGCGGGTGGTACAGCGACGGCTACCAGACCCAGAAGAAGAGCGCCGCCGCGGAATCGTCGAGCCCCACGCCCGCCTGCGGCGCCGGCGGCTGCGACGCCTGCGCGGCCAAAGCCGACTCCTAGCGGCCCGGTTGACGTGCCGCCGACCCCCAAGCGGATCCGGCTCCTCGTCGGTCCGGCGGAGGGCTCGAGCTCACTCGAAGCGCTCCTGACTGGCCGCGGCGCTCTCGCCCCCGATGCATTCCGCCGGGTGCTCCAGACGGGCGCCATCACCATCAACCGGCGGCGCGCGAAGGATGGCGGTGAACCGCTTCGTCCCGGCGACGAGGTGGTCGCGCACCTTCGCGAGCGCCGCCCAGGACCGCGGCCGACCGCGTTGGACCTGGAGCGCCTGCTCTTCCTCGACGAGGTCGTGGTCGCACTGGACAAGCCGCCGGGAATCGCCGCGCAGGCGACCGCGACCGACCTCGGCGCCGGCCTCGACGCCGCGGCGCAGCGCCTTCTCCGGGCGAAAGGGGAGCAGAACACCTGGATCGGTCTCGTTCACCGTCTCGACCTGGAGACCAGCGGCGTCACCCTCTTCGCCCGCACGCCGGGAATCCAGCGGGCGCTCGCCGAGCAATTCCGCGCCGGCCGGGTGGGTAAGCGATACCTGGCGCTCGTCGCGGGCGCGCCCGCGTGGGAGGGGCGCACCGTCGACCTGCCGATCGCGCCCGACCGTACGCGTCCCGGTTCCTTCGCCGTCGGACCCCGCGGGCGGCCGGCGCGCACCGAGCTCCTGCGGCGCCGCCTGTTCGAGGGAAGCGGCCTGTCGGCGGCGCTGGTCGAGGCGCATCCCCGCACCGGCCGCACCCATCAGATTCGCGTCCATCTGGCCTCGGTCGGCCATCCGCTCCTGGGCGACAAGCGCTATGGAGGACCGGTCCTGCTCACTTCGCGAACGGGCGCCCAGGTGGTGCCGCCCCGCGTCGCCCTGCACGCGAGCGCGGTGTCGTTCGAGCATCCGCGACTGGGCGCGATGACGCTCAGCGCGCCTTGGCCGGCGGACCTCGCGAGCCTGGAGCGCGCTCTTTCGGTCGCTTGCGAGAGCGTGAAGCCGTTCGATGCCCGAGACCCTTGATGCCCGAGGGGCGCGCTGGTAAGACGGCCGCGCCCTCGCGGCGGCGTCGGATCACGAAGGCGCAGCGCCGCGGTGTCCTCCGTTCGCACATGGTGGGTCGAGACCAACAAACCGGCGCCATCGAGGTGAAGCATGACCGAGACCAATCCTGCTCCCCGGGAAATGTTGATCATCCAGAGCAAGGTGCGCGACGAGGTCCGCAAGAAGGAGATGCGGGTGAGCGAGGATTTCCTCGCCGCGCTCAACGACGAGGTCTACGCGCTCATCGACAAGGCCGCCGCGCGCTGCAGCGGGAACCGCCGGGAGACGCTCAAGAAGATGGACGTCTAGAGCGCTCCTGCCCGGCGCCGGAGCCGCGATCGATCTGCATGTCAAGTTGGCCCCACCAGCGGCTCGCCACCACCGACCTATACGGGCGCTCTCGCCAGATGCGGTCGACCGGATAGGCAGTTCCGTTCGAATGTCAGGCGCACGCGAAGAAGTCTGTGCCTTCGCAATAGCCGAAGGCGCGCGCTACAGACCGGATGGATTCCCGCCCGCCGGCCGCGCCGACGGCCGCGAGAAGCACCGCTGTTCGGTCGATCGGCAGCGCGCTCGGCGCGACCACCGGCACCCGATGGACGGACTGGCCGATCTTTCGCGGGTCGAGGTCGACGAGGGCGAGCACCGACGCGCCCTCGGCGCCAAGCGCCTTCGCGAGCGCCTTGCCCACCGGCCCCGCGCCCCAGACGATGGCCGGCCGGTCGCGCAAGGGGCCGCGAGCGAGGAAGTGCGCCCGGGCGAGCGACAGCGCTGCCGCCGAGTAGCGCGGGTCGGTGCGCGTCAGCCGCGACGGGCCGTCGCGCCAGAAGTGCAGCACGCACGCGACCTTCGCGAAACGATGGCCGCGCTCGAGCGCCCGCAGCCACAGGTCCCAGTCTTCCGGCCACGGGACCTCGCGAAAGCCGCCCAGCTCTTCCAGGCACGAGCGCCGGAGGGTCATCGACGGATGGACGAGCGGCGCCTCGACGAACCGCTCGCGCGCGATGTCCTCCGGCGTCAGAAGCGCGTTCTGCCAGTCCTCGTAGCGCCGCAGCCCGTCCTTCATCGTCCGCCGCGGGAAGACGCGCACGAGGGAGCCCACGCCGGCGAGATCCTCGCGCGCGTCGAGGAGCGAGACTTGTGCCGCCAGGCGGGAGAGGTGCATCAGGTCGTCCGCGTCGAAGCGGGCGACGAAGGGCGCCCGACAGGCGGCGCGCCCGCGTTCGAGCGCGCCGACGATGCCGAGCCCGGGCGTCGTCACGATCCGCAAGCGCGAATCGCGGCCGGCGAACCCACGCAGGAGGGCGGGCGTCTCGTCGGTCGAGCCGTCGTCGACGACGACCAGCTCGAAGTCGGAAAAGCTCTGGGCGAGAACGCTCCCGAGGGCCGCGGCGAGGGTCGTCTGCGCGTTGCGGGCGGGAAGGAGCACGCTGACCCGCGGGCGCGGGCCGTCAGAAGTAATAGTGGATCCCCGCGCTCCCGAACGGCAGGAGCGCCGTCGTGAAGCCCGGCTCGGTCGCGGTGAAGCTGCGGCTCGACACCGCTCCCGTAAAGCCGAAGCCCAACAGGAAGCCGAGGTTCGGCCAGTCGGAGGTGAACAGCTCCACCGCCGGGCCGACCTGGTACTGGAAGTACCGCAGGCCTTCCGGCGAGCCCAGGTTCAGCGCGACGGCGAAGGAGGCGAGCAGGTTCATGTGGGTCTCGGGCAAGAGCACCCAGTCGATTTCCAGCCCGGGGACGATGGTCGAGCCCGGCGAGAACTCAAGGCCGAGAAGGAGGCCCGCGGTCAGGCGCGGCTTCAGCGGAAAGCGCACCGAGAGCTGAGCGGGCGACTCGGCGAGCTGGCCAGCGAATTGGGCGGTAGCGCCGACGCCGACCGTGTGGGTCGACAGGTCGACCGCGAAGGCGGGAAGCGACAGGGTGAAGACGAGGAGAGCCAGAGGGAGGCGTCGGGTCATGGCGACGGCAGTCTAGGTCAGACCGGGCCGCGCCGCGGGAGCGACCGGCGCGGGCTTCCCGGACGCCGGCGCCGGGCCGGCCCGCTGCACGAGCAGGCACGCGCCCGCGATGGCCATCGGCGTCACCGCGAGAGCGGCGAACGGGATGAAGAGCAGCACCGCTTGACCCGTGGCGAACCCCAGCGATAGAGCGGGACGGCTCCTGGCCACCTGGAGCACGTTCGCGAACCGCGCCTCGCCCTGCCACTGGAGCGGGTAGACGAGCGAGTTCGCGAACATCCACGCCGCTGTCCAGACGACTTCCAGCGGCGTCGCCACCGCCGCGCCGCCGGGGACGAGGGCGAGGAGGGCGAAGAGCGCCGCCCCGGCGAGGTAGACGAGCGCGTGCCGTGCCGCCCGGGCCACGCTGCGAAGACCTTGCACCCACAAAGGCCGCTCCCCGAGCGGCACCACCTCCGGGCTCCCCTTCGGGGCTCCCCGCATCGCCCGGCGGGAAAGGGCATCCATCGCAGGGGCGGCGAGGACCCACGCCGCGACAAGCCCGGCCGCCGCCGCGCACAGGAGCACGAGGACGATGAACGCCGCCTCGAACGCGACGACCTCCAGCCGGCTCCAGAGCCAGGCCAAGGCGCCGCAGCCGGAGCAGGCGCCGCCGATGCGCCAGACGCTTTCCAGGAGCGCTTTCCCTCTGAGGAGGGCCACGAGGCCGGCGGCGAAGGTGACGAGCGTCGTCAGGGCGACGGGCAGCGCCGCGAGGAGCATCAGGCGGCCGTCGGAGACGACGAGACGCGCCCCGTCGAGGGGCAGGCGGGCACCGGTGAGAAAATCGCGCAAGGCCGAGAGGGGTCTGGCCATCGGGGCCGATGTTGGCGGTCCGCTCGCCGGGGCGTCAAGGCGAGAATGCGAGCATGGATCCCGTCCGCGGTCGTGGCCGGCGTTCCTCGTCGGTCCGCGTTCTAAGATGAGCGGACGACGCGCGCATCGGCTCGGACGCAAAGCCCCAACGTGAGGATTCGATGTCCCTGGACGCGCCCTCGAGCGGCTCTCCCGCGGTTCACGGGGTGGACGACATGGTCGCGTGGTTCCGGGCCGGCGAGAAGCGGCCGGACGAGCGGCGCTGCGGGATGGAGACCGAGAAGCTCGGGGTCCAGGAGCGCACCGGCCTCCCGGCACCGCTCATGGGCGACCGTTCGATCGCGAAGGTGCTGGAGAAGCTCGCCCGGGACCAGCACGGCGAGCTCCTGACCGAGCATGGCACGCCGATCGGCATCACGCTGGCGCGCTCGTCGATCGCGCTGGAGCCAGGCGGGCAACTGGAGCTCTCCGGGGAACCGACACCGCTCCTGGGGGAGGCTTGCGCCGAAGTCGCCCGGCACCTCGAGGCGACCCGCCGCACTTCGCAGGAGCCCGGCGTCGCCTGGCTCGCCGTCGGCTACCGCCCCTTCGGCCCCCGCGAGGGCGTGCCGTGGCTGTCGCGCGGCCGCTACGAGCTGATGAAGAACCGCCTGACGGGCAAGCGCGCGCACGACATGATGCAGATGACCGCGTCGGTCCAGGCGAGCTTCGATTTCACCTCGGAAGAAGAGGCGGCCGAGCAGGTCGCCTGCGCCACCGCGGTCTCGCCGGTCGTCGCGGCGATCTTCGCGAACTCGCCCTTGGAGAACGGCGCGCCCAGCGGCTACCAGAGCCTGCGCTACCGCGTCTGGCAGGACGTCGACCAGGCGCGCTGCGGCCTGAGCCGCCAGATGCTCGAGCCGGGCTTCACCTACCGCGCCTACGTCGAGTGGGCGCTCGACGTGCCGCTCGTCTTCGTCCGGCGGCAGAACGCCTACCACGACGCGGGCGGCCGGACCTTTCGCGACCTGATGCGCGAGGGGTTTCTGGGCGAAGAGGCGACGCTCGACGACTTCGCCGACCTGCTCTCGACGCTCTTCCCCGAGGTGCGCCTGAAGCGGGTGATCGAGGTGCGCGGCGCGGACGCGGTCGACGCCCGCACTACGGGAGCGCTACCGTGCCTCTGGCTGGGGCTCCTCTACGATCGCGACGCCCGGCAGGACGCCCGGGCGCTCATCCGTTCTTCCTTCGAGGAGCTGGTCGACTTCCAGACCGAGGTCGGGCGCCACGCGCTCTTCGCGAAGCTCGGGAACGCGCGCGCGCTCGACCTGGGGCGCGACCTCGTGCGTCTCGCCGACGAGGGGCTGAAGCGCTTGAGCCAGGCTGGGATGCCGGACGCCCGCTCCTGGCTCGACCCGGTGCGGGAGATCCTCGAAGCGGAACGGACTGGCGCCGACCGGATTCTCGAGGTGCACGCCCGGACCGGCGGAGACGTGCCCGCGCTGATCGAAGCGATGCGGTACCAAGCATCCGGGACAGGATGATGGCGACAAGTCGGGGTGTCCTGGACCGCTCACCCTGGGCGCAATCGAAGGGCGAGCGGTCCACCGTGTTCCCGCCCAGCCTTCGACGAAGTTCATCCTGAGCTTGCCGAAGGGTTCAGAATGAGCGGGAACGGGAAAGCGCCCGAAGATGCTCGGGTCGATTGTTTCCAGCACCGAGAGGCTCGTCGCTGGCCGCGCTACCGCCGGACGCGGCGGCCGCTCGCGCGCGGGCGGGAGTGCGATGCGCGCCCGGGTGCGACGGCGCGCACGCGCAGGCCGCCGTGGAGGGTGAAGCCGCCGACCTCGGCGCGCAGCGTGCCTCCGAGGTAAGCGCCCGCCTCGTCGATGTCGAGCACTCCGGCGCCCGCGTGCTCACCGGTTTCGTCGACCAGAGCGACCTGCACCGGCACCCGGTCCGCCTGGCTCACCGGCGACCGGACGGTCACCTGGAGCCGCTGATTGTCGCCCGCGACCGCGAGCACCAGCCCGCCCGGCGTCGCCTCGACCGTCGGCTCGCCGCGAAGATCGATCGTACGCCCGTCCGCGGATTCGCCCTCGACCCACGCGAAGGTGTGGTGCGCGGTCGCCAATCCCAGCGCGACCGAAGCCGCCGCCAGGATTCCGACCAGCGCCACGCGTGCCCACCCGCTGCCCATCCTGCCCATCGCCTCCCGTCAGTGCGACGATTCGGCCGCCGCCTTCAAACCTTGACCGGCGGCCCTCGAACAGCCGGCGAAACGGCCGTCGTCCCGCGCCGCTTGCGACCGGGTGCGCCGGTGTGGCATTCGTCCGGCGTGTCGCTCGCTCGGGACGACCTTCTCGACCGCGCGCGCCGGGTGCGCCTGTGCGCGTTCGACGTCGATGGGGTGCTAACCGACGGCCGGCTCGTCTACGGCCCGCAGGGCGAAGCGTTCAAGACCTTCAACGTCCGCGACGGCCACGGCATCGTCCTGCTCCGGCTCGCGGGCGTCGAATGCGCGGTGCTCTCCGGACGGGAGAGCGAAATCGTGCGCACGAGGATGCGCGAGCTGGGCGTCTATCGGGTCTATCAGGGCGAGCGCGACAAAGCGGACGCGTTCGGCCGGCTGTGCCGAGCAGCAGCGGTCACGCCTAGCGAGGTCGCCTACATGGGCGACGACGTGAACGACGTGCCGGTGCTGGAGCGGTGCGCGCTCGCCGCCTGCCCCGCCGACGCCTGTGCCGAAGCGAAAGAGCGGGCCCACCTCGTCGCGCGAGCGGGCGGTGGGCTCGGCGCCGCGCGGGAGCTGTGCGACCTGATTCTGGAAGCGAGGCGCTAGGTGAGCGGCACCGCTGCCGATGAGGCTTGGCCAAGGCTTGCCAAAGCTGAGAGCTATCGATGCGCTGGGAAGACGAGCTACGCGCGAAGTTTCCCGCCCTCGAGCGGTGGACCTATCTGAACAGCGCCGGCGCCGGGCCGATCACGCCGGAGGTCCAGCGAGCGGGAAGCGAGCCGTTCCAGTCGCTGCTCGCGGGCGGCGACGTCGACTGGCGGGAGCAGCTCGCGAGAATGGAGGACGCGCGGCGCGGGCTCGCGGAGCTCTCCGGCTGCGCTCCGGATGAGCTAGCCTTCACCCGCAACACCTCGCACGGCGCCTCGCTCATCGCGCAGATGCTCTGGGAGCAGGGCAAGCGGACGGCGGTCGCGCTGGAGGACGAGTTCCCTTCCTCGACGCTGCCGTTTCTCCACCGGGGCTTCGACCTGAAGTTCGTCAAGAGCGTCGAGTGCCGCACTCGGCTGGAGGACGTGGACCGCGCGCTCAAGGGCCGCGACCTGTTGATCGCGAGCCACGTGCTCTATCGCACCGGCCACGCCATCGACCCGGAGGCGTTCAGCCGGGTCGCCCACCAGCACGGCGCGGACTTCCTCTTCGTCGCGACGCAGTCGCTCGGCGCCCTGCGGGTCGACTTTGGCCGCATCGGCGCCTCGTTCATGACCGGCAACAGCCACAAGTGGCTGTGCGCGGGCTTCGGCGCCGGCTACCTCGCGATTCGGCGGGAGCTCCACGAGCGCCTGCGCTGGCCGCAGGTCGGGTGGCTCTCGCAGGAGCACGCGGAAGAGATGCGCAACGACCGGCTGCAAATCGTCCAGAAGCCGCGGGCGCTGGAGATGGGCGCCGGGCCGAACCCGTCGATTTTCGCGCTGGGCGCGGCGGTCAAGCTGTGGCTCGACACCGGCCCCGAGCGGGTGGAAGCGCGGGTGCGGGAGCTGTCGAGGTCGCTGCGCGACAAGCTCCACGACGCCGGTTTCGCTTCCCGGCGGGTGCCGGAGCACGAGCTGTCGGGGATCACGGTGGTGCCGGTCGCGGACCCGCGCGGGGTGGTGGAAGCGCTGCGCCAGGAGAGAATCGTCGCCACCGCCCGGGGCGCCGGCGTGCGGCTGTCGGTCCACGCCTTCAACAACGAGGACGACCTGATCCGCGCGGTCACCGCGCTGACCTGGATAGCGCGGCCTGGCTGAAGCGCCCGGTCCCAGGGACCGTGCCCGCCTTTGCGGCAGCGCTCTAGTTCATACCGGTCGTGTGCTGGAGCATCAAGGGGTCGATGCCGAGGTCGTGGAGCACCGCGTCCCAGGTCTTCTCGGGCGGGGTCTCGAACACGTGTCGCGGCACGGGCGGCGCGACGAGCCAGGCGCCCTCCTTGATTTCCTCTTCGAGCTGACCAGGACCCCAGCCGGCGTACCCGAGGCACAACCGCCACCCGACGGGCGACCCGCCGAGGAGTCTCTTCAGCGCCTCGATGGAGCTGGAGACGAACAGCTCGTCGACGAGCTTCACGCTCTCCGGCAGCTTGGGGTCGGCGTGGAGGACGAACCCGCGCTCGGGCTCGACGGGACCGCCGGTGAAGACGTGCGCGCCGCGCTGGCCGTCCTGCTCCGGCAGCCCTTGCGAGCGTGCGATTTCGTCGAGCGTCAGCGGCGAAGGGCGGTTGACGACGAGACCGATGGCACCCTTGGGCGAGTGCTCGAGCATCAGCACGATGGCGTGGACGAAGTTCGGATCGCCGAGCTGCGGCACCGCGACGAGAAAGCCTGGAGCGATCTCCGACACGCCCGGGAGCTTCGCGCGATGCACCCCGAGGGGCAAGGGCGACTTCGGCTGGCGAAAGCGAGGAGCCGCTCACGCTCAGAACAGCTCGCGCTGCACCGGCTCGAGACCGAGCACCTCGCGCACCGGTGCGAACGAGCGCCGGTGAATCGGGCACGGGCCCAGGCGCCGGAGCGCTTCGACGTGCGCCGCTACGGGGTAGCCCTTGTGGATGGCGAAACCGTAGCCGGGGTACTCGGCGTCGAGCTCGACGAGCATCCGGTCGCGCGTCGTCTTCGCGAGGATGCTCGCGGCGCCGATGGTCAGGCTCAGCGCGTCGCCCTTGATGATCGGCGTCTGCGGAATCGAAACCTCGGGCACACGGCGCGCGTCGAGGAGCACGTGCTGCGGCGCGGGCAGGAGCCCCTCGATCGCCCGGCGCATCGCGAGGAGGCCGGCGCGAAAGATGTTGAGCTCGTCGATTTCCTCGTGGGTCGTGATGCCGATGGCCCACGACCGAGCGCGCGCCTTGATTTCGACTTGGAGCCGCTCGCGCTCCTTGGGCGAGAGCTTCTTCGAGTCGTCGACGTCGCGGATTCGGTCGCCGCGCTCGAGGATCACCGCGCCGGCGACCACGGGCCCAGCAAGAGGGCTCATGCCCGCCTCGTCGCAGCCGGCGACCAGCTCGAGCCCGCGCTCCCACAGCTCGCGCTCGAACCGGGTGCGCTCGAACAACCGGCGCGACTCGCTCGCCTCGCGCCGGCGCGCCGCCAGGACGCGCTCGACGATTCGCTTGACGCCAGCGCGACCGTCCGCCTGGAGCGCCTCCCACTCGGCGCGCGTCGGCTCGCGGCCGGCGAGGCGCTCGCGCACCTTTGCGAGGGTCATCGACTCGAGCTCGTCTTCGATGCGCCGGCTCACGAGGAAGAAGCTTCGCACGAACTCGAGGGCCGCGCTGCCCCGTTCTCGCTATCTTCCCTGAGCGATGCACATCCGCGATCCCATCCACGGCTCCATCGACATCACGCCGGCCGAGCGGCAGGTCATCGACAGCCGGGCGTTCCAGCGGCTGCGGCACATCAAGCAGCTCGGCTTCTCGGACCTCGCGTTCCCCGGCGCGACGCACACCCGTTACGCCCACTCTATCGGCGCGATGAGCGTCGCCACCCGAGTCTTCGACGCGCTCTATCGCGAGGCGCGCCTGCCCGACGCCGAGCGGCAGCGGTTTCGCCAGACGCTCAGGCTCGCGGTGCTCTTGCACGACCTCGGCCACCCGCCGTTGTCGCACACGAGCGAGCGCATCCTGCCCGCGCGGGAGGCGCTCGGCCTGCCGGCCTGGACGGGTCTCGGAGAGAGCGCGCAAGCGACGCACGAGGACATGACCGTCCTCTTGATCGTCCAGAGCGCGCTCGCGGACCTGATGCGGCGGGCGTTCGCGAGCCAGGGCATCGAGCCGGAGCACGTCGCCTCGCTCATCTGCGGTCGCGGGCCGGAAGGGGCGGACCCGTTCGTCGCCGGCGGGGTCGACCACGCGCCGCTGCTCCGGCAGATCGTCTCCAGCGAGCTCGACGCGGACCGGATGGATTATCTCTTGCGCGATGCCTACTACACGGGCGTCAACTACGGCCATTACGATCTCGACTGGATTGTGCAGAACGTCGCGCCGGTCGAACGCGAGGGCGCGTGGTACCTGGGCTTGTCGCATCGGGCGGTGTTCGCGTTCGAAGACTTCCTCCTCTCTCGCTACCACATGTTCGTTTCGGTCTACTACCACTACACGTCGGTCAACTACGAACATCTGCTGCAGCGATTCTACGAGACGAGCGACGGCGAGTTCGCGCTCTCGCCGGACCCCGAGGAGTACCTGGGGACCGACGACGTGACGCTCTGGCATGCGCTCAGGCGGAGTCAAAACCCGTGGGCGCGGCGGCTGGTCGAGCGGCGCGGGTTCTGGCTGGCGGTGGAGGCGAATCCGTTCGAGCGCGAGGTCGACCTCGCGCCGCTCATCCATGCGCTCGAGGCCGAGGGCGTCGCGCATTTCGTGGTCGAGTCGCGGGGAGTGCTGTCGAAGTACTTCCAAGACGCGACTGCCCGGCCGCCGATTCTGGTGCACACGAGCCAAGGCGCGTGGGAACGCATCGAAACCTACACGCCCCTCTTCCGCCGCTACCGGGAGAGCGCCCGCCTCGTCCGGGTCTACGTCGACCCCGACCAACGCGACCTTGCCCGCGCCCTCGCCGGGCCTCTCGCCCGCGCCTGACGGCAAGCATCCCGAGGCTCACGGTCCCAAGCGCGACGAGGCCTGGACCGGTTGCGCCTCGGCGTCGAGCAGGTGCTGCAGGTCGCCGGGAGTTGCTTCCATGCTTCGTGCCATCCGGTCGAGGAAGGTCCGCTCGTCCGACGTCACCTCGCCGTCGGCCTTCGCCAGCTCCACGAGCTCCGCGAGGAACGGCACCGCCTCCTCCGGTTTCGGGAAGTCGGCTCTTTGGAGATCGGTGTCGCGTAGCCCTTCCTGAATCAGATCCGGCCGCAAGCCGAGCGCCTCGCCGCGCTGCTCTAGCGCCTCGCGTTCGTCGGCCGTGATCTGCCCGTCCGCGCGCGCCAGCGCCACCATCAGCTTGAAGAGCCGCTGCCGTCCGAACATCCCCAGCTCGGTGGCGCTCGCGGTGTCTGACTGGCCTCGCCGCGCAAGCCAGAGATCGTTGCTCTCGAAAGATTCCAGACGCCAGTGATCACCGTCGTCGACCTGGTCCGCCTGGCAGAAGTCGCATCGGGTCGAGTCCGAGTCGGACAACGGCGCGTGACAGCTCCAGCAGCGGAATGTCAGCATGCCCAGGTCCTGGTCGGTCCGCGCGCCATGCCTGCGTCCGAGCACCAGGACGTGAGCCCGCTCCACCCGGCGCGTCGCGGCGGGCGCATCTCGCGACCCCAACCCGTGTTCCCCGCGCCAGCGCACGCGCACGTGCGCGAGGTCGCTCGCCCCCGCGTCACCGTCGACCGCGACCAGATCGACGCTCATCAGTTGCACGTCGCGGTACCATTCGCGCAGGCCGTCCGATCGATCGAGCTCGAAGCGGTCCTGGAGCCCGGCCGTCACCTTCGGCCTGGCCACCTTCTTTAGCCGTCCCGCGTCCTCGGTCGCGAGAGCTTCGATGGTACGCCAGAACAACAGCACGGCTCGATTCTCGATGATCTCCGCCCCGCAATCGGAGTCGCGGACGACGAGGTTGGCGAGACCCGGAGCCACCGCGCCCCGGACGGAGAAGGCGTCGACTTCCGAGATCTTGGCGAGGACCCAGTCGAACGCGCCCGAGTTCACGATGGCATGACAGTAGGCGCACTCACCGGTTTCGCCGCCTTGGAAGACCGCGCCGCAGCTCGGACAGAGCCCTTCGATGACGCCAGCGGCGGTCGTCTTCGTGCCCTGTCGCCGCAGGAACGACCAGACCTCGGCGCCCGCGACCGCCGGGGCGGAGCTCGCGGCCTCGAGCGCGGCCGCGGCGCTGGTGCCGACCGGGACCTCGGTCCGGCGCGCTTCGAACTGGATGCCGACGTGCGCGCCATCGTGGCGGCCCGCGACCTCGAGCGCGCTCACCCGCACGCCGGTCGGCGTCACGTCGGCGACCGCGGGCCGGACCCCGAACACGCCCGCCAGCGACAAGCGCGCCTTGAATTGTTGGTAGGCCGCGTCGGTCATCAGCGCGCGCACGCTCGCCACGTCGCCGCGGGTGATCGCCTTCTCGACCGCGACGAAGACCCGTCCGGCCCGCTCGAGGAGAGTTTCGACCGAGAAGCCGGGGTCGCGACCTCTGATTTTCACGAGGCCCGCATCGCGCTCCGTTTCCGAGGGAAGCCGGTCGTCGCTCGGGAGAAGCAAGAGCGGCTGGGAATCCTCGGCCGGAGGCTTCTCTGCGCCCTTCGTTCCGAACACCACGCGCACCAGCACCGCGGCGACCATCAGGGCCGTCAAGAGGATCGGCACCTTATCGTCGATCGCAGGATGATGCGCCGCCGACCGACCGGCCGCGTGCGAGAGGGCTACCAGCACGGTCTCGGCGGCGCAGAGGAGTTGGCTCACGGGCGCATCCTACGCGATCTGCTCTTCGGAAAACAGTGGTGCCGGGCCAGAGGACCGGCACTACTGGTGCAAACCATGTGTATCCGGTTGACACACTTGCCCGACGTTGGAGCCGGGCACGTCAGTGCCCGGGTTGGCTCGGGACGCTGCATCCGACCCGGACATTGACATGTCCGGCTCCAAGCGTGTCAACCGGATACGCATGGTGCAAACCGACAGGTGCGGTCAACCAGAGGCGCGGCCTTCAGCTCTTGCGCGGCGTCTGGACGGTGGTGACGGCCTCGCCGGGCGCGGGGCCCGAGGTGGTGGTGATGGTGATGGTCGTCGTCGGCGCCGGCGCCGCAGCGGCGGCCTCGCCCTTGGCGACCGGTCCCACTTTCGCGCGCTGCGCCTTGGCGGCGGCCGTCGCTGCCGGGTCTTCGCTCTTCGCCTGCTCGGCCTCGCCCTCTGCCCCGGCCGACTCCGCTTTCTCCTCGGCCTCGGGCGCCGCGTCCTTCGCTCCGGTCGGAGCTGGCGGTTGCGCCGGCGCGGGCGCGGCGGTCGCGGCGTGGTCGTGCGCCGCCGGCTTCGAGTAGGAATCCTGCTCCTCGTGGTCGCCCGGGTAGCGGCTCGCCAAGTCGCCCTTGAACTTCTGCAGCGCGGTGATGGCGTTCGCCTTCGCCTCGTCCACCGCCTCGCCGGCCTTCCCCGCCGCGCCCACCGCCGCCGCGAGCACCGCCTCCGCCGCGAGCCAGAGCTCGATTTCCGCCTTCGCGTTCTTCCCCGAGGACTTCATCAGCGCCGGCAGCGTTCCCCCGGCGGCCGTCGCGACCCGCTCGTACTCCGCCTGCCTCTCCGCGTCCGACAGCTTCTCCATCTGCGGCGGCGTCATCGTGAAGAGGGGCTTGTAACCCTTCGGCGCGTCGTTCGCGATGTGCGCCAGTTCCATCTTGTAGAAGGCCCGGGTCGCCTTCTTCGCGCCCACCCAGCGCTTGCTCGCGGCGCCTTCCGCCCGCAGGACCTCGTTGTCCGCGAGCCGCTTCTTGTGGCTCTTGTCCTCCAAGGCGGTGTAGACGACATCCAACTCTTTCGCGAGGTCGGCGTTCGGACCCGAGGCCGAGCAGGCGCCCAAGGCGAAGAGGATGACCTGGAAGAACGCGAGAACGCCTTTCGTGATGGCAGGAATGCGCATGATGTCTTACCTCCGGCGACGAAAATGTCGCGCCGCGGATTTTGTAACTCGCTGTGGCGAGCTGTCAAGTGGGCGAGGGCACGAAAGGGCGAAGTCGGCGGACGACTCCGCCGGGGCGATGGCGCGGCTGTGACCCGATTTTCGCGCTACCGCGTCCGAACGGCACGTCAGGCTTCGGTTGCGGTCTTGAAACATCGGGAACGGCGCGTTGCTCCCCCGTTGCAGTCGCGGAACGGCCGGGGACGGCGCGTCAGGCCCGAGATCACGTCGTGATCTGGGAGCGGATGGCGCGTCAGCTCCGAGAGCACGTCGTGATCTAGTCGCCGATGGCGCGTCAGCTCCGAGAGCACGTCGTGATCTGGCCGCCGATGGCGCGTCAGCTCCGAGATCACGTCGTGATCTGGTCGCCGATGGCGCGTCAGCTCCGAGATCACGTCGTGATCTGGCCGCGGATGGCGCGTCAGGAGGTAGGATGGGTGGAGCGGAGCGGAACCCATCGTCCTCAGCCGATGCCGCCGACGGGTTTCGCTTTCGCTCGCCCATCCTACGACTTGTGGCGCGGGCGTCCTCGCCCGTGAAAGTCCTGCCGAATCCACCGGCATGGCAGGTCCGAAGCGCTCACGGGCGAAGACGCCCGTGCCACTGATGACGAGCCCGTCCTACCGCTTGCG